>NZ_VFVB01000015.1:0-125903 GCF_006658535.1 Mesorhizobium sp. B2-4-13 | reverse complement strand
TTCCGGGGGCTGGCTGTGGGGGATCTGGCGGTGGCGGGGTTGGTGTATGTGCGGGCGCGGGTGGGAGTGTAGGGAGCGCGAAGCGGTTTTTAGTGTCGAGGTTAACCGAGCGGCCCGAAAGCTGCGCCCGCGGAACCTTTCTGCGTGTGCCTCGGCATTCGGCAACGACAGACCAGTCGAGTCGGCCCGCAAGGGCAGGTCAAGCCTTCGCCGCCGTCAATCTATGGAAGTTCCATCTGGGTTAGTAGGCGCGTGCGACCCTCTTGGGCGACTTCCCAATCGTCCGGCAGGTTGGAGGATAACTCCTTGAAGGGCCAAGCCCTCATGATTGGCTCGAGTTCCAACAACACGCATTTGAGTACATTGTGAGCAGAACTGCAGAAATCTAATCGGGTTTGATAACTCGCAATTTGCAAAACATTTCTGTGAGTGATTCTGTCCGCGCGATCGATAAAATGAGGGTGAGTATCAAAGTGCGGATTATGGAAAATCTTTCCCTTGACCTTTCTAAAGATTTCGATCGACCCAAGGAGCAATATGCCGCCAGCCCCGCTCCAGAGGTATGGGTTCGAAAAAGAATAACCCTGCATTTCTCGATACTCCAAAGTTCCCTCAACGGTCTCGCATAGCTTGGCTGCAAATGAATCCGCGTCGAATTCTTCGCTCCTAGAATCGCCCGGGCCGTTGAGTTGCCGACCGTGAGCGAGGCAGTGGTGTCCAAGTTCATGAGCGAGCGCAAAAATCTCCATGGCAGCCGCCATCTGTTCCACTAACAGTACTTCATCCCTGGTTGATGGCTTAAATTCAGTAAGGCAATGGGTTCCCGTCAGCGCATATGAGGTGAAAATGCGCCACCAATAGAACAGAAGGTGTGGGTTTCGCCGTAATTTGAGACGTAAGTCATTCTCTTTGTACTCCATACCTGTCGCGAAAGGCAGCAGGTTACAGGTTCGGACATACGCTCTTGCGATCAGGCCACAGTAGCGCGTGAAATGGGTTCCCATCGCGATAATAGTTTCGTCGGTCATCGGAACGTTGATCGTTGAAACCAACGGGCCAGCTTTTGGCTCCACGACGAAATGGGCTTCATCGGCCCGCAGCCGATCTACCGGTGACAGTCCACTCATGATCGGCTTGAGTAGCCGCTCCAACATTGCCTCGGAGTTACGGTTTACACCTTCGCTTGTAACTGGCGCAGAAACAGCTCTCCGACGAGTTCCATCCTCTAAAGCCTCGATGTCGGTCGCACGCCACCCGACGTCAAGGAACGCTTGCCTTGCGACCTCGTGATCGGTATCGCTTATCGAACATTCCGGGTCTTGAAACGATGACCAGTCATTAGCTCTAGCCCGATCTAATAGTTGAATCCACAGGTCGACCGCCGCAGACTTCTTCATGATTACTCGTTTTGGTTGATGAGTACGCAAATCCGCACAGCGACCTCTCTATCGGAAAATTACATTCACGTACGCTGCAAGAGAAACGTAACGGCGATCGTCCACAGCTTCCCCTTCGTGAGTATTCATGAGCTTTTCTGTCCGCCTGCGCTCGTTAAAGCAATCTCGTGAGAGTTTTTCCGCACGCGCGAATCGATACCTCGGTCACATATGCCTTGATATCCGGAACGCCGCCGATCACTGTGAGTTCAACGACGACATCGGTCGCCCGTCGTTTCGCACGCCAAGCGGCGTAGGGGTATGCGTCAATCGGCAGAAAGGTGTCTGCTCCGCGCGGGTGCGCAAAAGGCATGGTACAGCCGCTGTTCATCGGTGACAGCTCAATTCTGTCCCGATGGGAGGCGATGAGAGAGCGCGTGTCGACCTTGAGAACTATATGCTCATCGGCCTTGTAGGCCCCTGCGCAGAGAAGCCGCTCCAATCTTTGCTCTGTTAGCCAGAAGAACACCCTTTCGTTAAGGCGCTTGTGCCAATCAGCCGGGGTCAATCCATCGCGAAGGCATTTCGTAAGGTGATGGTCATGCATAGGGATTTGGTCGCGGATCACTGCATTACCCTGCGTTGGATGTGATATCGCGACTGATTTGGGGCGGCGAAGTGTTGTAAGGTCGGCGCGAGCCTGGCCATCAACTTCCCAGAGATCCAGCAACGCGTCCGTGGGAAGGAGCCCGTGCTGTTCGATTGACGGCCAACTCTGCCGCATCGCCATGTGATAAAGATGCGGACAGTCAGCAATCAGGCTCTTGAGTTCCTCCTCCGTCACCATGACCTCCTATCGATGACATTACGCCAATCGAATTTAGTTGATATTAGTGTCACCGGCTGGCCGGACACACGTTCGACCTCCTCGATAAAGCGTAAGGTCTCCTCGGTCAGCTGCTCGAAGCGATAGGCGTCTCTGTTACGCACCGAAAGATAGTCCACGAACGTTAGCGCGATATCGGTGGGACCGTTCAGAACACATGACCGGTGGAGCTGGACCCAATCGAACTCGCCGAAGCGACGGGACCTACCGGTGGTAGTAGTCACTTCGCGGGACTTCAGTTCCTCTACGGGAATGCCTGACCGGAGCGCAATGTCTTCGTGAGTGATTTCAGCTCCTCCGAAATCCCCTGACGGACCGCCGACCCGTATGGGATAGGTGCGAAACACTGCGATCGTTCGCCTCACGCGCCCCGGCGCAATTCCAGCATCCGCCAAGCAACCAGAAACCGTCGTGTCGCGCGATGTCACATGGGGGTAAGGGCCATGGTGGAGGCTCAGGCTGGTTCCCTGCGTACCCTCTAGCAAAATGCGCTGGCCTCGGCAGTATGCCTCGTCGAGCACGCGTTGGGCCTGGCCTATATACGGCTTCAAGTCGGGGACGTCTTTGGCGAGCCGGACAGGCGGGTTCTCCGCGCCACCGCGTCCCATGATCTTCCGCGCGGAGGCTGCACCGACACCTTGTGCGGTCGATCCCATGCTCGCAAGCTTAGCCTTTTCTACCTCCCTATCGACATCTTCGATAATCATTGCATGCTCGTCGATCACCAGCCGGTCTGCGCTGATCTTGTGGGTGTTGATCTCAGCCAGGAGCTTCCCGGGATGGATCACAGCGCCCGGCCCGAGCAGCAATTGCGCGTTGGGAGCCCGTTCCGAACCGGACGGGAGGTGGAAGTATTTCTCTGGCATTGGGACGGCGTAGACCTGATGTCCAGCATTTGGCCCTCCCACCCGCACGAACAGGTCGTATTCCGGCGCAATGTGCCCGACGATATTGCCCTTTCCTTCACTTCCGAATTGCCCGCCCACCAAGACGTCGACCAACTGGTCGACTGACCGGGGTATCAATCCGAGGAGCGCCGTCGCGCGGACGGATACGTCGTTAGGAGTGCAGTGGTCGGTGTTGATTACGGTGTCGGCGAATGCCGCCAGTCCTTCAACTTTGCGCTCGGTGGCATTGGCTGCAGCTTGGCTCCAGGTGACACCGTCGTCGGACCTTACCTTGCGCTGACTGAAGCGATTTTCGAGAGTTTCTGAAGATGCCGTCAGGTGGACGTGATGGGCCACGGAGTCTCCGAAAGCTCGCCGGATTGCTTCGATCTGGCCGTTGATGCGCACGGCATCCAGCACGAACAAGCCCTCGGGGAGTTCATCATTCAAACGACGTTCGTCAATCAACGCAGCGAGCGCTTCAGCCAGCCAGCGACCTTCGGTCTGGCGGTCAAGACGCTCGCCAGCGCGCTGCAAATCCTGCCGCTTGTCACGAGTGCGAGGAAGGGTACGCAGAATGAGTTCGCGGGTCTTGACGAGCGTCGCCCCGTGCCGATCGACGAGACCGGCGGCAAGACGGGTCTTCCCGGCACTGATGCGACCGGACAGCAGGACAATCTGCAGTTTCCGGCGCGTGTTCAAGCTCAGAATTCCAAGCTATGTTGCGTCTGGCGGGGAGGAAGATCGTAGACCCATACCCCTTTGTCCAGCCCGTCGAAATTTTGGCGTATTAAGGCTTCGACGACTTCCCAGTCTCCTCCCGCCCCGCCTGTGGCTAACCGGGGCATGTGTACGGAGGCTTCCCGCTGGCGCGCGACGTCAGCGAGCTTGGCCATGGCTTTATCCAAGGCCTGATAGCGTATCCGCGAACCCTCCACTTGGGCCGAATCCTTCCTGTGCGACTACGCTGGCCAAAGTGAAGCTGGTGGTAGTTGCATAGTGAACCTCGCCCAATCGTTCGGCCTTCGGCGTAGCCTTGATCCAATCCCCGAACTCGACCTCGGCTTTTGGGAAGCGCTTTGCCATCTGCCGCGCAACACCCCCGCCCCAGCGCAACGCTCGGTCGTTGACGAGTTGGCAGACGATAACCGGTGGTATAGCGCGGGGTGCTAGAATATCGCCGTGAATGAAATGCAGGAAGTCCCCAAGATCGCGCGTGCCATGTCGGATCAGTCCGGCAACGCGAGGCAGAAGACTACCTGGATAGCCAGGAATGCCGACACATTCGACGGAAGCCGGCTCGCCGTCTGGCCATTGCTCGATGCTGTGCGCCGTTGCACCGATCGCGTTGGCTTGCCTCACGACGCTGCTAGCAGGTATGCGCTGTTCCGCAAGGGCGAGCCTTGGAGCCGAGGACGACGCAATTGCGTAGTCAACGCGGTAGCTGACATGCTCGCCGTCCGGATGCGGTGACGCAATGAACATGGTGATGGGTGCGTCGGTGACGCTGACCACGCGGATAAGGTAAGCCTCCGTCGACACGTCCAATTGCAGGCGATCCTGGATCAACCGTTCAAGCGGCGGAACGTGATCGAGTTTCGGCAGGCTGCCGACCGGCATGACGATCTCGGAAGCGCCGAGATTGCATAGAAGCTCAAGCTGCCAATCGTCGTGCACGGTCGAATCGCCGCAGCGATTCCGTATGGCGTCGCCAACGTCTGGAAAGAACGTATGGGCAATCTCATGAGCGATCGAGAACCTTGCCCTCGCGCGCTTCTGTTGTGGATTGTATTCGATACGCGTACCGCGGTCATCGACGATTGTTCGGGCGTCCGGAACCGCAGCACTTGGCTCTACCCGAAGGCCGATCTGCCGAGCAAGCGTGATTGGATTGAAGGGAGGTCCTGACCAACCCGCATCGCGCGCTTCGAGGACCACCGCACGCACCCTCTTCACCATTGCCTCTACAGGGTCGCCCTGTGGTGCGAACTTCCGTACGGAAGGGTTAGTCCATTGCCGAACCCCGAACTGTCTCATCTGGTGTCGCTCCTCTTGGGGTCGCCTTTGGCATCCTATCAGTCCGAAGAGAATCGCATGACGTTACTTGGATCAACATTTGTGTCGTGCTTTCAGTCGCGGCACAAGTAAGTACCATGCAGAATCACAGCCCGCCTAGAAAATGCAATTTTTGCGGCGCCCCTTCCGACATAATATTCCGAGTCCAACATCGACAGCGTTAGGAAGGTATTGTGTGTCGGCAGACTTGCGATTGCCGCCTGATAGGCTGGCCACAAATCTCCGATGCTCACCCCCCAGCCAATCGCGGCAGCAGAAAAATCTCCGCCCCCTCCGGCAATTCCTTCCCCCACGTATCCCGATAGATCACCCCGTCGATCGCCACCGCGATCCCGCGGTCGATCCATGGCTCCAGGGCGGGATACTGTTCAGCCAGTTTCCTGAACAGCTCCCTTATGTCCTTGGCCTCGACCTCGATCTTGCTCTGGCCTCCGGCAAGCTGGCCAAGCGCGCCCCAGAGCGTGACCTCGACCATCGCTTAAGGTGTGCCGATATTCAGGTGAGGCCGGCCTGCAAATGGCAGGTTCCTGCGCTTCCGGTGCTCACGTACTTCAAGTACGCTCCGCTCCGGTTCTCGGAACCCGCCACTTTCGGCTCGGCCTGACCTGAATCTCAACACACCTTATCCCTAGCTTTCGCCCTAGCCTTCCCGTTCCGCCTCGATCGCCGCGAGAATCCGCGGTGGCGACATCGGGATGTGGGTCATGCGTACGCCGGCCGCGTTCGACACCGCGTTGGCGATCGCCGCCAGCGGCGGCACGATCGAGGTTTCGCCGACGCCGCGCACGCCATAGGGGTGGTTGGGGTTGGGGATTTCCAGGATCTGCGTGTCGATCATCGGCAGGTCGGAGCACACCGGGATGCGGTAGTCGAGGAAGCCGGCGTTCTGCAGCCGGCCGTCCTTGCCGTAAATATACTCCTCGTTGAGCGCCCAGCCGATGCCTTGCGCGGCACCGCCCTGGTACTGGCCCTCGACATAGGTCGGGTGCACCGCCTTGCCGGCATCCTGCACCACCGTGTAGCGGATCACCTTGGTCGACCCCGTCTCGGGGTCGACCTCGACGTCGCATATATGGGTGGCGAAGGAGACTCCGGCGCCGTCGGCGACGAGCTCGCTATGGCCGGCGATCGGCCCGCCCGTGGTGCCCGATTTGGCCGCGATCTCCTTCAGCGACAGCTTGCCGAGATTGCCGTGCTTCTCGCCCTTGGCGATCGCGTGGCCCTGTTCCCAGATCACGTCGTCGACCGAGATGTCCCACATCTGCGCGGCGCGCTCGCGCAGGATTTTTATCGCGTTGCGGGCGGCCGAGATGGTCGCCATCGAGGACGAGAAGGTGCCGCGGCTGCCGTCGGTCATGTCGTTGTAACCGAGGGAAGAGGTGTCGGCGACCACCGCCTTGAGCTGGGAATAGTCGATGCCGAGTTCCTCCGCCGCGACCAGCGACAGCGACGCGCGCGAACCACCGACATCGACGGTGCCCACGGCCAGCGACACCGAGCCGTCCATGCCGATGTTCAAGTCCACGCAGGTCTGGCCGCCGAAATTGAACCAGAAGCCGCAGGCCATGCCCCTGCCTTGGTTCTCCTTCAGCGGCGCCTTCATGTGCGCATGGCTCTTCACCGCTTCCAGCGTCGGGCCGATGCCGATCGGGCCGTAGACCGGGCCGTAGGAGGAGCGCGTGCCTTCCTGCGCGGCGTTCCTGATGCGGAACTCGACCGGATCCATGCCGAGCTCCTTGGCGAGCTCGTCGACGGCACTTTCCACCGCGAAGGCCGCCATCGGCGCCGACGGCGCGCGGTAGGCGGCGGTCTTCGGCCGGTTGACCAGCACTTCGTAGCCCACCGTCTTGACGTTATCGAGACGATAGCAGGCGAACGCCGTCATGGCGCCGATCTCGGCCCAGGAGCCGGCATAGGGGCCGGCGCTGTAGCGCAGCGTCGCTTCCGCCGCGGTGATGGTGCCGTCCTTGCGGGCGCCGATCTTGACGTCGATCGAGGTGGCGCTGGTCGGACCCGAGGCGCGGAACACCTCGTCGCGGGTCATCACCAGCTTCACCGGGCGTCCGGCCTTGCGCGACAGAGCGAGCGCCACCGGCTCGGCCCAGACATGGGTCTTGCCGCCGAAGCCGCCGCCGATCTCGGACGAGGTGACGCGCAGCTTCGAGGCTTCCATGCCCAGCAGCTGGGCGCAGTGCTGGCGGTAGACGAAATGGCCCTGCGTGCAGACCCACAGGTCCGCCGTGCCGTCGGAGCTGACATTGGCCACGCAGGCATGCGGCTCGATATAGCCCTGGTGCGTCTGCTCGGTCTTGAACGAGCGCTCGACGATGAAATCGGCCTGCCCGAAACCCTGATGGACGTCGCCATGGCCAAACTGCGAGCGCTTGGTGACGTTGGAGGGCTTGACCGGCTTTTCCTCCAGCCCCTCGGTGAAGACCGTGTCGTTGATCAGCGGCGCGTGGTGCGCCATCGCCTCGTCGACATCGGTGACATGCGGCAGCACCTCGTAGTCGACCTCGATCAGCTTCAGCGCTTGCCGCGCCGTGCGGGCGTCGATCGCGGCAACGGCGGCCACCGCATGGCCGTCATAGAGCGCCTTGGTGCGCGCCATGCAATTGTCGAGGATGTCGTACATGGCGGCATCGCCGTCGGTGAGGTCGGGCAGGTCGGCGGCGGTGATCACCGCCTTGACACCGGGAAGCGCTTCCGCCTTCGAAGTGTCGATCTTGCGGATCTTGGCATGCGCGTGCGGGCTGCGCAGCACGCGGCCGACCAGCTGGCCGGCCATGTTGAAGTCGGCGCCATAGCGGGCGCGGCCGGTCACCTTGTCGACACCGTCGGGGCGGATCGGGCGCGTGCCGACGGATGCGAACTTACGCCCCGAAAAACGCGGATCGAAATTCATCTCAGGCTCCCTTCATAACGATGGCCGCGTCCTGGACGGCGCGCACGATCTTGTCGTAGCCGGTGCAGCGGCAGAGATTGCCAGCCAGGCCGAAGCGGATTTCCTCCTCGGTCGGGTCGGGGTTCTTGGCCAGGAGATCCTTGGCCGCGATCAGGAAACCTGGCGTGCAGATGCCGCATTGCAATGCGGCGTGCTCCAGGAATTTCTGCTGCAGCGGGTGCAGCCGGTCCCCATGCGCCATGCCCTCGACGGTCTCGATGCGGCGGCCTTCGGCTTCCGCGCCAAGCACCAGGCAAGAACAGACAAGCCGGTCGTCGACGATGACGCTGCAGGCGCCGCAATCGCCCGTGCCGCAGCCTTCCTTGGCGCCGGTCAGCCCGAGCCGGTCGCGCAGCACGTCGAGCAGCGTCTCGTCGGGCTGGCAGAGATATTCGACATTGTCGCCGTTGATCGTGGTTGAAACCGCTACGCCAGCCATCATTTGCCTCCTGCACGTGCATAGGCGGTCTGTGCGGCCCGCCTGGCCAGCACGCCCGCAACCTTGCGCCTGAATTCGATTGTGCCTCTTTTGTCGTCGATCGGCCGGCAGGCGCCGGCGCAGACCTTGGCCAGCCGCTCCAGCGCTGCCTCGTCGAGCTTGCGGCCGATCAGGGCCTCGGCCGCTTCTTCCACCAAAAGCACGGTCGGCGCGGCGGCGCCGATCGCCACACGGGCGGCCGTCACGACGCCAGCACCGTCCAGCGTCAGGTTCACGCCGGCGCTGACCACGGCGATGTCCATCTCGGTGCGCGGAATGAACCTGAGATAGGCATCGGCCGAACGCGGCGCGGGCTTGCCGAGCAGGATCGCCTCGATGATCTCGCCCTTGGCGAGCGATGTCCGGCCCGGCGCGGTCGGCACCGTCTCGACGGCGATGGTGCGCTTGCCCGACGGGCCGACGACCACGGCCTTGGCGCCCGCCGCCACCAGCGCCGGAACGCTGTCGGCCGCCGGCGAGGCGTTGCACAGATTGCCGACAATCGTGCAGCGTCCCTGCACCTGCTTCGAGCCGATCAGCTTGGCAGCTTCGACCACCCCAGGCCAGGCCTTCTTCAGCGCGGCGTTCTCGCCCAGCACGGCGCAAGGCACGGCGGCGCCGATGCTGAAGCCGTCGGCGGTTTCCCTGATGTCGCGCAAGCCGGCGATCGACTTGATATCGATGATCAGTTCGGGTTCGACAAAGCCGCCCTTCATCCTCACTAGGAGGTCACTGCCACCGGCAAGGATGGCGGCCGGGCCGGCCGATCCGGCCAATTGGCCGACGGCGTCTTCGATTGAAAGCGGACGTATGTAGCGCATCGTCTCCCCTTGGTATCGCGATTTTCAGCGACCGTTATAAACAATCGTCTCATAATGACCATCCGTTTCCCGAGCCGAGGCGATTGGGCCAGGTGCGGCAAAATGCGGTCCACTCGACCTGGAACATGGCCGCGAAGCGTCAGCCAGTGGGGCCAATTGGGGCTTGACCGCCCCGCCCCGTGCGTCAATCCTTCCCGGCCAAGGGAGGAGTTTCCATGCGACGTCTGTTGGCTGTGCTTTGCGCCGTGACGCTGGGCGCGCCGGCTGGCGCCGCGACGCTCTATTACGGCGCCCGGGTTGGAATGGAGCTTACCATCGTCAAAAAGTCGGGCATCGGCTCCACGCACGCCAGCATCCTGGCCAGGCACGACAGGCGCAAGGCCCGCCTCTACTGCCGCGAATATGGCCATGATTTCACCGAGGAGTGCATTGATGCGGAAATGAACGCGCCCCTGCATTTCGAAATCACCGCCAACTGCAAGACCGGCGAATTCACCACCTTCTACGGCGCCGCCATGCTGTTCCAGGGCCGCAACAAGGGCACCGATGTGACGACCGATTACCGGATCACCGCCGTCGACGAGAAAGTGGTGCTGGATGGCTCCGGCGCCTCGGGCTACGATTATACGCTGGACCAGTTCAAGGCGCTCTGCCCCAACCGCGTGAAGTAGACCGGTCGCGAGGCCTGGCCCGCCAAAGCCCGGAACTTGGACCGTGGCCGGCACGGCCGTTTATCGTTAGCAGAGGACCGCAGTGGAGGCGAAAGACCATGACCCTGACCAATCGCGACATTGTCGAACTGACCGAATGGCGGCGCAAGCTGCACCGGCAGCCGGAAATCTCGAACGAAGAGGAGAAGACGGCGAAAGAGGTCGTCTCCTTCCTCGCCGACACCGGGCCGGACAAGGTGCTGACCGGCCTCGGCGGCAACGGCGTCGCGGCCATCTACGACAGCGGCAAAAACGGACCAACCGTCCTGTTTCGGTCCGAACTCGACGCGCTGCCCATCGAGGAACTGTCCGGCGTGCCGCATGCATCGCAAATTCCTGGCAAGTCGCATATGTGCGGCCATGACGGGCACACCGCTATCCTGGCCGCCCTTGGCCGCCAGTTCGGGCGCGAACGGCCCGCCAGCGGCCGCGTCGTGCTGATGTTCCAGCCCGCCGAGGAAACCGGCAATGGCGCGGCCGGCGTCGTCGCCGATCCGCGCTTTGGCGAGATCGCGCCGGATTTCGCCTTCTCGCTGCACAATCTGCCCGGCGTGCCGTTCGGCGAAGTCAGGCTCAAGCCCGGCGTGGTCAACTGCGCCTCGCGCGGCATGCGCATCGTGCTGGAGGGCAAGACCGCGCATTCCTCCATGCCCGAGACCGGAACCTCGCCCATGCCGGCGATCTCGGAGCTGATGCCGGCCCTGCCCGCGCTCGGCCGCGCGACTTTCGCCGACGATGATTTCTCCATGGTCACCGTCACCCATGCGCGGATGGGGGAAGCCGTGTTCGGCATCGCGCCCGCCCACGCCGAGGTCTGGGCAACGCTGCGCACACGCCGCGACGAGCGCATGGCGGACCTCTGCGCCGCCGCCGAAACCCTGGTCAAGGAGATTGCCGGACGCCACGGCCTCTCCGCCAGTTGGGACTATCATGAGATCTTCGTCGCCAGCGTCAACGCGCCGGATGCTGTCGAGCACCTGCGGCGCGCCCTCGATGAAGAGAGCGTCGCGCATGGCGAGGAAGCCTTGCCGATGCGCGCCTCGGAGGATTTCGGCCTGTTCGGCCACAGCGCCAGGTCGGCGATGTTCTTCCTCGGTGCGGGCGAGCGGCACCCTGCCCTGCACAATCCCGACTATGACTTTCCCGACGATTTGATCCCGATCGGCTCGAAGATCTTCATGAGGACCGCGCGCAACCTTCTCGGCTGATCTCGGCGGCATCCGGCCAGCACTGTGGCAAAGCTCCGTCCCCGATCGACTGGCCACCTGGATGCCTCGAACTGGATATTCCCAACGGACCGGATTGTGTGGCATTTGTGAGGGCAATGCGAGGAGTTCGAAAATGTACACGCCGCCCGCCTTCCGCGACGACGACAAGGATAGCCTGATCGCGACGATCCGCGCCGCGCGGCTGGCCAATCTCGTCACCGCCACGGCGGACGGGCCGCTCGCCACCCCGCTGCCGCTTTTTCTCGACGAGACCGAGGGCGAGCACGGCGTCATCCATGGCCATCTGGCCAGGGCCAACCCGCAGTGGCGCGTTCCCGCGGTCGGCGACGGGCTGGCCATCTTCATGGGCCCGGACGCCTATGTGACGCCGGCCTGGTACGCCACCAAGCAGGAAACCGGCAAGGTCGTGCCGACCTGGAACTACGCCGCGGTTCATGCCTACGGGCCGGTCGAGTTCTTCGAGGATGCGGACAGGCTGCTGGAGGTCGTCACCCGGCTGACCAACCTGCATGAGGGCGCGCGCGCCGCGCCCTGGGCCGTGTCGGACGCGCCGCCCGACTTCATCCAGTCGCAGCTTCGCGGCATTATCGGCCTGCGCATGCCGGTCGTCAGGCTCGAAGGCAAGCGCAAGATGAGCCAGAACCGCAACGCCGCCGACCGCGCCGGCGTGGCCTCCGGGCTGGCCGCGAGCGAGCGTCCGTCCGACCGCGAGGTCTCCGTCCTCATCCCGTGAAGGCACGACACATCACCTTGCCAGCACCAGGTCCGCGTCGTCGAGAACGTACCGGACATAACGGTAGTCGCGAATGAAGCTGATCCGGCCGTCGCGCCATTCCAACCACATGAAATGACTGGGTTTCGCGTCGGCCCGGTCTTCGAACACCGCGATCACCTCGCGGCCCTCGACCCATGCCGGCCTGAGCAACAAGCCGTCGCTCCTGGCGTAGATGGTGAAGAACATGCCGACGTCGGCGGCCCCTGCGCGCGGCTTGTGCGTGGACTGATGGAGCCTCACATCGTCGGCCAGCAGCGCGCGCAAGCCGTCCCAGTCGCGTCGGTTGAACAGATTGACGTAGCGCAGGATGGCCGCCGATGCGATGCGCGCGTCGGGAAGCGGATTGGCCTCGGCGTTGATCCGCCGAAGCCGGGCGCGGCCGCGCGCCAGATGCGCCTTCACCGCATCGACCGTGATGCCGAGCAGGGCGGCGATGTCGGCCAGCGGCTCGTCGAGCACATCCCTGAGGACGACCACGCTGCGTTGCGTCACCGGAAGCTCGGCGAAGCGCGACACGGCGGTTTGCACGGCTTGCCTGCGCATCAGCACCTCCACCGGGTCGGCTTCGTCGGCTATCGCGAGCGCCGCCTCGATCGGCTCCGCGGCGCGGATCGCGCGGCTGCGCAACAGGTCAAGCGCGCGGTTGTGGGCGATCCGGAACAGCCACGGCTTGAGCCGAGGCACCTCACACAACTCCTCCAGGGCAACGACGGCGCGCGCGAACGTGTCCTGCACGACATCCTCGCCGTCGATGACCGAGCCCATCAGGCGCGAACAATAGCGGTGCAGCTCCGGCCGCAAGGCAGTGGCAAGGGCAAGCAGCCCTTCCTGCCGGTCGCGCTCCACCGCTGGCTTCGCGTCGCTCAAGGACCGGCGCCCTCCATGATCGTCACCCCGGCGTCGCCGCTGAGGCCGAAGACGACGCCCTCGCCATACTGCGGGTCTTCCAGCAGCGAGACCACCCTGTCGCCGAACGCCCGGGGCGGCATCGGCGCGCCGAAGCGGGTGACGAATTGTTCCGGCGTGATGCCCATCGAGCCGGCATAGGCGCCGGCGGCCACATCGCCGATCCCGGTGGCGAGGATCATCTGCCGCGGCACGATCGCCTGGAAGCGTATGCCGAGGCCTTTCTCCTGCGCCACGCCATTGGCATATTTGGCCATGAACCAGAGCATCCGCTTGGCGCCGCCATAGCCGCCCGACATCTGCGACCCGGTGACGGCCGCACCGCTCGACCCGACCAGCACCCGGCTGCCCGGCCCGAGCGGCAGGTTCAGCGCCGCCTGCAGCCAGTAGAGCCCGGCCTTGACATCGGTTTCCCATGCGATGGAGAAGTCCTTCCACTTCAACTGGTCCAGCCGCCCCATCCGGGGCGTGGCGCCGGCGTTGAGCACCAGTATGTCAGGGCGGACCTCGCCAAGAATGCGATAGGCGGCGTCCTCGTCCGTGACATCGGCGGCGATGGTGGCGACCCCAAGCCGCGCACCGACCGCCTGCAGCGCCTCGGCGCCCCGCGCGACCACGGTCACGCCGGCACCTTGCTCGACAAGCGCTTCGACCAATCCGAGGCCAAGCCCACGGCTGCCGCCGGTGACCACGATTTTCTTATCCCTGAGGCTCATTTGACCCTGCTCCAGTGTTTCACTGTAGCTGAGACGTTTGAGGATCCGGAAAAGAGTCAGCCGTGGGGGAGATTTGTCGTCAGCCAGAAGCCGGGTCGACAGTCCGCGCCGCTGCTCGCTATGGATCTTGACGAAAATTGGTGCGCCGGTTTGGACATTGGGGCGCAACATGTGCTCCATGGCAGGTGACGAAGCGGTGGGGAAGAAGTGAAGCGCGTTTTTCGATTGTTTGCGGCGGCCGTCATGGCGTCCGCGCTGAGCGGCTGCACCAGCGTTTCCTACTACGCGCAATCGCTGGAGGGCCATGTCCGGATCATGGCCGCGCGCCAGGACGTTGGAAAACTGATCGAGGCCCCTTCGACGCCGGAGGCATTGCGCGCCAAGCTGACGTCGGCGAGCGCCATAAGGCGGTTCGCGACGGATGAGCTGGCACTGCCCGACAACAGCAGCTATCGCAGCTATGTCGACATCCACCGGGATGCCGTGACCTGGGCCGTTTTTGCCGCCCCGCAATTCTCGCTCACGCCCAAGACATGGTGCTTTCCGGTTTTCGGCTGCGTTCCCTACCGGGGATACTTCGATCGGAAATCCGCGACCGAAAGCGCCCTGGCACTTCATCGACAGGGGCTGGACGTCTATGTCACCGGCATCACCGCCTATTCCACGCTGGGCTGGTCCAGCGACCCGCTGCTCTCGACCATGCTGCGTCAGGACGACACCTATCTGGCGAGTCTTGTCTTTCATGAACTGGCGCATCAGCGCCTCTATGTGAACGGCGATTCCGCATTCAATGAGGCTTTCGCGGTCGCCGTCGAAACCACCGGCACGAGAAAATGGCTCCGCGCCGCCGGCGATCGCGCCGGATTGCGCCGCTACGAGGCCGATCGCAAGCGCAGCGCCGATTTTCTCGCACTGGTGTCGAAAACGCGCGACGAGTTGCGGCAGGTCTATGAAAGCTCCCGGCCCCCCGACGGGATGGCGGCGGCCAAGGCAGCCACGCTCGACAGGTTGCGGACGCGCTACCGGCAAATGCGCGACGGAAGCTGGGCCGGATACCGGGGATACGATGCCTGGTTCAATGCGCCGATCAACAACGCAAAGCTCGCAGCGACGTCTGTCTATGGCGAACAGGTTCCGGCGTTTATTCGCTTGTTCGATTTATGCTCCGGCGACTATCCGAGATTCTACGCTTCCGTTCGACGGATCGCTGACCTGCGCGAACCGGCCCGTGCCGAAGCGCTCAAGGCGGCGACCAGCTGCGATTGACCTGAGCAAACACGGCGGCCTTTGGCGTGCTCCGATAGCTCTAAGCCTGGTTCGCCAGGACCAACGGTCCTATGTGCGCGGCGAGCACGAAACGCTCGCATTGCTCGCCGTCGGACTCATCGATGAAGCTGTCGACATGTTTGAAGCCGAGCTTCGCCAGGATCCGCAGCGACGCGACATTGCGCGCCGCCGCCTCGGCCGTCACCTGTGCGAGCGCCAGGGTCTCGAAGGCGTAGCGAACCACTTCGCGTGCCGCCTCGGAGCCCAGCCCCTGCCCCCAATGGGTACGCCCCAGCACAAATCCCAATGCGGCCGACCTGGCGTCGTCCGCGCCAAAGGACAGGGTTATCGTCCCGATCGCGTCCGCCACGCCTGGCTGGTCTATCGACCATTTGATCGCCCGGCCGTCGGCGAACCGCTGACGCGCAAGGGCGAGCCATCGCGCGCCCGCGCCGATGTCGTCGGCAACGGGATCGCCGGCAAGGGAGGCGGATCCGACATCGCTCGCGCGCGCGAACCAAGCCGGGATATCCCGCTCGCCCGGCGCCCGAAGCACGAGCCTTGGTGTGGTGAGCCTGGGAACTGTTTTCATGGAGAGCATTTTCGCCCCGGGGTAGCGCCAATGCAACGGCGCTGAGGGCCGCGGCGGCTGACCGCCAGGCCGGAACCCCAAGGTGCGCCCAACCGCCTTCAGCGCCGCGGCGGGCACTTCAATCACTCCGGGGCCACCCGGCTACCGCCGGCCAGCGAGTGGCGTGAGATTTGGTGATGGCACCAGCCCACCATAGGGCGGGACTATGGCAGCGCGCGTTGGCGATTCGCCATGAACATAAACGGCTGTTGTGGGGCCGACAGCAGACCATCGGCTTCTCTGTCCAAATTCTCAGAACCGGCGACAATATAGTGGGCGCTCGGCTGGACAAAAAGCGGGACGGAGTAAAGCGTAGAGCTGCAATACTGAACATGCCGAGGAATAGTTCGGGCTTCACCAGATTGCCGACCGGTCGATCTCGTCGATGCGCGCCCGGCCGGTTAGCGCCATTGCCGCCTCGAAGTCTCTGCGGAGCAGGTTGACACAATAGGCTACGCCGTCGGCACCATCCGTTGCAAGTGCGTAGACATAGGGGCGACCAATCATGACGGCGCTTGCCCCTAGGGCAATCGCCTTCAAAACGTCTGTGCCACGCCTCACGCCGCCGTCGAGGATGATGGGAATCCGCCCGGCTACCCGCTCCGAGATGGCGGGCAGGGCGTCGATGGTCGCTGGCAGGGTGTCGAGGTTGCGCGAACCGTGGTTCGAGACGACGATGGCATCGGCACCGGTTCTGATTGCCTGCTCGGCATCGTCAGGATCGAGAATGCCCTTCAGGATAAGCGGTAGGGTTGTCAGCGAACGCAGCCAGGCAATATCCGCCCAGGTCGGCATCGCCCGCCGCTGCGCAGTGCCAACTTTGAGCACGCCGGTGTTACGGTCCTTGAAGTATGGCGTTGCGAGGCTGTCGGGAATTTTGAATCCTGCCCGGAACTGCCTGTGGCGATCGCCTGGCGTTGGCAAGTCGACAGTCACGCTGATTGCCTTCGCGCCCAGTGCCGCCATGCGCGATACGAGTTCGCCATTGAAACCGCGATCGCTTTGCCAATAGAGCAGGAACCAGACTGGAGACTGGCTCACCGCCACGCAATCCTCGATCGCCGCCGTCGCCGTGGTACCCAGAGTGAACACCGCTTCCGCCACTCCGGCGCCGCGCGCCGCTGCCACCTCGCCTTCCGGATGCACCAGCCGCTGATATGCTATTGGGGCCAGGATGATCGGATGCGGCAGACTTTGTCCGAAGAGCGTGATCCCGGTATCAAGTCTTGTCACATCGCGTAGCACGCGCGGCCTTAATCTGATGCGGTCGAATGCGGCTTCATTGTCACGCTTGGTGATTTCGTCGCCAGCACCCCCAGCAATGAACTCGTAAACTGCGTGCGGCAATACCTCTCGTGCCGCCGGTTCAAGATCCGCTAGGCAGAGAAACCGGGTCTCGATGTCGAGCGGCATGGCCCACTCCGGTCAACGTGTCAAAAAAGTCGGCTAAGTCCAAAGACAACATTCGCGCATTTGGCCGCTGGCCGCAAGACGGCGGCACAGCGCTCAGGGCAACGAACGTCGATGACCGGGCGGCGGAAACGCGGCCAGAGGCAGACCAGGAGCTTTGAGGCTTGGATCTTCAAAAATGACTTTCAGGGCTTGTCGCTCGCATCGACTTGATCGGCCCCGAAATTGCCGACCAACCGAGCCTGCCTGCTCCCGGTTGTGGGAGAAGGGGTCATGGCGGGGTTCGGCCCTGTGGGTCGGAAGGTCAGTCCGTGGATAGGGCAGTATGTCACCGGTCTCGGGTGCCGCGCACGATGGGCCCAGAGCCTTGCTGAATCCCGAGTGGGCCCTCGACATTCTCAAGTCAATGTCGTCGACCAACTCAAGCATTCTTCGCAGGGTCCCCGCTACGCTGCAACGGGCGCAATCGCTGGAGGAAAGCGCGTCCGACACGCGCGATCGTTACGCATGCGCGGCCCATGACGGCTGAGAGATCAAGCCGGCGAACCACTGATCCGCGGTGGGCCTTTTGCCTTTCGAGATAGTTGGCAAGCGCAATGTCGTGACACAGTGGTGCAACCGCGCCGCGCCACGCCGGATTGTGCCAAGACTCTTCATGCAAGGGATCGTCATGCCAGATGGGCCAGTCGATCGAGCTTGGGCGTTGCACGGCGTCCTCCTGAGACACGCGGAGTGAGAAACAAGGGGCTCAGTGCGGCAATCTCCTCGACAGCCGTGAGAAACGCGCAGCAACCAGCGTGATGGAATCGTGAAAAGCGCGATTTTGGCAGAATCACGGTTGAAATAGGGACGGCGACACGAAAGGATCGCCGGTGCGTGGTGGCTGTTGTGGCGGATCCGATGACCGGGCCTCATCTCTATCTACTGGGTGGTTTCGACTTTGCCGGCGTTGGGGCTGCGGTCCCCGCCTTCAGCCGCAAGGCGCGGGCGATGATGGCTTACCTCGCGCTGCAATCGGGACATGCGCAGTCGCGCGAAAAGCTCGCCGCCCTTTTGTGGGGTGGCAACAGCGAGACCCAGGCGCGGATGAACCTGCGACAAGCGGTTTCGGTTGTCGGCAAGGCTATGCAAGCTTCTGGCAGTGCTCGCTTCCTCAGGGATAGCGACAATGTCGCCCTTCATCTCGATGGCCTTGATTTCGATGTCGCGCGGTTCGAGGCGCTGGCAGCCAGCTCGGAGCCTGATAACCTCGAACAGGCGCTTGTCGTCTATCGCGGCGACCTGCTTGACGGTTTCGGCCTGAAGCAGGAGCCTTTCGAGGACTGGCTGCGGATCGAGCGCGAGCGTCTGAGGGGAACGGCTGTCGCGGCGCTGGACAGGCTGGTCGCGCATTATAGTGCAACCAAGGATCCGGCCTCCTGCGTCCGCGCTGCTACGCGCCTGCTCGCCATGGAGCCGCTGCGGGAGGACATCCACCGCGCCCTGATGCACGTCTATGCGGCGCAGGGCCGGATCAATCTGGCGCTCAAGCAATATGACAATTGCCGCGATGCGCTGCAGCGGGAGCTGAGGCTGCAGCCCGAGCCGGAGACAAGACATTTGCACGATACGCTGCGGGCCCGCCGCACGACATCGCCGCGTCCGGCCTCGGCCTCCGAGCCGCCGCGCGCCGAGGCGGGCGGCGAACCCCTGCGCCCCTCCACCCACTATGTCAAATCCTCCGGGGTCAGCATCGCCTATCAGGTGACCGGCGACGGGCCGATCGACCTGATCTATGTGCCTGGATGGGTCTCCAATCTCGACCTTGCCTGGGCCTCGCCACGGCTTTCGCATGTGTTCCAGCGGCTCGGCAGCTTCTGCCGCTTGATCCGCATGGACAAGCACGGCACAGGGCTATCCGACCGCAATGTCGGTTTGCCGACCATGGAAGAGCGGATGGAGGACATGCGAGCCGTGCTGGATGCGGTCGGCTCGAAGCGCACGGTTGTGTTCGGCGGTTCCGAGGGCGGCCCCATGTGCATGCTATTCGCGGCGACCTACCCCGAGCGCACGGCGGCACTTGTGCTCAACGGAACCTATGCCAGGGGCAGATGGTCGAAGGATTACCCTTGGGCAAGGACGGCCGAGCAGGTGGAAGAAGACCTGGCCACCATTGAGAGACAGTGGGGAGAGCCGGCGGACATGGGCAATGCGGCCCCCAGCCTGATGAACGACACGTCCGAAAGAGAATGGTTCGCCGCTTACCTCAGGAATTCAGCCTCGCCCGCAGACGCGATCTCGCTCTGGCGCTGGGGAACCGAAATCGATGTTCGCGACATCCTGCCTGTCATTCATGTTCCGACACTGATCGTTCAGACGTCGGGCGACCGCTGGGTCAAACGGGAAGAAGGACGCTACCTGGCAACGCATATCGAAGGCGCCAGATATGTCGAGCTCACCGGCCGGGATCACGTGATCTGGGGCGAGAATTCCGATCGCCTCGTCGACGAGATCGAGGTTTTCGTCACCAACGCTCTCCAGGCGACACCGGGCGAACGGCTCCTGGTGTCGGTGCTGTCGCTGGAGATAAGCGACCCGCATTCTGACTCCGGCGCAGATCTGATTGAGCGACACGCAGACGAGATCAGAAGCCAATTACTTCTCGCCGAAGGCAGGCAGATCAGGCGCTCGCCAAGCCGAATGCTCGCGGTGTTCCAACGACCGACGCGGTCGATCCAGTGCGCGATCGCGATCCGCCATCGCCTGAGACAATCCGGTCTGGATGTCCGCTCCGCGGTCCACACCGGCGAATGCGAGGAGCGCGGCGATGACTTCACCGGCATCGCGATCGAGCTGTCCTCGCGATTGCTCGACCATGCCCGGCCGGGCGAGATCATCGCGTCGCGGACGGTGCGCGATCTCGTGGTTGGCTCCGGCCTGACATTCGAAGATTATGGCGAGATGGAAGCGAGCGGGATGCCCGGCGTGCTCGCGTTCTTTTCCGTCAGTGGGGCGCCGTCCGGCGCTGGCGGGTGACCAGCCACGGATAGCCATTTCGGCCACGCGTTTGCACTTTGTGGTGGCTCAAAGCACGATGGGCACGGTGAGGAGTCTTGGCGCGGCCGCGACCTCCGCAGTCCTCCTTGCAATGTCTGCTATCAGGACTTGGCGAAGACAATTTATACGTCCGAAATGCGGCGCATTCCTGACGTAGGTAGCCAACGTGCGTCTCGTATCACATCTTGCGATTGCCCACCCGGTGGCAGCACGGCGGCCCAACCCGCCTGTCCTACACAAAGCTGTCACCAACTGAGCTTATCCGATCCTCGGGAATGAACCATCCACATGACACGCCTTGAAACCGCCGGCCGGAGGGCGATCGGGACATGTGGAATGCTGTTTTCGGAGACGACCATGCTTGAACGGACGGACAGGGCCGCACCCCATCGGAATCAGCCGACAAAACAGGATCTGTGGTTGAGCGAATTCGAGATTGTGCTGCGCGACCGTGTCATTGCCAATGGCGCGGTCAGGATCGAAGACGGCCTGATCGCGGAGATCCGCGACCAGCCTGTCGAGAATGCCGACTTCGTCGGCGGCGGCCGCCTGCTGCTGCCTGGTTTCATCGACATGCACGGCGACATGGTGGAACGGGAAGTGGAGCCGCGCAGCGGGGTCCACGTGCCGATGGAAATCGGCATCGCCGAGCTCGACAAGCGGCTGGCCTCCTGCGGCGTGACCACCGCCTATGCCGCGCTCTCCTTCATCGGCAACAGCGCCACGGCCGCCTTGCTGCGCTCGGAAGAACACACATCGTCCATCATCGAGACCATCACCGGGCTGAAAGACCACCTTTTGGTCGATCACCGCATCCATGCCCGCTTCGAGGTGACGTTCAGCGCGGCTGTCGGCGTGCTGGAAAGATTGATGGATGCCGGCAAGCTGCATTTGGTTTCGCTGATGGATCACACGCCCGGCCAGGGACAGTACCGCGACGTCGAACTGTATATCGCCCGCCTGGCCAAGGAGCGCGGCATGTCGATAGCCGACGTATCCGAGGTCGTCGGCAAGCGCATGGCCGATCGGAACGGGCATGGCGGTGTGCTCGGCACGCTGCAGGGCCTGTCGGCGTTTGCCCGCGCGCGCTGCATCGTGCTCGCCTCGCACGATGACGACACGCCGGAAAAGGTGGAATTCGTCCACGGCCTGGGAACCGTGCTCAGCGAATTCCCGGTGACGCTGGAGGCGGCGCGGGAAGCCCGCCGGCTCGGCATGTATACGGCCATGGGCGCGCCCAATGCGCTGCGCGGAGAATCCTATTCCGGCAATCTTTCCGCTCGCCAGGCCTATGAGGCCGGGTTGCTCGACATGCTGGCCAGCGACTATCACCCGGCCTCGATCCTGCCGGCCGTGCTCGGCCTGGCGAAACTGAGCGACGGTGGCCTGGCGAAGGCGGCGGCGCTGACGAGCGCCAACCCGGCCGCCGCACTCGGGCTCACCGATCGCGGCGCCATCGAAGCTGGGCTGCTGGCCGATCTCGTCGTGGCCGACCGCCAGCCGGTACCACGTGTGCGAGCCACCTTCCGCGCCGGCCGCATGATCTACGGCGACGGCACGCTTGAACCGGCGCAGAACAGGGCGATCGAGGGAGGCCGCGACCGGCCGACCGAGGGCAATCCCGGGACTGGTGCTTAGCGGTTCTCTGGGGAAAGCGCGTGGCGCTTTCCCCAGTAATTGCTAAAGATCGAGCGCCACCATCATCCCGCGCACCTCCGCCATTTCCAGCAGCAGATCCTGCAGGCCTTCGGTGGTCAGCGGCGCACCTGATATCGCCGGCAGTTCGGCGATACTCTCCCTCATCGAAATCACGGGAGCCCCGGTTTTTTCCGAAAGCAGCCGCGCGATGGCTACGCGGACAAGCGCAATCTGGTCAGGCATGATTCCCCTTTCATGCTACGATAACGGCACCATTTTCTTCATGCTGTATGCCTTGCCGCAACTTATGCGAGCATTCATTCACACTTGCAAGTCGTCTCCTTGATGTTCGTATAATCGACAGCCGCCCAACGGAGAGAGCGACGGCATCCCGCTGTGGTCGCCTTCCATGGCGCGGAGCAGGGCCAGCGGCACTTCATGCCGGCAGAGCCCGATCAAGTCCTGCCTTCCACCGTCACCGGCAATTCGGTGTATCTGTCGAAAATGGAATACGTGCCTGTCGGCTCGTTCAAAATCTCGAAACGGTCCAATGCAAACCTCAACCTTCCCCAGAACGCAGTAACGCACGCGTCCATCGGAGGTTGCATAAAAAATCGATTTTTTCGGGGAGGCGCGAAAGAGTTCCAATTGGCTCTTGCCGAAGCCGGCGGCCTCGCTCATCCATGGCGTACAGACACTGGGGCCAATGATGACCGACACCAGCCTTCACCTCGTCGAAGCGTCGATCGACCAATTGCGCCGAGCGCTCGACAACGGCGCCGTCACCAGCGTCGAACTGGTCGCGGCCTATGTCAGGCGGATCGCGTATTTCGACCGGCACGGCATCGCGCTGAACGCCGTGCCGGTGCTCAACCGTGAAATGTTCGAGGATGCCGCCGCTTCGGACGAGCGGCGCCGGCAAGGAAAGACGCTCGGCCCGCTCGACGGCATCCCCTACACCGCCAAGGACAGCTACAAGGTCAAAGGCCTGACGGTGGCCGCCGGCTCGCCCGCCTTCGAGCATCTCGTCGCCAACGAGGACGCCTTCACCATCGCCCGGCTGCGCGCCGGCGGCGCGCTGCTGATCGGCCTCACCAACATGCCGCCCATGGCCAATGGCGGCATGCAGCGCGGCGTCTATGGCCGCGCCGAAAGCCCCTACAATGGCGACTATCTGACCGCCGCCTTCGCGTCGGGCTCCTCCAATGGCTCGGGCACCGCGACGGCGGCCAGCTTCTGCGCCTTCGGGCTTGGCGAAGAGACTTGGTCGTCCGGCCGTGCGCCGGCCACCAACAACGCGCTGGTCGCCTACACGCCCTCGCGCGGCGTCATTTCGGTGCGCGGCAACTGGCCCTTGGTGCCGACCATGGATGTCGTGGTGCCGCACACGCGCAGCGTGCCCGACATGCTGGAACTGCTCGACATCGTCGTCGCCGACGATCCGGAAACGCGAGGCGATTTCTGGCGCGCCCAGCCTTGGGTGGCGCTGCCGAAAAGCTCCGCGATGCGGCCACGACGTTATACCGACCTGACGCTTGCGGGTTCGCTGAAGGGCAAGCGGCTCGGCGTACCCAGAATGTATATCGGCCGCGACACGGAAATAGATCGCCCGATCGAAACCCGCGCCTCGGTACTTGATCTCTGGGAACAGGGGGCCGCGGATCTGCGGCGGCTCGGCGCCGAAGTGGTCGAGGTCGACTTTCCCGTCGTCTCCAACTATGAGCGCGACCGCCCAGGCGCGCGGACCATGGTCGAGCGTGGGCTGGTGCCCGGGGACTTCGCCGACCGCGAAATCTGGGATCTCTGCATCTGGGGCTGGGACGATTTCCTGCGGGCCAACGCCGACCCTGCTCTGCCCGATCTCGCCTCGGTCGACGGCCCAAAAATCTTCCCGCAGCCACCGGGCACGCTGCCCGACCGCTATGAAGGCGGCTTCGATCTGGCGCAGTATGTCGAGCGGGCAAAGCTCGGCGTCGCGCCCTTGACCGACATTCCCACGATCGCAGATGGCATCAAGGGACTCGAGGCAACAAGACGCATCGACTTCGAGGACTGGCTGGACGCACAAGGCCTCGATGCCGTGGTCCTGCCGGCCGCCGCCGATGTCGGCCCGGCCGACGCCGACGTCAACGAGGCGTCAGCCGATCTGGCCTGGCGCAACGGCACCTGGGTCGCCAACGGCAATCTGGTCTGGCGCCATTTCGGCATCCCGACCGTCACCGTGCCGATGGGCACAATGGCCGACATCGGCATGCCGGTCGGCCTGACCTTCGCAGGCAAGGCCTATGACGATGAAAGGCTGCTTTGCATGGCCGGCGATTTCGAGCGTTCCACGCAGCGCCGCACCCAGCCGCCGCGCACGCCTGAATTGCCTGATGATGTCTTTTCGGATCATCCCGGCCAAGCCGGCACAGGCAAGACGCCGGCGCCAACCATCAAGCTTGCGGTCGAGACGCGCGCTAACGGTGATCAGGATGAGATTGCCATCACGATCGAAATGGTTGGCGAGATACCTGAAACGGCCAGCATCAAGGTCCATGTCAACGGAGAGGCCGTTGAGATGCAGCGAACCGGCATGCGGTTCACCGGGCAGGCGCTCGTCCCTGCCGCCGAGCATCGGCGCCTGCACAGCGTCTGGCGCGGCTCCTACGGCTCCATCGTGACTGCTGTCTTGCGGCTACAGGATGGACGCAGCGCCGGCGCCTATGTGGTCACCGGCGGAATCGAGTGATGATGCGCCGTACGGGCCGCCTTACCATGCACAACGGGCCAAGCCACGGAACCCAGCCGTGATCAAAGTCAAGCAACTCGCCCATGTCTGCATTTTCACCAACGACCTGGAAGAAACACGGCGCTTCTACGAAAATGTCCTTGCCATGGACATACAGTTCAATTTCCTGCGCGATGGCACGGTTTTCGGTTTCTACCTCAATTGCGGCGGCCGCAGCCATGTCGAGGTCTTCCAGAAAGAGGGCGCGCGGTTCAGCGAGACGGACCAGATCAACCATTTCTGCCTGGAGGTCGAAGACATCGACGCAGCGATCGCGCACATCGCGTCCATGGGCGTGGACATCACCGCCAAAAAGCACGCCTGCGACGACACGTACCAGGCCTGGCTGCGCGACCCCAACGGGGTGAAGATCGAACTGTTCGAATACACCGGCAAAAGCGCGCAATTCACCGGCGGCGACCGCGTCGCGGACTGGTAGGCTAGTCGCGCGCGGCCCACAGCAAACCGCGCTCCGTGATTAGCGCCATTTCCGGCACCGCGAACTCGTCCGCCGTATGGCCAAGGGAACTGTAAAACACCTTGCCCGCGCCATAGCGGCGCTTCCAGACGACCGGCATGACGACGCCGTCGATCCCGGGAAAATGCGCGTCGGTAAAGGTGGTTGTCGCCAGCACCTCGTTGCCCGGGTCGACATGCATGTAATATTGCTCCGACCGGTAGGCGAAATCGCTGACGCCTGTCGTGACCGGATCGTCCGGCCGGGTGATGACGACATGGTAGTCGATGATGTTGCCGGGATGCGCGACCCACTGGCCGCCGGTCATGAACTGGTAGTCGGGCTCCGCGCGAAAACTGTCGCCCATCGTGCCGTGAAAGCCGCCGAGCCCGCTCCCTAGGCGAACCGCCTGCGTCAGGTTGTTCAGCTCTGCCTTTTCGATCGTCGACATGGTGATGACAGGCACGATGAGATCGAATGATGCAAGGTTCGGATCGGCGAACATCGCTGTCCCCTCGCCGAGCGTGACCGCGAAGCCGTTACGCTCCAGCATGTCGCGGATGATGTTGGCGCTGCGCTCTGGCGTGTGGCCTTCCCAGCCTCCCCAGGCAATCAGGGCTTTCCTGGACATGCGGCAACCTCCCTCGATCCATTAGACCGACGACCGCTCCCCGCACCGGTCAGCGCCAGCCTAGCGCCGGCGCGACATGGGTGAGGATCGCCTCGATGACATGGGCGTTGTAGTCGACGCCGAGCTGGTTGGGAACCGTGAGCAAAAGCGTGTCGGCCTCGGCGATCGCCTCGTCCTGTGCCAGTTCCTTGATCAGCACGTCCGGCTCGGCGGCGTAGCTGCGGCCGAAGATCGCCCTGGTATTTTCCTCGATAAAGCCGATCTGGTCGCGGCTCTCATTGCCGCGCCCGAAATAGGCGCGGTCGCGGTCGTCGACCAGCGCGAAGATGCTGCGGCTGACCGAGACGCGCGGTTCGCGTTCATGCCCGGCCGCCTTCCAGGCTTCGCGATAGATGCGGATCTGCTCGGCCTGCTGGACATGGAACGGCTTGCCGCTCTCGTCGAATTTCAGCGTCGAGCTCTGCAAATTCATGCCGAGCTTCGCCGCCCATTCAGAGGTGGCGTTGGTCGCCGCGCCCCACCAGATGCGCTCGCGCAGGCCCTGCGAATGCGGCTCGAGCCTGAGCAAGCCGGGCGGGTTGGGGAACATCGGCCGTGGATTGGGCTGCGCGAAGCCTTCGCCGCGCAGCGTATCGAGGAACACCTCGGCGTGATGCCGCGCCATGTCGGCGTCGCTTTTGCCTTCCTGCGGCACATAGCCGAAATAGCGCCAGCCATCGATCACCTGCTCGGGCGAGCCGCGGCTGATGCCGAGGTGCAGCCGGCCGCCGGCGATGATGTCGGCCGCACCCGCATCCTCGGCCATGTAGAGCGGATTCTCGTAGCGCATGTCGATGACGGCCGTGCCGATCTCGATGCGGCTGGTCTTGGCGCCGACGGCCGCCAGCAGCGGGAATGGCGAGGCGAGCTGGCGGGCGAAGTGATGCACGCGGAAATAGGCCCCGTCGGCGCCGAGCTGCTCGGCGGCGACGGCGAGATCGATCGATTGCAACAGCGCGTCGGATGCCGAACGCACCTGCGATTGCGAAGAGGGCGACCAGTGCCCGAATGACAGGAAACCAATTTTTTTCATGGTCCTGAAGTATATGCGGGCGGCACATGCTTCAATGGCGAAAGAACAGGGTTACACACCGTCGCCCTCCGCAATAGCTTAAACGCGCAACACCAGAGAGGATGGGATGCTCAGGGGAATCCGCATCGTCGAGATCGAGGCGCTGGGACCGGCGCCCTTCGCCGGCATGCTTTTCGCGGACCTCGGCGCCGATGTCATCGTCGTTCACCGCAGGGAGCCGTCCGTGCCGGGCGCGCCCCAGCGCTCGCTGCTCGATCGCGGCAAGCGCTCCATCGCGCTCGACCTGAAGAATATGGATGACGTGGCCGTGCTGACGCGCCTCATCGCCACCGCCGACGGGCTGATCGAGGGTTTCCGGCCCGGCGTCATGGAGCGTCTCGGGCTTGGCCCGGAGGCCTGCCTCGCGGCCAATCCGCGCCTGGTCTACGGCCGCGTGACCGGCTGGGGCCAGCACGGTCCGCTGGCCGCCACCGCCGGCCACGACATGAATTATATCGGCCTGTCCGGCGCGCTCTGGTACGGCTCCTTGCCGGGAGAGCCGCCCATGGCGCCGCCGACGCTGGTCGGCGACGTCGGCGGCGGGGCGCTCTATCTGGTGATCGGCATGCTGGCCGCCATGATGAACGCGCGCGCCGGCGGCCAGGGCATCGTCGTCGACGCGGCGATCGTCGACGGCTCGGCCCATATGATGAACCTGCTGATGTCGCTCGCACAGTCCGGCGCGCTTGCCGCCGACCGCGGCCGGAGCCTTCTCGACGGACCGCATTGGTGCCGCGTCTACCGGACATCGGACGCCGGCTTCATCAGCGTCCAGTGCGTCGAGCCGAAATTCTACGCGCTCTTCCTCGACAGGCTTGGCTTGACCGCCGATCCGCAATTCGCCAGCCAGTTCGATCGCGAACTGTGGCCCGGGCTTTGCGAACGGCTGGCGGCGATCTTCGCCACGCGATCTCGCGACGCATGGGTCAAGTTGTTCGCGGGCTCGGACGCCTGTGTCGGCCCAGTCTTCAGCCCCCATGAAGCGGCCCAGCATCCGCACATGGCCGCACGCGGCACATGGCTGACGGTGGACGGCATCCTGCAGGCGGCGGCCGCGCCGCGCTTTTCCGGATGGGAACAAAAGACACCGGCCAAAAGCCCCATGCCCGGCGAACATGACGCAGAAATCCGCGCAGGCTTGCCGAGTTGAGGCGAGGTCCATGACAGTTCGGTCGATCGTGAAATTCCCCAATCCCCTCCTTCGCGCCGTGGCCCAACCCGTGGAGCTGTTCGACGACGATCTGCAGGCCTTGGCCAGCGACCTCATCGACACCATGCGCGCGGCCCCCGGAATCGGTATCACCGCCCCGCACATCGGCATTCTGAAACGCCTGGTCGTCATCCAGCTCCCTTCCGCGGCAAAACCGGCGATCTATGTAAATCCGGCCGTCGTCCAGGCCTCGACCGAAATGATCCGTCATGAGGAAGGCAGCGTTTCGATGCCCGGTGTCACCGACGACATCGAGCGGCACGCCCGCATCCGCGTTCGCTATCAGGATCTGGATGGCAATGAGCGGTTCGAGGACGCCGAGGGCCTGCTGGCGGTTTGCCATCAGCATGAGATCGATCAGCTCGACGGGCTGTTCTGGACGCACAGGCTGACCCGCCTCAAGCGCGACCGGCTGATCAAGCGCTATGGCAAGCTGATACGAGCCTCGTAGACGCCACGGGGCGGATCGCAATGTTACGCCGGGCGCGTGGCCGCGCCGGCGGACCGTGTCACGTTCGCAACGTGCTAACCTGATCGCGGACGAAACGTCCGCCGGTCATTTTCCGCAGTGGTGATCGTTGATCTTGTTTATCGCAAAACCGTCCGGACCAGTCCGGTGGTAGGAGCAGGCTCCAGCAGCCGTTGTGAACAACTGCTGGTCATAGTAGCGCGGGCCGCCGAAGAGGAAGTCGATGAGATCGTCATTGGCGGGAACGTAGCGCTCCTGTTCGTCCTGGTGATGACGGTGCTTGGCGCCCGCGAAAGCCAACGAGGACATGTCGAAGCCCATCGCGAGAGCAAGAGCGCAGATCGCCAACCGTTTCGTCGTCATCGCAAACACCCTTATGTTCGGGATTCGATCTTATATCGAAAATCGCCAGATGACGAAAAGTTCCTGAACAAGGGCCTTGCTCCGGCCGATGCGCGGCAGTCGACGACGGGCCCGGACCGCGGGCGCCCTCACCTGAACATCGCCACGCCCTCAATCCGTCTGGATCCAGACGGATTTGGTCTCCAGATACTCGTGCAGATGCTCGATGCCGCCCTCGCGGCCATGGCCGGACATCTTCATCCCGCCGAAAGGCACGGCCGGATCGATGGCATGGTACATGTTGACCCAGACCGAGCCGGCCTTGATGCGGCGGGCTAGCTTGTGCGCGGTGCCGAGGTGGGTGGTGAAGACGCCGGCCGCAAGCCCGTAGGGCGTCGCGTTGGCGCGCGCGACGGCCTCGTCCAGCGTGTCGAACGGCATCGCCGAAATAACCGGTCCGAAAATCTCCTCCCGCGCGATGGTCATGGTGTCCGACACCGCACCGAACACGGTCGGCGCGATGAAGTTGCCGCCGTCATAGAGTTCGCCTGTCAGCCGCGCCCCGCCGGCGACCAGTTGAGCGCCTTCGTCGCTGCCGGCCTTGATGTAGCCTTCCACCTTGCCGGCCTGCCTGGCATTGATGAGCGGCCCGATTTCGGTCTCCGCCTCGATGCCGTGGCCGATGCGCAGTTTTCCGGCGAACTCCGCCAGCCGGCGCACGAATTCGTCATGGATCTCGCGCGCCACGAACAGACGCGAGCCGGCAATGCAGATCTGGCCCGAATGCACGAACACCGCCATCGCCGCGATTGGGACAGCCTTGTCGATGTCGGCGTCGCGGCAGACAATGATCGGTGACTTGCCGCCGAGCTCAAGCGAGACGCGCTTGAGGTTGGTGACAGCGGCCCGCGCGATCGCTTGACCTGTCAGCGTCGAGCCGGTGAAGACGATCTTGTTGACGTCGGAATGTTCGGCGAGCCGCGCGCCCGCTTCGGCCCCGGTTCCGGTGACGATGTTGACGACGCCGTCGGGCACGCCGGCTTCCTGCATCAGCCGGCCGATCAGCAGCGGCGTCAGCGATGCCTCCTCGGACGGTTTCAGCACGATGGCACAGCCCGTGGCGAGCGCCGGCGCGACCTTCCAGATCGAAGCCGCGGTCGGCGCGTTCCAGGGAATGATCGCGCCAACGACGCCAACCGGCTCGCGCCTTGTGAAGGTGACGATCTCGCCGGGGATCGAATTGTCGATGGCCTCGCCATGCAGCGCCGTCGCCATGCCGCCGTAGAAGCGCAGCATGCCGATGACGCGGCGCCGGTTGGCCAGCGTGCGCGTGATCGGCAGGCCCATGTCGAGCGTGTCGGAAACGCTGAGCTCTTCCCAATGTGTCTCGAACAGGTCGGCGATCCTGAGCAGCACGCACTGCCGCTCATAGGGCGAGAATTTCGACCATGGACCTTCGAAAGCCGCGCGCGCCGCCGCGACCGCCGCATCGACATCGGCGGCTTCGCCACGCGGCACCGTCGCCAGCACCTCGCCGGTCGCCGGGTTCAGCGCCTGCATCACCTCGCCGGACTGCGCGGCGACCCACTTGCCGCCGATGAACATCGGCCGGAATTCGCCATGGTAGAGCGACGTGGCCTTCGCCCTCGGGTCGAAATTCACCGTCATCCCTTCCTCCTCGCAAATTCCCGGGCGACTATTACTCCCGGCGCGGGCGACCTCAACAAAGAAAGCTGAAGGGCGTTCGGATAATCGGACCGCTAGCGTCCGCGCCCGCATTCACCAGAAAGGCGCCACAACAGGTCCGTGCGGGTTTAAAGATGCCTAGTCCCCGCCGCCCGGCGTGCGTTCCGACAGGAATCGCGTTAGAGCGCCTGGCGTCCCGTTGCGGATCTCGACGTCGTTCCGGCGCGCGATCGCGGCGCGCACAAGCTTGGCGCCGAGATAGCGGAACGGTTCCGGCGGCATCGTCTTGCGCCGATCGAGCCCCACCAGCCCACTGCTGCTCCAGCGATCCTTCCGTTCCAGAACAAGGCTGGCGAGGACGCGGCCGCCGATTGGGGTCTGGGCAATGCCGGTCCCGTTGTAGCCCATGCCAAAGAAAATGTTGGGATGACCCTTCAAGTGATCGAAGACGGGGACATGCTCCGGCACGCAGTCGATCGGGCCCGCCCAATCATAGTCGATCGGCACTCCTCGCAGTTCGGGGTAGACGCGGGCCAGTTCGCGGATATTGTCCCGTCCGTGTTCGGGGCTGCGGTTGAAGCTTTGGCCGAAATTGCCCGCATAGGCGATGTTGCCGCTGCCGCGGCCGAAGACCACCCGGCCTTTCGGGGTGCGCTGATAATAGAGGACCTGGCGCTGCGCGTCGCAGATGGAGGCTCCGTCTCGCCAGCCGATCCGGTCGAGCAAGTCAGGGGTTTCCGCGGTCGCGACCACCTGGCTTGCGACCACGTAGAGATGCCGTCGCAGTTCGGGCAGCGCCGACAGCCAGGCATTGGCCGCCAGCACGACCTTCTCGGCCCGCACCGCGCCTTGCGCGGTCCGGACCACACAGGTCCTGCCGGGCACGATTTCGGTGACGGGGCTGCGCTCATGGACGACCACGCCGCGAGCGATCGCCAGATCGCGCAGGCCTGTCGCCAGCTTGGCTGGATGCACGGTTCCGGCATTCGCCTCGACGACGCCGGCATAGGAGGCGGAAGACCCGGTCCGCTGCTTGATCTCCTCGCCGGTCAGCTGCCGGAAGCGGTTGGCCCCGGCTGCCTCGGTCATCGCGACAGCGCGGTTCCAGGCCCCCTCCTGGGCCGTGGAACTGGCCGTCCACAGCCAGCCGTCGAGACGAAGATCCATATCGATCGTGCCGTCGCGCTGAAGTTTCTCCAGCTCTGCGATGGCATCGACGCTATCGGCGCAAAGCGCCCGCCCCTCCTCCTCTCCGACGACGGCGCTGATCTGATCGAGCTCGGCGAACCAGGAATGCACCTGTCCGCCATTGCGCCCCGAAGCGCCGGAGCCGCACTGATCGGCCTCGAGCACCATGACGCGGGTTTCGGGAGCCAGGTCGCGGATCCGCAACGCCGTCCACAGCCCGGTGTAGCCGCCGCCGACGATCACCACGTCGGCCTGCTCGCCGCCGACCAGGGGTTGGGTCGCCGGGGCAGCGGCAATGTCCTGCAGCCAGAACGACCGATCGGCTGTCGCCGCGACCGCCGGCTGTCTCATCCGTAAAGTGGCCATGTCAGACCCTCGTCTCGCGATTGATCACATCGGCATATTTCAGCGGCAGCCAGTCGGGGATAGGGCGCGGTTCCTGCGGGAAGCCGCCGAGATGCGTGCAGGTCCTGCTGGCATGGAGAGAGGCTTTTCGCATGGCATCGTCGGCGTCGAGACCCGCGAAGCAGAACGCGGTGATGAAGGTGGCGATAAAGCTGTCTCCCGCACCGCACGTGTCCACGACGGCGGTCGGCGACGCCTCGACATGGCGAACGCCTTGGCTGTCGCGGAAATAGGCGCCGCGGCTGCCGCAGGTGAGCACGACCTGGCGCGCCCCGGCCGACCGCAGCGCGGCCATGAGGGGCTCGACTGGCACGCTCGGCTCGTCTGGACCGGACCCGAAGACCAGAGGCACGCCCTCCAGCGGCAAGGCCAGATGCGCGGTCGAGACGTCGAGACTGAACGGCACACGCTCGCGAACCAGGCGGCGCACGAGGTCCTCGTTGGCATTGGTGCCCAGATGCACCCAGTCGGCTTTCGAAATGACCTGCCAGTTGCGCGGCGCGGGCATGTAATTCTCGCCGACGCCGAAGGATTCGAACAGGAAAGTACGGTCGCCCGACTGATCGCGCAGCAAGGTCACCGCAGTATCGCCGGAGATCATCTCGACATCGTTGCGGGACAGCCCGGCGGTCTCGATCTCGCGGAGCGTTATCTCACCTTCAGGATCATCGCCAACGGCGCCGAAATAGCGTGCGCTCCAGCCATTGCGGCGCCATTGAACGGCAACGTTGAGGGCGTTCCCGCCGACGGTCAGGAGGTCCTTGTTGAGATAGACGTCGAGGCAGTTGTCACCGACGGCGACCAGATTGGGCGATGCTCCTCCGGTCATGCTGCTGTCGGCGCCCGCGTCATGTGGGGCTCGATCGCCTTGAGATTGCGTGTCCACGCCGCGACCGGGTCCAGAGCATAGGAGCCATTTCCGAACGGCTCGAAGGTCAGTTTCCCCCGATAGCCCGACGCGGCGAGGTCGTCGAGATACTGGCCGATCGGAAGCTTGCCGTCGCCCCAGACAAGATGCCCCGCCGGCAGCCCGTCGACGATCTGCACATGCGCGAGGCGCGGCCCGAACAGCCTGACATAGTCGGCCACGGTATCGCCGGCAGTGGCCATGCCGACCGTGTCCAGGACCACATCAACAGTGTCGGCGCCGATCTGGTCGAGCATTTCGCGCAGGCCCGCCGCATTGGTGACGACGTTGGTTTCGACGCGTTGCAGCGGCTCGAGCAGGCAGCGCACGCCGAGCGAGGACGCATGGGCGGCGATCTCCGCGAGCGACTGGGCCGACCGTGCCCATGCTTCTTGCGGCGGGTCGTGTTCATATCCACGCCCGGACGTCAGGAACAAATATCGGGCGCCCAGTTCGGCGCATATGTCCGCCGCGCGGCAGAACCGCCTGACGCTGTCGCGGCGATATGCGCCGTCGCCCGACGCGATGTTGATCGGATAGATCACCTGCTCGGGCGTGAAGCACCAGACCGTCAGTCCGTTCTGCGCAAGTATCTCGCGAACCGATCGAACATGCGCGTCTGTCGCATGAAACAGGTCGAGATGCGGCGCGATGCCCCAAAGCTCGATCTCCTTGAAGCCGAAGCCGCGAAGGATCCCGGCAACGCGCTCGAATGCGTAATGCTGGAAGGCGAAGTTGGCCCCAATCAGCTGGTCGACCTTGAATTGCGGCATGGATGTCCTTCCCGGTGATTTATTTGCCGATGCCTTCGGAGAGGCCGCGGATGAAGTACCGCTGTGCGGCGAAGAAAAGCAGGACGATCGGCAGGGCCGAGATCGTCATCGCCGCGAAGACGACGCCGTAATTGGTGCCGTTCTTGGACATCAGCGAGGTGAGGCCGACAGGCAGCGTCTGCACCGCCGATCCATTGGTGAAGACCATCGCGAACAAATACTCGTTCCAGGCAAACAGCACGTGCAGGATGATGCAGGAGATGATGATCGGCTGGCACAGCGGCAGGATGATACGCCAGAAGATCTGCCCCTCGCTGGCGCCGTCGATCCGGGCCGCCTCGTCGAGATCCTTCGGCAGCCCAAGCATGTAGGCGCGGATCAGGAAGGTGCTGAACGGAATCCGGAACGCCGTGTAGAGGATGATCAGCGCCCAGTAGGTGTTGTAGAGGCCGATGGCCTGCAGCATCCGCACCAGCGGGATCAGCGCCACGGTCGGACTGAGCATGAGGCCGCCAAGAACCAGACCGACGATAAGCGGCTTGCCGGGCATTGGCGTTCGCGTCAGCCCGTAGGCGGTCCAGGCGCTGATCAGCACCGTGCAGATCGCTGAAGCGACGGTCACCAGCAGGCTCGAGACCAGATAGTCGCGGACGCCCCGGTTCCAGGCCTGCACATAATTGCCCCAGGTCCACCGCGACGGCAGCGCGAAGGGGTCGCCGAAGATCTGCCCATTATCCTTGAAGCCGTTGAGCGCCATCCAGACCAGCGGATAAAGCACGACAATGCCGAGACAGATCAGGAACGAGTACAGAAAGGCTTTCGCAAGAGCGCTCCCGAAGGCCGGGCGCGCGGTCCGCCCGCTGGCCGCCATCACCGTCACAGCTCGACCCTCCGGCGCCTGGTGTACCAAAGCTGGGCCGCTCCGGTGATCATGGTCACGGCGAAGATCACGGCGGCGATCGCGGCGCCGTAGCCGAAATTGTTCTGGATGAAGCCCTGCTGGTAAAGCCACGTGCCAAGCACCTGGCTGCGGTTGTTGGGGCCGCCGGCGGTCATGACCATGACTTCGTTGAACACCTGGAACGCGCCGGTGATGGTGACGATGATCATCAGGCCGGTCATCTCGCGGGTCAGTGGCAGCGTCACGCTCCACAGCCTGCGCAGCGGCCCGGCTCCGTCCATGACCGCGGCATCATAGAGATCACGCGGAATCTTCTGGATCGCGATCGCGAACAGGAGCGTCGAATAGCCGAAGCCCTGCCACTGGCTCATCGCGATGATCGCGTAGATCGCCGTGTGCTCGCCGCCGAGCCAGGGCTGGATGAGTTGTTCCAGGCCAATGCGCCTGAGCCCGGCGTTCAAGAGCCCGATATCCGGCTGGTAGATGAAATAAAACAGCAGGCCGGTCACGGTGATCGAGATCGCGGACGGAATGAAATAAATCGCCCGCCAGAAGCGCCTTTGCCGCTCGCTGCCCAGCCCCTCGATCAGCGCCGCCAGCACGAAGGCGCCGCCGACCTGGAAGACGATGGAGATCAACGCGTAGAGCGTGTTGTTCCACAACGCCACCCAGACGACCGGGTCGTGCAGCAGCCGCTCATAGTTGGCGAGGCCGATATTCGTGGTCTCGCCGGTAAAAATATCCTCGTCGGTGGTGCTGACGATGAAGTTGTCGACGATCGGGTAATACACGAACCAGCCGACCAGGATCACCGCAACGGCGACCCACCGGAGCGAGCCCCAGTGGCGGAACCGGCGGCCGGCTTTCGCCGCCGGCTCGCCCTTGGCGTTGCTCAAGGCAGCGCCTTCCATTCTGGCCAGACCGGGATTCGCCATTGGCCTATTTCGATGCCGCGGCCGCCTGCTTGACCTGCTCCATGACCTGTTCCGGCGTCATCGAGCCGCCGGTGAGGGCCTGGAGGCTGGACAGCCAGGCGGAGGCCACGCGCGGCGGGTTCACCGTGTCCAGCCACGGCATCAGGTAGGAAGCGGAGGCGATCTCCTTGAGGCCGGCCACGACGGAAGGGTTCATGTTGGCTTCCGACGCCCCGCCGATGGTCGCGCTGGGCTGCCCGTAGGGCGGAGCCGAGAGCACCTGGCCATTCTGCTTGGACGTGACGAATTTCATGAAGTCGATCGCCAGCGGGATGTTGGTGGAGGCGGAACTGATCATGTAGCCTTCCGGCGCGCCTTCGATCGCTTTCGCGTCGCCCTTCGCGCCGTTCGGCACAGGCAGGGTGAAGAAGCCCAGATCGGATACTTTCAAAGCGGAATCCGCCGAAGCGCTCTGATCGAACTCGATGATTTCCTGGTAGTACATGGCCGATTTCGTGTTGCTGAAGGTCTGGATGGCCGACGAATAGGAGGTACCGTTCACCGAGGCGCCGCCATCCGTGCAACTGTCGATGAGCTGCTTGTACTGGGTGAGCGCGGCGACATAGCCCGGGTCGCTATAGTCCGCCGTGCCGGGGTCGAAATCCTTCTCGAGTACCGCCTGCGGAACGTCGTAGGCGAGCAGCTGCCCCACATAGTGGATTGCCGGCCAGGCTTCCTTGTTGCCGAAAGAGATCGGCGTCATGCCCGATTTCCGGATCGTCTCGCAGGACGACAGGAGCTCCTCGAAGGTCTTGGGCGCGCTCAGGCCGAGTTTGGAGAACGCCTGCTTGTTGTAGCCCATGAATTTTGCGTCGAGATAGAGCGGAATGCCGTAGTATTTGCCATTGTACATGAAGGCCTGAACGGCCGCCGGCGTCAGTGTCTTGCCCCACTCGGTATCGGGCCCGATGACCGGGGTCAGGTCGACGGCGCGATGGCCGCGCACGAAATTTCCGCCCCAGCTGCCGGTCCAGGAAAAGTAGATGTCCGGGAGCGAGTTCGACGCGACCAGCGTTTTGGTCTTGTCCTTGACGCTGTCGTCGCTTTCCTGGATGAGTTCGACCTTCACGCCGGGATGAAGCTTCTCATAGTCCTGGGCGACGCCGACAAAATACGGCGCGAGCTGCTGCGCGCCGAATTTCGTCAGGACCGACAGCGTTCCCTGGTAATCGACCTTAGCGTTCGGATCGGCCTGGACCGCCTCGGCGCCGATACCCTGTCCCATTGTCAGACCCAGTGCCGATGCCGCGGCAAGCGCGGCGATTGCCGCCTGTGTTGAATATTTCATGATCAGTTCCCTTCTTCGTTTTTATGAGGTGAGGTGATCAGTATTCGACGCGCTTGTAGTAGCGGCGCGTCGTCAGCGGGTGATTGCGCAACACTTCCAGATGCGCGCTCACCCGTTCCAGCAACGTCGCAAGCACGATCGGCGAGATCAGCTTGCGGACAGCAGGCGAGATACCGGGCAGTTCGACCGATGCGGCATCGAGAACGTGCACCTTGTCGGTGTATCGTTTGATGAAATTTTCGACGCGATCACCCAGCGGACGGCTGGCATCTTCTCCCTTGAAGAGGAATACGCTCACACCCGGTTCGACCAGCTCCAGTGTGCCGTGGAAGAAGTCGGCGGCATGGACCGGTCTGGTCCTGATCCACTGCATCTCTTCCAGAATGCACATGCCGTAATAGTAGGCTTGCGGCCAGACGGAGCCGGCGCCGGTGAAGATGTGATAGGTTTCGTTCTTGATCGTGTCGGCGAGTTTCGCCGCGCTGTCTTCATAGGCCGCCTTTGCCCCAACCAGCAGTTCGGGCAGTCTCTTGAGCTCGGCGACGGTGGCGTCGAACTCCTCGTACTCGCCACGCTCGGCCAGCAGTGCCAGCACGATCAGCAGCGACTGCAGATAGAAGGATTCCGAAGAGGTGTCGTCCTCCGCGAAGTTCGTGAAAGTGAAATCGGCTTCCCTGGCAAGCGGCGTGTCGGAATGGCCGGTGAGCGAGAGCGTGCGCACGCCTCTCTGCTTCAGGAAGGAAAGCAGCTGCACGCTTTCCCTGGTCGTGCCCGAAAGCGACGGGATGACCACGAGCGACTTCCGGTCCAGCCCGGCGGGCGGATCAAGCACGACCTGCGCCGGATATTCTCCCCGCACCGGGAAGCTCGTACGGCGCTCGGCCAGCTCGATGGCCGGAAGGGTCAGAAGCTGCACGCCACCGGTCCCCATGAAATAGAGCCGCTCGACGCCCTCGCCGAGCAGCCGGTGCATGAGCGCCCTCGCCTCTCCGGCGAAGGAGACGGCTCCGCCCTGGATCTTGATGAAGCGGTCTTTGTCAAAGTTGAGCATGCAGGTCTTCCTCGTATTTTCGCTGCGGCAGGGCGTCCGCTCGTTGCAGGCACCGCCGGCGATCGCCGCGGCCACTATCGATCAGGCTGATTGTGAGATCGATCTCACATATTTAACGCACGCATTTCAGAGGTTGGCAAGTCCCCTGCCGGACGAATTCGCGGAAGAGCCTATTTGGATCGGGCGATCAGCGCCCGTGCAGCCGCGAGACCGAGCCGCGAACGATGAGACGGGTCGGGAAGCGCGTGTGGCGCGGGGCCAGCTTCTTGCCGGCCAGGCGGTCGAGCAGCATTTTGGCGGCAAGCGGCCCTATTTCGGCTGTCGGCTGCGCAATGACGGTGATCTGGGGATCGGTGAAGGTGGCGAGGTTGAAATCGTCGAACCCGACCAGCGAAACATCATGCGGGATGGACAGTCCCATCGAGCGCAGGCCGAGCAACGCGCCTTGGGTCATCAGGCTGTCCACGGTGAACAGGGCGGTCGGACGATCGCGGCGGCTGAACAGTCGAATGGTGGCTTCGACAGCATGTTCCACGGTCGAGCGTGACACGCTGACCAGCGACGGGTCGAGGGCAATGCCATGCGCCGCAAGCGAGTTCTGGTAACCGGCAAGGCGCTCCTGCGCGGTGAAGATGCGCGATTCGTCCCGCAACAGGCCGATGCGCTCATGGCCATTGGCAACCAGGTAGTCCACGGCCGCGCGCGCACCGCCTTCATTGTCGACGACGACGCTGTCGCAGTGCACTTCCTTGACGACACGGTCGATCAGCACGACCGGCGTGCCCTCACGGGCGAGCTGCACGATATGCTGGCTGTCCGTCGCCGAGGTCGGCGCGAGAATGAAGCCACGGATGCTGAGCGAACGCAGGCTTTCGAGCAGTTCCTTTTCCTGTTCGACATTCTCTTCGCTGCTGGCGATCAGAAGATTGTGGCGGTGCCTGCGCAGTTCCGCCTCGATATCATGGGCAATGCGCGCGAAGAACGGATTCTGGATGTCGCCGGGAATGAAGCCGACGATCGGCAGTTGCCCGCTGCGCAGGGCCTGCGCGACGAGGTTGGCGCGATAGCCCAGTCGCTCGGCGGCTTCCAGCACGCGCAAAGCCGTACCGTCGCCGACGTAACCATAACTGTTGAGCGCCCGCGCCGCCGTGGCGCGCGAAACGTTGGCCGCGGCGGCCACGTCTTTCAGGGTGATCCCTTTCTGCGTCACGATCATTGTGCTCCCGGGACGGTAATATCCCGTTTGGCGAACCCGCGGGCGAACTTGCCCGTACGCTATTGGTAAATAACAACAATGGTGGGCCCGGAGGGTGTAAATTTCCTCAACAAATCCAATGGCTTACCGGATGGCTAGCCAACCCGTATCCTTCGTACGATCTCGTATGGTCTGGCGAACCTTCGGACCAGGAGAAGGGCTAGTGTTCAATGCAAGGCGTGTCTCTACCTTATCCTACAAAAAGAGTCGATAAAGGCTTGTTGACCAAGGGGAAGCTCGACTGGTTGGGGGCGGACGACCGTCCGCTGTTGTGTAAGGTCAGCGGATAGCTGCCATTCGGCAACCGTCCAATTGGCGACGTTGGGACTAATGGAGCAGCCATGAAAAGCCACGCCGCAAAAAGGCTTCGCCACCCGTCCTGACAACCTCACCATGTGCCACGACGACGTGCTCGGGATGTTTTCCGATCAACTCACGAAGCTTTGGGCGCGCGGTTGCGCGGTTGCGGAAACTGAGGCGATAGTCGATCGGCGGATAGCCCCAGCCTTCGACCATTTTCGAAAGTCTTGCGATTGGCCGCATCCACCATGGCCAATGGTGTTTCAAGAACGTCTCGCTGAAGCTCTGTGAGAGGTCGGCGATGATGGCGGTACGCGATGCGCGGTGAAAGAAGATCAGTTCGTCCATGAATGGCGAATTGGTGAAATAGAACTGGTCGATATGCCCACTCCACTCGGCGGGTGGATCGCTGGCCAGTACCCCCGAAAAGCGGAGTTGCCTGCGCTGGCGATTGTCGCCGCCGTCGCCCACAAATTCGCGGCCGGGAATGCGGCCTGCCACTCACCCCAAAAAAGGCAGTGCAGCTTGTTGGGGCTGACGATATGCCGGACAGGACCCAGCGCTCGAATCTCACCCTCGATCGCAGCCGTCCTTTCGACCGGTGACCACAACCACAGCCCCCCATCGGCAAGACGCACGACGGCCATGCGTGTCGGATAATCGAATCCCTTGAACGAAACGATTCCGCCATCCGCAATCCATAGGTTCGATCCAGCGGTTCCAGCATGGTCGCTAAGTCTAGTCCCCTAAATGGGCGCTTTCCACCCCAACAAGACGATTGCAGGGTCATAAACAACGGTCGTCCGACACCGCCGAACGTTTTGACGTCAAATCTCCGTGCGCTTCGCAAGGAGTTGCCGGAGAGAAAACGACCTTTGGGGTGGACACAAGGCCGGGAGCGGACTGACAGAATTCTCGCATCGAGAGCCGATAGCGGACATTCAATCAGGCGGGATTGAAGTCTCCAACTGAACCGAAATGGAGGTCAGCGGAGTGTTTTTCTAGTCCGACCAGATCGGCGGCGATTGTTTGATATCGCCGACAATCCGCCTGCACGATGGATCGGTCCGGCCGCTCAGGCGGCACACTTCCGGCGTTGCCTTCAAGGCATGCAGGATCCACTCAATGTGTGGCCAGGGAAAATCTGTCGGGCCGTCGATGTCGCTATCTGCGGCAACGATTATCTCGAGCTTGGAGACAACGCCGAAAAGTGAGTTTGCAAGCGTACGCGGGAGTCTGTCCTGAATCTTCAAAGCCGCTGTCACAGCCTCGACCTCCGCTTGGTAGGCGATCGAATAACCGGCCTTCGCCTCCACCGACCGTGCGCCGCATGAAAAACCTCGTGAGGTTGGGGTTGCCCATTTTTTGCCGGTTTACGGCCAACTTGGCCGGTGAGCAAAGGCGGCCCTGCCTAGAATACACCGCCAATGCCGATGCCGCCTGAAATGTCGGGTGGGGGAGCTGCGGGGCGTCTCGGCGCGGCCTGCGAGCGCTTCGCTGTCATGCCGCCGGAGGTGTTTCGCGACGGGGCGGCATCCGAGGCCACTTTGGCCGGCTTGGCCTTGACGATGACCGGTTGCTTGCAGATTCTGCCTGAGCGCAGAAATAGATCGCCGAGCAGTCCGACGCTTGGCTCGGTCGTTGCTGCGACCTGCTTGGTGTTTTTGTAATATTCGGTGAGAGCACGAATTGAGCCCGCGCCCCAGTCCCCATCAACCTGCATCCGATAGCAGCCCAGGCGACGAAGTTCCGTCTGAACGTTGCGTGCAAGATCGGCCGTCCTGTCCTTGTCCGCTACGCCCGCGGAGGCGCCGATTATAAGGGTTTCGAGACCGGAGACGACACTTTGGCGAGCGTCTTCAACCCCTTCAGTGGGTGACATGTTGGCAACCTGAGTGCCAACAGGCGCCGCCAAACTGGATGACGGTGCCGGAATCTCGACCGACCGCAATGTCTGTCCAATGATGACCACGGCTGTTTGCAGATCATTTGAGGCAAGTTCAACCTGCAACCTCTTCTTAGCTGTGGGGTCTGCCAGGATGCGTGAAAGGCTTGCGCTCAACTGTCCCGGATCGAGTACCTGTTGCTCCGTGAAATAGAACTGCTCGCGCAGGTTCGATTGATCCCAAGGTACTTGACGCCCGACCGTCAGCGCTTCCGTTTCGTTGCGCACGCGGATCATCATGTCCGAAATGCTGAGCCCGGGGATCTCGACATTCTTCAGCAGTGCAGTGGTGAACGGGCTGTTTTCGCCGCCACCATCGGCCGTGACATTGCCAGGCTGAGTGGCAAAAGCAACGAATGTGTTTTCACCGACCTCAACTTGCGCCAGACCATTGCTCGCGCCTGGGCCGGAACCGAGCGGATTGTTGCGGCAGGCGTCCAGGAATATGAATGTCTGGCGATCGCGGCGCGCGAACCGCGCGATCACATCATTTAACTTGATGGCGCTGCCCGTCAGTTTTTCCAGGCTTTCAGGATCGGGCGTATCGACCGACAGCAGGTAGTTTTCGCCATTCAATTGGACGCCGTGACCTGCGTAGAAAATCAGAACGGCACTGGCGCCGGGCAATCGCGCATCAGCGTCTTGCAGGAGTTTGGCAAAACCATCGGTCGAAAGATCGGTCCCAGTCAGGACTTCGAAATTCAGCCGCTTCAAGCTCTCTGAAAGCCTTATGGCATCGTTCGTCGCATTGGGGAGATGCTCAAGCCGGGTGCTTTGATAGCTCGAATTGCCAATGACGATCGCCAGCCGGTTGCGTGGTTGCGGCGACGGGGTCTGTTCGACCGCGGCGCGAGCGCCAGCCGAGCCAAGGAACGTCAGAAGCAGAAGCAGCGGGATGCGAAACAGCAGTCTGAGGCGATGGGTCATGTCAGCATGCTCGTTCCGGCCTGCGTCAATGTTGATCTCGCAACTTTCGAAACAGCGCACCACGACGCAAACGCAAGCGTGCCCGAGCGTCTGGACCTGCCCCCCCCAAAGGTCAGCAGATTTTATACCAAGACGCGTTTCAAAGATAGAAGAAAGGGACTTGTATGGGCTCAGTCGCTGGATTGTGGAGGACAAGATGCCGATCAAGATCAACCTTGCGCTACCGGTTTATGGAGCAGCCTACAAAAGCGTGTTCGTCCGCAGCTTGTTCGCGGCCCTGACCCACAAGAGCCTGTCCAGCTACGCCTTCACGCTGTCCGAAATCGAGTACACGGATATCCCATTTTCCCGCAACTATCTGCTGACCAATTTCTACTACAACAAACCGGATTGCAGCCACATCCTGATGATCGACAGCGACATGGGCTTTTCGCCTGATCTCATCGCCGCGATGCTGGCGCTTGAGAAGCCGGTGGTCGGCACTTTGTATCCTCGGCGTCTGATCGATCTCCGCAGACTTCACTCGCTGTCGAAACTGCCCTTCGACAAGGCCTTTGCACGGAGTCTGGAGTTCGTTGGAACCATCATCGAACCCCGGCAGGAGATGAGCGGCTTCGTCCGGGTGTCGCTATGCGGCACGGGCGTCTTTCTGGTTTCCCGCGACTGCGTCACCGAGATAATCGAGAAGCTGCCAGAAACGGTGAACCGGTCTCGCTACAAACATAACAAATACAGCGCACAGTTCGACAGCTTTCTGACGCCTTTTTCAAAGATCGTGACGCCCGATGTGGATTTGCCTACCGATTTCTCTTTCTGCCACCGCTGGGCGCAGCAATGTGGCGGCGAAATATGGGCAAGCTTTGACCGCAAGGTCGCCCATGCAGGAGATATGACCGTTTCGGCAGCCTATTCTGAGCTATAATAGTCTCCTTTGACGTTGATGTACTGCCATGTCAGCAGCTCGATCCGAGTTTTGGATAGTGACCTTGTCGCCACATATGGCGTTACAATGGTCTGGGGGCGAACGCCTTTCCATTGCCATAGGGCAGCGCGCCGCGTACACTTCCGGTCAGCAAGGCATCGAACCCACCAGATGGGTCGACGAGCGATTTTAATAGCCTGATTTGTGACGGTATCGATTTCTCGTAAGTGAGGTCGAATGAGAGTGCCGCGCAGGGTCTATCAACTGGGGGGTGTCTCGTTGCTTGCGTTAGCGGCAGCGTCCACGTTCCAAATGTCTGGCGCGGCAGCCTGCACCGCCACCGCGGAAGGCGCCTCGACAACAGTCGGGTCAGGCATCTCCGCCGTAACGACATTCCAAACGACGTCGGTCACGGTCGCGTGCAACACAGCCGGAACTGTCCAGGACGTCGGGGGCGTATTCACGACGGGGTTCGAGGGTTACCAAGGGCAAGACAACAGCTCGTCGACTGTCATCGTCAACGACTATGATGGCAATGGCGACGACATTGTGAACATCGTTGGCGGCATCCTCAACAACGGTACGCCTACACCCAACGTCAGTGGCCTGCCGCCGATAACCTCGCAGGCCACGACCTCCTTACAGCCGGGAGCGGGAACCATCCAACTCCTTGGCGGCAACGATCGGTTCGAAATGTCCGATGGGGTTTTCAACGGTGAGCCGTTCGCGCCGCACGTCGACGCCAATCTCGACACTGGGGCGGGCGATGACACGGTCATCATCCACAGCGGCAGCATTTTCACCATCTACCTTGGCGAAGGCAACAATTCGCTGGAGATGACCGGCGGTGAAATTGACGGCTCAGTCATCGGCGGCGATGGCATCGACACCATCACCATGGGCACCGATACAAGCGTCGGCGATGGCGACGGCGGCATTGTCGTGGGTTCTGTTTTGACAAATGGAGGCGCCGACAGCGTCACCGTCAAGAATGGCGCCATTGTTTACGGCGATTCGGAAGGAGGAGGTGCCATTGGGCTTGGCGACGGCGATGACCGTTTCACCATGACCGGTGGGGTCCTCGACGGCAGCCTGAGCGGTGACGATGGCAACGACACGCTGGACATCAGCGGTGGTGCGGTCCAGAGCTCCGTGACGGGAAACGCAGGCGACGACCGCATCACGATCAACGGCAATGCCACAGTCGATCTCGATGTTGACGGAGATGTCGGAAACGACACGATAACGGTGAGCGACAACGCCACCGTCGGTGGCAGCATATTCGGCAACGAAGGCAACGACACCGTCGACATTAACGGCGGCACCATCGGAACGACCGCGGCGCCGGGCCGCGTCGACCTCGCTGAGGGCGCCGATCTTTTCAACATGACCGCGGGTCATGTAATCGGTTCGGTGTTCGGCGAAGGCGGCGGCAACAGCTTTGACGTGAGCGGCGGCAGGATCGACGGCTCGATCTTTGCTGGCAGCCAGAACGATATCGTATCAATTTCGGGCAATGCCATCCTAGGGATTGATCCGAACGTGGATGGACCGGACTCCGTCGGACTGGAGGACGGTAACGACACCTTCACCATGACGGGTGGCTCGCTCGCGGGTTCGGTGAGCGGTGGGGCCGGCGATGATGTCATCGCTCTGCGCGGGGGTGCCGTAAACAGCTTTTTGGAAGGCAACGCCGGCAACGATCAGATATTCGTCTCGGGCGGCGCGCTTGCGGGAGAGGTCATCGGCGACGCCGGTGACGATGTGATTGTCATCAGCGGCGGTACCATCGGATCCACCGTTTCGGGGGACGACGGCAACGACACGATCACGGTCTCTGGCGGCACCGTCGACGGCAATGTCAGCGGCGGTGCCGGATTCGACCAAGTTTCGGTTTCCGGCGGCACCATCAAGGGTGGTATCGACGCCGACCACGTCCAGCTCTCCGGCGGCACCATCGGCGGTGACATCACCGGCCTTGGACCCGACACGCTCATCATCAAGGGATCCGGCGCGGTCGATCCGCTCAATCTGAGCGATCACGTCCTTTTCAGCGGAACCAATGCCAATGGCACCGTCACCGATACCGACCTCGCTGCCGGGGGCAAAAGCCAGAATTTCGCCGGGTTCGATAGTTTCTCCGCCGATCATTCCACGCTCCGTTTCAGCGGTGGCACGCAAGGCATCAACCAACTGAACCTCGGCAATGGCTCGACGCTGTTCATCAACGGCAACGTCACTATGCCAGGTTCGATCATCGCGACGAATTCGCTGATCAACATGACAGACGGTGCCGCCGATGACGTGTTGACGCTGGGCGGCCTCACCCTCAACGGAGCAAGCATCGGTCTCGACATCAATCAACAGACTTTGCAGTCGGACCAACTCGTCGCCAACGCATTTTCGGCCACCGGCGTCAACACCATCATCGTCAACCTACTGGGCACGCCCCAATTCACGCAGGCGACCGATATTCCGATCATCGTCTCGACCGGCGGGCCGATTGCCGGGATTTTCAACATCCAAGGCACTCCAGGCACGCTGGGCTCACTTTTCACCTATGCGATCGTCACTGGCCCGAATGGCGGCTTGTTCCTGCGCGCCACGCCGGCCAATTTCGGTATTGCGGCGGCGCCGATCAGCGCCACCAACGCCGGCGCGGTCACGGTGGCAATCGATGCTCTCTACGGCATAAACCGCGACGCGATCGATGCTGACCTCCCCCTTTCGCCCGCATCCGGATCTGGAATGGTGCCGGTTTCGTCCAGCTTCGGCGTCTTTGCCTCCGGCCAATTCGCTCATACCGAGCATGACGGCTACACTATCAGTGGCGGTGGTTTGAATGGCCCTGGTCCGAGGTTCGATGCCAATGATTTTTCGGCCGCGATCAGCCTGGATTTCAATGCCGCCAAGCATTTCCAGTTCGACAATGAGTATGGCCTCAACATCGGTGTTTTCGCCGGCTATGCCTCGACAGATGTCAACCTTGGCGCGTTCGGCGGATTTGACGCCATAGGCGAAGGCACGAATAAGGCCGGCATGTTCGGCGGCTACGCGCTGTTGCGCAAGGACTACAACTACGCCCTGGTCTCCGCCTCCGGCTTCTTCGGCGGTAGCGACGTGACCAACGGCGTGCTCGGCACCACCGGCAGCTATGACACCGAGGGCTATGCGGTTACGGGATCGGTCGGCCACATCTTCACCTTGAGCGAGCGCACCCGTTTTGACCTGCGTGGCGGCCTGCTTGGCGTGTCATTCCGAGGCGATCCCTTTACCGACAGCGGCGGCAACCAGTTCGGCAAGAGCCGGCTTTCCTTTGGCGCGTTTAAGCTCGAGCCTGGGATCTATGGCGATTACAAGCTAAGCAACGGAATGGTGTTCAGCCCCTATGCAAGGGCCGAATTGCAGCAGCGTTTCAGTTACAAGAACACGACCGAAATCGACACCAGGACGATTTCCTTTGACGATGCCGATTTTTCCGCGGCGCTATCAGCCGGGTTCAACCTGAAGGTCTCGGAGTTGACGACCGTCAACGGCGAAGTCCGTGGCAAGGTGTCGTCCGACAGTTCCACCATCGGCGCCAAGCTCGGACTGAAGGTCGCCTTCTAGTCGCGTGACGTATCCGCGATCCGAATGACCGTGGCGCGGCGCACACGCTCGCCAGCATTTCGCCGCTGATACCAGATCGCCACCTCCCACTGTTCATTGACCCGCGCGAACCAATGGTCGGTCTGCGGTCCTCGAGACTAGTCGTATCGTGCTGCGCGTGAACGGGCCGCCGACCTACTGGCCAAGCCCGAGCATCTCGAACGCTATCCACATGCCTTTCTGGCGGTCAACGACAGCGCATCTGCATCGCCAGGCCTTTGGCGCTGGATCCCCGTCTCCTCATCGCCGATGAAGCGGTGGGCCTCGCTCGAGGTCACGATCTAGGCCCAGCCTAGCAACCTGCGGATGGATCTGCAGCGTGATCGCCATTCTGCTTATCAGCCATGACATGGCGGTCGTGGAGCGCATCGCCCATCGCGTCGCTGTCATATATCCGGGAGAGATTGTGGAGATAGGCGACCGCCGGTCGGTTTTCGGCAATCCGCAGAGGCCGGTTGGAGAACCAATGTCGGACGAGATTCCCAGTGCGATGCGCGATGCCGATTTTGTTCCGGTCCGCCTGCCTATGAACGCGGTTTCGCCAGGCATTTCGTTCGGGAGACGGCGCCCGCTTAGTGGAAGGCGACCGCAAGGTCACCGACACTCGCGGCTCTATTGCTCGAATGCGAGACGGCAAATCTCGGTCGGGCTCTATTCGAACACGAAGGTAAATCCTTGCGCCGAGGCACCGACGGTGACTTTCGTCATCTTCTTGCCCTCAAGCGTGCGATTGAGCACGCCGCGGCTGAGTTCCGGCAGCAACGTGTTGGTGAGAATGGCGTCGATCATGCGCCCACCGGATTCAATCTCGGTGCAACGCGCCTTGACCATGTCCATGACACCCTCGCCGATCACCAGCTCTGCTTCGTTGCTGGCTTTGAGACGCCGCGCGATCTTGCCGAACTGGTGTGCGGTGATCGCCTCGATCATCGCGTCCGAAAGCGGGTAGTAAGGGATTGTCACCACGCGGCCGAGGAAAGCGGCAGGAAACACTTTCAGCAGCGGATCGCGCAAAGCGGTGTCCAGATCGTCGATGCCGGTGCGCAAGGTGCCGTTCCTCGTGCGGTCCATGATAACCTCGGAACCGACATTCGAGGTGAGCAGGATCAGCGTGTTCTTGAAATCGATCCGGCGCCCTTCGCTGTCGTCCATCATGCCCTTGTCAAAGACCTGGAAGAAGATCTCGTGCACATCGGGATGCGCCTTTTCGACCTCATCGAGCAGAATCACCGAATAGGGCTTGCGCCGCACGGCCTCGGTCAGGATGCCGCCCTTCCCATAGCCGACGTAACCGGGCGGCGCGCCCTTCAGCGTCGAGACCGTGTGCGCCTCCTGGAACTCGGACATGTTGATCGAAATCAGGTTCTGCTCTCCGCCATAGAGCGTCTCGGCCAGCGCCAGGGCCGTCTCGGTCTTGCCGACGCCCGAGGGGCCGCAAAGCAGGAACACGCCGACCGGCTTTTCCGGTGCGCCGAGACCGGCGCGGCTGGTCTGAACGCGCCGCGCAATCATCTCCATCGCATGGTCCTGACCGACCACGCGCTCGGACAAGGTGGCCGCGAGCTTGAGCGCTTTCTCGGTCTGGCTGGACAGCATCCTTCCGGTCGGAATGCCGGTCCAGTCCTGGACAACCGCCGCCACCGCGTTGCGGTCGACCGAGGGCAGGATCAACGGCGTCTCGCCCTGGGCTGCGGCGAGTTCCGCCATCAATTCGCGCAGCCGCGCCAGATCAGCGGCGGAATCGGGCGCAGGAGCAGGCTCGTGGGCAGCAACGGCCTGTGACCTAGGCGCCTCGCCCGCTGGCGCGCCGACAGCTTGCCCCGGAGCAGCTTCCCCGCTCTCCTGCCCGTCAAGGGGCATGCCCTCGCCACGGAGCTTGGCGCGCAGCTCGAGAATCGCGCTCACAAGCGCCTTCTCCCGCTCCCAACGCGCTTGCGCCTGCGCAAGCGCGGTCTCGGCTTCCGCCAAGCCGACCTCTACGCGCCGCTGTCTGTCGGTCACGTCGATGCCGATCGCCGCCTCGCGGGAGATAATGCCTTTCTCGACCTCGAGCGCCTGGCGACGACGCAGAATGTCCTCGACCTCGGCAGGCGTCGCGTGCTGCGAGATGGCAACGCGCGCGCAGGCGGTGTCGAGTAGGCTGACCGCCTTGTCGGGCAACTGCCTGGCTGCGATGTAGCGGTGCGAAAGCGAAACCGAGGCTTCGATCGCCTCGTCGAGGATCTGCACCTGGTGGTGCTGCTCGAGAACGCCTGCGACACCGCGCAACATTAATACGGCCACCATTTCGGAAGGCTCGTCGATCTTTACGACCTGGAACCGACGGGTCAGCGCAGGGTCCTTCTCAATGTGCTGCTTGTACTCGGCCCAGGTCGTGGCGGCGATGGTGCGGAGCTCGCCGCGCGCCAGAGCGGGCTTGAGGAGATTGGCCGCGTCGCCGGTTCCCGCCGCGCCACCGGCGCCGATCAGCGTGTGGGCTTCGTCGATGAACAGGATGATCGGGGTCTCTGACTGCTGAACCTCGTCGATGACAGCCTTCAGCCGCTTTTCGAACTCGCCCTTGACGCTGGCGCCCGCCTGCATCAGCCCGACATCGAGCATGCGTACGCTGACGTTCTGAAGCGTCGGCGGCACGTCGCCCTGCGCAATGCGCAAGGCAAAGCCCTCGACGACCGCCGTTTTGCCGACGCCCGCCTCGCCGGTCAAGATCGGGTTGTTTTGCCGGCGCCGCATCAGGATGTCGATGATTTGGCGGATCTCCGCATCGCGTCCGACGACCGGATCGATCTTGCCGTCGCGGGCGCGCTGGGTGAGGTCAGTGGCGTATTTGGCGAGTGCCGAATCGCGCCCCGGGCCCCGATTCATCGACGTTTCGGCGGCGACTGCGGCAGGCGGTGAGCCGGCTTCGAGAGAGCCTTCGACGACATCGGAAAAGCGGGCGATAACCCCATCCGCGTCGATCTTGTCGAATTCAGCGCTGATCTTCGAAACCAGACCTTCCAGCACCGGTGTCTTCAGGCATGCGAGAAGAATATGCGCGCTGCGCACCTCTTCTACCCCGAATTCCAGTGTGGCCAGGTTCCAGCCTTCCTGTATGGCGTGGAAGATGTGATCTGAGAATTCCTCCAGCGAGGTCGCGCCATAGGGCAGCTTGTCGACGGCACGGGTCATATCCGCCGTCAGCCGGCTGACATCCAGTCCGGCATCAGCGACGATCATCTGCACGTCCGAGCGCTCGGACAGCACCAGTTGCTGGACGAAGTGGACCAGCTCGACATAAGGGTTGCCGCGCAACTTGGCCGTGTCGGCGGCGGCCTTGAAGGCGCGCACCCCCGTTGGATTGAGCTTCGCAACGAGTTCCTTGCGCTTGAAACTCTGCGACGACCGGCGCTGTTCCATTCGAACCTGCCCCCGAAAACTGCTGACCCTACCCTGCCACAGAAGCGGCTGCTTGACAAAGCCATGTGACGAGCGGGCCCCTTTTGGCCCCGTTCGGGCGGCACCTTGTCGTTACACAAGGCTAGCAAACTCCCGCAACGAACCAGCACTGCGATGCCAACGACGTGACCCATCGCGCATACCGGGTCCGCCGATCGCCCATAGGTTTCGTTGAAAGATAACCGAGCATTCAGCTTCTGTGAGTTTTCGAGCATCTGCTCAATTGTCGTGGCACGGGACCGATGATAACGTTGCGTCACATGGGGGGCACGGGGCGGCTTGCGGGGGGTAGGTGTGGTTGATCTCGCACTCTGGCTGAATCCTCTTGACGGTGACAACCCGTCGGGAGTGGATTTGCGCAACGACCCGGCTTTTCACGAGCTGGAGCGGCTGACGGAAGCCCAGATCAAGGTCGTTCACGAGGGCGGCAACAAGGCTTCGCAGTCAACCATTTCGGTCGACTGGGCGACCGTCCTACAAAAAGCCGAAGAATTGCAATCGCGCGGCCGCGATTTGCGCCTTCTGGTGATCGTCACGCGGGCGCTGGCCAACGAAGAGAGGCTCGCGGGCCTCGCCCAGGGGCTGAACCTGATCGCAAAGACGTTCGACCAGTATTGGGATACGATGCACCCGGCTTTGCGCACGGCCGCCACGCCCCGCGAGGCAGCGCTGCGACGCATCAATGCGCTGCTTGACCTCCAAAACGGCCAGGACGGCCTGCTGGCGAACCTGAGGCAGACCGTGTTCTTCTCACCGCGTGCGATCGGGCCAATTAGCGGGCGAGACCTCGAACAGGCCGCGCTCGACGAGCGCGTCATGCTCCAGGAAGCTGCCTCCGGCCTGGGGACGGGCGAAAGGGCGGCGCTGACTTCGGCCCACAACCAGATGCTGAACCGGGTGCGCACGGGATGCGCGGCGCAGGCCGATCAAGACGCCGACGCCATCATGACGCTTTTGAGCGATGCGCGCGCCGCCATTTCGGCGTTGGAGGCGGTGGATGCTGCGCTCAATGTCCGCATCGACGGCAATGGTGCAGCCGTTCCGGAATTGAAGAAGTTCCTGCAGCGACTGCTGACGACGCTGGAGTGGAATACCAGTGCCAGCGCGGTCGCCAACGGTGCCGCAAAGCCTGCAGCGCAGCCGTCTCAACCGACATCGACGCCCACCCGAAATGGCCATGGAGCCGAGACGATGGCAAGTGTGGCAAACTTGGCGGAAACCAGCATCGGTCTGCCTGAGCGCCTCAATTCGCGCGACGAAGTCGTCAAATGCCTCGACCTCGTGGTCGCGTTCTACGATCGCACCGAGCCGTCCAGCCCGATCCCGCATCTCGCCCGGCGTGTGCGCCGCATGGTGCATATGGATTTCGTGGAACTGATGGAAGATCTCGCCCCGTCGGGGCTGAAGGAATTCCGGCTGCTTGCCGGTGTTCCCGATCCCAAGAAGCCGGCCCAGAAGGATGAAAGGTAACAATCATGCCAGCAGAGAGCAAAGCGAAGGTCATCGAAAGAAACCGCGCCCCGCGCGTGCAGATCGCCTATGACGTCGAAACCTACGGCAGCCCGACAACGATAGAGTTGCCGTTCGTCATGGCTGTCATTGCCGACCTTTCCGGCGCCTCGCAGACCAAGGAAGCCTCAAAGTCGGTTCTGGATCGGAATTTCGTCGAAACCGACGCCAACCGCTTTCCCAAATTCATGGAAGCGATGGGACCGCGCGTGAAGGCGCGGGTGAAGAACACGTTGCCGCAGGCCGAAGGTGCCGAGCGGGACGAGGAAATGGCGATCGATCTCACCTTCTCCAAAATGGGTGATTTCGCGCCCGACAAGATCGCCGAGCAGGTGCCGCAACTGGCCGAGATCCTCAAGATGCGGCGGCAACTTGAGGAACTGCTGGGCTTCATGGATGGCCGCGTCGATGCTGAAAAGCGCATTGCGCAGCTTCTCAACAACGAGCCTTTGCTGAGCAAGATCGCCAGCCAGGCGATGTCCGACGGCAAGGGCGAGGAGTAAGTCATGGCTGAACAGCAAAAGACCGCAGTCGCAACCGCCGAGGCGGAAGCCATAGATCTGGGTGAATTCAGCGGCCTGCTTGAAAAGGATTTCAAGGTCAGGAAGGACGACACTGAGAAGCTGCAGCAACTGGTGCGCAACCTGGCGCTGGCCGCTCAGTCCCGATCCGAGACGACGACCATCTCGTCCAACGCGATCAAGTCGATCAAATCGCTGATCGCGGGCATCGACAAGATGCTGACGACGCAGGTCAACGAGATCCTGCATGCCCCCGAAGTGCGGGAGATGGAAGGCACCTGGCGGGGCCTCTGGTACCTCATCAACAACACGGAGACGGATACCAAGCTGAAGATCCGGGTGATGAACATCTCCAAGGAGCAGTTGGCCGACACGCTGGAAGACTATGAAGGCCAGATGTGGGACCAGAGCCCAATCTTCAAGAAAGTCTACACCGACGAGTATTCGATGCTCGGCGGCGAGCCGATCGGCTGCATCATCGGCGCCTACGAGTTCTCCAACCACCCGCGCGACGTCGGCCTGCTGCGCAACATCTCGGGTGTCTGTGCCTCGGCGCACACGCCCTTCATCGCGGCCGCCTCGCCGCGGCTGTTCCGCATGGACAGCTGGCAGGAACTGCCGAACCCGCAAGACCTGCAAATGATCGTGAACAACCCGGCCTATGCCTCATGGCAGTCGCTGCGCGAGAGCGAGGACGCCCGCTATATCGGCCTCACCATGCCTCGCGTATTGGCACGCCTGCCCTACGGCTCGGAAACCGTTCCGGTGAAGGGCTTCACCTTCGAGGAAGAGGTAAGCGGCGACCACAACAAATATGTCTGGATGAACGCCGCTTTCCCGATGGGCGTGAACATCAACCGCAGCCACAAGCTCTATGGCTGGGGAACGCAGATCCGCGGCGTGGAGAATGGCGGCACGGTGCTCAATCTGCCGGTGCACGCTTTCCCGACGGATGACGGTTCAATCGCGATGAAATGCCCGACCGAAGTCGCCATCGACGACCGGCGTGAGGCGGAACTGGCGAAGCTCGGTCTGATGCCGATCTTGCACCGCAAAAACACCGATCTCGCAGCCTTCATCGGGGCGCACTCGCTTCAGGACGACGAGACCCGAGCCGGGCGTCTGGTCGACCCCGACGCCCAGTCGAACGAAAGGCTGAGCGCCAACCTGCCCTATCTCTTCCCTGTCTCGCGTTTTGCGCATTACCTCAAGGCGATCGCGCGCGACAAGATCGGCTCATTCAAGGAACGCACCGACATGGAGACTTGGTTGACCGAATGGATCAACCGCTACGTGCTGGCCAATCCCGCCTTTGCCGACGACAAGGCGCGAGCCAAGCGACCGCTCGCCGCGGCCGAGGTTCAGGTCGACAGCGTCGAAGGCAGACCCGGTTACTACAACGCCCGTTTCTATCTGCGTCCGCATTACCAGTTGGAGGGCATCAACGCCTCGCTGCGGTTGGTGTCGGAACTGCCGTCCGTGAAGGGCTGAAGCGCAGCGAAGTCATCATCCTGTTTCATTTGAAAGCGGTGGAGAAAGACAATGCCGACCACAGACAGAAACGATGCTCCTTCAATGAAGATTGATGGTTTTTTGAAAGTTCCCGACATCAAGGGGCCCAGCAAGCGCGACGGGCATGAAGACGAGATCGAAGTGCATGGCGTCGATTACAAGATGATGGCGCCTTATGATCCGAATTCGCTTTCGCGACGTGGCCGTGTGTCGATGGGAATGATCAAGTTCTTCAAGCACTACGACAAGTCGTCGCCTTATCTGAAGAAGGCGTTGTTCGAGAACAAGGCGCTCGACGAGGTGGTGTTTTCGGCACGCCGCACCATTGACGGCGAGACCAGCGACTATCTGGTCGTGACGCTCACCGACGCTTCGATCATGGAATACGACATGCGGCAGGCTCCCGACGAGGCGGACCTGATCGAGGAAGAAGTCAGCTTCGCCTACAAGAAGATCAAGTTCGTCTACGACAAGGACGACGAGATCGAAATGGACGTCTATGTCGGCAAGTGAGACCAGGCGGCCTGGCGCGAGAGCGCAACCTGGCGGCAGTTCGCGGGCAAGGCGCGAGGCGGTCCAGCCATCCCTTTGGGATCGCCTCGTCAACGACTTGCCTGGACTGACGTCGGAGATCGAGGGGTTGCGCCGTCTCTTGGATGAAGAACTCGGCGCCGAGCGCGTCGAGGCTCTTCTTGCCGGCAGCGCACGCGCCATCGACGCCGACGCCGAACTCACATCCGAGCAAAAACGGCGCCTGCACCGGCTGGTCTTCCAGAGCCAGCATCGCGCCGAGATCGAAGGCCGCGGCGTGGTCGTTTCGGCACGAGTATTGAGAGAGGCCGTGCGCCGCGACATCGAGGCCCTGTTCAACACCGAGCGCTTCGAATCCGTACCGATGCTCTCCGACGCCGAACACGAACAGCCCCTGGACGAACTGCCCTCGCTCGCTGACTTTCCGCAGGTGCGCCGCAGCGTGGTGAATTTCGGGGTGCCGTCTTTTTCCGGCCGTTCGTCGCGGGATTTCGACCGCGATTCCCTGGCACGAGAGATCCGCGCGGTGCTCGCCACCTTCGAGCCGCGCCTGAAGGAGAGTGCCACAATCGTCAACGTCACGCTCGGCGACAAAAACATCGGTCTCAAGATCGAGATCGACGCGGTGCTGATCATGGCCCCCACACCGGAGCGTATGCGCCTGCGCACCACGATCAATCTCGACAACGGGCTGGCACGAACCGAATTCAGGGAGACCTGAGATGGATCGGGTCTTTGTGGAGTATTACGAAGAGGAACTGACCCATATCCGCGCCCTGGCGGCGGAATTCGCAGACATGCATCCGGCGGTCGCCCGCAATCTTTCCCTCGACACGGTCCCATGTCCCGACCCTTATGTCGAACGGCTGCTCGACGGCGTCGCCTTCCTGGCGGCGCGGACCCGTCTGAAGGTCGACGCGGAGCGCTCGCGTTTCTCGCGCGCCGTGCTCGATGTGCTTTACCCCGATCTGGTCGCGCCAGCGCCGGCGACGGCGATGGCGGTCCTGAAACCCGGCCAGCAAGTGCAGTCGATGCTCGCAGGTCACGCCATCGCGCGCGGCACACGATTGGTCTCTGCCCTGCATCCAGGGCTTTCGACACGCTCCACCTTTACCACCGCGCAGGACGTGACGCTGTGGCCGATCGCCGTCACCTCGGTCAGCTATTTCCAGGATCGCAGCGCGCTTGCCGCCGCCGCGATCGCGCCGATCGGCGGCGTGCGCGCCGAGGCGGCGTTCCGGGTCACGCTCGCCCGGACAGGAAAAGGCAAGCTCAGCGACTTGTCGCTTGACTGTCTCGACCTCTATTTCGCCGGGCGCGCCAAGGCGCCGGTGCTTTTCGATGCAATCTTCGGCGCCTGCTCGGCGCTCGGCGCGCGCGCGCAGGGCAAGGCCAATCCGCTAACAGCGCTGCCCGACCCCGAAATGATAGGCATTCGCGACGACGAAGCGTTGATGCCACGCACCCGTGCGACCTTCGAGGGCTATCGGCTTCTGCGCGAATATTTCATGATCCCGGAGCGCTTTCATTACGTACGGGTCGCTGGCCTCCAGCCGGTGGTGCGCACATGTGAGGCGGCGATCGAGATCATCTTCCTGTTCCGGCGTGCGGTGCCCGAACTGGCCGATGTGACGGCTGCCGATTTCGAGCTGTTCGTGACGCCGGTCATCAATCTCTTCGAACGCGAATGCAACGACATCGAGATCGATCCGCGCAAAACCCGTCAGGTGCTGCATGCCGACCGCACCCGGGCGCGGGATTTCGAGATCTTTCGGGTCACACAGGTTGAGGATGCCGACGCCGAAAGCAGCGAGGCGACGATTCCCGAATTGTTCAGCCTGGGCCAGAACCGCGGCAGCGGCTGGGTCTATTCGACCGAGCGGCGTCCGCGCCGGGCCACCGAAGACGAGCGGCGCGACGGCCTGACCCGCACCTCCTACACCGGCGACGACGTCTTTATCGCCGTCTCGCGGCCGGCAGGAAGCGTGCCAAACCGGCTGCTCAAGCGTCTCGGCATCGTGGCGCTTTGCACCAATCGCGACCTGCCGATCCTGGACGACACACCGACGCTGACGCTGGAGACGGCAGATCCAGTCGAAACGGTGCGCTTGCTTGGAGCGCTGCGGCCGCCGCAGCCGGCCATCCCGGCATCCCTGCCGGGCGGCGCTGACGGCGAATCGCGCGCCGACAATCTCGCCTGGCGTCTGGTGGCCCAGCTCTCGCTCAACTTCCTCAGCCTTGCCAAGGAAGGGCGGGGTGTCGATCCGCTGCATGCCTTGCTCGACCTCTATGCCGATCGGGGCGATCCGGCCCTTGCCCGCAACGTGCATTCGATCGTGCGCATCGATTCGCGCCCGGTGATCGAGAGGCTGCAGATTGACGGGCCAATGTGTTTTGGACGCGGCACCGAGGTAACGCTGCATGTCGACCAGTCCGTGCTGGCGGGGCAAAGCTCACTGCTGCTTTCGGCCCTGCTTTCGCGGCTGTTCGCCCGCCATGCGGGGATAAATGGTTTTGTGCGGACCCGTACGCGGTTGCTGCAGAAGCAGGAGGATGTGCCATGGCCGATGACGCCCGGCAATCGCTACCTGATCTAGCGCAGCCCGCAACGGTCGCGGCCGAAATGTTGTCGGAGGACTTCGATTTTTTCGAGTTGCTGCGACGGCTGGAGCAGCGCCGCGGGTTGTTCGGCCATTCCGGAACGGCCGAGCGCGAGCCGGCGAGGCTGGGCCAGCATGTGCGGCTGAGCTTCTCGGCGCGCGACGTCGTCAAGTTCCAGGAGGGCGGGGACAAGGCCCTGGCAAGGGTGACCGTCGCCAATCTGGGGCTGCTTGGACCGGAAGGACCGATGCCGCTGCATCTGACGCGCTGGGTGCTCGATCGGCTTTCGCAGCGCTGGTTCACCGGAGCCGACGCCGAGCAGACCAGCGACACGACCTTCGTCGATTTCGTCAACATCCTGCAGCACCGCATGATGGCGCTCTACTACCGCGCCTGGGCCGACGCGCATCCAGCGGTGCAGGTCGAGCGTTCCGTCGGCGGGCGCGTTCGCGCCATGCTGGAGGCAATGTCCGGCATCGGCCTGCCCGGCACGCAGGATCCCGAACTCGACGCTGTGCGACTGCGACAGGCTGGGTCGCTGGCCAGTCAGGTCGACGGCGTGGAGCGGCTTACTTTGTTCCTTACCACCGCCTTCAAGGTTCCGGTGCGGATCAAGGAGTTCGTTGCCGCCTGGATCCCCGTACCGACCCCATTGCAGACGCGTCTCGGCAAGGCCTATGCCGGACTTGGACGCGGCGCGACGATCGGGCCGCGGGTGTTCAGCCGCCAGAGCAGGATCGAATTGCGCGTCGGTCCGTTGAGCCTCGACGAGTTCAAGTCGTTCTTGCCTGGCGAGCGGCGTCTCGGCCTGTTCAAGAAGGCGGTGCGCGATATGATCGGCGAGGCGCTCGATGTCGATTTGCGCATCGTGCTGGCGCGCGATGCCGTACCGCCGCCCCGGGTCGGGACCGTCCAGCTTGGCCGCACGGCCTGGCTGGAACGGCCCGCGAGTACGGGCGACGCCGACGATCTGAGATTGCACACTATCGTCGGCTGGCGGCCGCAAATGCCGGAGGCGGCCGCATGAGCCTGCTGCTGACCCTGGAACAGGGCCCCCGCTCGCAAGTGGTCCGGCAGAGCCGGCTCGACGAGGGCGAGTTGGTGATCGGGCGCAGCGCAGATGCGGGCTGGCAGATCGACGACCCGGATATGTTCGTCTCGCGCGCGCACTGCACGATCAAGGGCGACCGGGACGGCTATTTCGTGACCGACACGTCGAGCAGCGGATTGTTTGTCGACGAAGCCGACAGCCCTCTTGGACCTGGCAGGTCGATGCGGCTGCAGAACGGCATGCGGCTGCGCATGGGCGACTATGTGTTTCATGTCGAGGTTCAGTCCAAAATGAGCCAGACCGCGGTCGGCCAGGCCCCGGCCGCCAACCATCCCACGCCGGCGTGGTCGCCTCCGGGAGCACGAACGCCAGCCAGCATCGGCGGCGACGACTTCTTCTCGGTCAAGATCGAGGAAGAGCCGCGCAAACCCCGCCCGGCGGATCTGCCGAACCCGTTCGAGCAGCCTGTCCCTGGGGCTTACGATCGCGCATCGAACCAGCGCAGTTCGCCTGCCTTCGATGACCCCTTCAGCCTCGATCCGGTGGCGACGCCGCAGGCCGGTGACGGCCCTGCTGCGGGTCAGCCGGATCCGTTTGGGCTGGGTGACATGTCTTCGCGCAACGATGCGTCCTGGCAGCCGGCGAAGCCGGCCAGCTTCGATGACGATTTCAGTTTCGGCCCCCCCGCTGCGCCGCCTGTCACCAACGGTGCCGATCCGGCAGGACGTGCCCGGCACCACGTTGAAAAGCCGCGCGCCGACAATCCTTGGGACATGCCGGTGCAGGCAGCCGCATCGCCGGCGCCGCGCCGCGCCGCGCCAGCGTCGAAGCCGGCGCGCGCTGCGCAGCCAGTGCCAAGCGATATGGCGCTTCGTGCCGCGTTCTTGCGCGGTATAGGCGTCGAGGAGGCTGATTTTCCCGCGCGCGATGCGATCGCCGAAATGGAAAAATTCGGCCGTGAATACCGGCTGATGCTGGATGGCTTGATGCAGTTGCTGCGCAAACGCGCCGAGGAGAAGGGAAGCGCGCGCGTCGCCCAGACTGTGGTCGGCGCCTCCGAGGTCAATCCGCTTAAATTCCTGCCGACGGTCGAGGATGTCGTCGTCACCATCATCTCCGAACGCAGCCCGGGCTTTCTCTCAGGCGAGGCGGCGATCAGCGACGCGGTGAAGGACCTTGCACAGCATCACGTACGCGCCTGGCGGGGCGTTCAGGCGGCACTTCGGCGCATGATCGACCGTTTTGATCCAGCCGCCATCGAAGAAGAGCTCAAATCCAATTCCGCCATCGGCAATCTGCTCTCGGGCGGGCGCAACGCCAAGCTGTGGGAGCTCTATCAGAGACGCCATCGCGACATCGCCCAGAGTGCGGAATCGAGTTTCCTGGGCGAGATCGGCACAGACTTCAGGGACGCATATGAGGAGGAGTAGGATATGATCGACAGACGCGAATTCGTCGTTGCCCTCGGCGCTACGGGGCTGCTTGCGGCTTGCCAGAGCGGCCCGCCGAAACCATCGGTTATCTCCGTCAATGTGACCGGCGGTGCGGGGATGAATCCAGGGCCGGGCGGCGGCGACCGGCCGGTAACGGTGCTGGTGATGCGGCTTGCCAGCACCGGCAAGTTCAACTCGGCCGACTATTTCGCGCTGCAGGGCGACGCGGGCTCGGCCCTCGGTGCCGACCTCATCGGCTCCGACGCCATCTCGGTTGCGCCTGGCAAAACGGTGGCCAAGACCATCACGGTCGAGCCGAACGCGACGGCGCTCGGCTTCGTGGCGCTGATCCGCGAGCCAGGCGGACGCAACTGGCGCACCACCAAGTCAGTGTCGCCAGGGTCGAAATTCACCGTCAACGTCAGCCTGGGCAAGGGCGGCATTTCCGCCTAGCGGCAAGCAGCATATAGTTGCGTGCAGAAAGTAGCGGCATGAGCGATGCAAACAGGGTGCTGTGGTCGGAGGGCCTGTTTCTCAGGACCCAGCACTTCCAGCAGCAGGATCGGTTCTTCGAAGGCATGGTGCGCGGCGCATTGCGGGCCGGCCAGCTCCATACTTTCGGCTTCCAGCAACTGACCCTCGACCAGTCGCTGCTTGACGCCGGTCAGGTTTCGATCGTGTCCGCCCGGGGCATTTTCCCGGACGGCACGCCTTTTTCCATTCCCGACCTGATGGATGCGCCGAAGCCGCTGCCGGTCACACCCGACACGGGCGGCGGGCCGGTGCTGGTCGCACTGCCGCTCGAGCCCCCCGGAGGCGTGGGATTCGACCCGGCGCATGCGGCGTCGACGGGCGCGCGTTACCATGGCAGGATCGTATCGGTGCGCGATGCCGTCCAAAGTGCCGGCGATCCCGAGGAGATCGAGATCGCAAGGCCGCAAGCGGCGCTGCTTGCGCCCGGCAAATCGGTCGGCGGCTATACCGCCTTGCCGATCGCCGACATCAAAGGTGTACGCGCCGACGGCGGCATCTCGCTCGACGAGACGTTCCTGCCGCCGACGCTGATCACCGGCGCGGTCCACTGGTATAGGCAATTGCTGCAGGAGGTCGTCACCGGCCTCGAGCAAATCGGCGAAGCGCATGGCAAGATGGTGATGGGCGGCGCCGGCCGCAGCGTAGAAGACCTCTTGATGCTGCACCTGGCCAATGCCGCTCGCCCGCGCCTTGCCCATATGCTGGCGCAGGATGTCTTTCATCCAGCCGAACTCTATCTCGAACTTGCCGGACTCGCCGGCGAGATGGCAACCTACGGCTCGAGCTCGCGCCGGCTCGGCGATCTGCCGCCCTACGACCACATGGCCCCCGGCCCCGCCTATATGGCACTGGCCGACGCCCTGCGTTCGCTCATCCTCAGCCTGCGCTACTTCGAACCGAAATCGCGCGCGCTGCCGGTCATGCGGCACGCCACCAATGTCTGGAAAGTACGCATCGACAACCCAAAGCTTTTGCTCGCCAGCCGGATCGTCATCCGCGTGGGATCGGAGCTTTCGGAAGACGCGCTGCGCAAGATCTTCGTCAACCAGGCGACAGTCGGCGCCGCGGACCAGTTCGAAGGGCTTTGGAAGTCGCGCCTGCCGGGCATTCCGCTCAAACCGCTCCATTCGCAGCCACGCGAGATTCCCTATGATGGCGACCGGCTGTGCCTGGAGCTCGATCAGAAGAGCGAGCATTGGGCCTCCTTGCTCGACGCGCCCGGATTTGTCATTGGCGTTTCCGGAGTCCTGGACAGCGAGCCGCAGGTCGACTGCTATTCGGTGAACAGGTGATGAGCCGGGATGATCCTTTCGGCCTGTCGGAGGATCGCGAGCGCACGCGCATCAGGCTGGCGGGCGTTGCGCCGCGGCCGCTGGCGCCGCTGACGCCAGGCGCACCGGTCAAGAGGGCGCGTGTTCATCCCAACCCGCTCATCAACATCTTCGCGCCACTGCTCGAATTCGCCCCCGAGCTCGAAAGCGCTCTGGCGCCGGAAAACCCCGAAGCAATGCGCACACGCCTGCTCGACGAGTTGGTTCAGGCGCGCGACGCCGTTATGGCAGCGGGCTCCTCGCTGGAGCGCGCCGATCAGGCGGCATGGGCCGTGGCGGCATTGCTCGACGACCTCGCGCTCAACACGCCATGGGGCGGCGCCAGCGCCTGGCCGCGACAGCCGCTCGTGGTCATGCTGCGTGGCGACGTCGATGCCGGCACCCAGTTTTTCACCCGCCTTGACGAGCTCGAGCGCCATCCCAACCGTGACCGCGAGATGCTGGAGCTTCAGTATTACTGCCTGGCGCTCGGCTTTCGTGGCAAGTATCGGGTGCCCGGCCGAGCCGGCGACCGCTCGCTCACTGGTGTGCGTGTGGCAGCCGCGCGCGTCCTTCGCAATGCCGACGCCGACAGCGCGCCACTGTCGCCGAACTGGAAAGGCGTAATCGCTTCCGACGAGCCGCAGCGCTTCATCGTCCCGATATGGGTGATGGCCCTTGCTGCAATTGCCATCGTCGCCGCCGCTTATATCGGCCTGTCGATGAGCTTGAGCAGCCAGGCGGTTGAACTGTCCGCACTGGTCCGCACCCTGCCGCCGGCCTCTCGGGCGGACGTTACCCGCGCCGCACCAAAGCAGGATGCGCCCGAACCTGAACCGCCACAGGCGGTCGATTTCGCGCTTTTGCCCGCATTCAAGGCCGAAGCGCCGGCAAGCCTCAAGGGCGCGCTCAGCGGCACCGAGAGCGTCTCGCTGGCCAAGCTGATCATCCAGTCCTCCAACCCAGAGCTCTTCCAGTCCTCGCGGCCGACACTGTCCCAAGGCTATGAGCCGCTGATCGCCTCGATCGCCAAGGTGATCCTCGCCAATCAGGAGCTGACTGGAAACATCACCATCATCGGCCATACCGACAATGTGCGCCTGCAGCGGTCCAACCCCCTGGCGAGCAACCAGCGGCTCTCGGAGGCACGCGCGCAGACCATAGGGGACCTCCTGGTACAGGCTGGCGTGCCACAGGCGCGCATCCATTCCGAGGGCCGCGCCGACACCGATCCGGTGGCCGACAACTCGACGCGCGAGGGCCGCGCGCTTAACCGGCGCGTCGAGGTCCTGGTCGAGAAGAGGCTCTGAGATGTTCATCCTGCGCTTCCTGTGGGCGGTCATCACCTCGCGATTTCTGTGGACCCTGATCGGCATTGCACTGCTTTCGCTGTTGATCTGGGTGTTCGGCCCGATCGTAAGGGTCGGTCCCTACGCGCCATTCGAATCCGACAATGTGCGCATCGCCATCGTCGTCGGACTGATCTTCTTATGGCTGATCTGGCTGATCATCGCGCAACGGCGCGCCATTCGCGCCAATCGCATGTTCGTCGCCGAGATCGCAGCTCCCGTAGCCGAAAAACAGCTCACCCCTGGCGAGGAGAGCGTTGCAGCCGTCGGCGCCAAGTTCGGCGAGGTGATGGCCGAGCTCAAGCGGCGCAAGCTCGGCGGACGCAAGTTCCTGCGCGAAATGCCATGGTATGTGATCGTCGGACCTCCGGCCACCGGCAAGACCACCGCGTTGCGCCAATCGGGTCTCAATTTTCCAATCGACCTTACCGACGATTTGCAAGGCGTTGGCGGCACGCGCAATTGTGACTGGTTCTTCTCCGAAAACGCGGTGCTGATCGACACCGCGGGGCGCTACGTCCAGCAGGAGAGCCAGCCGGACGTCGATGCTGCGGAATGGCTGGGCTTCCTTGACCTTTTGAAAAAGCACCGCGGCCGCCGAGCACTCAACGGCGTCATTGTCGCGCTGTCGATCGACGCGCTCTCGGAGGGCGAGGAAGCGATCAAGGCGCACGGCCGCAAGATCCGCCGCCGACTGGCCGAGCTGAATGATCGGCTAGAGATCCGCCTGCCCGTCTACCTGATGCTGACCAAGGCAGACCTGATCAAAGGCTTCGAAGCCTTCTTCGGTGGCTTGTCGACAAGCGCGCGCGAGCAGGTATGGGGAACAACCTTTCCGCTCGAGGCCCAAGTCAACGCCGGCACGATCCTGGCGGAGCTCTCCAGGCTCGCCACCGAGCTGGAGCGGAGGTTGGTGCCACGCCTGGAAGACGAAGACAAGCTCGCCTCGCGCGCCGAGATCTTCCGCTTTCCAGCCCAGCTGGCGAGCCTCGGCGAGCCGATCAAGACATTGATCGAGGCAATATTCGGCGAAAGCCGCTATGAGGAAGCCGGCTGGTTGCGCGGGCTCTATCTAACATCGGCGACCCAGGAAGGCGCTCCCATCGACCGGCTGACCGCGGCGTTGTCCTCCTCCTTCGGCCTGCCGCCGCGCCGCGCCATAGCGGCGGCGCGCGTTGAGAGGCGCAGCTTCTTCCTCAAGAACCTTCTGACCGAGGTTATCTTCAAGGAGGCCGGCCTTGGTACGTTCGATCCGCTAGCGCAGCGTCGCCGCGCCTGGATGTGGCGCGGGGCTGCCGCCGCCTGTGGGCTCGCGGCTCTGCTGGCTGGCGGCCTGTTCACCTGGTCCTACCTCGACAACCGCAACGCGATTGCCGAACAGGCCGGCCAGTTCGAAGCCCTGCAGGGGCCGCTCACCGAGGTGGCCGCCATGCCGGCTGCGGTCGAGCAGCCGACCTTGGATGGCGCGCTGTCGGCGATGGGCGCAGTCGCGACGGCTCGAACGCCGCCGCCAGACGCCGTCCATAACCTGCTCGGGCCGACCGCTTCGGCGGAGTTGATGCGCGCACAGACGGATACCTACGACCATGCGCTGCGCAACGTGCTCGAGCCGCATATGGTCGCCCTGCTCGAGGCCACGATGTGGCGGCAAATCCGCGATCCGGACTTCATGCTCGGCGCGCTGAAGACCTACCGGATGATGACCGGCCTGTCGCAAATGGACACCGATTTCGTCCAGAACTGGTGGGTGAACAGTCTGCCGCAATTCGCGCCGGCTCCGCCTTTCCCCACAGCCGACGCCGAAGAGCACCAAATCGCCGCCATCCGCCGCATGGCAGTCGATGACAGCTACATCGCCCCGGACAAGGCACTGGTCGCGGAGGCGCTGAAGACCGTGTGCACGATCTCACTGCCCGAGCGCGCCTACAGGCAACTCCTGGCCGACCCGGAAGTAGCAGCCATCAAGGAATGGGCGCCGGCCAATTTCGCCGGGCCGAATGGCGCCAAGGTGTTCGCGCGCCGTTCCGACAAAACACTGCGTGTCGGCGTTCCAGGCCCCTATACCTATGCCGGCTTCCATGACGCGGTCCTCGACCGAGTCGAGGATGTCGCCGGCCAGGCCGCGTTGGACCGGGCGGTGTTTGCCGGCGGCTGCGAGGAGAATTCGGAGACGTCGGTCTCGGCGCTCTCCCAGGACATCCTGAAGCTCTATTACGACGACTATATCGCGCAGTGGGACTCTTTCCTGCGCGACATGCGGCTTTCACCGCTGACCGATCTCAACATAGCCAGTGAGAACCTCAAGGATCTGTCAAGCGCCGACTCCGCGCTGAAGCGCCTGTTGACGGCAGTGGTGCAGGAGACCGACCTCACCCGTTCCGACGAGGCGCCGGCCGATGGCCAAAGCGGCGCTGCCGCCAAGACCGGTTCGAAGCTGCTGAGCAAGCTTGGCAAGCTCGGCAAGGTGGTGACCTCAGGCGCCAAGCTCCTGCCTCGCGCCGGCTCCGCCAACCAGGTGGACATGACCGGCAGCCTGGTGGCCGACCATTTCAAGCCGCTCAAGGGCACCATCGCACAGGTCGACGGCCAGCCGCCGGCGCTCGACGCGGCGATCGTGGCGCTGACGGCTCTGTCGAACGTTCTGCAGACGGTCACCGCCAATCCCAACCCGCAGGACGCGATCAAGAAGCAGGGCGGCCTTGCCGAACTGACAGGCGCGGTTGCGAGACAAGCACAGATCCTGCCCTCGCCGGTCAACGACTGGCTGGGCGGTATTGCCGGCGACACCAGTGGCTTGTCGCAAAAGGCTGTAACCAACGAGCTCAATGCCATCTGGCGGGCCGACATACTCCCCTTCTGCCAGGCGGCACTCAACAACCGCTATCCATTCAGCGCCGACAGCGCGGTCGACGTCAACGTGCGCGACTTCCAGCGGCTGTTCGGGCCGACCGGCCTGATCGATGCTTTCATCAACGACCATCTGATCAACTATGTCGACACCGCCAGCGAGCCGTGGAAATGGCGGGCCGATTTCGGCCTCGACCCGGCGGCGCTCGCAGCGTTCGAGCAGGCCAGGCATATCCGCGACGACCTGTTTCCAGGCGGCACCGGCCCGGTGATGAATTTCACCCTGGAACCCAAGGACCTCGCACCCGGCGCGGCGCGGGTGACGCTCAACCTCGATGGCCAGAACCTCGTCTACTACAACAATGCAACCAGGCCGCAGCCGATGACGTGGCCCGGCAAGGACGGGACCGGGGTGATCTCGCTTGCCTTCCAGCCGGTCGACGGCTCGCCCGAAGTGATGCTCAACGAAACCGGCAGCTGGGCCTGGCTCAGAATGCTGCGCGGCGGCCGCTTCGCGGCGACCAAGCTCACCGACGTCTATAGCCTGCGGCTCGGTACGAAGGGGATGTGGGCCGACTTCGAGCTCAAGGCGGCCAGTGTCGAGAATCCATACACACTCGAAATGTTCAAGAAGTTCACATGTCCGCCGCAGATCTGATCATTGGCTTTTTCGGCAAGATACCGGCGACCGGCGATTTCGTCGCCTGGAACTTGCCGCGGACTTTCATCGACCGATGGGACCGGTGGATGTCAATGGAACTGCGCGCGCGACCCGATGAGGGCGAGTTAGACTCGCGCGCATGGCGTTTTGTCATTCAGGAAGGAATTTTTAGTGACCAACCCTGTGCCGGCGCCTGGCGAATGAGCGAGGACCGCGTCGGCCGGCGCTATCCTTTCGCGGTCATTAGGCTGGGTCCCCCCCCTGATCCAGGCGACCCCTGGTTCGATGCGGTGGTTGCATCACTTCAGGGATGCGTGGCCGACCATTGGTCCCAGGGAAGGTTGACGGAGCATCTGGAGGAATTGCCCGCACCAAGCCCCGGCGCAGGGTCGTCGCGAATTGTCTTCTGGAGTGACGACTGGGAAGTGAAGGAGTTCAGCTTCTCCGACATTCACGACCTGGCCGCAAACGCTTTACCCGGCATGCGTGCGGCACCGGCTCAAACGGTGGAATTCTAGACATGGGATGCACCGTATTCGCGGAGAAAATGGGGTGGTTTCACAAAGGCAGTGACGGAAAAGGTATTGCGCCCGGAGATGTTTGTCTGACACCGCCGCCGCCGCCAGCCGGTCCGATCCCCGTACCCTATGTCAATATGCTGTTCGCCAGCGACCTGACGAAAGGTAGCAAGAGCGTCAAGGCCGACGGCAATCCAACCGCACTTGAGGATGTTTCTGAGATCTCGACAAGTACCGGAAACGAGCCCGGCACGCAGGGCGGCGGCGTCATAACGCATAAGACCAAAGGCAAGGGGAACTTCACGCTTTGGTCCTTTACAGTAAAGGTCGAGGGCAAGGGGGTCTGCCGTCATGGCGACCCATTGCTGCAGAACGAAGCCAGCAAACCACCGAATTGCACTGCCCCCGGCGCGCTGGTGATTCTGAAGGCGGCGCTCGGTAGCAATTATCGAAAAAGCAAATGCAAAACACCCTACAATAGCGACAAACACCGCCCAAGCATTAAGCAACCGCAGAAAGATGAAGTCTACGGAAAGCGGTGCTGGGAATGCGCGAAGCAGATCAGGGCAAGCAAGCGGGCCAAGACGCTAGGCGGCAAATGGCTGAGGGAGGAAGATTACGGCAAGAAGGACTCGGGCGGAAAGAGGCGCTACAAGAACCGCGACCGAAAGAAGATGACGCCCGATCATCAGCCACCTTTGAATCGCGCATGGGAACTTGGCGGCTGTCATCTGAAACCATCGCCCGAGGCATTCAAGAAACTCATGAGCAAGCCGGAGATGGTGCGGCCGCATTGCCGTGCGCACTCGAATACTCAGGGGACCAAGGTGTCCAAGATTGGCGCCAGCATTAGAGCGGGCCGGTCCTAGAGGAGGTAATGCGATGGACAAACGCTACAAAGATATTCAGGCTCACTATCTTGCCGAAATGCGCACAATCCTGCCGGGGGTGATGACCTGGTGGAAGGCTCAAGCTGTTCGCGATGCATCAAAACTCGTCGGCTCGGCCCCCCAAAATGAGTTCGAATCCCGCTGGCCGGCGGGACCAACCGCACACCCGCGCGTTCTCCATGTCTTCCGAAAATACTTCCTAGAAATAGACAATCTTAACCTGCACAATGAAAGTCGCGAGGCTCCCGGTAGCGATGACATCGAGGAAACCGACTGGGGAGCAGATGACGAGCCCGAGGTAGACTTCCAACTCGCGATCGATCTGCTGGTCGACGACCTACCTAGCGTCGCACCGGATGTCTATGAACTCGTGAAAGGCCTTGTTTTCGTGCCTATCGGTCAATCTCCGGACGAGGAGACCTGCTGAGATGGCGTTCAAGATCGTCCACAACGTCGACAAAGCTGTGCGCCAATTGCTTGGGGCACCGAAGGATCTCTATGGACAAATTCGTGACCAGGGGCAAGAAAAACCCCTTGCCGATGCAACCGAAGCCCATCGGAGACTATATGCCCAATATGTTGCCGACTTCGCAACGGCGTATGAGGTCGGCGATGCGTGGTGGCAGGATTGTGTCGAAGCCTTCGTGCTCGATGGCTACAAGAAGGCCGAGGCTGTTGACCTCGCCTACGACAAACGGCTGGCTGGGCCCGCATCCGCCCCGGAGGTTGTCTGGTTTTTTCGCACATATTGGCTGTCCTTTGACGAGCTGAACGGTGATCTTCCTCCGGCCGATCGCGTGCCTCCCCAGACGGCAATGCTCGCCTGGTTGGTCGAAGACGGGCGAAAGGACTACGTGCGACTGCTCACCTGCATGCCCTACTGGCCGATCGGGCTTGACGAGAACGGTAACTGGAGCTGAGCCGTGGCCTTTGATGTTTGGCTCGAAAATCGCACGCCCTTCGCTGCCGCGACTCACCTCCAAATGGATGCTGATGGACAGGAAGTGCTTGTAACGATGTTGTCGGCCAGTTTCGATGTGCCGCAACCGAATGGTTCGCTGCGTCCCGCGGACGAACAGCTGCCAGTGGCATTCGGTGACGTGCCCTTCGGTGACCCAGCCCGCTCGTCGAGCCGGTACGAGGCCGACATTGCCCCCATCAAGCCGAAGGCGGAGGTAATCGTCAATGGCACGGCCCACGCTCCGAACGGAAAACCGGTGCGCGAGATGCAAGTAGGCCTCAGCGTCGCCGGCATTCGCAAGGTCCTCAACGTCGTCGGTGACCGCATTTTCGATTCCGGCAGCTACAGCGCGCCGCACCCTTTCAGGACAATGCCAATCGTATATGAGCGGGCATACGGCGGCACTACGCCCGATGGGACTGTCGAATCTCGCAACCCAGTGGGAGTCGGTTTTCGCCATGCGGCTTCCGCCGATCCGACCGTCAGGACGCAGGCCCCAAATATAACGTATCCGGGTGAGCCGTTTCTAAGCGCATCTGACCGCCCGCAGCCGGCTGGCTTCGGCGTGCTCGCGCGCGGATGGCAGCCGCGCCTCGGCTTAGCAGGTACTTATGATCAAAGCTGGATCGACACACAATGGCCTCTGCCCCCGAAGGATCTCGACCCTCGACACTATCTGTGCGCACCGACCGATCAACAATTGCCGCGGCTTGCCGGCGGCGAGGAGGTAACACTCATTGGCCTAACGCCGGATGGGCGCTGGAGCTTTCGCCTGCCAAGGGTCACCGCGCCCTTGAGATTGATCTATGATGACAAGGTGCAAGAGCAGTCTTTTGTACCAGACACGATCATCATCGAGCCCGAAATTTCGCGCGTTACCCTGAAAGCAAGGCATTCAACCACAACGCGCAGGAATGCCCCGAACATACGCGAGATCGTCTTCGGCCACGTTACGCCAGCTCTTCTTTTGGCTCGACGCAGGGGAAAGGAGTATCGCTCCGCCCTTGGCGGCGATGGAACGATACCGGATCGACCGGTGTGGCGACTATGAAGCGACCGCTTTATGTCTCGGGGGCTGGGGCGGTTACCGCAGCGGGATTGAACGCTCGGCAAACCCTCGCAGCCATTCGGGCAAGTCTGTCGGCTTTCGAAGACGCCGTGCTTGCTACGCCATTTGGCGCTACCCAGGTGGTGGCGCGAATCCCGGCTCGCTCACGACTGCGAAGGACGGAGGGGCAGTGGCTTGTCAACATTGCGGCGCGGGCAGTCCGCGAGACATTGCTGACCGGCAAAATCAATTCCGAAGCGACCGCTATTCTGCTTACTCCCCCGGAGAGCTTTCGCAAGCATCCGGCCTACGCCGACATCGCACCGGCGGATTTTCTGGCCGCGATAATTGCGACGACCGGTCAGAAGTTCCATGCTTCCTCGCGCGCAGCAGACGGCGGCGCTGCCGCAAGTATCGGGTTGCTGGAGCGCGCGGCGGAGTTGATGGAACTGCAGGACGTCGAACAGGTCCTGCTCGGCGGCGTCGACAGCCTCATCAACGCCGTGGATTTGGCTCGTCTTGGGCAGGCTCGTCGCCTCAAGAGTGAAGAGAACGCGCAAGGCCTGATTCCCGGCGAAGGCGCAGCCTTCATCCGGTTGACCCGCGCTCCCGACGGAAAAGCGCAGATCCATGTTGCTATCCATGGCGTGGGCCTAGCCCACGAGACGGACAGTGTTCTTTCCGAGCGTTACAGCCAAGGGCACGCTCTGCTAGAGGCGTTACGCGACGCGGTAAAGGGATCAGGTCCCTCTGAGCCCGACATTGATTTCGTCGTCAGCAACGGCAATGGCGAGCGCTACAGCGGATGGGAGCAGATGCTCACACGACCGCGCTTCTACCGGACGCGACGGGAAATCCTGCCGACCGCCCTCCCGGCGATGACAGTCGGCGACATAGGGGCTGCCAGCGGGGCTCTTGTGCTGATGTTGGCAGCCGACAGTTTCCTGAAGGAGTATGCGCCCGGTGCGACCGCCGCCTGCGAGCTCGCCTCGGAGAATGGCCTGCGAGCCGCAGCGGTGTTGACCCACGTCAGGGGGCGGTAAGTGGCCAGTTCATTCAAAAAAGACCCTTATGGGTAATGTCATGTCCAGGCTGGGTACCGGCGCGTGGCACGCCAGTCGGCAAGCGGCGCATCGGACGTAGCAAGTGCGGCTCGTAACGCTCCGATCCGCAACCGGCGCATCGATTTGAAAGGGCGGTGAGAGTGCCCGCCCCGGCCCTCGTCCCACCATTCCTCGACCTTATCGGCCACTGGCAGCGAGGTCTCGTCAAGATGGACGAAATCCTTGCCGAGCGCAGCCGGATCGACCGCAAAGAGGTCGGTATCGCCAAAATCAACTTCGAAGAGGTCGCGAAGCGCTGCCCCGGAAGCAACGACAAGGTCTGGTTCGCGCATTTTCTCTATTAGCCACGGCATCACCATGCGATTGCCGAGCAGACCAATGGAGGCCGTGGCAACGCCACGAAGCGCGGGCTGGTCCAGATGCGTCTGGAGCCAGGCCTTGCCGGCCGCCGTCGTCCTCGTCAACAGGCCTATCTCGATCGCCGGTCCCGACAATCCCGAGTCCGCCGTCACGATCTTGTCAATCACGGGTTGGGCGGTTCGAATTTCGCCCAGCAGGCAAGCGGCTACGGCAGCCGTGAAGCGCTCGGTGGGCGTCTCGCCGTCAAGTCCAGTCAACACCTCTGCAAGGAGATCGCGTCGTTTGACCGCTCCGGCAAGCTTGACTGCGCGTCTGCGCACCCTCAGGTCCGAATCTTTTGTCAAATTGCGAAGCCACGGCCCCGCATCCACCCGATGATGCCACAGCGAAGAGAGGCCGAGGCTGCGACGCAACGCGTCCCTCGTATGAAGCCAATCCGCCACGAATGGTCGCAGGCTCTCACGCGGCGTACGGGCGATGGCCGCGGAGAGGCTCGACGTGCCGACATCACCGAGCGGCCCTGCAGCATCGATCGCGACGGTCACCAGATCGGCGTCTCCCCAGCGCAGAGCTAATGTGCCCAGCACAAACAGTTCGCTTGGTTCAGGATAGTCCGTGAAGCGTGCTAGAGCTGCTTCCCAGCCCGCCGTGCCGGCGGCCAAAAGTCCTTCGAGATTGGCCTCCAGCCGCTGATCTAAGCGACCTATGTCGGCAGCATCCAGTATGGGAGCATCGATCTCTCTGCGACGGCGTTGCCAGAGGAAGGCCGCATCTTCGGCATGCTGATCCACGATTGCAGCGATGGTCGCGACCCGATGCATTGGCAGCGCCTCAGTTGAGATGTACGGCCCCACCGCGAATACGGTTAGTTCCGCTGGCCTGGCTGGTCAACTGGGTGCCTCGAATGGTCACGCGGCCATTCTTCTCCAGAATGATCGAAGCCACCCCGCAACGCAGCTCAATGCGCTCATCCGCGGTGATGACGAGACGATCCCCATCACGAACGACCGGCAGTTTCTTGTCCTTATGAGCCGGATCGACGATGCGTCCAACGACGAGCGGCCGCGCAGGGTCGCCCCCCTCAAACATCAGAGCCAGTTCCGAACCCACCGCTGAGGGCCCCAATTCCGTCAGGCTACGAGCCGCAACCGCCGTTTCGCGCTGATTGCCCGCGAATACAACGAGCGGTACTCCGGCATCGAACCCGATAAGCAGGCCGATTACAACCCCGTCAATGCGATCCAGAACTTTCATCGTGACGCCCTCAGTTATTGTTGATGGAGCTTCCCTTGATAATCACGTCGCCGTCAGCCTTGACATTTATCTTGCCGCTGCCCTTCAGCATGATGTCTTTACCGTCGGCGACGATGGTCCCATCTTTTTTCATGGTGATCGTTGCGTCGCCGCATTTTAGCGTGATCGAGTCACCCGCCTCGATCACCAGATTCTTGCCAACATTGATCGAACTGTCCTCGGCTATCTGGATGGCGCTGCCTTTCCCGACCTTGAGCGCATGCGCGCCACCGACGTCGGTGCCGTCATCCGCGCCAATCTTGGCGCTTCTTGCCTTGGCTATTTCGGACGATTGCGCTCCACCCACAGCGAAGCTCTGGTCCGCTCCGATCTGGATGCTCTGAGTTGCACCCACCGACCAGCTATCGGCAGCGCCTATGCTATGGCTTTGGTCTATCCCGACGCTTACCGATCGCGACGCCCCGATCGCGTTCGTCTGCGAAGCGCCGACTGTTCGGGCTTCAGCGGCTCCCACCGTGTCTACGCGGGCGACACCCACCGTGACCGTCTGGTTGAGACCCACCGTCTGCGAATGGTTGGCGTCGATGTTCTCCGTCGAGTTGGCGACGACATGGATGGTCTCATTCGCCATGACCGTCAACGAACGGTTCGCGCCCACGGTCTCGGTATCGTTGCTGCCGATGTTGGTGGTCTGGTCGACGCCGACCTTGACCGTCTTGTTGTTGCCGACGTCTTCGTCAAGGTTATGGCCGACCGAGTGCTTGGCGTCGTGGTCGATGCGGTCGGACTGGTCGTGCTGAACGGTCTTGTTGCGATCGTGTTTGATCAGCAGATGGTGGTCCTTCTGCGCCTGGAAATTGACCAGCTCTGAGCCGGCCTTGTCCTCGAACATTAGTTCGTTATAGCCGCCGCCGCCCTTTGACGAGTTGGACTTCCAGCCCGATTGCGTCGCATTGGCCGGCAGTCCGTAGGGCGGCATCTCAGCGGCGTTGTAGACCCGACCCGTGATGATCGGCAGGTCGGGATCGCCCTCGATGAAATCGACTATAACCTCCTGGCCGATGCGAGGGATCTGGATGAAGCCCCATCCGCTCCCGGCCCAGGTCTGCGACACGCGCACGAAGCAAGATGAGTTCTGGTCCTTCTTGCCGAGGCGGTCCCAATGAAATTGCACCTTCACCCGAGCATATTTGTCGGTGAAGATCTCCTCGCCCGACGGGCCGACCACGGTCGCGGTCTGCGGTCCGCGCATGATCGGTCGCGCCGTGATGCGCGGAGGCCGGTAGGGCAGTTTGGTGGGCGCGATGCCAAGCACGACCTTGAAATTCTCGCTATGGGCTTCGTTCTGGGTCCGGTAGCCTGGATCGAACAGCCGATATACGGCGCTGATCACCAGATAGTCCTGGTTCTGGTCGTCGCGCGGAAAACTTTCCAGCGTGAACTTGCAGCCTGAAAAAAGCCCCCGTACGGTTCCCACCGCCGTGCTGTGCTGGTGCAGAGCCTGGAGTTCCTCGCGGCGGATACCCGCAATCTTATCGCCACGCCCGACATCGAGATGCGCGCCGGGCTGACGGTAGTTTTCACCCGAAGCCTCCCGATGGGCGAAGGGCTGAGCGGACTTCGCCATCAGGTCAGCGCCGGGCTTCTCGAAATCATAGTCTTTATGAACGTAGGCGCCTGGACGCACGGCGCTGCCCGGAATCCATTCGGTAATGTATTCAACATCACGGCGCGAGCCATGGCCTTCGAAATTGTAAAGCACCTTGTCGTAGCCTGGCGCCGGCTTCAGCTTACTCATGGCATCGCACAGCACCAGCGTGTGCTTGCCCTCATCGTGCTCGAAGAAATAGAAGATCCCTTCGTGCTCGAGCAGCCGCTGCACAAAATCGAGATCGCTCTCATCGTACTGCACGCAATATTCGCGCGAGGGATAAGACCCCTGCAGCCGCTTCTCGAACTTGGCCATGCCGTATTTCGAGAAGATCTTTTCAACGATCTCGACAGCGGTCATGTTCTGGAAAATGCGGCAGTCGGTGGTGTTGCCGAGGAACCAGAGCCATGGCCTGACGCTGGCCTCGTAATAGGTCAACCGATCCTCTATGCGGGTAAGTTTGAAATCCGACACCAGACCGCTGAACCAGCGCTTTGGATCGGATTCGCCTTCGACGGAAATGACGCCGCCTAGCATCTTCAGCGGATCGATCTCACGGCTCTTGCTGACGAACCCCACGGTATAGGCGAAACATCGGCTGATCTCATCACGGCCGACGAGATGGGTAAAGGTCAGCACATCGGCCCCAACCGGCGTCTGTAGAACCGTGGCACGTTCATTCGGCATGGGTCGTGCCCCTCCTCAACGCGGCCGCCGGGATGATGGATTGAAGCCCCGCTCCGTGAACGGCATCACGTTCACAGCATCTGACCGCCGCAAGCTAGCATATCTTCGACGGAGACCAAATAAAAGCAACGCATGAACCTGGCGAGCATTGTTCGTGGAAGGCGCCTCTCCCACTGCGCCGGCAAGCTGCTAGAATGCCATGGCATTTCAGCGGACAGTGGCTTTCAATGTTCATCTCGCTTCAGATCAGCAATGCCGACCGGCTGCCGCCAGGGGTCGCCACGAGCTATGCCGCCCGCGACCGGGGCTTCGAAATCGGGCGCGAGAACTGCGACTGGACGCTGTCCGACCCTGCCAAAGTTATCTCGGGAAGACATTGCGAAATCCGCTATCAGACAGGCTCGTTCTGGCTATACGACCTCTCGCGCAACGGCACTTTCGTCAACGGCTCCAGCCAGCGCCTGAATGCGCCGCATCGATTAATCCGAGGCGACCGGCTGCTCATCGGCCACTATATCATCACCGTTTCAATCGACGAAGAGCGCGTTGGCGCCGGTCATCCGCAGGCCAGGACCGGTTCGACGCAACGCGAGTTGCCGGCCTCGACGGGAGGGTCGCTTGAACCCGGCAGCGCACCATTGCTCACTCCGCCAGAATATGGCCCGGGCCAGGCAGCGAAAATGTCAACGTCGTCGGCGCCGACGCCCGGCCCTGATGTCCCAGTCAAGCAGCCGGCGGAAGCCGACCGGACACTTGGCGATATCGCCAGGGCGGCCGGCTTGTCGCCGGAGCTGTTGGCGTCGCGCGACCCGCATGACGTCGCTGCCGAGATCGGCGCGGTCTTGCGAACCACAGTCGAGCAATTGTCCTTGCTGCTCAAGGCGCGCGCGGCGGCCAAGGTGCTCGCTAAGAGCGCGCATCGCACGATGATCGGCGCCGCGGACAACAACCCGCTGAAATTCGTGCCGGGCACTGACGACATGCTGGAGATCATGTTTGCCAAGCGGCGGGCGGGTTATCTGGATGCCAGGCGGAGCATCGAGGATGCGTTCGACGATCTGAAGACCCACGAAATCGCAACCTACGCAGCCATGCAGGCCGCGCTCTCGAGGCTGCTCGACGACCTGTCGCCGGAGGCAATCGCCAGAAGAATCCCGCCCGCCTCCTTTTCATCAAGGAAGAGCCAAGCCTGGGATGCGCTCGTCGCGACGTGGCGGACGATGGAAGACAAGCACGAAAACGGCATGCTGGATGTCTTTCTTGCCTATTTCGCCGAAGCCTACGCCAAGGCTGGCAAGCAGAAATAACCGGGCGCCAGATGGCGTTGCCAGCTCGCTAATTAACCTCAAGGAAAGGAAAGCCGCTTCCTCTACACCCTGCTTTCCGATTTCAATCGGCTTCCTGTGCGACTAGAATGGCATAGGAGCGCTTGCCAGGCTGGCAGAGCGGCGCGGCTTGGGTGTGTGCAGGAATGTCATGTTTCGGCAAGATCAGAGTTTGCATCCGGCTCGCTGCTGATACTGAGCCTCGTATGCGGCATTCCTTCTGTCTGAAAGACGCCCGTTGGACTTCGTCGGTGGTGCATCGATGAGCTCGAAGGACGATTCCTCCGAGCCTCCGGATAAAACCGTCATCCGCGTGCAACGGCCAAGGCAAAGGCCGCTCGTGGCTCCCGCTGGTTCCGGTCTGCAAAGCGTGCCCCCTCTCCCCTCACCCGCCAGGGAATCGACCGTGTTCGCCCCCGGCGCCGGCCGGCAGTTGCCCCCCGGCTGGTCATCGGGAACCGTGGTTGTTCAGGACAACGAAGCGGTTGCTGCAAAAAGACCGGTGTTGCAGCAGGATGCCTTGCTCCACGCCACCGCTGTTGTGAAGTATGCCGCGGCCAATCCCATCCTCGCCGCCGCAGCCCCCTTGCTCATGGTGTGCGGCCAGTTGCGGCTGACGCCGGTCGAACGCCAAGCGGCCGCTTTGGGCGAGCATATCGCCGACACTATCGATAGCTTCGACCGTGCCACGGCCAAAGCCGGAATTGCCGAACAAGACGCGCGGATCGCCAAGTTTGCGCTTTGCGAAACAGCCGACGACCTCATCGGCAATCTGCCCTGGCCGGACAAACATACCTGGCTGCGGCACAGTATGGTGATAAAGTTCTTCCACACGCAGCCGACAGGGACGGGCTTTTACGAGGCGCTGAACAATATCCTCGCCAAGCCTGAAGGGCATTGCGACCTGCTCGAATTGATGCATGCCTGCCTTTCGCTGGGCTTTCAAGGCCAGTATCGAACATTGTCCGGTGAGCGCAACACGCTCGAGCGCGTCCGGCGCGACGTCTACGACACACTGCGCTATTTCAGGCCGCGAGCCGCAGACGAGATTTCCCCCAAGTGGCAAGGCATGGCGGCGGCGATGCCCAGGCCAGCAGGGCGGCTGCCGCTGTGGGCGATCGCAGCCGCCGCCGCGACCCTGGTGACGGTAGCCTTTTTCTTGCTTAGGATATTGATCACGGACGAAGGCGATGTCACTGCCAGCGAGTTGCTGGCGCTCAATCCATCCAGCCCGGTTATGATTGAACGGGCCAGCGTGGAGGCACCCGCCGAACCGGCGCGAGCCGACCCGCCACCACCTATGCCTGCAAACACCACGCAGATCGACCGCATCCGCACTGCACTCGCCAGGGAGGTCGCGAGCGGAGGAGTGAGCGTCGGCACCAAGGGCGACTTCATCGTCGTCGAGATCAGCAACCAGCTGTTGTTCGTGTCCGGCCAGGCCGGAATAACGGCACAGTTCCAGCCGATCGCGACAGACATCGCCTCGGCGCTCGACGCCGAACCCGGACCGATCAAGATCGTCGGCCATACCGACAACGTGAAGCCGAAGAAGTCGAGCACATTCAAGTCGAATTTCGATCTTTCTGTGGCACGTGCAAAAGCGGTGCAGGCGATGATGGCCAAGCAATTGAAGGACCCGTCGCGCCTGAGCGTCGAGGGCAAGGGCGAAGACGAACCCATTGCCGACAATGCGACCGCCGACGGCCGCGCCAAGAACCGCCGCGTCGACGTGATACTCCCAAAGCAGGACGCGTTATGAGCGGGCGCGGCGAGGAGCTGATCGGCTGGGTGCTGCGGATCTTCAGCGCGCTTGCCCTCGTCGGCTTCTCGGCCGCCATCTGGTATGCAGGACCCCTGATCCGCTTCGCCGACACCCGCCCGCTTGGGTCGGTGTGGCTCAGGGCACTCATCATCGGCACGACCGCCATCGTGCTCGCGTCTTTCTACGGCATTCGCTTCTGGCAAAGACGCAAGGCGCAACAGGCGCTCGAAACGGCCATTGTGCGCGGCGACGAGCGCAACGACGATTCACCGGTGCTCGAAGCGCGCATGAGCGAAGCCATCGCGACGCTCAGGCGGACGAGCCGCAAGCGCAACTTCCTTTATGATGTCCCCTGGTACATCGTCATCGGTCCGCCAGGCGCCGGCAAGACGACGGCGCTGGTCAACTCCGGCCTCAACTTTCCGCTTGCGGGCTCCGGCAACGCCCAGCCGGTGACTGGCATCGGCGGCACGCGGTCATGCGACTGGTGGTTTACCGATGAAGCCGTGCTGATCGATACGGCCGGCCGCTACACGACGCACGAATCGGACCGCGAACGCGACCAGGCGAGCTGGCTTGCATTCCTGGGATTGCTCAAGAAAACCCGCCCCAGACAACCAATCAACGGGGTGATCCTCGCCATCAGCCTCGCCGATCTCATCAGCCTCGACGACCAGCATATCGATGCGCATGTCACCGAGATAAGGAGCCGTCTGCGCGAATTGCACGAGACGCTCAAGATCCAGTTTCCCGCCTATCTCCTTTTCACCAAGGCCGACCTCTTGTCGGGCTTCATGGATTATTTCGGTGGCTTTGATGACGCGCGCAGGCGTCAGGTATGGGGCGCGACGTTCCAGACCGCCGATCGCACAAGGAACATGGCCGGCGAGGCAGTGGCCGAATTCGACGCTCTGGCGCAGCGCTTGGCAGATGAACTCGTCGAACGCTTGCAGGAAGAGGCCGACCCGGTGGCGCGCATCGCCATCTTCGACTTCCCGGCGCAGTTCGGCGCCCTCAGGAACCGGACCGCGCATTTCATCGGCAGTTTGTTCGATGCCTCCCGATCGCGGGTGAATGTCAGCTTGCGGGGCCTCTATTTCTCCTCGGGTACTCAGGAAGGAACACCGTTCGACCAGGTACTGGGCACAATCGGGCGCAGCTTCGGCACCGCCTCGCAGGCGCATCTTTCGGGCACCGGCAAGAGCTTCTTCCTGCACGATCTCCTGAGCAAGGTGATCTTCCCGGAGTCAGGTTGGGTATCTTTCGACCGGGCGGCCGAACGGCGCGCCAGACTTGCGAGATTTGGTGGCCTCGCCGCGATTGCGCTGGCGACGTCGACGGCGCTCGGCGTGCTTGGGCTGAGCTTCTTCGCCAACGAGTCCCTGATCACGTCCACCAGGCAGTCCATGGCCCATTATCGCGACAGCGCCGATGCGCTGCTCAAGAGCCCTATGGTGAGCGACGTCGACCTCGAAAATGTGATCGGCCCGCTCGACCAGTTGCGCAACCTGCCAGCGGGATTCGAGACCGGCGACCAGGGAAAGCCGATCGAGGAGACGTTCGGGCTTGGGCAGCGCGACAGGCTGCTGTCGGCCGCGAAGGATGCCTATCGGCAAGCGCTCGAGCGGACATTCCGCTCGCGGCTCCTGGTGCAGGCGGAGCGGACCATCCAGGCCAAGATTGCCGATCCAATCGCACTCTACGAGCCGCTGAAGATCTACCTGATGCTCGGCGGAAAGGCTCCGAAGGTCGATAACGAGTTGATTGTTTCCTGGATGAAGCAGGATTGGGAAGTGAACCGCTATCCGGGCGAGAACAACCGCGAGGGCCGCGCGCAGCTCGAAAAGCATCTGCGCGCGATGCTTGCCCTGGACGACGCCTACGATCCCGTCTTCGAACTCAACCAGCCATTGATCGAAGCCGCGCAGCGCTCCCTTGGCCGCATGAGCCTTGCCGACCGCGCTTCGGCGCTGATCAAGTCGGCGATCTACGCGGCGAGGCTGGAGAGCTTCCCAGTCGCAGCAAAAGCCGGGCCTGAGGCACAGCTCGTGTTCGAACGCGCGGATGGCGGCGATCTCGCCGATCTCGACATTCCCGGGCTTTACACGCGCGACGGCTTCAACCGTTTCTTCCTGCCGCAGCTCTCGCGCATCGCGCAGATCCTCGTCAACGACCAATGGGTGCTTGGCGGCGGCGGGCAACAGGGCGGCATCGACCAGGACCTGCCCAAGCTCGGTCTAGAACTGATCGACCGCTACGGCAAGGAATTCTCCGCCGCGTGGAACGGCGTCCTTGACCAGCTGATGTTCAAGGCATTGCTCGAAGACAAGCCGCGATATCTGCCGCTTTCCGCTCTCGCCGCGCCGGACTCGCCTCTTGCTCAGCTCTCCACGGCGATCGCCGACGAGACCGCGTTGACAAAGGATGAGATGGTCGAGGGCCAAGGCGGCGCGGCGCAAGAGGATCTCGCCAGCATGGCCAAAGGCCTGGCTCGCATCGGCCTGCAGATCGCCGGCGGCAAGTCGCAGAGCCGTGCCGGCTCTGGCTCGGCTGTCGCACACACTGCCGGTGCGAGCGTCGAGGCGCAGTTTCGATCGTTCCAGTCCCTGGTCAGCGGCGCAAACGGAGGGCGGCCGATCGATGCGTTGACGCGGAATTTCCGCGATATCTTTCAAAGCCTGAGGCTTTCGGCCGATGATCCTTCACAAACCGAACGCGTCAACGCCAATCTGCAGCTGCAGATCTCCACGCTGCGCGCCAATGTCTCGCGTCTTCCGAAGCCGCTTGCGCGCATGGTCAACGCGGCAGCGGACGAGTTTGCTGGCAGTGTCGCCGAAGCCTCGCTGGCCAACCTCAACCAGAACCTCGACCAGACGGTCACACGAGCCTGCGAGGAGGCGGTCGGCGGGCGCTATCCCTTCGCAAGGGACGCCACGCAAGAGATCTCGATAGCGGATTTCGCCAGGCTCTTCGCGCCGGGCGGGCTGATCGACCGTTTCTTTGCGCAGAACCTTGCGTCGCTGATCGACATGAGCGGCCAGGAATGGACCTGGAGACAGGATGCCCGCGCCGGCCACGACTTGGCGAAGTCGACCTTGAAATCCTTTCAGTCGGCCGCAGAGATCCGCAGCGCCTTCTTTCCGTCCGGCGGCTCTGTGCCCTCGGTTTCGATGACCATCACGCCGTCTACGCTCAATGGAGACGCAGACAACGCCGTTCTCAACATTGACGGCCAGACCATCCAGAGCAGCCAGACGGGCAACGCGCCGAGCACGGTGACGTGGCCAAACAGCACAGCCTCGGCTTCCGCCAGCCTCACCTTGATGCCGCAAATGCCCGGCCGCGACTCGGCTATCAAATTCGAGGGACCGTGGGCGTTTAAACGTCTGCTGGACAAGGCGACCATCACCGCCAGCGGCGAAGCCCGCTTCGTGATCGGTGGACGCGACGTCGCTTACATGATCCAGACCGGACCGGCGGCAAATCCCTTCCTTTTGCCAGCCCTGGCCGACTTCAGCTGTCCGAAGGCGTTCTGACACGGCTTTGTTCAAGCGCAGCGGCGGCTGCGGCACTCATTTTGGTACTCTAATGGATGCGCTTATGGCAAAGTGGCCTGGGCACGCTGCCCGGGGTTGGTCACAGGGGACGCTCGCGAAGCGCTAGGTGGCAAATTGAGCACTGTCGCCCTTTCCATCGAAAGCTTCGGCGTGACCCATAGAGGCTGCGTGCGCGACCACAACGAGGACAACTACCTGATAGAGCCGCAGACCGGTCTCTGGGTGGTGGCGGATGGCATGGGCGGGCACGAAGCCGGCGAGGTCGCGTCGGCCAGCATCGTCGACCATTTGGCAACGATCGGCATAGCGAGCTCGGCACCCGACCTTCGTGCGCGCTTCGAGGACCGGCTGAGCCGCGCCAATTCCGAGATCCGCGAGATCTCGCGATCCCGCGGCATCACCATCGGCTCGACCTTCGCCGCCTTGCTTGCCATGGATGGACGGTTCGCCGGCCTGTGGGCCGGCGACAGCCGCATCTATCTGATCCGTGACGGGACAATCTTTCAGGTCTCGAAGGATCACACCGAGGTCCAGGAACTGGTGGATCGCGGCATGATCAGCGCGCAAGAGGCGCTTACCTGGCCGCGCCGCCACGTCATCACCCATGCAGTCGGGGTGAGCGACGAGCTCGAGATCGATTTCCAGCAGGGCGAGCTGATGGCGGGGGATGTTTTCGTCCTGAGCACCGACGGACTGACGGCTCATGTCAGCGACGCCGAGATCGAAGCCGCAGTCAGATCGGCAACGCCGCAGGCGGCGTGCCGGAGCCTGCTGGAGACGGTGCTGGCGCGCGGCGGGACCGACAATGTGACCATCGTTCTCGTGAAGATCGGCGGCGGGCGCAACGGTGCGCCCCATACGGATCGGTCCGGACCGGAGAGCCTGGCGAGATGAGCGACGACGATAAGACGCGGATATCGACCAACGTTACCTATGCCGGCGCCGGCACGCAGCTCAGCGGCATCTACGAACTCGACGAGAGGATCGCGTCCGGCGGCATGGGAGAAGTCTATCGCGGCCACAACATCCAAACCGGCGATCACGTGGCGATTAAGATCGTCCTGCCCGAATTCGCCCGTGACCAGACGATCCTGTCGCTGTTTCGCAAGGAAGCATCGATCCTCAACCATCTGTCGCATGATGCGGTGGTTCGCTATCACGTCTTCACCATTGATCCGAAGATCGGCCGCCCCTACCTGGCAATGGAGTTTGTGGACGGCCAATCACTGTTTGATGTGATGCGTCACGGAGCGATGCAGGGAGAAGACGTGCGGCGCCTTTGCCATCGCTTGACCTCGGGGCTGGCGGCTGTTCATCAGGCGGGCGCGATTCACCGCGACCTTTCGCCGGACAACATCATCCTGCCTGGCGGGCGGGTGGAGCACGCCAAAATCATTGATTTCGGTATCGCTCGCTCCGCGACCGCAGGCGGTGAAACGCTGATCGGTGGGAAGTTCGCCGGCAAATACAATTACGTATCGCCCGAACAGCTCGGCCTCTATGGCGGCGAGGTCAGTGAGCAGTCCGATATCTATAGCCTCGGCTTGGTACTCGCCGCCGCACTGCGCGGAAAGCCACTCGACATGAGCGGCTCGCAGTACGAGGTCATCGAAAAACGCCGGACCGTCCCAGACCTGTCTGACATCGATCCCGAGTTCCATGATCTCCTCGGCGCCATGCTGCAGCCCGACCCGCGCGATCGGCCCGCCAGCATGGCCGAGATCGCCAGGGCGACGCGTGGCGAGGATGTCGAGCTCACATTGCCGCCCGTATCGTATGGTTCGCGGGAACGCTCCGGCTTGCCGCGCGCCGGCTGGACGGCACTGCCCACCTCCAGGCTCGAGCCTTCGGCATCTCCGGGCGAACAACGCTTTGTCGAGCATGTCCGGCCGGCGCATCTGTCGCAACCAGAGTCGGCGCCGACGCCCGGCACGACCGTTCCGGCTAAGCCGCGAAATCCGGGGCGGATGCCGGCCATCGCTGGCGCCCTGGTGACGCTGGCGGTCCTGTTGGGGGGCGGCCTTTATGTCAGTGGCATCCTGGCGCGGCCGCCGGCCGAAGAGACCCCCAAGCCTCTGACATCAAAACCGGTGGTGCAGAAGCCGCAACCGGAAGCATCGCAACCGCCGCCATCATCACCGCTACAGCCGGAGCCGTCAAAACAAGACAACGCTGCCGCCGACCAAACGGCAATGCCACCTGCGCAGCCGGATGCTCAGGTGAAGACCACAATACCGACCGCGGACCAGGCGCACGCAGCAGGCGAGCAGAAACCGCAGCAGGCCAAGCCCCCCGAAATGCCGGTGCCGACCCCGCGCCCCGACCTGCCATCGGCAACAAAATCACAGCAGGTCGCCCGCCAGGAGCCGACGGGCCAGCCGGTGACCGCCGACAGGCAGGCGCCTATGGTGCCGCCCATCGGCGAGACCGCACCATCCATGGCTCAACCCGAAGCAACGGCTACTCCGCCGGTCGAGATCAAGCCTGCCGAGACGCCGACCGTGACCCGGTCAAACGCGGTGTCGGTGGCAAAGCCCGAGGCGAAGGCGAACCCGCCGCAGCCAGTCGGCGAGCCGCCGGGGACGTCGGCGCCAAGCCAGACGCAGGCAGAGGGCAAGCCGGCGCGGGAAGCAAACCCGCCGGCGACGAAACCAAGCGCAACCGAGCTGGTCGATAAGCTTTCCAAAATGGCCAAGCCGGAGGCTTCATCGCCGACGATTGCGCAAAGCCCAGTGCCGGCGCTGCCGGTCAGCCCGCCGGCTCAGCCGGTGCCGCCGACTGCGATCGCCAGCAAGCCGCTGCCAGCCGCGCCGTCCGAAGCGGCGAACACGCCGCAACCGTCCCAGCAACCGCGGCCGCCGTTGACCACGCGGCCCGAAAACACCGACGTCGCCATCAACATGCCCAAGCCGGCGGTGCCGCCAGCGGCGGCAGTCGACGAGACGGCGCAACGTGCGTCATGGGTGCGCGACTTCAGTGGCGGCGACTGTTTCTACGCGTCGCTGACATCCCAAAGCGCCAGCGCCGCCGCAATCGAAGGCTTCGCAACCGCCGTGCAGCCCTTCGAGCAGATGCTCAATGACTTTCAGTCGAGGTTCCATCTCGAGCCCGATATCAGCGTCCGTGTCATCGACCAGCCCCAGTGTGAAGTGACCAGGTTCCTGCGCTTGCTCGACCGCAACCATGTGGAAAGGCCGCAACTGGTTCTCGACCGGACGGCGGTGCCGGACGGCTCGCCGATCAGGGGCACGCTGGCAACGCATGGCGGGCTCGTTTCCAACGTCATGCTGATCGACCACAGAGGCATCGCCTTCAACCTTGATGACCGCATGGTGGCGCAAGCCGACAAGGCGACTTTCAGCATACCGATTGGTTTGGGCGCCGCCGACAAGGCGGCCGGCAAAGCCCTGCCGCAGATCATGCTGGTGATCACCGGACCGCACGACATTCGGGCCGCGAGCTTCTCCAGGCCGACACCAGCCTCCGACCTTTTGCCAAATATCCTCGAGGAGATCGAGTCCGACGGCTCGCAATTCTCCGCCGCCGCGAAGTATTTCAGGCTCGGCGGATAGATATGAACGCCGATGGACCTTCGCGCCCTGCATTTATTTTGCCCGCCTTCCGCACGCATAAAGCGTAGCTGGTCTGGACGCTTGCTGGCCAACCGCGTCGCGTTTTCCGCGCTGTTGGGCGCAGCACTGCTCCTTGCCGTCTCGACCGACAGCGCGCATGCGGAATTCACCGTCTGCAACCAGACCCTCGACGTCGTCAATCTCGCCGTCGGACAAAAGATCGACGATGCCGACCAGACCGACGGCTGGTGGACCATTGGCGCCAACCAATGCGTGAACGTCATCCGCGAGGAACTGACCAACCGGTACGTATACCTCTACGCGACCGACGTGTTCGGCCATGCGATTCTCAGCGGATCGACCGAAATGTGTGTTGATCGACACCGCTTCTCTATCCGTGGCATCGACGAGTGCTGGCAGCGCGGTCACATCGCGGCCCGTTTCGTCGAAGTCGATACGCTCGAGCAGGTGCGCTGGACCTATTTCCTGACCGGAAACGGCCCGTGACGCACGGTATCGACACGAGCTTCAAACAAAAGAAGTTGGCGCGCCAGAGCGAGCGCAGACGCAAACTTTGGCACCGCTTTCTTGCTGGCCTTGCCGCGCTCACCGTCATTGCGATTGCCACCGGGTTTTATCTCACCCGGGATGACTGGTCGTTCGGCGACGAGAATGAAGAGCTGCATCCCGTCGAAGGTTTGGATGACATACCCCCCGACGCCTCGGTCTATGTGCCGGCCATCATCGATCTTGCCGGTGACCCGATGTGGATCACGCTGGCACCCGATGACGAGACCGCCACGAAGGGCCGCACGATTGCGCGCCCGGCCGAACTCGACGGTTCCGGGGCTTCGCCGCAGATCGAGATCCTGTCCGACGTGATGTTGAGCGCCAGCGAGAAGTTCATGACGACGATCCCCTCCACGCAGGAGGATTTTGCCTTCTTCCAGGCGCAGCGGCAGGCTGCTCCGAAGCCCTCCGCCGCGGCACCCGAGGGCCACGAGCCGACCGCGCCCGAACCTGCCGTCGCGTCCGAGGATCAACGCGATGATCTGGCGAACGACCTGCAGGCGGCGCCTGAAGGGGGGGAGACGTCCCCGGGTTCGGCGCTCAAAGCTGACGCGGACGACCCCGAGGCCGGCTGGGGCGAGACCATTGACCAGGGCGAGAAAGCGCTGCCCGCCTTTGAGAAGACCGCCATTGAGAACAACACCACGGTCGCGACCGTCATCAGCGATTATCAGCGCTACGAGGCAACGGAGGACACTTTCGTGAAAGTCCTCAACGAGCGCAGTCTGGACAGCGTCGCGCTCGACGCGCATTTCTCCGCGGACGATGCCAGGCTTGCGGGCGAGGCGCTGAAAGCGGTGTTCAACCGCGATCGGCTGGAGCCTGGTTTTGTGGTCGCCCTGCGCGGTTTCCGGCCGAACCGTGAGACGACGACCATGTCGCTGATGCAGGTCTCCGTCTACGCAAGGAACCTTTACGTCGGCACACTGACCCGCAACGCCGGGGGCGCCTTTGTTGCAGGCGTCGATCCCTGGGTCCGCGAGGACCTCTTTAACTATTCCGGTGGTTCGGATCAGGGTGGGCCGAAGCGGCAGTACCGTCTGCTCGACGCAATCTACTCGACGGCGGCGCGCAACAAGGTGCCGACCAGCGTGATCGGCGAAGCGATCATGTATCTGTCGAGAGGACAGGATCTGGACGCCTTCGCCGGCGAGGACCAACGCCTGGTGCTGATCTACTCGCAGACCCCGCGCGGCCAAGGCGAGATTTCCGGACGGGTGCTTTACGTCGGCGTCCTGGGTAAGAACAAAAACCTCGACTGCTTCGTCTACCAGCAAGCCGACGGGCAGTATGCCTGCGTCACCGGCGATGATCAGGTCCGTTCGCAGACGGTCACCAACGGCATGATCACGCCAGTGAGCGGGGTGATGACGTCGACCTTCGGCCCGCGTAGGCATCCAATCCTCGGAACGGTTCGAATCCACAAAGGCGTCGACTGGGCAGCCCCCGTGGGCACGCCCATCATGGCCGCCTACGACGGCGAGATCAGCTTCCAAGGCGACGGCGGCAGCTATGGCAATCTGGTCAAGATCACCCATTCAAACGGGCGCGAGACGCGCTACGCCCATATGCAGAAATTCGCCATTGCCAGCGGCGTCGGCACCAAAGTGAAGGCAGGCGACGTCATCGGCTATATCGGCACGACCGGGCTCTCGACCGGACCGCATCTGCATTTCGAACTTTATCAAAACGGCGAGGCGATCGATCCGCTCGGGACGGTCACCACGGTTGCCAGCGCTGAATCCCCCAGCTCTGGCCGATCCGCAGGCTCTGGCGATGCCGCGGTCGAAACGCTAGCCGACCGGATCGTACATGTTGAAAGCGGCGGCAGCGCCCGCGCCAAGAATCCCAACTCGTCGGCAACCGGGGCTGGCCAGTTCATCACCAAGACCTGGATCCGGATGATGAACACCTATCGTCCCGATCTAGCCCGTTCGCTCTCGACCGCCGACCTGCTCGCGCTTCGCTATGACGTGACGTTGTCGCGTGAAATGGTGCGCAATCTGGCGCGCGAAGGCGAAGCCTATCTGCGTGCCCGCGGCCACCAGATAACCGCGGGTCGCCTTTACCTGTGCCACTTCCTTGGCATGGAAGGAGCGCACCAGGTGCTGGCCGCGTCCGGCACGTCGCAATTGAGCGCCGTTTTGGGTTCAGCGGTGATCGAGGCCAATCCCTTCCTCATCGGCAAGACCGCTGGCTATGTCATCGACTGGGCCGAGCGGAAGATGGGTCAAAAAGTGCCGCGCGTGGTGACGGATGCTGGCCAGCCGGCGACGACCACCGAAGTTCGGCAGACGTCACCGGAGTTCGAAAAATACAAGCAGGCAATAACAGCGCTGCTCAATTCTGTCCAAGGTGTGCTTGAGCCAGGCTAATGCATATCTTTGTCAAGGATGGTCGGCGAGCCTACTCGGTCCTGACACGCATCTCCACCCGGCGGTTGACCGGATCGTAAGGGTTGGCGACCCGCGGATGCGATTTGCCAACGCCGATTGCTTCCAGTCTGGCCGGTTCTACCCCGTTGGCTGTCAAGAATGCCGCCACCGATTGCGCCCTTCTCTGCGAAAGGTCCTGGTTGTACCGATCCGAGCCGGTCGCATCGGTATGCCCCTCGACGACAAAGCTAAAGGTGCTCAGCCGATTGTCCTTGAGGGCCTTTGCGAACTCATCGAGTTCGGTGCGCGCGATCTGGTCGAGTTGAGCCGAATCAAGGGCGAAATTGATCATCATGTCGAGACCAGCTTTTTGTGGGGCTGAGCCGGTCTTCTCCGCCTTGCTCTTGCACTCTTCCTCTGTACCGACGCAGATGCCGCGCGAGGCACCGAGATTGCCGGGCTGATTGGCGAAGAACTTCACGATGTCTTCCGACTTTTGAAGCGGATCGGCACAGACGTGCGTTGCAAGAAGCATGGCCGCCAATGCCAAGGTTGAACTGACCCATCGCATGACCGTCACTCCAGTGTGAGTGGATTTGCTGGCGCCTACCATAGCAAATCAGGAAGCGATTGTCTGTGACCAAACGCATGCTGCTCGTGGCGACCACCTGTTGAGGTCTGACGCTTGACCGGCGCTCGCTCACAGGCTTGAGTGCTTGTCTGCTGGCTCGTGGGGATGTGGCAGCTATGGCTAATGAACTCGGGTACAGAACGGCACGGGATCTGTTCATTGCTTGTCCCGCCATCGCCAGGGACATGAAATCGCTGGCCACGGGTCAGCCGCCCCTAGATTTTTGCCGTAGCCTGCTTGCCGGGCGCGTGCCGGAAGAAGCAGTCACGTTCTGTGCTTACCTGTTACCCGAGCGAGCCGCCGTCTGGTGGGGACATGAATGCTTGAGCAATGTCGCCGAGCTGCTCGCTGGCCAGGACCTCGAATTGCTGGCGCTTGTCCATGCCCGCGTCGGCGAGCCTGACAATCTTCAACATCAAGCAGCCTTGAGCAATTCCTTGCAGCTGCCGCCGGCAACGCCGGCCGCCTGGATCGCACTGGCAGCGGTATGGCGTCACCCGACCCTCAAAATGGAGTCCAGCGGATTCCCCGCCGCCCATGCCGTCAATGCCGCAATCCTGGCGGGACTGGCCCGCGTGGCGCTGGCGGACCGATTTACCTTGCTTTCCGCCTTTGTCGAAATGGGCATCGAGATGGCTCAGCTTGAGGCGTAACGGGTTCGCCGTTCGCCTCCCCTGCTTGCCCTCCCTCGTCGCTGGCACCAGCCCAGCACTACTACTGGCAGCCGCCTTGCGCCCATCTGGCCAGCGCGACCTTGAATCGGGTACCCAGCGGATGCTGAAGGCGAAGGACCGAGACGTCGTTGGCAGCGAAATTCTTCGCCTGCTCGCAAAGCCGGGCCTCGTTCCACTCATGGCAGCTGTCGCAGTGCTTGCCTTCCCACACCGACTTGTCGAGACCTTCGACCGGACTGAAAAGCGGTTCGCCCTTGATCAATTGGGCGATGCTCTTGCCGTCGATCACCGGATCCCCGAACGTGACCGGGCGATCGAAAAAGATTGGCCCGTCAGTGGCAAGCTTCGGGATCTTCGCTCGAAGAACATCGAGCGCAAGCTGGTCGTCAGTCTGGGCTGACGAGCCGCCGGTGTTGCGCGTCCCGGAGCTGGCTTCATCAGGCGGGGTGCTCGCTTCACCCACGATCAGCGGCGCGTTGAGATCGACCTTGTGCAGGACAACCTCGGTGGTCAGGGAGACATTGGTCCAGGGGCGCTGCTTACCGCCTGTCGCCCTGAAGACGTCGCTGGTTACCCTGTTCATCGCTTCGGTAATGGAGACATTGGATTCGCCAATGTGCTGAAGCAACGCCGTCGTGAAGGGCGAGTGGTCGCCGGACCCATCATAGGCGAGCTGGTTGGGACTGGCAGCGAACGCAATGAGCGTTCCCGCACCGCCGTTCTCAATCCCAATTTCCGCAAGCCCGCTGCTTGCACCTTTGATGCCCGCGGTCTTGGCCAGCACATCGACCAAAGGATTGTCCCGGCAAGCGTCCAGAAATACCAGCCCGATGCTGGTCTCGCGAGACATCTGCCGCAAAATGAAATCGACCGACACGGCCTCAAAGTCGAGCGAGGTTTCGTCCTCGAGTGCGGCATCCACCGGAAGCAGGTAGTTCTTGCCGGAGACCTGCAAGCCATGTCCGGCATAGAAGAAAAGCGCGATATCGGCGCCGCGCACCTGCTTGGCGAACTGGGCGACGGTCGCTTGCGTCTGCTGCTTGGTAAGGTCGAAACCGGAGACGACCTCGAAACCAAGGTTCTGCAGGCGCTCGACCATGGCCTGCGCGTCGCGCGCGGGATTGGCGAGCGGCGCGGCGTGCTGATATTGCGAGTTGCCCAGCACCAGCGCGACACGACGCTCGGCAGTGGCGGCGGTCAAGGTGAAAAGCAAGACCATCGTGACAAGGCCAGTGCCGCGAAACAAGCCTGCGCAAAACGCCAATGGACGGGAGCCCACCCTGACCTCAGTTCGCGAGCTTCGTGGCGGAGAATTCGATGCGCCGATTGAGCGCCTTGTTCTTTGCCGTATCGTTGGCGGCAACCGGCCGCTCCTCGCCATAGCCGGTGGCACTGATCTGGCGGCGCTGCAGGCCATCGGCGACCAGCGCATCGGCAACCGCCCTGGCGCGCCGTTCCGATAGCGTCTTGTTCGCCTCTGGCGAACCGTCCGAGTCCGTGTAGCCGGTGACCTCAACATTCAGGGTCGGGCATTTGCCGACCACCCCCTCGACCTCGGCGAGCAACGGACGGCTCTTGGCATCAAGTCGGGCGCTGGCTGCACGGAAGTAGATGGCTCCGGTGCGCGACAAAACAGCAAACCGGTTGAGGCACTCCTCGTCGCTGAAATTGGCTTTCGCAGCGTCGGTGGCCACGGGGCCGACTTCGGCGGCGTTGGCTGCGACTGTCTGCACAGCACCCGGCTTGCTGCCCTCGGCAACAAAGACGAAGTCGAAGGACACCGACGCAGTGGGCACTATGTTCGTCACATTGGCGGCCTGCTGCAGCTTGTCGACGTTCGGCAGCAGGCCGAAGTCCTCCACGTGCACCGCAACGGGAGCCTCGGAAGCAACCGAGACCTGAGTATCACTGATCATGGTGACGACGACGCTCGCCTCCAGATCCTTGTCGACGCCATGCAGGCTGAGCCGGAAGGGCAAGCTTGCCTTGATGCGGCGCTTGGCTGGCAAGTCGGCAAAGGCCGCCGGGTCCACCTTTGCCGTCAGCTCGGCCGTCGGGTACTTGAACGTTTCGAAGAACAGGAAGCGCATGCGCACATTGCGGAGGTCGACGCCGGTGTCGACGGAATTGAGATCGAAGCTGACCTTGGCATCACCGGCGGAAGTCAGCGTGCCGGTAATATTCCTGATCTTGTTGGTTTCGACGATCGTGTTCTTCTTGACCGACTGATAGGTAAGCACCGAAGCGTCCGGATCGAGCGTCCAGTTCGGCGCGGCACTCGCCGATTGCGGTCCGAGGAATAGCAGTCCCAATATCGCTATGACGACAAAGCCAGGACGCTGCGCTTTTGCTCGCGCTCGCCAGAATGCAACGACTTCGAACATGGAACGCCCCCGCCAGGCAACCCGATCCAACTAACGGCATCGGCGCAATCATAGAGCACTTGTCCCTGCTTGGCGAGCAGTTCCAGCGCTTGCGAAACCTACGATTGCCCTGCACTTGTGGTGCGCTGTGGTGGCGCTATCCCCCCCAGCCGCCACCGCCACTACTGCCACCGCCGCTACCGCCGGCGCCACCGCCGCCCAAGGGCGCAATGACGGGCGCGGTTTCCTTCTTGACCGGTGTGAGCAGTTTCTTGGCGCTCACATTTTTGTGCTTCACCACCTTTGGCGCGGTCGTCGTACCAACCGACTTCGTACGATGTGTCGTCGTCGTAGGCTCAACGGGAGGCGCGATGGTTGTGCACCCTGCCACCGTAAGGAATAGGACGATTGCGACGATTACCTGTTTTAGTGACCAGCCCACCTGTTGCCTCCATGTTGTCAGAACAAGTCCCGGCGCGGGTTGGCTTGCTCCCAGACCGCCCTGGCGGTCTTGATCAGTTGATCGTCCAACGAACCGTTGGCCGAAATCTTCGCCTTCAGGTCCCCACGCATCTGCTTCAAGGCCGCCGACTTCGCCTTGGCGCCAAACTTCGCCAGGGTATTCCTGGCATCGGGAGTCTCGTTGCGAAGATCGAGCGCGGCCGCGAAGGCAAGATAGCGCACCGCCACGGCCTGGTCCGCTTTTTCGCCCCTTTGCATCTCCAGAGCTGCGCGATCATACGCAGCCGACTGATCGCCGCGCGCCGTCGCCAGCTCGAACAATCTTTGCGCTTCTTCAAGATCCTGCTGCACGCCGACACCGTCCCTGTACATGCGCGCAAGGCTGCCGGGAGCGTAGGGCTGGCCGAGATCCATCGATTTCTGAAAAAGCGAGAGCGCTGTCTTGGGGTCTTTCTCGACCCCCGTGCCAGCGAGATAATTGCGGCCGAGCAGGTTCATCGAGTACATGTCCTGCCGCTCGACGCCAGCCTTGAGGAAAGCCACGGCGCGAGCTGCATCGGCAGGCACACCATTACGGCCTTCGGTGAAGATGGCGGCGAGGTCGTTCATGGCATAAGTGTGCCCCATCGCCGCCGCCTTGAGCAGCAGATCCAGCCCTTTGCCGGTGTCACGTTCGATGCCATATCCGTTGAACAAGGCGCGACCCCACGAGGTCATCCCATAGGGATCGCCCTTGTCGGACGCTGCAGCATAGAAGGTATTGGCCTGCTTGCGATTGACGGGCATTCCCGTTCCCGTCGCGTTGAGGTAGCCCAGCTCGAACACTGCGCGCACATGCCCCTTGTCGGCAGCCTCCTGGATCGCCTTCTTGGCCTCATCGGCCTTACCAACCGCAAGCAACGCCCGGCCGAGCTGGTAGTGGAAGCGAGCCACATCGGGATAGGCTTTCACCGCCGCCCGGCAGACGTCAACGGCGTTGCTGCTGATCTCATTCGGCAACAAACCGGGGACGACGCCCTGCAGGTCAAGTGGCTCACCGGCCTCCCTGTCGCATGGGTCGACGCTTGGCGAGAGCTTCATCGTCGCCGGCTTCGAGGACATGTTGTCGGCCCTGATTTCAAAGCCGACGATCAGTGGCTGGACGGCGCCAATCTGGGGTTCATAGCGCAAGTGGTCGACTTCATCGGCCATCAGGCTCGAATCTGGCGACAAGGTCCGATCCGGCAGCGACAGCGTTCCCGTTGCCGGATAGCCCGCAAGTTTTAGGCTGACCGCCGGATCCGCGGTTGGGAAATCCAGTTGCAACGGAACCGGGCCGACGCCAACTGGAACATGGACTTCACGATTCTCGATCGCTTCGGCGGCGCCAGCAATGTGAATGCCGCGTTCCACCGCTTGCTGCTTCTGCTCGGACTCCAGCGAGGCTATAAGTTGCTTGCCCTCGGCACCCTCACCATTCTTGACCCGGAACACCAGGATGCCCTGGGATTCGCCACCCCAATTGTCGCGCGTTGAATAGGCCAGCATGTCGACTTCTTCCTGGGCACCCACACCTTTGGGCACGTCCATTCGCAATCGCGGGAGATCCTTGCCGGCAATCGGCTCCCCCGCCGCAACCGGCTTGCCGTCCAAAATCAGACGCCCTAGCGCCGGCTGCCTGTCAATGCTGACGGTGACCGCACCGCCATCGACATCGACCGGCTCCGGCAAGTCGAGCGCGACAGGCCCGACGCCGGACGGCACGACCTTTTCCAAGACCGGCGGCAGTGCAGGCCGGTTGGCGCGACGCATGAGGACGACTTCGTCGATCAGCGATGAGTTTTCCCAAGGCACCTGCTTACCGGCCGTAGCCTGGACCACATCCCTGCGAACGGCCGCCATGACCGAGCGTATCTCCTGGTTCGGCGCCAGCGCGCGACGGGAGAAGGCGGAGGAGAAGGGGCTGAGGTCGCCATTTCCGTCATAAGCGACGGCTCCGGGCTCGGTGGCGAAGGCTATAAGCGTGTTCAGCGAGCTTTTCACCTGCGCAAGGCCGGTGTTGCCAGCAACGATCAGCTGGTCTCGCAACCAATAGTCCTTGCGCGGAAACGGATTGTTGCGGCAGGCGTCGAGGATGATCACCTGGATCTTCGATTTCGTCCGCAACTGCTGCAGCACATCATCGAGCTTGACGGCCTGCACCTCAATGTCGGCCGCGTTCTTGAGCGATGCATCGACCGGGATTAGGAAATTTTCTCCGCCGATCTGAAAGCCGTGGCCGGAATAATACACGATCGCCAGATCGGCACCGTCAGCTGCCGCGAGGTAGTTGCGGAACTGCTTTTCGAATTCGATCTTGGTGAGATCCTTGGCGACGAACACATCGAATCCGGCCAGCCGAAAGGTGTTCGACACGTCCTCGGCGTCCTTGTCCGGATTCTTGAGGGCCGGAATCTCGCGGTATTCGGAATTGCCGATGACAAGGGCGACCCTACGATCGGCACAAGCTTGGAATGTCGTGAAGCTCGCGAGCATCAGGGCCGCAATGAACGCAAAACATCGCAGCATGGCGCATCCTTAACTGCTCATGGCCTGGAGGGCACAAGACACAGCTTGCAACAACCTGGTCTGTCAAAGACTTCACAATCTGCCCAAAACGGCAAGGTCGCACCACCGATGGATGGCAGGTGCTGTTCCCACACTCCTAAAATAACCCAGTGGCGTGGGTACCGCAACAAGCGGGGCGAATGCGACCGAGCCTCCGGGCGTGATCGGACTGTGCAGGGCTGCTTGCTGTCGCCTGGTTGGAGCGGGTGAGCGAGCGCGCCAAAAAGGCGAAGTCTCCTCAAATTCTTCACAGAGCTGAATCTAGAGCCGAGTCTAATGTCCCAGTCTGTGCTACCAGAACACGCAATGCGGGCTTTGGCGCGACCCAAAAAGTTCGAAAAGCTTCCAGGAACCCCAGGCAGTGGCCAATTGTAGAACCCCCTATCGACCGCTTCGGGGGCGAAAGCTGTCTGCTGTCGAAATCATTTAGGGTGAAGCGGACATCCCGAAGGCGGCAGGCGCCTACGTGGTATTTCGCGCGACAAGAAGTAGACATGGAGCGGAAGGTACGGCGAAGATGCTGAGGGCGACGCCGGAACGGGAAGCCTGCCGCGGCAACCCCACGCCCCTGGGATTGATAGTGAGTCGACTTTGTCGGAACTCCCTTTAAGCTGTTGAAAAAATGGAGCCTCTGCTAGTCCTAGGAGAAGGGCTAATCTTCAATGCAAGGCGTGTCTCGACCCTGCTAAAAAAGGCTGGCATCGTTCCCAACCGCCACATCAACAGCGGACAACCGTCACTTCACGCCTTCCTACTTTCGCAAGCCGCGCCGCGAGCAGGCGAGCGTATCGTTATGTTCTCGCTGGTGTCGGCTACTATTCTGCCATCACCGCGGAACCCGTTGCCGCGTCCGGCAATGTGACGGCGATCGCCTCCTGCCGTGGCGGGTGCTGCGGGGCAACAGCAAACCTCACCCTATCGAAACGACTAGGACGCGCGTACCGGGATATTCCCAGTTCCTAATGGAACAAACAGCGCCACCTCAGATTTGAAAAGGTCCGCTGGCTTTAGAGCGCGGATGGCTGGCCCTCCGCCACGGCCGGCGGGTCTGCGCCCGCATGGCGCACGCGACAAGCACGACAGGATTACACCCATGAAACGTCTGCCCCATATTCTGCTCAGCTTGGCCATGATGATCCCCACTTCCCTGCTGGGCGCTGAACAATGGGAGGGGTTTGGGATCAAGCATCTCGGATTCGTATTCGATGTTCCCCCGGGGTTTGTGCTTGCCCAGCGCTCCGATCAAGGAGCAGCCTTTGAGGGCAAAAACAAAGCATTTCTTGCGGTCTGGGGGGCGCAACTCGGCAAGGCAAGCTTTCGCACCGAGATCGAGCATCGCATTGCCGTGAACGAGAACGACGGCTGGAAGGTGACCTACAAGCGAGTGACCCCGCAATGGGCGAGCTATTCGGGACTGAAGGACGGTCAGATCCTGTATGTTCGGGCTATCAAGATCTGCGGGGACAGAGCGGCATTGTTTACGGTCAACTATGCTCGCAACGAGAAGGTCCCCTATGATCCGCTTATCGTTCGCATGGTCAAATCACTGAAGGTCCAGGGCTGCTAAGCCGGGCCTGTGGATGGCCCCGTCATCCAGCCGCCGCGGATGACAGCTTCTGTGGCTCGCCCCCAATCGGCTTCCTAAGCGGAGGCGCGCGCTGATACGCCCCCGAAAAGCTCTTGAAGCTCCCCCTTGGGCAGTGGCTTGGACAGCAGAAAGCCCTGGAGCTGCTCACAGCCGAGCTTGCGCAAGTAATCGCACTGGCTTTCGGTCTCCACCCCTTCGGCAGTGGTGCTAAGTCCGGTCGCGCGGGCCAGGTTGATAATTGCCTGAACGATGGCCTCGTCACCGTTGGAGCGACCAAAGCCCTGCACGAAGCTTCGGTCGATCTTGATCCTGTCGACTTCCAGCGTTTGGAGTCTCCCCAAGGAGGAGAAGCCGGTGCCGAAATCGTCGAGTGCAAAGCGCACCCCAATGCTGCGCAGAGCCTCGATGTTGTTTCGGCATTCGCTCCGGCGCTCCGACAGAGCACTTTCGGTAACTTCGATTTCGAGCCGCCGCGGATCCATGTGCGTCTCCAGCAAGATACTGGTCACTCGCATGGCGAAACTGGGATTGTTCAGCTGCAAGGCCGACACATTCACAGCCAAGGTCTCGATGGGCCAATCCACCGCGTCAAGGCACGCCTGTCTGAGAACCAGTTCGCCAAGCTTTTCAATCAGCCCTGCTTCCTCGGACAGCGGTATGAACAAGTCCGGTGCAACCCAGCCCCGCTCCGGATCAGACCAGCGGGCCAGCGCTTCGACACCGGTCATCCTGTTTGTGTCGGCGGCGTATAGCGGCTGATAATGGACCTGGATCTGGCCGGTCGCATCCAGCGCGTTGCGCAGGTCCTGTTCCATGCCCTTGCGCATGGCCAACGTCAGATCCATCTCGTGTCCAAAGAAGGCGTAGCTGCTGCGGCCCCCGGCTTTGGCATGATAGAGCGCCACGTCGGCTTTCCGCACCAACTCGACCGTGTCCACCCCGTCCTTGGGTGCAACCGCTACCCCGACACTTACGCCGACAAAGACTTGCACCCCGGCGACCTCGAACGGCCGACGGGCAGACTCGATCAAATGCTCGCATAGCGCCTTGACGTCATTCTCGCCGCCAACCGCGCGTTGGATGATGATGAATTCATCGCCACCAAGACGCGCCACGGTGTCGGTTTCAGTCGTGAGCCGTCTTAGCCGGTCCGCGAACTCCCTGAGCAGCTCGTCACCCGCCGGATGGCCAAAGCTGTCATTAACCTGCTTGAAGCGGTCGAGGTCGAGGTAAAGAATCGCGAGCTGCTCGTCCGTCGACGGCAGGCGCGCCAGCGCATCTGCCAGACGCTCGTTGAACTGACCGCGATTGGGCAGCGCTGTAAGCACATCGTTGTGAGCGAGGTGGTAGATCCGGTCCTCCGTCTCGATCAGCTTCAACGTCCGCTTGCGAAAGCCTATCAGGGCCATGATGACACCCGACAGCACCAGACCAAACAAGGCGACGAGAACTGGCACGAGTTGCAAGAGGACAGAGCCTCCCGGGCGGTATGGCCGCCAAACGAAGAAGCCGATAGGTCCAGATCGGTCGACAACGGGATACGAAGCCTCGCCGGAAGCAAGGTTACTGTCCCAGGAAAATCGGGCGCCATCGAGCAGATAGTCCTGCCGCAAGGAGGTAAGAAAACTGCCGTCGAGATAGCGAACGGCCACATGCAGGAATTCCTGGCCTGGCACCTGCGCGATGTGGCCACTGTCGGAAACCACAGGCTTGATACTGACGACCGCGGGATGGCCGGCGATAACGGCCATGTCGGACGCACCTATGGTGAGCACCTGTTCGGTAACACCTTCGGTGTCCCCTCGTTTCAGTCTCGCTCTCAACGTCTGGACGAGAGGCTCGGTGGTCGCGTGTATGGCGCGGTAGCTGCCAGGGTCAGCGGTCGAACCGTCGGTGAACGCATAGATGGGGACATCATTGGCATCGAGAATATAAACCTGGTCATGACCGAAATAGGTATGCATCCAGCTGCCGAGATTGGTATCAAGCCATTTCGCATCGCCGCTGCGCAGCGCTTTAACGGCGTCGTCCCAAACCGTTACGCTCTCCTGATCATGTGCCACTGCGCTCTCCAGCTTGGAGATAATCAGTGCAACCAGGCTTTTCTGCCGCGCCGCGGCGACGCGGTCGGTCTGGATCGTGGACCAAAGCAATAACCCGGTGGTGATCGCTGCAATGAGCAGTGTCAGCGCGATGACGGGCAAAGCCGTTCGCACCAGGAAGAGACGACGGGTCGGCTCGGCAAAATGTCGCAGCAGTTTCATGAGATGGCTATAGGCGATGAAGACTTCTGGACCGTTAAAAGGCCTGCGCGAGAAGCCCGGGTGCGTGCTCTTCCCCGGCAGCCTGGCGTTCGGGGTCGCCGCATCGCGCGGAGCAGCGGCGACGAAAGTATGAAAACCAGCGAGAGCCGGACGCTGCGGGGGCACCGAACTGCGCCGGCATCTGGGACCGCAAACCTGCCTTTCAGATCAACCGATCCGCGTCTCGGTTCGTCGGTCGAGACGTATCGCGCGGTACCAAGCGCCTGGTGAAACTGCGCGGCTAGGTTAGTAGCGCGACCTGTCTCTCAGCGGACACATCGCCATGGCCGGTATATGCAATTTCGCTAAAATTATCGGAACTCATTGCCGTCTCACGTTTTGACTCCCCATTCCAGGAGTTCGGGTGCGCATGGGTAAGACCGAAGACCGGCTGTCGTTTATCGAGTTCCAATCGCCAACGTTGGTCGAGAAAGCTCCTGACCGCGGCAACTGGCTTCACGAGATCAAGTATGACGGATACCGGACCCAACTCATAATGGAGGGCGGAACAGCGCGAGCCTTCACGCGCCGGGGTTACGATTGGTCCCTGCGGTACAAGAGAATCGTTCAGACCGCGGCGAGCCTGCGGGCAAAGTCCGCGATCATCGATGGGGAGGCTGTTGTTCTGGGCGAGACAGGCCTTCCGGACTACCAAGCGTTGGAACGGGAGCTGGGCAATCCGGGTTCGCCGAGGCTCATCTTCTATGCGTTCGACCTGCTTCACCTCAACGGCAGCGATCTTCGGCAGCAACCGCTTTTGGAACGCAAGGCCGCCTTGGAGAAGCTGCTCAAAGATTCAGCGCCGACGCTGACCTATGCAGAACATCTTGAGGTGAGCGGCAAGGACATGTTCGCGCATGCCTGCCGCATGGGCTTGGAAGGTATAGTGTCAAAGCGCGCCGATTCCCCCTATCGCTCCGGCGTCCAGACAAGCTGGGTCAAGGTCAAATGCATCAAGAGCGACACCTTTCCTGTGGTGGCTTTCGTCGAGAAGCTTGGCGCTCGGCCGCGCCGGATCGCCTCGCTCTACATCGGCAGGCGCGAAGGCGACCGGCTGCTTTATGCCGGCAAAGCCCAGAGTGGCTTCAGCTTGAGCATCGCGCGACAGGTCCGGGAGCGACTGGACCCGCTGATTGTCGACAACTCGCCATTGTCGGACCCGATCGACAAGCCCAAGGCCACATGGGTCAGGCCGGACGTTCTGGCCGAGGTGCAGTTCAGCAGCGTCACCGACCGCGGCATCTTGCGCGAAGCGGTATTCAAGGGCCTTCGTGAAGATCTCGTCACGATCCCCGCAAAGCCGCCCGCCGCATCGAAGCGGCGGAACAGGGCCGAGGGACACGCAGTGCCCCCTGAGAACATTCTTCAGCTCCTGCCTGACGCGGTCTCGCCGTCCAAGGAAGCCCTTATGCGCTACTGGGAACAGGTTGCCGAGCAAGCGCTGGTCCATCTCGGCCACAGACCACTGAAGCTGGTGCGCCACGCGAGCGGGACCACTTTCTATCACAAGGGTCCCTTGCCGGATATCCCGAGCGCCGTGCACCAGCTGCGCATCCGAAAGCGCGAGGGTGGGGAGGGTGTGCGCGTGTGGGTGGACGCTCTCGCCGGTTTGCTCGGTCTGGTCGAGATGGATGCGGTCGAACTTCATCCCTGGAACGCCACCGTTGATGACATCGAGCAGACCGACCGCGTCGTGCTGGACCTCGACCCCGGCGATGGCGTCGAGTGGGAGCAGGTGATCGAAGCGGCGCTGGCGCTTCGCGACATCCTGGAGGCTTCAGGTCTGAAGAGTTGGGCCAAGGTCACCGGCGGTAAGGGCATCCATGTGATGGCTCCTCTTGAGACCAAGATGACCCACGACAACGCGCGGCAACTCGCCAAATCGCTTGCCCGGTGCCTCGCTGACGCACATCCTGACCGCTACCTCTTGTCTGCTGCGCCGGCGGCAAGAACGGGACGTATTTTCATTGATTACCTTCGCAACGGGAGAGGCAACACGGCCGTGGGCGCGTTCTCTCCACGCGCACGCCCCGCATTTCCGATCGCCCACCCTGTGACATGGGGCCAGGTTGAGCGGGGGGTGCGTCCAGACGCCTTCACCATGGATCACCCGTTCAAGGCAGCCATCAGGAAAGCAGCCTGATTGAACGAGATGAAGCCAGTGCCGCTGTGCTGTGTCAGTGCTGGCCAATTTTGCCGCCGCTGCCGCCTTGCCGAACACCTGGCTGCGGACCTCACCTGGCGGGGACGGGCGCTGAACGGTCTCGGGCCGGCGTTCGACGTCGGAAGGTGTCTCAATTCAGTTCGATCTGGACCCTTGCGCAAATCGTAACATCGCATTGGCCCGGGACCTGATTGGCTCACAATGCCAAGCAAATCCCGCCAGACACCCAGTCAACCGCCTCGCATGTGCCCCTCCTGTACAGGCATAGCGGTGTCCCTGTTAATCCGCCACAGATGGGTGGCGCATTAACATACCATCGAGCGAGCCTACCGCGCCTTCTCAATAATTGCCGTTGTAGTACCGGTCATCGCAGGGCGCGGTGTAAATTCGGCCGTAGCGGTCCTGGTACCGGCAGAGCTGATCCTCACGACGCTGCGGGGTGGTGGCGGAGCCGACCACTGCTCCTAGCAACGCGCCGCCGGCCGCGCCGATCACGGTGCTCTTCGTGTTGCCGCCAATAGCCTGGCCGACCAGGGCGCCGCCGGCGCCGCCGAGCAGAGCGCCCGTAGTTGCCCGCTGCTGGCCTTCCGTCTGCGTTTCGCAGCCTGCCAGAGCTGCCGTCACCAGGACAGCCACAACCGCTTTGTTGAGTCTCATCTGAGGAACCTCCTTGAGGCCGCGCGGGCCGATCGTGCCAAGTGCTGCGCCATTGCGGCGGAACGGCGGCGGGCTGTCTCACGAAGTGAGACATGGTTTCTCGCTGGTTCAACGTTGATCTAAAACGGGCCCTAATCAGCCAGATTGTTAGGCACGACGTTGCCGTGGCGGCGCTGACAGTTTCCCTGATTGGCGCCGGTCCGGCCATTTTCCTAGCAGCGGCGTTGCATCGCTCTCAATCACCGACGTGCCGATTATTGGGATGAGCGACGGCTCTTCAGCCTTTTCCCTACCTCCAGTTTCCAGCGCTGCGATTTCTTCATCGCGCCTTATGATCCGGCTTTCCAAGTTCGCGATGCGCTCGGTCAGAAAGTAGCGCCCTGCGACGAATCCTCCGCTCCCGAACAGCACTGAGAAGGTCGCAAACGTTATCGGGTTGCCGATGACCAATGCTGCATTCGTTTGGAAGAAGGCGATCAGGTCGTGCATTTTGTACATCCTCTTGGTTCGCGGCGGGTGGATCTTTCCGGTCCGATCGGCCACCTCTTTGGGGCATAGCCTGGCCGTCGCCCGAGCGCGTTTGGCGCCTTGGCATAAGCCTCTCCTGCTCATCTGTTCCAGGAATAAGGAACATATTCCTACCCCGTCAAGGCCGCGCCCGACTCTTTGTTCTCGCTTCGTCACATTGGTCCGATGGCGACACGCGGCGAACGGTGAGGGTTCAGCATGTCGGCGTCATTGCCTGGAGCCGAGACGCGGACCATCCATTAGGCGACGACGGTCGCCACAACCCTCTTTGTCATCGGCGATGTCCCAAACATGCAATAGGCGCTGCCCTGTCACGAGCTTTGAGCCGCACAGTCTCCACCAAGAGAGGGCGGCCGAACAAGACAGCGCCGGCGGCAAACCCGGATCCGTCTGTCGCTTGCGGGTTCGTACGGAAACAGACCAGATATCGGGTACGTCCGACTACGCACCATCACTATGCCGACTTTCGGCCCTTTGATTTGGTGCCGCCCTTGATGCCTTCGTTGGCAAGGCTCTTGCGAAGCACCGAGGCCAGGTCGATGACGTTCTCTTTTGGCGCGGGCGCGGGCTTGGGCGGCGCTTTGCCCTTGCGCTTGGCGTCGATCATGGCGATCAACGCGTCCTCGTACGTGTCTTCGAACTTCGACGGATCAAACTTGGTGACTTTCTTGTCGATCAACAGCCCGGCTATCTCAAGAAGGTCTTCATCGTATTTGGGGTTTTCCAAGCCATTGAACACGGTCTTTTCCGACGTCATCTCGTTGTGAGTGCGCAGCTCGGTCAGCAGCATCCCCTTCTGGAAGGGTTGGATCAGCACCTCGCGCCCGCGCTGATAGAGCACCACGCAAGAGCGCGCGGCCACGCGCTTGTTCGCCATCGCATCACGAAGAACCGAAAAGGCTTCGAGCGAGGCGCCGTCCGCCGGGATCAGATAATAGGGCTTTTCCAGATATCGTGTGTCGACGTCCTCAATTGCGACAAATGAATCCACCTCAAGCGTGTGGGCCGATGTCAGCTTGAGCTTCTTGATCTCATCCGGCTCGACCTTGATGAAATGGTCCTTGTCCACCTCGTAAGCCTTGACCTGGTCCTCGCCCTCCACGATATCGCCAGTCTCTTCGTCGACATACGCGCTTTTGACGGGCAGCCCATCTTGGCGGTTCAAAATCTTCAAATGGATCTTGGAAGCCTCGCTGGTTGCACCGACAATCTTTACGCCGCACGAAACCGACCCGATCTTCAGGAAGCCTTTCCAAACCGCGCGGGGTGCCGCCATGACATTGCTCCTTGTCTGCCGCCAGTAAGAACACACGAAGCCGCCACCCGTTCCGTCGGCACACCAGGGCTCCGCTACTAGGTCGCCGACATCCGGAATGGTTTGGCGACAGCGGGACATCATCGGGGAATGCTGTGGACCGGTAGCCGACCTCGTTCGCGCATGCGCGGCCGCCACCGGCGTTTGCCGGTCACGTGCCCACCGTGCTGCATCATTTGACTCAGTTCGAGCCAAAGCGTAAGCCGACCTTCCCGCCCACGTCCAGGGCGCATCGACTGACCATAAGGTTTGACAAAATGGACGACAAATACGCCAATGCGCGCGAGCATTTTTTCGCGGCAGTTCGCACGCTAGCCGCCTCTTCCGATCCCATCCAAACACGATTGATCGATGCAAACCTGAACGTTTTGCATGTCACGCTCGATGAATTCGAGGGCGACCGCGAGCTCAAGTTCAAGTTCGCCAGGATTTTGGACCTTCTTGCCGCCGACCAAGACGACATTGAAACGGTCGCCATCGAGACGACCGCCCATATGACGGACTTTGAAGCCGTCAAGGTGGCGGACCTGATCTGCGATTTCTACTATGAACTGACATAGGCACCGACACCGACGAACCCGGGCGCTTGAGGTGCGGCAAGCCCAGGGCGTGCGGCTCGTTGGCTGTGACACCGACCCGCTTTGTCCCAGTCGTGTTTCTCTTGCAGCATGCGAAGGCGGGCAAGCGCCTACACAGATCCGCTTCCAACTCTCTCAACGGCCGGTGGCGGAGACGTGAATTAGCCGAAACGAATTCCTCCTGCTGCACTCTTGCCCCTCCGATCGGCGGGCAGGTTGCAAATGGCAGGGTTCAGAAAGTTTCGATGCCGGCAATGTCTTGGCCGGCAAGGTGTTTGATTGCATCAAATGGCCGGCCTCCAGAGGGGCTTGCTGCCCTCACGGCGTCCACCAGGGCCAGTGCAACGGCTCTACGATGGCATGCCCAGTGTGTCGCGGAAGCGGCCTTCAGGGCGCGGCGCGACCCCTATGCTAAGGGTCCGGCAGAATCGCCGTGGGCGAGCGCCAAGTCGTGTGCGGCCTGATTTTTCGGAGGCGCTAACATTGGTGATTCCGCTGGAGCAGCTTTCCGTGCTTGTTCGCAAACTGAAAAATAGGTCGCGGTAGCGGAGCCTCAAAATGATGGACCGCATACGCCGGGTCGGAGGAAGTTTCGAGGCCGCAATGATCTTGATCAGGGCCGTAGCAGCGGTCGGAATCGTCTTGGTGGTCACCACCGAAATTCTGTGAATTCTCAGATCTCACGGCTCCGGGGAGTGTTGGCTGATAACCCGCTCGGGGAGTTGCCTTTCCAAACCGGTGGCTCGCATCCTGATCTTGTCGGAGCCCAAACCGGCAAAATGTCGGAGCCCGGCAGCTACGCCTCGCCGTGTCACTCCGGCGGACGCGCCGACGTGACGCCCTGCATGGGGTTCTCCAGCGCCATTGAACCCGCACTGACGCTAACTCGACAGGAACAATCAACCGATCTTCTTGTTGGACGGCGATGGCGGTTGACCATCTGGCCTTTGCGCTGCCGCGGAACAAAATCCATAGGTGATCGGGCCTGAGAGGGTCACCGCGCGGGGCGAAACTTCTGACCACTTAGGTTTCGTAATCGGTAGCGGGAAAAAGAGATGCTGGACAAGGCTTGGCGAATTACGAAATCGAGCGTGGCCGGCTTCATCGGCGACAGCGCTTTCAGTCATGGGGCCGCAATGGCGTTCTTCGCGGTGACCTCTCTGGGACCCATTCTGTTGTTGGTAGTGGCCGTAGCAGGCCTGGTATTTGGACAGGACGCAGCGCGCAATGCCGTCGCGGGACAACTGACAGGCCTGATGGGCAGTCAAAGCGCGAACGTCATACAAAGCGCACTGCAAAGTGCATCCAACCCATCGTCTGGTGCCATCGCTACCATTGTGGGCCTGGTGACGCTGTTGCTGACGGCATCCGGCGTGTTCGGTGAGATGCAGACGGCCTTGAATGAGATCTGGAAAGCAAAACCCCAGGGAGGCTCTGTCTCTCGCTTGATTCGTGCCCGGACGGCAAGCTTGGGACTGGTGATCGCCCTCGGTTTCCTGCTGATCGTTTCGCTTGCTGTGAGCGCCGCCATTACCGCGCTAGGGGGCACGATCAACCGGCTTTTGCCGTTCGGATCCATCTTGATCGAAGGGCTGAATGTCTTGATTTCCTACCTGCTGATAGCAGTGCTCTTCGCCACCATCTACAAGGTTCTGCCGGACCGCCATCTGGAATGGCGCGACGTGTGGTTCGGAGCGTTCGTGACAGCCGCGCTGTTCACGGTCGGCAAGAGCCTGATCGGCTTGTACCTGGGTAGCAGCGCCATGGGATCTTCATTCGGAGCCGCCAGCGCGTTGATAATTGTGCTGCTCTGGATCTACTACTCGTCGCTGATTTTTCTTCTCGGTGCCGAATTCACTCACGCCTACTCTTTTGAACACGGAAGCCGGCGACCCTTAGGTGAGGCTTCACCGGGTTGAGCGACGGCCGCAAAGCGCGCCCGATACGTGGCCAAGAACGCGATTGGCAAAAGTGCGGGATTGTCGCTCCTGGAGCGAGCACGGAGCCCAGGGCTATGAAGATCGACGTGACCACGCGCGACCTGGAACTCCACCCGTCGTTTCGCCCCCCCCGCGAGCGCCGGGCCGTCGTCGACTTCCTCTCGTAAAACCCACCGAGCTCGTTGCCCTGCGCCTCAGCACTCAACCTCCAGCGAAGAACTGGAACCTAAACGCACAGGGTCGGTTTGGTGGCCAGAAAGGAGACCTCCATGATACGCTTACTCGTTCAATTCGGTGCCCTCTGTCTAGCGTATAAATTCGGCAAACAAATAGGCCGTGAGCAGGGCCGTCTTTCACCAATAGGCGAACCGCGGCGCCGCTCCTTGTCGGAGGCGGGTACCCCACAAACTGGTGAGGCCAACGAACAAAGTTAGCGTTTGCAGACTGCGGTCACCTGCGATCCGCCGCGGGCCATGGAACGTCGGGCCTTCAAGCTGGACGATGAAATGCCGCGGCATCGTGCTGCACTTTGCAGCTTATGGGCGTCAGCGTGACAAGGGCCGACGGTGCCTTCTCAACCTGAGAATCGCAGAGTGTCCGACCGTGATTATACCCCCGCAGTCAATCCGCACTGTCAACTTGTCGGCTTTGTGATCGACGCGAATGATGTCGCCGACGAGAACGACCTCATCTCCAGCGCGGGTTTTGGGTGGCGGGTCAACCGAATAGGGTTGCTCATAGGACGGAATGCTTACTTGGGCGCGTCCGCTAGGCAGTATCGAGGTGACCGTGCCTGTCAACGCGACCTCGTCACCGATCTCAAATTCCCGAGGCACGCTATAATGTAGCATAAAGCCTCCTCCGGCGTTTCCAAACATCAATGCTGGCAAACTGACTTGGTTGCGTGAAATCGTAAGTCTCTCCCTCCTCGCCTCGGTAAGGCCAAGCACCCGCTCCCGTAGGGCTACAAACCGCGCGATCAGGACCTCCAACGCCGCTGATCATGATTGACCGCCGCGATCCAGGACTCACAAACGCGCCGTAGTCGCCCCGGGGCCCGTGGACGTGTGCGAAGCGAGCGCTACATCCTCTTCGCCGCACACGGGCTTCGCCCTGCCGACGGGGACCGATTGGTCGGCCGCCGCTGCATGCATTCGGTGCCGGCCCGGCGGGATCCTTGAGCGCGAGGAGGCCTCGAATTGGCAAGGGGGCTGATGAAAGCGGTGGATAGTTGTCGAGCTGAGGTGTTCTGGCAGAGCCTGTTGTTTTAGCCTGTTCCCGCCACCTGAAATACCCTGCGGGTGTATCAGGCTCGAACGGTTCAGCCCATGTCAGTGTCTGCCTTTCCCGTCAGCCGAGAGCTTTCTTCTGTGAAAATCGTCGCGGAGGCAATAGCTCGGCTTCCCAACGATGAAGCGGCCCTTCTTTGGGACGAAACGGCTAAGCATCTGTTGTCAGTCGCTATTGAACGCGGCCATGACACAGACCAGGCGCGCACCGAGGTCGTTCGGTTCTTTGGTGCCGTTCAACGCATGCGAACGACGCTTTCATCAAAATGGATGGAGACGGCAATCGCAGGCTATGAAAAGCCTACAACTATGAACAGTTTCGTTTCGCACATAATTGGCCTCTACCGGTGCCCAGGCGTCCCAGCATTTGTCTGCGTGAGACAGGGAACCAGGTGCAGTTACCTATCGCAGGACGTTTACAGAGCGTCTGGATACCAGCCCGACTTCGAGGTGCTGCCTTGGGAATCGGAATACCGGGCCGCCAGAAACGCGACAATCTTAGCAGACGGCGATACGAAGCGGTAAGTGCCGGACAATACCATCATGGAACCAAGCCCAATCCGGCAGGTATGACGCTGTACTTCTTGGACACGATTGAGAATGGAAAGATCACCCGCGAAGATCTGGTTGTCGACATGAGCCCGTGCGACATGCGCGAGGAAGCCAAGCGGCGCAGCGCTCTGTTGCCATGAGTACCATGGCAGCACTGCCGGAGTCGCGCTGCACGCAGAGGATGTCCTTCCCCTTTTAGAGGTCGCGCTTGATCATCCGGCAGCTCATCTTGGCCCAATGCGATAGGTGCTGGTGCGACGCTTGGCGGCCATGCCTTGGTCGACGAGGTTAAAGTCTAAAGTCCACCTCGGTGCCGCGAAAGTCACAGCCGCGCGGACCTCCGAGGCATCGGAACCGATCAGGGAGAGCACTCATGAGTTGGCATGGAATGGTTCAGCCTTCAGCTTGAGGCACTCGCCGCCAGCATCGAGACACGCCTATGGTGATGATCGACTCCAACAGAGCCGCGCGCGGCCACCCACCGGTCCCGACAACACCGCCCGGGCAATTATTTTTTGCGTCCTCTTGCGGCAAGCCTGCTCAGGGCTCGAGCGACCTAGGGAAACATCAGCGATCGGGAACTCAGGCCTCCTGCGGTCGTTTAGCAGTTGATCAGCCTTTAGGAGGTTGCCATGAAAAAGCTGCTACTTGCCTCATTGATCGCTGTTGCCTCCGCGGCCGCCACGGTCGCCCCGGCGGATGCTTGGGGATTGCCTGGCTTCGGCGTTGGCCCGTTCGGTGGCTTCGGCCCATTTTCGAGCGGCGCGTTCTACGGAGCTCCGTTCTACGACTATGGCGGCCGCTATTACGGCCCGCGCTACTACGGTGACTATCCTAGTTATATGGTACGGTATCCGCACCGCTACTCTAGGCATCACTACCGCCGTTGCCGGGTCAAGCTGTTGAGGCACTGGCATCACCACCACCGGGTGTTGGAACGCGTGCGGATCTGCCCTTACTGACGACCAGCCTTGGTTTCACTGATTTCATGCTTCGGTCAGCGTGGCCCCTCGTTTCTTCGGCCGCGCCGATCACCCTGTGTTCGACATGCCGAAGTCATCGACAGGCGACAATTGCGTAAATCGGCGCCTAACGCGCGGCACAATGAGCGCAAGTGACATCAGCGGAGGATGGGAATGATCATCCTGGCTATCCCAGCCGCGCGGCCGAGACGAGGGCCCCCGGTCCAGTGTACACTTCGGGCAGTTGCTATTCCTGTCCGAATCGGCTCTCCTCTCACTAGGACCAATCGCAACGCAGTTTGCTGAATCCATGGTCCCTGTCCTTGATGGCGACCGACGTTTCCCCCGCCCCCCAACCGGCGTCGGTCGCCCTGCTCTTCGGGCAGTTCAACCGCCGATGGCAATCGTTTCCGGCACGCGGCAGACGAGACAATGATTAGGGTTCCCGGCGAGAGCCGCCGGACCGGCGCAGGCAATCCATCTGAAAGGGAGCTCTCGTCCGCGCCCTCGCGGTGCTCATCAACAAAGGTCATGGAGAAATATTCAGCTTCGCGGGAACTGCTCGCCCGCCGTCCTCTTCATGGAAGGGAAAGCTGAGCGCTCAATGCGCCAGCACGCTCTGTCTGCCTGAAGGCGGCCGTGCTGAACAGGCCCTACCATAGGTCAGGCCCGACATCGGCAGGCTCGTGCCGCCGCGAAGAACGCGGTGGTCGGTTATCAAGATATCGCCGTCCGGAAGCTGCGAACGAAGCTTTCTACCACGTCATCGAGATCGGCCATCGCCAGGCAGAGCGGAGGGCACATCCTGATGACGTTGCGATAGGGGCCTGAGCGGCTGGCGACGAGACCATAACGCCGAGTCTCTTCGAAGACCTTCATCGTTGCTTCGGGTGCTGGCTCCTTGGTGGCCCGATCCTTTACCAGCTCGATGGCGAGCATCAGACCCTGTCCCCGGATGTCGCCGATCAGCGGGAAGTCCTTTTGGAGAACTTGTAGCCTGTGTTTCAGCGCGCCGCCGACCGCGGCTGCGTTCTCCTGCAGCCGCTCCTCCCGCATCACCTTCAGCACTGCGCGTCCAGCGGCGCAAGCAACGGGGTTGGCTCCGTAGGTGTGGAACAGGAATTTGTCCGACATGGACTCTGCGATAGCGCGTTTGACGATGACAGCACCGAGCGGGATGCCGTTGCCGACGCCCTTGGCTACGACGACAATATCTGGAACGGCGCCGTGCGATTCGAACGCCCAGAAGGCTTCTCCCGTACGCCCAACGCCCGACTGCACTTCATCGATGATGCAGACACCCCCTGCCGCCCGTACGCGTTCGAAAGCCCCGGCGATGTAACCTGCGGGCATCGGCACGATACCACCATAGCCCTGCACCGGCTCGACAATCATGCCAGCCAACCGTCCGCTCGTGGATGTAGCGATCGCACGCTCTACTTCATCGAGATAAGACTCGACACCTTCGCCGTGCACGCCGCGATACTGGTTGGGCTCAGCCACGAACGTGACTCCGCCAAGCTGTGGCACGGGATGGCGGAAACCAGCTATGCCGGTCACCGACTGCGCGCCGAAGGTGGCGCCATGATAGCTGGAGGCAAGCGCTAGCATGTCTATGCTCCCGGTGTGCGAGCGCGCCATTAACAGCGCTAGGTCGATGGCCTCGGCGCCGCTGTTGGTGAAATGCACAACCCAATCGTGACCGGCTGGCATCGTTGCCACCAGTTCCTCCGCATATTGGGCCGGGACTGGATGGTAGAACATAGTCGTGCAATGCGTCAGTTCCCTCATCTGGTCAGTGGCTGCCTTCACCACCTGAGGGTGAGCATGCCCGACCGAGATGCACAGGTTCATGCCGAGCAGGTCGATGTATTTGCGATCCTGCTCGTCCCAGACATACTGGCCGCGGCCACGCTTCAGGATCAACGGCTCCTTGTAAGGAACGAACTTACGCTGCGAGGCCGAGTAGAAACGGTTCCGCCGATCGACGATGGCGTTGGTCGACCAATCAATCTCCAGACTTGAATCGACATGCGGAGCGTTCATGCCGTGCCTCCCGTGTTGCAAATCGCGGAGATTGAAAGCACGAAATGCTCGGCGCGCACACCGACAAACATCCTCATCAGGATAACTGATGGAGTTGATTAGTCGTGCGACGAAGAGCGGTCGACGACATAGCAGTCGTTGGGCAGGCCAGGCAGACGGGTGGTGATCGCGTCGGTCAGCACTTCGGCGGTGCGCGCGGCGAAAGCCGCCGGCAGGTTTCCGAGTTCGCGCTCGCGCGCGACCAGCAGAATGCTGCGCGACAGTCCGGTGAAAGGCAGCGAGTGGACGTCGATCTCCATGCCTTCCGCCAGACCGTCGATGAGCAAGGTCGGCGTCAGGATGGCAAAACCCATGCCAGCCGCAACCGGCGCCATCACCACGCTGGAACGGTCGCCTTCCATGGCGCGTGGGATCTCGATGCGAAGGCGGCTGAGATGCTGGTCGACGCGAAGGCCGACGGGCGTTTCGCGCGAGAAGCGTACGAAAGCCAGCTTCTTCGAGAGCTTGACGATGTCGCGGACATCGCCGGCAAAGCCTTTCGGCGTGACCAGCAGAAATTTTTCGGTCATTACAGGATAGCGCGTCAGTCCCTCGATCTCGAACAGTTCGCCAGAGGTGACGGCGAGGTCGGCGCGCCGGGCCCGCAGCAAGGCGACATGATCCGTCGCAAGACCTGCGAAAAGGCTGAGTTCGGGGATGCCGAAGTTCTTGCGGGCGAGGACTGACAGCGCTGGCGCCAGCGTGGTCGCAATCGAGGCTAAAAGGGCAATGCGCAACAAGGGCAGCGGCGCAGCGTTGACCCGGCGTGCGTCGGTGCGTAGGCCCTCGACCTCAGCCAGTATGGCGACGGCGCGGCGGTGCAGTGCAATGCCTGCCTTGGTGAGTTCGATCGGCCGTAAATTGCGGTCAATCAGGGTGACGCCGAGGCCCCTTTCCAGGTTCTTGAGATGTTGCGAAGCAGCTGACTGCGTCATGCCCAACATCTGTGCCGCCTGGGTGACATGCCTCGTCTCGACAACGGCGACGAACACTTCGATCGCCCGAAACAGGTTGAAATCGAAACTGCCGCTCGTCACCCGCAACTCCGCCCGTGAGGTTCCATAAGTTTTGCTAATGTTGCGCAATTCGGCTTGAGCGCAAGAGGCTTAGCGGGAAAAGATCACCTTCTTGCGACCCAGCAAAGGTGCCCGATAAGTGAATGACAGTGCACGCATCGTAATTATTGGTGGCGGCGTCATTGGCCTCAGCACAGCCTATCACCTTGCCGAAGCGGGGGTGGGTGATGTCGTCCTTCTGGAGCGCCACCAACTGACAAGCGGCACATCGTGGCATGCAGCCGGAATTGTTGGCCCGTTGCGCGCCAGCCTTAACCTGACAAGGCTCGCGCAATACGCAACTGAACTGTTCCCACGCCTTGAGGAGCTCACCGGGCAGGCGTCCGGCTACAGGCGTACCGGCGGGCTGTGGCTGGCGCGTCACCCGGAGCGCATGGACGAGCTGAAGCGCATCGCGCATATGGGCGATGTCTGTGGCCTGACGGTTGAAATTATCGGTCCGGCCGCTGTGACCGAGCGGGTGAGCGGGGTCGGCGCCGATGGCATTGTTGGCGCGCTGTGGGTCGACGAAGACGGCCAGGCCAGTCCAGTCGACATCTGTGCTGCTTATGCAAAACGTGTGCGGAGCGCTGGTATCCGCATCCTTGAAGGAGCCGCTTGCACGGGCTTCATAGCCCGAAACGGCCGGATCGCGGGCGTCAACCTGGCCTCCGGCATCACCATCGATTGCGAGATCGTCGTCAACTGCGCCGGCGCCTGGGCGCGCGGTATTGGCGCGCTCGCCAACGTTCCAGTGCCGTTGCAGGCCGTCGAGCACATGTATGTCGTCACCGAGCCGATTGCGGGGCTCCAGGATCCGTTCCCCATCCTTCGCGACCTCGATGAAGGCATCTACATCAAGGGCGATTCCGGCAAGCTGGTGTTGGGCGGGTTCGAGCCGAACGCCAAGCTCTTCGACGTTCGCGGACCCGCCGGCGACAGGCCATTCCTTGAGCTGCCGGAGGATTGGGAGCAGTTCGAGCCGTTCATGTCGGCAGGATTGAAGCTTCTGCCGGCGATGTCTGAAACCGGCATCAGGCATTTCATGAACGGGCCGGAGAGTTTTACGCCTGATACGCGACCGCTGATGGGTGAGTCGCCCTACCTGCGCGGATTCTTTGTTGCCGCCGGTTTCAATTCGACGGGAATGATGTCTTCGGCCGGCGCCGGCAAGGCGATGGCTGAATGGATCGTCGATGGCGAACCTGGCCTCGATCTGTGGGCCCTCGACATCGCCCGTTTCGACCGTTCGGCAGCGGCCCGTTCCTTCGTCGGCGCCAGGATGGAGGAAGCCGTCGCGGATCTTTTCCACATGCATTGGCCCTATAAACAGGCGACCGCCGGGCGTGACGTCAGGCGCTCCGCATTTCACCGCACATTCGCCGAAGCGGGCGCTGTTTTCGGCGCGCCGACCGGCTGGGAGCGACCGCTCTGGTTTGGCGGGGCGGAGACACGCGGCTATTGCGTCGGCGCGCAGAAATGGTGGAGCGCGGCCAGGAACGAAGCTGAGCGGATGGCGCAAGGCGTCGGCGTGTTCGAGCTTTCGCCCTTCACCAAGATCGATGTGCGCGGACGCGACGCGGCCGCGCTGATGGAGCGCCTGTGCGCCGCCGACGTTGACAGGTCCGAAGGCTGCGCCGTCTATACCCAGATGCTCAATACGCGCGGCGGCATCGAAGCCGACGTGACGGTCACGCGCGACGGTGAAGACGCGTTCCGCATCATCTCAGGCGCCGCGACAAGGCAGAAGGATCTTGCCTGGATCAGCCGCCGTGCCGAGGATCTCGGCCTCGCTGTCTCAGTCTTCGACGCCACATCGGCGGAGGCCGTTCTCGGCGTCATGGGCCCAGGCTCGTGTACGCTGCTCCAGAACCTCACCGACGCCGATCTTTCCGACGCGGCGTTCCCGTTCTCGACCTCGCGTCGCATCGACATCGGAACCGCCAATGTGCGGGCCACGCGCATCAGCTTTGTCGGCGAACTCGGCTTCGAGCTCTACGCACCTGTCGAACATGCCGAGAGCGTATTGGCGGCAATCGCCTCGGCGGGCGGTGCTCACGGCCTGGTCTTTTGCGGTCACTACGCGCTCGACGGCTGCCGCCTCGAAAAAGGTTACTGCCATTGGGGCCATGATATCGGGCCGAAGGACACGCCGCTGGAAGCGGGTCTTTCATTTGCCGTGTCCTGGAAGAAAGGTGATTTCCTCGGCCGGGAGGCCTTGTTGAAGCAGAAGGCCGAAGGCGTGCAGCGCCGGCTAATGCATTTCGCCGTCGACGGCGCCAATCCGCTTCTGCTGCATGACGAGCCGATCTATCGAAACGGCAAGCTCGCCGGGTTGACCACTTCGGGTGGCCTGGGCGTTCGCACGGGTCTAAGCCTTTGTCTGGGCTATGTTGCCCTCGATCCGGGCGAAACGAAAACGCAGCTGCTCGCCTGCGACTACGAAATCACGGTAGCCGGTGTCCGCTACAAGCTTCGGCCGCTCGACAAACCACCTTACGACCCAACCGGATCGCGCATGCGCGCAAGCGCGGAGGAAAATTCATGAGACAACAGGCCCGTGTGGTCGTTATCGGCGGCGGCGCCATGGGCGTATCGTTGCTCTACCACCTCGCCAAGCGCGGCTGGGACGACGTCATGCTCGTCGAGAGACAAGAGCTGACTGCGGGTTCCACCTGGCACGCCGCGGGCCTTTGCACGCATTTCGCTCACAACGCGACGATCATGGAAATGCGCGCGCATTCGGTGCAGCTCTACCGGGAAATCCTAACCGCCGAGACTGGACTGCCGACCGGCTTCCATCCCAGCGGCGCTTTGCGCATAACCCGCTCGAAGGCGCGGATGGATGAATTCCGCCATGTTCAGGGGCTCGGCCGGTTCGTCGGACATGACTTCGACATCCTGAGCCCCAGCGAACTCAAGGAGCTCTATCCGCTCTGCCATACCGATGAGATCATCGGCGCCATCTACGAGCCCAATGACGGCCATGTCGATCCGACGCTCGCGACCAACGCCATGGCCACTGGAGCACGCTCGCGCGGCGCCGAGATCGTGCGCCACAATCCGGTGCTGGGGATCGAACGCAAGGCATCGGGCGAATGGCTTGTCCGCACCCAAAAGGGCGACATCATCGCCCAGCATGTGGTGAATGCCGCCGGCACATGGTGCCGCGAGATCGGCGCCATGATGGGCATCGACCTGCCGGTGGTGGCAATGCTGCATCAGTATGTCGTGACGGACACAGTTCCCGGGATCGCCGAGCGTATTGCCGCAGGCACCAAGGAACTGCCGATCATCCGCGATCCGGAGGAAAGCTGGTATCTTCGCCAAGAGCGCGACGGCTATATCGTTGGCCCCTACGAAAAGTCAGCCCTTCCGTGGGCGATCGATGGCGTGCCGCCTGAATTCGGTATGGAACTGCTGCCGCCGGACCTCGATCGGGTCGAGCACATCATCGCCCTGGCGATGGACCGGGTGCCGGCGCTTGCCAATGCCGGCATCAAGACGGTGGTCAACGGCCCGATCACCTTCACGCCGGATGCCAATCCCCTGGTCGGGCCGGCCTTCGGCCTTGCGAACGCCTGGCTGCTCACCGGCTCGAGCATGGGCGTGATGGAAGGCGGCGGCGCTGGTCGCTTCCTTGCCGACTGGATCGTCGACGGGTCACCGCCAAGCGATGCTCTGGCCGTCGATCCGCGCCGGTTCGGCAACTACGCCGATCGTGATTATCGCATCGAAAAGGCGGTCGAAGGATTCGGCCTGCAATTCGGCGTCCACTATCCCAATGAGGAACGCGAGGCCGGCCGCCCGCGCCGCACGACGCCGGCGCTTGAGCTTCAAAATAGCCAGGGCGCGGTGCTGGGCGCCGCCTATGGCTGGGAGCGGCCGAACTGGTTTGCCTCCAACGGCACCGACCGCAATCCGCCGCTCACCTTCCGCAAGCCCGGTTGGTTCGACGAAGTGCGCGGCGAATGCCTCGGCGTGCAGGGCAGCGTCGGCGCCATTGACCTTTCGGCCTTCTCCAAGTTCGAAATCGGTGGACCTGGCGCCGGCGCCTTCATGGCGTCTCTCGGCGCCAACCGGCCACCGGAGCGTCATGGCCGCATCGGGCTTCTTCATGTGCTAACGGCAAAGGGCGGCGTGGCGTCGGAATTCACCGTGACGCGTTTGGGCGATGACGTCTTCTACCTGACCAGTGCAGCACTTGCCGAACGCCATGACGAGGATTTGCTGCGGGCGCGCGCCGCGGCCTTTCCGGACGTGACGATCGATAATGTCACGGAGAGGCGAGGCGTGCTCGGCGTAATGGGCCCGCGTGCCCGCGATCTACTGGAAAAGATCTGCGAAGCCGACCTGTCTAATGCGGCATTCCCATGGCTTTCAGCGCAGATCATGCGCGTGGCGGGCATCAGAGCGGCAGCGCTCCGCGTCTCCTATGCTGGCGAACTCGGCTGGGAACTGCATGTGCAACTCGCGCAGTTCGGCAAGCTCTACGAGGCAATCACCAAAGCCGGCGCTCAGTTCGACCTGCGTCCGTTCGGTGTCTACGCGCTGAACGCGATGCGGCTGGAAAAGGGCTATCGCGCCTGGGGGGCTGACCTGACCACCGAGCGTACGCCGCTGGAGGCCGGTTTGGGCGCGTTGGTCAAGACCGATGGCCGGACATTTGTGGGCCGCGAGGCAATGCTGGAGCGCGTCTGCAAGAGCTCTTGGTCAATGGTCTTGCTTCAGATCAAAGACGATGACGAAAGGCTGCCCTTCTATGCTCACGCAGTAATGCAGGCTGGCCGCCCGGTGGGCATCGTCACCTCCGGGGCTCATGGCTTCCGCACCGGCAAGACCATCGCACTTGCCTATCTGAAGCCCGGCGTTGCGGTTGAAGATCTGACCGTCTCGATCCTCGGCAAGGAACTGACGGCGCGGGAGTTGAGGAAAGCTCCTTACGATCCGGACAATCTGCGGATGCGCGGCGTCCGGGCAGATGCGCTGGTCGCCTGCACACCTGCCTGATCATGGAGATAAAGATGAATAAGGACGCCACGAACATCCCTACCGCTCCAGCGCCACGAAGCGGGGGCCGTGCCGGAAGGCAAGGCCAGCGGATGGCACAGCAGGCGGCACGGCGTCCCTACCTCAACCGCAGGATTGGCACTTTCAATATCCTCGACGAAGAAGGGTTGAGCCTAATCGAGGCAAATGCCGATCGTTTGCTGAAGGAGGTCGGCATGGAATTCCATGACGATCCGGAGATCCTCGACATCTTCCGCGAAGCGGGCGCCGACGTGAAGGGCACCAGGGTGCGCTTCGAGCCCGGAATGTGCCGCAAGATCGTACGCGCCACAGCGCCTTCGCAGTTCAAGCAGCATGCCCGCAACCCGGCAAACACGGTGATGATCGGCGGCGACAATACCGTGCTTTGTCCGTCTTGGGGGCCGCCCTTTGTCCATGATCTCGATCGGGGCCGTCGCTATGCCACGATCGCGGACTTTCGCGATCTGGTAAAAATCCATCAGATGATCCCGCATCTGCATCATTCGGGCGGTGTGGTCTGCGAGCCTGTCGACCTGCCGGCCAACAAACGGCATCTCGACATGCTTTATGCGCATGTCCGCCATTCGGATCGCGCCTTCATGGGGGCGTTTATCGGCTCCATGCGGGCGCAGGACGCAGTCGACATCGCCAAAATCGTCTTCGGCGAGGAGTTCGTCGCAACCAACGCCGTGCTCTACAACGTCAGCAACACCAACGCACCGTTGGTGCTCGATGCGAACATGTCCGGGTCGCTCAAGGTCTGCGCGCGCAACAATCAGCCGGTCGCCTGCACGCCATGGACGCTCGCCGGCGCAATGAGCCCCTGCACCGTCGCCGGTACTCTAGCCCAGGTGCTCGCAGAGGCGCTTGCCTGCCTTTCCCTAGTCCAGCTTATCAATCCAGGAGCGCCCTGTCTGATGGGGAGCTTTGCAAGCACCATCTCCATGCAGAGCGGCGCGCCGACTTTCGGCACGCCGGAAGCGGCAAAGATGGTCCTGGCGGCCGGACAACTGGCGCGAAGGGTCGGTGTTCCATTCCACACGGTCGGCACGCTTTCGGCGTCCAAGCTGCCAGACGCGCAGGCTGAGCAGGAGGGGACCTTAGGCCTGCTGATGTCGCTTCTCGCCGGCGCCAACGTCATCAACCACGCGACGGGGTGGCTGGAGGGAGGTCTTGTCACCAGCTTCGAGAAGACCATAATCGACGCCGACCTTTGCGGTAAGGTAATGAGCCTGTTCGAAGGTATCGACTTGTCGGTGAACGGTCAGGCGATGGATGCCATCGGGGAAGTCGGGCCCGGATCGCATTTCCTAGGCAGCGCCCATACGCAGTCGAACTTCCTGTCCGCATTCTACCGCTCGACCGTCAGCGATAACAATTCGTTCGAGCAGTGGAATGCCGAAGGCGGCCTGGATGCCGCCCAGCGCGCCAATCGCCAGTGGAAGAAGCTTCTGAGCGACTATGTGGACCCTGGCCTCGATCCCGCGATCGATGAAGCGCTGCAGGCCTTCATCGCCAAACGTAAGGAGAGCATGCCGGACCAGGACTATTTCTGAGCGCGGGTATCGTGGTCCTGTGGTGCCCGGTTCGGGACGTGCTGGCCGGTGCCGAAAATCAGCAGACCGCTACTCGACCCTTCCCTGCACGATGCGGTCTATGATCATGGCGCACAGAAGAATGGCGAAGCCCGCGAGCAATCCCTGCCCCACGGCCGCATATTGAAGGGCGTTGAGGACATCTTCTCCAAGTCCTTTGGCACCGATCAGGGAAGCGATGACCACCATTGAAAGGCACATCAGAATGGTCTGGTTTATTCCGGCCATGATGGAAGGCATGGCAAGCGGGAGGTCGACCCGCGTTAAGAGAAACCATCTTGTAGCGCCATAGGCCTGCGCGGCCTCTCTTATGGCCGGAGGGACGCCTTGCAGGCCGAGTGCGGTCAGGCGCACAACGGGCGGCGTGCCGAAGATCAGCGTGGCGATGACGCCGGGCGGCTTACCGATGCCGAACAACGCAATCACTGGGATCAGGTAGACGAACGCCGGCATGGTCTGCATGAAGTCGAGCACCGGCCGCACAGACACGTAGACGCGCGGCCGGCGTCCGCACCATATCCCAAGCGGGATTCCGGTCGACAGGCAGAGAATAGCCGATGTGCCCAACAGGGCCACGGTTTCCAGGCTCTTTTCCCAAAAGCCGAGGACGGCAAGATAGGCGAGCGCAGCAGCGCTGAAGATGGCTATGCGCGGCCCAGCCAGTTGCCAGGCAAGGACGAGAATGATCGCCATCGTAACGGGCCACGGCATGCCTGTCAGCCCATAGGCCAAGCCATCGAGCACCAACGAGATTGCGGCGGTGATGCCGCCGAAAAAGCCGTCCCCCAGATGCGATACCGCTGCCATTAGGCTGTCCAGCGCTGATGACAAGGTCGCCTGCCACTCGCGGTTCGAGGGGGCAGCAGTTAGCCAGACCGCTGGCGTTGACGAGGCGAAGCGATAAGCCGAAAGCCCGTAGGCTGCGATACAAAAGGTAAAAGCACATATGGCCAGCGGAAGATTGAGCCCGCGCTGAAGTGTCGACTTCGACCGCCAGAGCGCGAAGCGTCGCTCGAGCATCCGGTTGGCGACGAAACCGGCGAGCAGCCTGGCCAGCAGCAAAGTGACAAGACCGGACCCAATTACAAGCGGGGCCTTCGCCTTCGCAGCCTCAGCCTGCATCCTGGCGCTGTCGGCAGCTTTCTCCAGAGCGGCGGCTGATGACTTCAGTCCTGCTGCATTGTCCTGCCCCGCCGCCTCGGCGGCCTCCGCCTGTTGCGCACGCACCTGTGCCTGTTTGCTGACGCGTTCGGCTCGTGCTTGCTCTGTGACGCCGAGGTTGCGAGCCGCGCCGACGCCGATTTGAACAACCGCTAGTGTCTCCAGGAAGAACGTAAGCCAGAACAACAGCGTGATGCCTCTGGCCGCGGCCCACACTGGCCCAAGCAGCGCGGCCGCGAAGTTGAACGGCCAGATGGCACCGGAAGCTCGCCGGATACGGGCGAACACCTGCGCGTAATAATGCGGATTGCGCACAACGAACTCCCGTACGAGCGCGTCCTCTGCCGTTTGAGCCTGTTCTGTCGACCGCACGGGGGCCGGATCATGGGCGTTCACGGGCTTTGCCCTTTCGCAAACCGTCGAGAAGGATCTGCCTATCGATAATTCCGACAACTGACCCATCGGGAGCAGTCACAGCCAGCGGTGCGCCATCCTGTGCCGCGAGTTCGACCAGTTCGGCCAGGGGTTGCCGTGAATCCACACTGCGCAACCGGCTGACATCCAACTCCGGACGGTGCCGGGTCCTGAAATTCTGGACCGACTCCATGATCCGTCCAGCTGTGATCACCTTCAGGCGCGAAATGTCGGCGACGAACTTCGCCACATAGTCATGCTTCGGGGATGTGACTATCTCCTCAGGCGTATCAGTCTGGACGATTACACCGTCCTTCATGATCGCGATCCGGTCGCCAATCCGTATAGCCTCGTCGAGGTCATGGGTTATGAAAATCACTGTCTTGCCCATGGAGCGCGAAAGGGCCAGGAACTCATCTTGCAACTGCCGCCTAATCAGCGGATCGAGCGCGCTGAACGGCTCATCCATCAGTAGGATGGCCGGCTCGGCAGCCAAAGCGCGTGCCAGCCCGACGCGCTGCTGCATGCCGCCGGAGAGTTCATGGCAGTAACGATCCCCCCAGCCCGATAGGTTCACCTTGGCGAGCGCCGCCTCGGCGGCATCGAATCTCCGCTGCTTGTTTGCCGCTTGGATCTCCAGCGGAAGCGCGACGTTGTCGCGCACGGTCCGATGCGGAAGCAGCCCGAAGCTTTGGAAAACCATGGCTATCTTGCGGGACCGCAATGCCCTCAACTCCTTGGGCGACTTCGCCATAACGTTTTCACCATCGACGAAAATCTCGCCCGCGGATGGCTCAAGCAAGCGGTTTATATGGCGGATCAATGTCGATTTGCCACTGCCCGACAGACCCATGACGCAGAAGATTTCACCCGGCCGAACTGAAATGTTGACATCGGCCACGCCAACGACACAGCCGAACCGCCTGGCGATTTCGTCCTTATCGAGGCCATAGCGCAAAACCGCCGCAATCGCCTCCGGCGCGCGGGCGCCAAAGATTTTCCAAACGCCCTTCATGATAATGGCGGCAGCATGGGCTGCCCCGTCGGCGCGGTCCGCCGGGTCGGCTCGGCCCGATGCCCTGACCGGTGCGGCGTCCACCGGCTACAGTCCCCGTCTAAAAACAGGATCGCGCGGCTTGGCGACAATGCGGGCCCGTTTAGAGCCCGCAGCCTCAGCCCTCGACTTCAGTGCCCAAACCATTTCGCCACCTCATCGGGGTGGGTTTTGATCCATTCCTTCGCCACATCATCTGCCGGCTTCTTGTCGACGATGATTGCGTAGGCCCACTTGCTGATGTCATCCGGATTGAGAGTAATCCGATCCAGAGCGGCCGTCAGTTCCGGTTGCCGCTGCGCCAGCGAAGCAGCATAGGCGATGTGCACGGTGGTGTCAGCGTAGGCCGACGACACTTTCGATTTTTCGAACCATTGAGGGTCCTCGCTCGGCTGCAGCATCACGAACTTGGCCGGATCGTGTTTCGGCTCGGAAAGGAAGGCAAGCTTGTAGCGCGCGAAATTCTGGTGCGGACCGTAGCAGTAGCCCACCCACGGCTTATCGGCCTTCGCGGCACGATCGAGCGATGCCGCAGCTACCGCTTCGTCGGTGACCTGCAGATCGAAGAAATCGGCGAAGCCGTAATCACGGGACCTCACTTTTTCGATGTTGGTCGACTGCCAGCCTGAAGCGCCGATCCAGATTTCGCCTTTGCCGTCGCCATTGGTGTCGAATATCTTGGCGTTATCGGGGTTGGCGAGGTCGGATACGTCCTTGACGCCGTATTTGTCGACCGTAACTTGGGTCACGCAGTAACCTTGCTTGGCCTCATAGCCATTCTTCGCGAGTTTCACGGTGCCCGCGCCCTTGACATATTTGTCGACAAGACCCTGCTGGTTCGGCAGCCAGACATCGGGCCAGATATCGACTTCCCCCTTGTTACGGTCCATCGCTTCCCAAATAACGGGGACGGCCGTGGTGGTCACGGTCGAAACGTCGAGCCCGAGCTCCTGCTCGGCGGCGTCCTTGATCACGTTCATGACCGCCGTCGCGGTAGCGTAATTTGGGTCCGGCATGGTGACGTCTGCAGCAGTTGCCGATGCGATCGGCGCCAGCAACAGCATGCCAAGAGCCGATGCAAGAAGATCATGTTTCATGGTGTTCCCCAGTCGAGTTGCGCTGATTTTTCTCAGACTATTGTCACGTTAGCGGAACGTGCAGGCAATCCATCCCAAATTGCGTCGCATTAGCAAAAACGATGAAGCGCATAAGACGTTGATCATGGTTGCGATGCCCAACTAGCTCCCAAAGTCCCGCCTCCATATCAGGCCGTCACGTAAATGCTCCCAGCTTCGAGGGTGACTGGGAAGGTCCGCGCGCGAACGCTCGGGTTGACCAGGGCCGCACCCGACTTGATGTCGAATTCCCACCCATGCCAGGCGCAGCGAACGATTTCGTTCTCGCGGTGGTAAATGAATTCGGGTCCCTCGACGGGAGCGGTCGTGCCGCATTGCGGCCCTTCGCAAAGCGGAGCCCCTCGATGAGGGCAGACATTCAGCAGCGCATGGAAACTTTCGCCGATCCGGAACACGCCGATCGACAGGCTGCGCACCTTAGCGATGAATGGCGTTCCGATCTGGATCTCGTCGGCGCGACAAATATACGTCTTCTCAGCCATGTCGACCCTCGTCATGCTGCCGCGGCGGCTTCCGGGCGGCGAATGCGCTTATAGACGTCAAGCGCATTTTGGCCGAGCACCTTGCGGCGCCACCCCGGCGGAATGTGCAATGTGTTGACGTCATCGTAATCCCAGTGCGGATAATCGGACGCAAACATAAGCGTGTTCTCGCCGTCCATTGCCTCCAGAATGGACCAGAGATGCTGCACATTCGCCGGCTGCTCCAGGGGCTGTGTGGAGAACCGAATGTTTCGGCGGCAGTACTCGGACGGCAGCATCTTCAGCCAAGGCGTCTCCTTGCGAAGAGCCTTGTAGTCGGCGTCGAGGCGCCACAGCACCGTCGGCACCCAGGCCACGCCGCACTCGACCACCACGAAGTAGAGCTCCGGCCATTTCTCGAACACTCCATGGGCAATCATGCTGGCCACATGGCTGATCGCCGACATGTGCAGGATAGCGTGTGTCTCCCAGAAGAAAGTCGTGGGGGCAGGCGCGACAGCGTTCCAGTTGATCCCCCCGTGTCCGCCGAGGTGGATGGCGAATGGCAGGCCCATTTCCGCGCAGGCTTCGTAGATCGGGTGGTAGAAGGGATCACCATACGGCCGCACAGAGCCTTGGGAGGCGAGAACCTGGACCATGCGAGGGTGGCTGCCGAGCCGACGGATTTCGGCCGCCGCCTGCGTCGGATCCTGAGGCGCGATGACAATAGAACCCATGAAGCGGCTGTCCTTCGGCAGCCACTCCGCGATCTGATAGTCATTGTAGGCACTGACCAGCGCACTTGCGTAATAGGGATTGGCCAGAGTCGAGGCTTCTATTGGCTCGTCGCCGGTGAGGATCGCCACGCCGACATTGTATTTGTCGAGATGCTTTTCCTTCATGATGCGGTAGTTGTCGGCTTCGGTCTCGGGCCGCACGTCCTTTCGCGAGAAATCCTGCGGATGAAACCAGGGACGGTGGCCATGCGGGAAGGATCCGCGGGGACCGGTCTTTTCGCCCTCTATGAACATGTCTTTCCAGACACCGGTGAGGTAGGGCTCCAGCACCGTGGCGCTGGACCAGTAGTTGTGGCAATCGCAGTCGACGATAAACACTTTAGCTTCGCTCCCTCTCCGCAGGCCGCGTTCCGCTAGCCGTTTAGTCTCTTCAGCTTCCGCCTTGACAAATGCCGGATCAAGCCAATGATTTCTGGGTAATGATCGAGTTTTTCGATCGGAGGGGTTAGACCATGCAGCTGGACCACATTGAGACCTTCCTCGACATCATCGAATCGCGAAACTTTAACCGGACTGCCGACCGGCTGAACATTACGCAGTCGACTGTCAGCAGCCGGATCAAGAGTCTTGAAAGCGCAGTCGGGTCGGAGCTTTTCCATCGTGGTCGCGCTGGCGCTGAACCGACAGCGGCGGGGCGACGTTTCGAAGCCTACGCGCGGGCGATGCTGTCGACCTGGTCGCAAGCGCGCCATGACGTGCGGGCCTTCAACCGGTTCGAAGGAACCCTGCGCGTGGCAGCGCAGGTTGGCATGACACGCTCAGTGCTGCCTGGCTGGGTGGAGGCGCTCTGTCAGGCCCTTCCCCAAGCCTCGATTCACGTGGAATCTGACTATTCCAACCAGATGGTGACAGATCTCAGCATGGGGAATCTCGATATCGCCGTGCTCTACGCACCCCGCTATCTTCCCGAAATTGCGTACGACCACCTCATGGTCGAGGAATACGTAATGGTGTCGACCTTCGCCAGGACGATGTCGGAGGTCAATCCTGATAGCTACATTCGTCCGGGCTACACCGTGTTACTTGAGAAGACCCATGCGGAGCTGATCCCTTCTCTGGCAATTTCGCGACTTTCCATGGGATCCGAGAGCCTGGCCGAAGCGATGCTGCGGCGAGCCGGGGGGAGCTGTTACATGCGCAACGACGATGCCCGCAGATTTACGGCCGAGTGCCCGTCCTTCCTGGTCGAGGGCGCACCGACGCTCCACCAGCCTGTCCACACGGCTATGCTCGCTCGGCGCAGACACGAACCGATCATTCGCAAAGGACTCCGTGCACTGCAGCTTGCGGTGATGTCGCTCGAGACCTAAATCGAAATTCCCGATTAAAGAGCGGGGCTGAACCCCTGTTCGGGAGATGGTTCGGCTGGCATGTTGGGGCGTCACTGAAGAGCCCGGCCATGAACGCACACACTTCCTTTTCGGCTTCCGATTTTTTCGCAACCATGCGGCAGCGGCAATGGGCCGAGGCATCCTCACAGGCAATGCTCTGCCGCGCGATCATCGACGAGACACACGACGTGAAGACATTTGTCTTCTCGGCTGCGTCAGACCGCATGTTCTGCTTCAATGCGGGGCAATACGTTGTCCTTCACCTCACAATCGGTGGCGCTACGGTAAGCCGTTCCTATTCCGTATCGTCGCCACCTACACGACCGCTCGACTTGCACATCACGGTCAAGCGGACACCAGGCGGGCTCGTTTCCAATTGGCTCCACGACAACCTTCGAGCGGGCGACGAAATCAACATCGAAGGCCCCCTGGGCTCGTTCAAACTCGACGGCTTCCACAGCGAGAAGCCTCTCTTTCTTGCCGGAGGCAGCGGGATCACGCCTCTTATGTCGATGTTGCGCACCTTGACGGACCGAGCGTCGGATCTGGACCTGTGCCTCATCTACAGCGCGCGGTCGCCGCGAGATCTCATCTTCAGGTTGGAACTCGATGTGCTCGCTGCCCGGTTTCGGAACCTGAGCGTCACATGCGTCTGTTCTAGGAGAGATCCCACTTGGGCAGGACCCACCGGCCGGGTAGACGGTCCCATGCTCCTGCGCCTGGTCCCCGATCTTCGCGAGCGCACGGTCTACGCGTGCGGCCCCGAACAGTACATGAAGGCGCTGCGGGACGGTCTTGGCCAGACGGGTGTTGATGCACGTCGTTATCATGAGGAGAGCTTCGGTGGCGGCCTGAGCGGTGTTACTTCGGACGTAGCATCTGCCGTTTCGTCCTCGGTGCATTTCGCTCGGTCCGGATTGGAGCATCGCTGCGCGCCCGGAGAGACCCTGCTGGAGGCGGCGCGCAACTGTGGCGTCTATGTTCCCAGTGGCTGCCAGCAGGGAGTTTGCGGTACGTGCCGAATAGCCAAGCTCTCTGGCGAAGTCACGATGCAGGATCTCGGCGGACTCACGTCCGATGAAAAGTCCTCGGGCTTGGTCCTGGCCTGTTGCAGCCGCGCGAAAGGCGCTGTTACACTTGATCTTTGACTTCGATTCAGGTTCTGAACGGGGTCGTCTCATTGACGGCAAGCTGGTCGTTTGAGATTTCTTCATTCCACGCCTGTGTTCGTAGTCTAGAAAGGCACCTTTCAAAGCTGTGTCCAGGGACTGTCAGGAATCTTGTGCGTGAGGCCATGATGATGGAAAGGAGAATCATCGCATGGCTATTGAGAAGGAACTTCTGGACCGTTT
>NZ_VFVB01000014.1:0-137825 GCF_006658535.1 Mesorhizobium sp. B2-4-13 | reverse complement strand
AACCTGTGGCGCCGGTGTCCCCAGTCGCACCGGTGTCGCCCGTAGCGCCGGTGGCACCCGTTGAGCCAGGATCCCCGGTCGCACCCGTGGCTCCGGTATCGCCGGTTGCACCCGTGGCTCCGGTATCACCCGTTGCGCCAGTTGCTCCGTTGTCGCCGGTCGCGCCAGTCCCACCGGTTGAACCGGTGTCGCCCGTTGCGCCAGTCGCTCCAGTGTCGCCGGTCGCGCCAGTCGCACCCGTTGAACCTGTGGCGCCGGTGTCCCCAGTCGCACCGGTGTCGCCCGTAGCGCCGGTGGCACCCGTAGCGCCGGTGGCACCCGTTGAGCCGGGATCCCCGGTCGCACCCGTGGCTCCGGTATCGCCGGTTGCACCCGAGGCTCCGGTACTACCCGTTGCACCCGTGGCTCCGGTTGCACCAGTATCACCGGTGACGCCAGCGGCGCCGGTCGCTCCAGTCGAACCCACCGGGCCGGTCGCACCAGTAGAACCCGTGGCTCCACTCGAACCTGTGGCGCCTGTGGCGCCAGTCGAACCTGTAGCGCCTGTCGAACCTGTAGCTCCAGTCGCACCGGTGGCGCCTGCGTTGCTGCTAGAAGAAACAGCTGTGAGCCTGAAGACACCATTTGAATTACTGGTGTCTGGGCTCGCAATCGTTCCCGCCCCTGAGGATGCAATTGTGAAGGTGCCCGCGGCTACAACGGTATAGCTCGAATTATTGTCATCGCTGTTGGTAGGAACCAGAGCTATAATATTATAATTTCCGCTTACCGGCACGTCTGCAATCATCTGAACAGAAGAAAAATTACCTGTTGATGTTCTAGAAGGTAACGTAAAACTGCCTACAATAACGTCAGATGAATTTGTTATATAATATTGCACAGGGAACACGCCTGACACCCCCATGGATGTGTCAAGCGAACCGGTAAGGGTGACCTCAAGACTTAGAATGGCGGCGAACCTTCTCACCCCCATTTCAGTTAAAGGCGGCATCACCCGTTCACCATCAGACACAAGGTCCCACGCTCCGTTCAGCGCCTCGGCGCCCACGAGCCCTGCCGCGGCCATGACCTCCGCGCCGGTCGCATCATGCAGCGCCTCGACAAACGTCTCGCCTGTCTGGCCCTTGCCCGTCTCGCAGCTCCACAGCCTGAAATCGCCGTCGATGCTCAGCGCCCTGCCGATCGCCGCGAAGTCATCCGCCGCATCCTCCAACATGTCGACTGACCAGTCGCCCGAGCTGAAATGCATTCGGCCTGGCGAGCCGTGGGCGACCACGTGCACGGCGACCAACCCGCTGCGCCCTTCCAGTGTCTCGGCAATCTGGCGCGCCACCTGTCGGTGGCCGTCCAGCATGATCGCTTCTACCTCCGGCCGCAGGTTGGTCAGGATTGTCCCCAGATCCGGCGCGGAGGGGTCGACAAAGAGAATTTCAGAAACGCGGGCCATGGCGAGGTCCTTTTGACTCGAAGTCAGCTCACGAGAACGACAAAGGCCGGCAGTGCCGGCACTGCGAAATGGGAGGTCTGGAGGATCAGCGATCATCTGCTAGACGGCCCAAGCGCTCCGGTTGGCTCCGCGGAGGCGCTCACGCTCAGGATGCTGGAACGCTGGAAGTCGCCGGCGGCGTCGAATGTGCCGATGGCTAGCGAGGCTGTTGCGTTCGGCACCTTGACCGCCATGGACACGGGCATTGCCTTCGGCATCGCACTGGGCAACATGACCTGACCGACGATGGCCTTCTGGTTCATGTCGACGATGTAGTAGGTGACCGACCCGGCCATATTGCCGACCGGCAAGGTACCGGTAACCATCACCTCGGCGATCAGAATTCCCGCATAGATTCCCATGCCCACCTCCGTTAGCGGCGGCTGCGCCTCGGCGCCCTCCGTCCGCACGTTCAGTTCCCAGAATCCGCCGAGCACATGCGCACCGACGTTGTGCGACGCTGCCGCGACCGGCCTGCCGGCCGCCCGAGACAGCGAAACGATGAAATCAGATCCCTCAGCGCCGGCGCCCGCCCGGCAGCTCCACAGCCCGAGAGCGCCGCCTTCGTCGAGCGAGCCGCCGATCGTGGCGAGGTCGCCCGCCTCATCTGCCGGCGTCTGGGACGACCAGTCGCCAGCAGCAAAGGCGACCCGGCCAGGCGCGCCGTGCGCGATGATGTGGATCGCGCGCAGTTCCGAACGGTCTACCAGCGCCGCCGCCATCTGACGCGCCGCTGGCCGCCAGGCGTCGAGAACGATCGCCCCGATCTCCGGCCTCAGATGCCGGATGATTGCGCCGAGATCGGATACGTCGGGATCAACGAAGAGGATTTCGGAGACGCCGTGGAGGGCCACGCCGGGGTCTCGAACAGGAGGCAGTCCGGCCTTGATCGAGGCAGTGGACTGTTGAGGCACCTGGCGCCCAAGCTCCAATGCAGTGGAAGAACTCTCTCCAGCGCCGGACCGCCGGTTGACCCGACGCTTGTCCGAGCCGCGGGTTTCATTGCCCTGACTCTCGTGAGATCCGATGCGATACAAAACGCCCCCCATCCCGGTGGCACTGCTTTGCCAGCGACAACTTGCGAGGGACCCGAACTACATGCGAGGAACATCAATTTCGGAAAGACGTCGCCCGGGTGAAGTCGGCACGACGCCATGGTGGCAAGCAAACACCCTGTGCCTCTGACGCACAAAGTGGCCTCCCTCCCGACATTCTCCTAGCTTTGCAGATCTCCACGACCCGGCCGCCCTTCGGCTAGTCAGTGGCCCACTCTCGTTACCTAAACGTCTAGTAAATTGGAAATAATCTGGTTGTAAATGGATCAATTTATAATGGTAACTGCGAGTGGTAGATTTAATTTGTTACGAAATCCAATTGGAATCCGTGACTTAGACACCTTACGTTGACACCACGGCAATCTCGTATACTCCAAAAGTTTGATGCCGACGATGGCTGGTATGAGCAAGCTCCTCCAAAAAGAGTATCCTTCTACGCCGGCGCAAACATTGGCTAACACGGCACGCGCCGGCATTTTCCAAGGAGTCGATTGCGACCGAAGTAGAAGAGCAGGCGATGAAATGAGTGATCATGCAAGAAGCTGAGACACCCAAAGCTTGGCGGGGCATGGTCCGCATCCGATTGCGCCTGCGGCTAGCTAGATTCAACAGCTGCTAGTCCATGGCCAGCCGGGACAATCGAGGGTCCCTTATATAGCCGCAATGCAAATATGGCGGCCTCTGTGCGCAATTATCCAAGGAGCGGGCAGTCGGAAAATGACAAACGGCGGGCGAATTTGTCTGAACATGATCGTCAAGAATGAGATGGCTAATCTCGAGCGCTGTCTTGGCGCGGTTGCGGAGCACATCAATTGCTGGGTCATTGGCGATACCGGCTCGACCGATGGAACCCAGGATTTCATCCGCAACTTCTTCGCCGCACGCAATCTGCCGGGCGAACTGCATGAGTTTCCTTTCTACAATTTCGGGCAAGCGCGCAATGCAGCACTCGACCACGCCTATGCCTCGCCACTTGCGTACGACTATCTCCTGTTCGACGATGCGGACATGCAGCTTGTTGTTGAAAACAAGGCATTTCGCGAGCGGCTCGATGCACCGGGCTATCGGTTCCTGCAACGGGCAGATTCGGGCCTTACCTATTGGAACACGCGCTTGGTCAAGCGCGATGTCGGCGCGCGCTACCATGGCGTAACCCACGAATATATCGACATACCCGGTGGCGCGAAGGAGCTTCGGGGGGTTTGGTATAAAGATCACGCCACAGGCTCGAACCGGGTCGACAAGTTCGAGCGGGACATCAAACTCCTGCTGGGTGCCCTCGAAAAGGATCCAGAGAACCATCGCTCCTGGTTCTATTTGGCGCAATCCTACCGCGACGCCGGGCGTACAGCCGAGGCTGCGGTCGCCTATGCCAAGCGTGCCGCGATGGGTGGCTGGGATGAGGAGGCGTGGAACGCCAGGCTGCAGGAGGCTCGCTGCCTGAAGAAGATGGGCGACGATGCCGGCTTCGTCCGACAGGCACTCGCCGCGTTCAACCAGCGACCGCATCGCGCCGAGCCCCTTTACGACCTTGCCCGTCATTATCGCGAAAAGGGTATGAACGATGCCAGCGTGCTTTTCTGTGAGGCCGGGCTGGCAATCGCGCGGCCCGAACAGGATATCCTTTTCATAGAGGATTCTGTCTATGCCACCGGCCTCCAGGAGGAATATTCGATCGTCGCGAATTACGCCCGCGATCCCGCTCGGAAGGATCGCGGCCGCGCGGCCTGCAACTGGCTTGCTCTGAACAGAGGGGCTGGCGAGGGTCCCAGAGACCAGGCGTGGTCCAACACCTTCTTTTATGTGCAGCCCGCCCTGGCCCTGATGCCGTCCTTCAGTGCCCGTCCGCTGGGCTTCACGGCGCCGGACGGCTACCGGCCAACTAATCCGTCGGTGGCGAGAATAGGCAAGCAAATTGTGCTCGCCCAGCGGACCGTGAACTACACGATGACGGAAGATGAGCTGCAGTATGAAACAAACGGCGATGCAATCCGCACCCGGAATTTTCTGCTCCGATTGAGCGACGATTTGGACATTCAATCAGCAAGCGAGATTTTGCCGCCGGTCGACATGCCGGACCCTGTCTACAAAGGCGTACTTGGTTTCGAGGACCTGCGTCTGTTCGCGATAAATGGTGAACTCTGGGGCTCGGCGTGTGTGCGCGAGTTTTCGCAAGACGCGCTGTGCCAACAGGTTATAGCGCGGATCGAGGAAAGTGGTTCCTGCCACCTTACTGACTGGCGCATTCTACATCCGGCGGGGCAGCGGATTCATCAGAAAAACTGGATGCCGCAAGTGGTGGCCAATCCGTCGGATATAGGCGGAGACGAGCTTCGCTTTATGTACCTATGCGACCCAACCCGAACCATCGACGATCAGGCCCGCACTCTCAGCGAAACCTTGCCCCCGATTGCGGCGCAACGATTCAGAGGTGGCAGCCAGCTCATAGCGTTCGACGGAGGATGGCTGTGCCTGATCCACGAGGTGCAATGGAGGCAACCGGAAAAGCGACGTTACTATCTTCACCGCTTCGTATGGTTCGACAAACAGAACTCTCTACAGAAAGTGACCCGCCCGTTTTTCTTCAACAAAAAGGGCATCGAATTCGCAGCCGGCCTGGCCTGGCATCCTGATGAAAGTCGTTTGTTGATTTCGTACGGCGTAACCGACAGAGAGGCCTGGCTGGCAACCGTCGATGAGGCGGAAGTACGATTTGTGCTGGAGGACGTAAATATGCTGCGGTCCGGCGTCACCGACTTGCCCCAGATCTGATCAAGTACCGCCAACGGTAGAAGCGATATGCCGGAAGGTGTCAAAGTGTCTCTGACGATCGGCGCCAAGGTTGGATGATGAACCCGGCAAAGGGCCAACTTTATTTACGCGGCGGCAATTGGTACTTGGCACCGTTGTGGCGGGATCAATCGCGGCGATGCCCAGGATCAACTCGGAGACCAGTGACGCCGCCATGCCGATAAACCCAAACGCCTCTTCTGCGACCCTTCTTAACGCTCCGATCGAGCTTGCCGGTGACTGGGGCCGCATGTTGGAGGGCGCGGCCACTCAGGTCATCAAACGTATGCGGCGCTCCTGCCTGACTGACGTCCGGCTTGTCTCCGATCGACAGCCAGCGCGCGTGCGCGTCGACTCGCATACCTCCGGCCAACCCGCGATCTGGCTGCACCCGGACGGAAGCAGCGTGGCATGGATCATCGTCGATATCGGCGAGCGAGACTGGTCGAAGCTCGCGTATCAGTTTGGCCATGAACTCGGCCATGTGTTTGCCAACAGTTGGCAAGCCGACGCCAAGCCCGCCGCACCCTGTCAATGGCTTGAGGAAGCCATGGTCGAAGCATTCTCATTGCGCGGCCTCGGACGTCTGGCGGAGGACTGGAGAAAACATCCCCCGTTCGTCGGCGATAACGCTTTCGGTGACGCCATCGCCCAATATTGCCAGAACATTGTTCGCGCCTACGCGACCCTTGCCGATGGTCAGGATCTCACCCGTGACGCCGCCGCTTGGTTCGCCGACAACCGGGGGGCGATCGAAATTCCCGGTCTTAATCCGTTCGCGCAGGCAATGAGCGTGACGATCCTCGCCGAATACGACCAGAACCCCGATTGCATAGAAGCGCTCGGCGCTCTCAACCGCTGGCGTGGCCGCAGCGGAATTCCCGTCGCTGAATATCTGCAGCGATGGAAAGAGAGCTGCGCGGAATTGCAAACCTCTCCGCATTTACCGCTCCGCTTAGGCGAGCTATTGGGGGTTATTACGCCCTAGTAAATAGATGGAGCACAAACCGCCATCAGCCCGGTTGGTTGGCAATATGGCCTGCATGTCCGACCTTTCCTGTTTTAATTCGGGTAGGCCAGGTGCCAATCACGCTTCGCCTTCTACTCCTTCGTTATTCGTTTGGATGAATTCTACTCATATAATCAATAGCATATATGTCGACGTCGCCGGCGCGCAAATTTGAGGATCCTGCCGGTCAAGGCCCGGCGCCATAACCCCCAACCCCGCAGGCGCCGGGCCGCGCGCACTCACATAAGGCAGTCTGCGCAAGCGGCCCGACAGCCTGTTGGGGTACAATTTGTCCGACCGTCGGGCCTGACCGGCTCCGTGGGTGGCGTTGCCGGCTGGACGCAACAATAATATTAGCATCTTCGAATTAATACCTCACAAAGCCGTTTTCCCCGGCTTTGTGCCTCAGCGGCGAAGTGACTGCTCTCGCCCAGGCGATCACCGCGGTGGGTCGGCCGTCGTCCCCGGTCTTGCAGAGTTCGAACCGGTTCGCTCGATTGGGTAAATGTCGCTGCGCTATCAAACAAAAAAGAATTCACCCAGCGAAGTCACAGGAGTCCGAGCCGATACAGCGCGCTAACCGCACGCGGGCGAAAGATGGCACCGTAACGACCGGCCACCGGCTCACCCCAACTCTGCTTGTAGTCTTGCCCGGAGCCGAGATCGAACTGGCGATGCCCAACGCGTGCGGCCCATTCGATCGAAGCCTCCATTATGCGGACACCGACCCAAAAGCGGTCGTATTCGGGATCGCGGACGATGCATTGGCCGAGCACGACGCCGTCCTGACACATCAGGACGACGCCGGCTGTGCGCCGATCACCATCGAGCAGGTGCAAGGTGTGGAACTGGATTGGGCTGCCGGCGGTCTGCCGCTTCATGAAGGCGCGCCAGAACCGCAGACGATCCTCGGCAGCGACCGTCTCCTCGGCATCGTTGCCTTCCCACATGCGGCCCCATTGAGCGCAGCACCATTCCAGGTCGGTCTCGTCGTCGATGCGAAGCCGCATGAATTCGTCGCAGCGCTGGCGGGCCCGGCGCACATTCTTGCGATGATTGCGGCTCCAGCGCGCCTCATAGTCGCCCCGCAGATTGACGCTGTAGTTGTCCGGGGACCAGTAGGATCGCGGATTTAGCTCCACGACGCTCTTGTCGAGCCCCGCCTCAACCCGCACCTCGACGCCCAAGGCGTGCAGCGCCCGAGCAAGGGCGGCGGGAGAGGACGCAGGCGCGATCACGCCGGAAAGCGATTGATAGGCGACGGGCTCCCAGTATCGGCGGCGGCGACGCAGGGAAATGAGCGCGGTCGGGTGGCCATTCTCCGTCGCCAGGGCGTGGCGCTTGCGGGCGCTCGTGGGTCGGGTGAGCTCGCGATAAAGGTCGCGGTCGCAGCCGGGAATGGCCGGCAAGAAGCCCAGGGCCTGGTCGAGGGTCGAGTTCCAGGCGTCGAACCAGGCGATATGAACGCCCCGCGTCGTGAAGCGGGTGACTATGCGGGCAGTGGCGATCACAGCGGGCGCGGCGACATGGGTCATCGCGCGCTTCAAGCCCGAGCCGGCGGGTTTCGCCCGGGCGGTATCTGTGGCGTCAGAGCGACTCATCCCCGATTTCCCTGTGCCGTCCTTGCTTGTCGGCCATCCAAGCAATTGTTGAAAGAGGGCGGCCCGTCCCCCGTTGGCGGCAGATTACACAGCTTGCACCCCGCCCGGACGGCCCGCAATATTGCGTCCTTATGTTTCAACCATTGCGCGCCAAAATGTAGCGGGCGCGACCTTGTTGACGTGGCCGGGCGGATCACGTTTCGCCGACCGCGGGGCCTGGCGCGGCCGCCCGTCCCTGTTCGGCTTCTTCGCCCAGGAAGCCCCGGATGAGGAGGAGGGGGACGTGTAGGTGCACAGGCACCAAGGCCTGGGTCTTATTCAGCAGGTAGGCCAGTTCGGCGGCGAAGGGATGACGGGTCAAGCCCATCGCCAGGAACCAGAACATTGCGCCAAGCCCGCCGCCCAGAACCGCCTGCAAGACCGATATGTTCATGTCGAAGCCATTCAGCACGATGACGACGAGCGGGCCCAGCGCCGTGGCCAGTGTGGCGGTGGCGCTCGGCACCAGAGCCCACAGATATTCGCCAACGCTCAACTTCAGTCGCCGCATCAGGAACCAAAGGCCAGCGCCCACCTGGATCGGCGTGGTGGCGAAGATCGAGAGCGCCAGCGCGAAGGGGCCATGCTGGGCCGCCAGGATCATGATCAGGCTGGTCATCGGCAGGGAAATGATCCAGGCCTTGGCCGTGTCGCGGATCCCGCCGGCGGCGACCAAGGCCGGGAACATCAATGGGACGGGGAAGTAGAGCATCGTGGCCGCGGCCATCACCTGCACCAGCGGGATGGAGGTGTACCATTGCGGTCCCAGTATGGTGTGCACCAGGGGATGAGCGAAGAGGATGACCATCGCCAGGCCCGGCCAGTGGAACGCCGTCAGGCTGGCCGCGGCTCTGAGATAGGGCCCCTTGAGGGGATGACCCGTGCGCGCAAGGGCGGCGAACCCCGGCAGTGCCACCGCCGAGATCGCCGATATGACGAGACGGCTGGGCATTTCCGTGACCTGCTGGCCTCGGCTGTAGAGGCCGACATCCGTGGTGCCGCTGGCCCGACCCAGCATGAAGGTCGGAATGACCTCGCCGAGGCCGGTCAGGAGGCCGGTCGCGGTGTTGAATCCACCGAACGCCAGAATGTCGCGCCATTTGGTGAACTGGATGCGGAAGATGGACAGGTCCGGACGTATGAGAACGGCGAAGACGAAGGTGGAGAGCGGATAGCTCAGCGAGCCCCAGGCGAAGCTCATATAGCCGACACCCGTCATCACCAGAGCGGTGGTGGTGATGTTGCCGACCAGGGCCGAGCCGAGGTTTATGGCCGCGATACTCCAGAATTTCAGGTCGCGGCGAAGCAGAGCCACGATCGGCGAACCGATGCTGGAGAACAGATACCCAAAGGCCACAGTGCGGACAAAATTCTCCAGACGCGGTTCGTGCGCGAAGTCGGCGTAGAAGCCCGCCGTCACGACGAAGGCCGTCGTAAGGACGATGGCGACCACCAGCATCATGGTGAAGGAGGTGCGTATTTCCTCCTTGGAAAGCGTTTCGGCGTTGACGATGTAGTTGGTCACGCCGAAGTCACGAAGACCCTCGGCGAGCGCGAGGATGCTGGCGCCAAGGAAGGCAGCGCCGATGTCGTTGGGGGTCAAAAGCCGCGACGAGACGTAGAGCGTCGCGAAATTGAGGATGAGGGTGGCGTACTTCTCGAAATAGACCGCGACCACCGCGCGCCGAACGTTTGCCATTTCTATCGCTCACCTTCGATGAGACTGGCCCGATGCAGGATCGCCACCATATCGCGCCCTTAAAACCGTGTGGCCTCGATCAGGGTCGAGGCGACCTTCTGTTGATCCTCGTCGGTCATCTGGGGGTAAAGCGGAAGGACAATGGCATGATCCTGGGCTGCCTCCGACTCCTGCAGAGACATGCGCAACGGTCGGGAGGCATAGACGTCCTCGCGGTGGGCACACATGATGCCGCGCCGTGTGGCGATACCGGCATCCAGCATAGCCTGCATGACGGTGTGCTGGTCGGCGGACTCCGGCAGACGGACGCAGAAGCTCTGCCAATTGGTTCGCACGTAGGAGGGTTCGCGCACCAGGCCCAGCCATTGCGCCTCGCCAAGCAATTCGGCGTAGCGAGCGGCCAGCGCGCGGCGGCGGACCACGATTCCGGGCAGGCGCTTAAGTTGCTCGCGGCCGACAGCGGCCTGGATGTCGGTCATGCGATAGTTGTAGCCGAGCACTGGGTGGCTCTCGAAGATCACCTGGGCCGAGCCGTGGCGGACTGTGTCGGGCACGCTCATTCCGTGCTGGCGCAACAGCTTGAATTTGGCGGCCCAGTCAGCGTGCTTCGTGGTCAACATACCGCCGTCACCGGTGCTCATGATCTTGCGCGGGTGGAAGGAGAAGCACGCCACGTCGCCGTGCACTTTGCCGACCTTCTCCCACCGCCCGTTCCAGAAGATCTCGCTGCCGCTGGCGCAGGCCGCATCCTCGATCACGGGCAAGCCCTTGGACTTGGCGATATCGACGACCGCGGCCATGTCGCAGGGCAAGCCCATCTGGTGGACGATCAGAATCGCCCTAGTCTTGGCCGAAAGCGCTCGCTCGATCAGGGCCGGGTCGATGTTGTAAGTGGCCGGATCGATGTCGACGAAGACCGGGATCGCGCCGCAATAGGCAACGGAATTAGCCGTGGCGATGTAGGAGTGGCTAACCGTGACCACCTCATGGCCGGGCATCACCCCGGCGGCCAGCAGGGCCAGATGCAGCGCTGTGGTGCAGTTCGAGACGGCCGCAGCGTGCGGCGCGCCGGTGAAGGTGGCGAACTCCGTCTCGAAGGCCGCGACCTCCGGGCCCTGCGTGACCCAGCCGGACAGGATGACGCGGCGCGCCGCCTCGGCCTCGGCCCCATCCATCGTGGGCTTGATGATCGGAATCATGTGAGGACCTCAGCTGAAGGAAGTTGTATCTCGGCGTGAGAAGTTGCAGTCGTCGTATCACGATAAAGCCGGTCGCTCACCTTCTCCTATTGTGGGATACGGCAGGAACGGCCAACGAGCCGGGCGTAGTGGAATAAGTGACGTCGCCGTTCTAACTCGGCAGCTCCGCCTGAATCTGTCGTGCAGAGCGCAGGAACTGTAAGGAACGCGCCCTTCCTGACTACCAGGCCGAGCATGAGGACACTTAACTGCAGGGGGTCGACGGCACGACGCCCGCAGAGGGGTCTAAGCCGGGCCGATCACCTCGAGGCAGAGCTGTAGGAGACGAGGTCCCGGTGCCCTCTGGGAGTTTCGCAAAAACAAAGAGATAGAGCTTTTCGCCGTTGCGGTGAAACGCTGAACGCCCGCCGCCTCGCGCGACATTGGAGCTGGATCTGCGGAGTCCGGCACCATTGCGCTGGGGCAGGCAATATTGGACCCAACGCTTTGACGGGTGACCCCAAATGTGTAGGGCCTCCCGGTAGCTCAATGTATGGCCAGAGCACCGTCCTTTAGACGTATAGGTTAACGCTGACAGCGAGGGGTTCAGCAATATGACCTAGCCGTGAGTGGCTCCACAGGGATCTGGCATGAATACTGCTTAAACCAGCTTACTAGGCAATAATTGGGGATTTTCCAAATGCGGGTAAACACTCAGCCAAGCCGGAGAGCAGGCTTGTCAAAATGCATATTTTGCGAGCCAATCCATGTCAGGGATGTGCAGACCAACCAAAATGGAGACATTATAATCTCCATAACGGCCGATGATATTTATACGAAGAACTCAAAGCAGCGCTACGAGATAATATTGACCGACGAAGAAGTCGGCATTCTTAACGCTGCTACGCGGTGACTCGCCGTCTGCAGATAGGATCCACGGACGGGCCGACTGATACGCCGGAGCCGGCGGCGCTGCCAATGTGGCACAGGCCCCGCTGCTCCATTTTGGGACGGCGCGGCATCATCAATGAAGCCTAACTAGGCGCTGCCGCTATGACGTCAGCGGGCCTTCGTTGTGGCCTTGCCCCTTGCTGGGGCGCTAGTTCGGCAGACTCTAACGCGCGCTTTGGCCTCTGGACAACACGTGCCCGGCAGCGCCCGGCGCTAGAAGGGCTCGCCACGTCGGCCCGATCAGGGGCGGCCGCCTAAAGAAGATCATCAATCTAAAGTTGGCGCGATGGAGCCCTGGAAGGTAGCGCGTTCAAAGCCTACGCCTTCTAGTCGAATTGATGTGACGAACAGTTAGGCGTCTATAATCGCGAAAGTCCGACCGCCCCAGGCGTGGGCATGGCTGGGTTGCGGAGCATCGGTTCGAGTATTGATCTATGGCAACGATATATCAGGGTGCGATTTTCGCCGTTCAGCCGTCGCGGACCATGGTCCGGCCGGCGGAAGACCGTATCGCCGGCTTCGACGGCGTGCGCGCGATCGCGGTACTGATGGTCTTCATCAGCCACAAGACGACCCTGCCCCATCACGATTCCTATGGCTCCGTCGGCGTCTGGCTCTTTCTTGTGCTCAGCGGCATGCTCATCTCCTCAATCCTGTCGGAGATGCGCGGAAAGGTCGAAGCCGGGACGCAGTCGAAATGGCGCTCGATGGGTGACTTCTATCTGCGCCGCAGCCTGCGCATTTTCCCGCTCTATTATGCCTGTCTGGGTGTTTTCGCGCTGGCTTCGCTGTTCACCTCATTCGTTGGATTCTCGCGCATGGAAGCGACGATCTACGCCCTCTACGGCACCAACATCTATATCGCGATGACGCCGACTGGGGACCACGGCCATTTCGGTCACCTCTGGTCGCTGTCGGCGGAAGAACAGTTCTATCTGCTCTTCGCGCCGATCCTGCTGTTCACCCCGCGCAAATACCTGCTTCGGATTTGCGTCGGATTTATGCTCGCCGGCGCGGCCATGCTGGCTTGGCTAGTGTCCGTGCGGACCCACCCGAACGCCATCCACGTCGATCCGCTGATCGCTTTCGGCATGCTCGGCGTCGGCGGCTTCGTCGCCTCCTTGAAAAACCTCAAACCGCGCGCCTGGCTGGTGAGTGCGCAAGCCCAGGCGGCGGCTGGCCTGACCCTGATCGCGATCCCGCTGGTGTTCGGCTATTACCGAGACACATGGAACGTCTGGGGACCATTGACCTGCACGGTTGCCGGCCTGTTTCTGTTCCAGATCGCCCGCAACCAGCAGACTCCAGTCGTGGCTTTCCTCAACTTATGGCCTCTGCGCTCGCTCGGCCGGGTGAGCTATGCCTTCTACATCCTGCACCAGTTCGTCCATTTCTACGAAGTCCAAGCGGTGTTCCATAAGCTGCACATGAACATTGACGGGTCGCCTATCGTGCAACTGGCCGTGGAGCTGTTCATCACGGTCGCGCTGGCGACGCTCTCCTGGCATTTCTTCGAACGGCCGCTCCTACGGTTGGGGGCTAGATTGACCGCGCGGGAGGGCGCCGAGGCCAGCAGCGCAGCCGCCGCCTTGTCCCCGGGACGGCAAGCGGCCACGCGGTAGAGGCGGGCGGAGCTACGGCCAATGCGACTCGACAACGAACGCCGCATCAGGGGTTTCGATGGCCTGCGCGCGATCGCCTTCATCTTCGTGTTCATAAGCCACAAGTTCCATCAAGGGACGTATGCATCCCTTGGCGGCGACGGGGTAGTGCTCTTCTTCGCACTCAGCGGCCTCTTGATCACCCGTATCCTGGCTCGCACGCGGGTGGCGGTCGAGGCGGGCGAGACGACGAAGCTGGCAGGTCTTGGGCGCTTCTATCTTCGGCGTTCGGCCAGGATATTCCCCGTCTACTACGCGACGATCGGCTTCTTCCTGATCGCGTTGCTGTTCGTTCATTTCGACGGCTTCGAAGGCGGCGCGCGCCTGGCCATGCTGCTCTACGCCACGAACATCTATGTGTTGATGACCGGACACTGGGTGGGCCACTTCAACCACTTCTGGACGCTGGCGATCGAAGAGCAATTTTATCTACTGTTTGCACCGTTGCTGCTGTTCACCCACAGCAAGGCCGCCGGACACATCTGCGTTGCATTCGTAGTTGTGGGTCTCTTCACTCAGGCGGGCCTCGAATGGGCCGGAGTGTCGGCGAAGGTCATCGGCCTGAATCCCATGACCGGCTTTGGTTATCTTGCTTTGGGCGGTCTGGCAGGACTGAACCTCGACCGGCGAGTGCCGGCATGGCTGGTTTCCACGCCGGCCCAGGCCATCGCCGCGCTAACCCTTCTCATCGTGCCCCTCACTATCCTTAAGGACGAGATCATCTGGCGCGTCTATGCGCCGGCAGTCGCAGCTACAGCCGCGCTTCTGGTCCTCCAGATAGCGGGGAACCAGGCCTCGCGTTTCGTCGCCCTTTTGGAGACCTGGCCCCTGCGCAACCTGGGACGCATCAGCTACGGTTGTTACGTTTTCCACGAGTTTATTCATTTCTACAACGTCGAGGCAGCGGCCCGGAAGTTCGGCGTCGTATTTCAAGCGCCGGATTGGGTCTCGGCTCCCATCGAGCTTGTTTTGACCATAGGCCTGGCGACCTTTTCCTGGCAATTCTTTGAACGACCCATCATGGCCTGGGCCCATCGGCCGACGCAGAAAGCCGCGCCTGCCGCTGCCTGAGCCCCTCAGCTCGCCCAGCCGAGCACCCTTCGCAGCAGGCCAAGGTTGTGGTTCAGGCGAAGGTAATACTCGCGTTCCGGCCGGTCGCGGATCTGGAGCACGGCCAGTGGCGGGGTTGCGATCAGCATTTTGAGCGCGCGCGCGATTCTCTGGCTCCGCGTTTTCAAGCTCCTCAGTTCCACCTCGCCTTCCTTGCGGGCACGCTCGGTGAGCCATGCGCGCGTAAGACGGCCAGCATGGACTTTGTGGTCCACCACGAAGGCGTCCGAGTACCAGCAGCGATAGCCGGCCGCAATCAGGTCGGTCATCATCTGGGCCTCTTCCCCGCTGGCGAGGTTCGAGCCGACCCGACCCGTCGTGACGTCGAACCCGCCGAGCGCGTCCAGCGCGCTGCGGCGGAACAACATGTTGGCGCCGACGCCAATGGGATGATGGGTCGTGTCCACGAAGCCGTCCTCATCGACCACCGACAATAACAGGCGCGCCCGCGGCCCGAGGCTGCTCGGGGGCATTTCAAGGCTGCCGGCGTTGTCGGGCCAGCGTGGGATCACCCGCCCAGCCAGGATGGCGGTGTGGACGTCACAGCGGGCCGCGCAGGTGATCGCCGCCTCTACCCAGCCTGCGCGCGGCACAGCGTCGTCGTCCAGCAGCGCAATCCATTCGCCCCTACCGGCCTCGAAACCCGCGTTGCGGGCCAGGGCAACGCCGGGCTTGTCGAGCCGGATGAGGCTCAGTCCATCGCGTCCCCTCAGGTCCTCCAGCACCTCGGCATGCGCCGGCGCCGAGGCGCTGTCGATGACGATGACCTCCACCGGCTGGCCCACGCACTGCGGCAGCAGGGCATTGACGTTCTCCAGAACGTCGTGGCTGCGATTGTGCGTGGCGATGACGATGCTGATGACCGGGGCACCGGCGCTGATATTCGGCGCGTCGTTGGCGTCGCTAGTGCCAATTCGACGGTTAAATTCCATCCCCATTCAGTCCAACGCCGCGTCCTGGGCGGCCGGCGGGCGCGCACCCAGGCCGATCGACCAAAAGAATGCGGCGCGCAACGGCGTCGGCGTCACGAGCTGCCTTACCGCCCGGAACGGAAATACCAGCAGCGCATGACGCACCGCGAATCGCACGCCTTTGGCATCCCCCCTGGCCGCCCGCTCCACCGCTGCATCGGCGAAATAGGTGTAGAACCCCAAGAGCGTGGCGAAATAGGAATGCAGCCACTCTTTCGGCGAGCGCCACTTGCGCCACACCGGCATGGCATGCCGCATGAACACCTTGCGCGTATAGGGAATCCGGCTCAGGACCAAGGCATCATAAGATCCCGACGGACGCTGGCGGAACAAGACGCAAGGCACGGTCACATGCTCCATATGCCCTCCTCGGGCGAGGCGCAATTGCCAGTCCCAGTCCTGGTCGGCCAGCAGGGTCTCGTCAAAATAACCGTACACGTCGCGTACCCCGACACGCGCCATCGTGGCGCCGATCTGCGGGAAATAGCCGTCGAGCATCATCTTCAGATGGTCGCCGTCGAGGCGGACGTCATAGGGAATTGGGGCGGCTATGGGCCGCAGATTAGGATCGGTCATCACGACCTGACCGAAGACCGCCTCGACTTCCGGCTGGCAGTCGAAGATTTGCAAGTGCGACCGTACATGTTGCTCGGTCCAGACGTCGTCGTCGTCCAGAAAGGCTAGAAACTCGCCTGTGGCCGCCCGCATCGCCGCGTTACGCGCGGCCCCGGCGCCAGCAGTTGTCACGATGAGGTGCTGCGCGCCGTGGGCTTGCGTCACCTTGGCGGTGGCGTCGTGGTTGGAGCCGTTGTCGCCAACCAGAATCTCGAACGTCAGGTCGGGGCCTTCCAGCGCGCGGATGCTCGCCAGCGCCGGGCCCAGGAACTGCGGACGGTCGCGGGTCGGGACGACCACAGAAACGATGCGCACCTTATTCACCCCCACTCCTCCCACCGATCGAAGACGCCCGACAGGGCGGCCGAAAATACTCGGATGCTGTCGAAGCGCGTGATGAAGGTCCGCGCGATGGTGCCGGCCGAACGCGTCTCCTCGGCCTGCGCGTAGACCAGATCATAGCCAGCTGCCTTGGCCTCCCGCATAGCAACCGCCGTCCAGTTGGCCGACTGGCCAAGCGGGATTGCGAACGACGTCGGCGCAAAGCCGAGCCGAGCCTCAATCATAGCGCGCGAGCGGTCCAATTCCTCGCGCGCGGCGGGGCCGTCCAGTTGCCCAAAATCGGGATGGGTCGCGGAGTGGCTGCCGATTTCGGCGCCGTCGGCGACGAGGCGCTCCAGATCGCGCCAGCCCAGAACCTCGTCGGTCGCCCAGGGCGAGCCACCTTCGCTCCAGTCGGTGACCACGAAAAGGCTCCATGGTACCGCGAAGTCTTTCAGGATCGGCGCAGCCACGGTCATCACGCTGCGGAGGCCGTCATCGAACGTGATGGCGAGGTCCATTGGGTCGCCCCCCGTCCGCGCGATCTCCGAGGCTGGCACGAACCGGTAGCCCCGCGCCGCAGCCCACTCCAACTGGCGACGGAACAGCTTCGGCGGCACATCGTTGTGGTCCATCAGCGGCTGGCCGACCGAGTGGTAGGCCAGGATCCGGCCTCCTGAACGGGGTACGCGTCGGCCTAGAATGGACAAACCTTGACGTTCGATGGCCATACGTGGCCCGACTACATGACGCCTTTCGACACCGAACGCGCGCACAGCGCGCTTCAGAACCTTCGGTGCTCGCCCAAGCATACCCACTTTCGCCCTCTTTCCTTTACCCGAGTCGAATAGCAAGCCTGAGCCAGCTATGGCTTCTGACGAACCCGAGGCGCCTAAAGCCCCATCCCGTCGAACGGCACCCCTCTATCGGGAGAAAGAGCAAGGCTCTGACAGGCTGTCGAAACTGTTTTGGTCGAGGAGTGTATCAGATTCAAACCATGCACAGACCAGAGTCAAAAAGGGTATCTCCGCCACTTTTTGGGCAGCCTGCTAAATCAAAAGTGTAAATCACGATGGCTGCCGGAACTGAAAGCCTCCTTCGTGCGGGTCGCTCCTGAAGGCCGGTCAGTCTGCGTCCTGGCATCGCACACGCGGCCGCCGAAGTGCCGGCCGGCAAACTTTACAATTGAACCCAAAAGTTAACTGCCGCTCCTTAGCCGGCCACCAACCGGGGCAGCCATTCAGGCAGCAGGTTTCGGATGGCGTCCCAGGGCCCGTCGAAGGTCCTGGTCCGCGCCAGACGCCCCCATACCCGTAGCCGTTCGGGCAGCGACATCAGGCGCACAGAACGTTTCAGGATCGCCTCGACCGTGTCGAACTCGCCGAACACCCCATTGAGCAGGATGTCGGGATAACCGTCGTAGAATTCCTCGTCCGCGGGCGCGCGCTGCCCACGAAGCGGCGTGACTGGCGGGATCGCCAGGGCCTTGGCGTAGAGCGCCTCCAGGCTTGCGAGCCAATTGGGCGCGGTGTGCAGCCGCTTGACGTTGGACGCCGTCTCATCGCCCCGCTGACGCAGGGCCTCTGGGGCAGCGAGCCAGTCCGCCAGGATGCGGTTGTAGTCCGCCATGGAGGTGGCAAAGCCAATGGTTGGCGCCAGCCCGGGCATATCGGTGCTCATGACGTTCGCATCCGACGGATAGGGAAACAGCGTCACGCAGGGCGCGCCCAGCCCGCCGGCTTCCAGCATCGAGGTAATCGAAACAAAGGGGTACGAGTCAAGGTAGATGTCCGCCGCCTCGAAGGCGAGCGACGGATCGGGCGTCTCCGGCCGTCCCATGATCCGCCCGCCAGTCGCCGCTATGGCCTGTTGCCAGTCGACCGGCTCCCCCGGCCCTACGACCAACAATCGCGCATCGGGACGAGCCAGGAGCGCCTCGACATGCATATCGGCGAACGAGACCCCGCCCATCGTGCGGTATTTCACGCCTCGCGCCACGGACACCAGGAGCGGTCCGCCGGCCGGAATGCCGAGCCTCTGCCGCGCCTCGGCCCGGCTGTGCTTGCGTACCGGCAAATCGATCTGGATCGGCAGGATGGCGTGACGCTCCGCTGGGATCGCACGCCGTTCCACCACCAGCCGCTCGCCCGACACCCGCGAACTGGCGATCAGGTCGCACACCGATAGCCCGACCCAGAACGCGTGGTCGGCGTGGTTGATCAGGACCACGGGCGGTCGGTTGCGCTCGTCAGCAAAGGCTATGCCCGGCGTCGGGTCCTCGTTGCTGACGTGCAGGACGACGAGGTCGAAATCGAGCGACAACTTGCGGAGCGCACGGGCCCATTCCACCGGTCCGCCGCGCGTCGCGCCGATCATATGGATGTGTCCGCCACGAGCCTCCACGGCCTCGCGCACCGACGGCGGCGGCTCGCCGGGATGGCGCAACAGGGCCAACGAGTGATGACGTGCCTCATCGGCGGCGATCCAGCGGCGCATCATCCGCGTGAGGCCGCCGACCTCGTTCAGAGCGGTGGCCACATGCAGCACGCGGCCGATCTGCGTCCGCGCCGGTCGCGCAGCTTCGGCCTTTGCGGAGAGCGTCCGTCGCGCGATCTCGATCAGTATTTGCTCAAGCGGCTCTGACCGATAGAAGCCGCAGTGCCGCTTCCGTGCAAGCGTGACGGCCGCCTCTACATAGGCCGCCGCGGAGTTGAGGTCATCAGCCTCCAGGCAGCGCTCAGCCTCACCGCGAAGGCTTTGGAACTCTGCGTAGTTGTGACGCATACGCGCCACCTCTGGCACGCAGGGCACGCTTTCAGATCGCATCGTTTCCGGCATCCTTCCCCCAAGGTCGCAGCCTGCCTTAAAACTTGTTATACCGAGTGGCCAAGGCTTGCCAAGCGACAAGGCAGGTTACATAGAAATGGTCACCGACGCTGCCGATCCGATCTTTGAGCGCGCGCCAAGGCTCGCATCGATTTGCAGGAGATGGCGCGAGACAGACAGCTCCAGGGGGGAAGCGATGCCGATTTCCGACAGTGTGGTTCTGCGTGGCGAGGTCGTCGTCCATCACCCCAATCTGGTGAACCTCTACGGCTGCGAGGTCGGTAACGGCTCGCGCATCGGCGCCTTCGTCGAGATTCAGAAAAATTCCTGCATCGGCGAGCGCTGCAAGATCTCTTCGCACACATTCATCTGCGAGGGCGTGACCATCGAGGACGAGGTCTTCATCGGTCATGGGGTTATGTTCACCAACGACCGCCTTCCCCGAGCCACCAACCTGGACGGGAGCGCCCAGAGTGATGCCGACTGGAAGGTCGAGCCGACCCTGGTCAAGAAGGGCGCCTCCATCGGCTCCAACGCCACTATCACCCCGGGCGTGACCATCGGAGAGCGGGCACTGATCGGCGCCGGCGCCGTCGTCACCCGTGATATCCCCGCCTTCGCCATTGCCGCCGGCGTTCCAGCCCGCGTGGTCGGAGACGTAAGGACCGCAAAGCCTGGCTGACTCCCCTGCGGCAGGGTTTCTATACACCGAATTGCGATCTTTGGTGGATTTAGAGAGATCGTTTGAGGTACTTCCAGGGCCCGCCCTCGCCTGGCTGGATGATGCTGGTTAGGTCTTGATGACCCAACGGCCATAGTGACCGCACGGCTTTGCCGCTTCAAACTACGAGTTGAAGAGGTCGAGATGGCACGACATTGGACGATCAATTGGCGACTTCCTTTCTCAACCGACGACAGGCTTCAACGGGCCTCCAAGACTCCGGCGGGCCGGGGGTGGAGTGAAGGGTAGGTCAAAATGATCAATATCGGCATCATCGGTTACGGCTACTGGGGGCCGAACCTCCTGCGCAACTTCATGGAGTTTCCCGATGCCCGGGTCCGCATAGTCGCCGACCTGGATCCCAAGAAGCGCGAGTTGGTGGAGCGTCGCTATCCGGGTGTCCAGACCACCAGGGACGTCCAGGCGCTATTCCGCGATCCCGAGATCGACGCCATCGCCGTGGCGACGCCGGTCAATAGCCACTTCGAACTGGGCATGTCGGCGCTGAAGGCCGGCAAGCATCTCTGGCTCGAGAAGCCGATGACCGAAACCTCGCTACAGGCCAGGATGCTGGTCAATGAGGCCGACAAGCGCGGATTGACCCTGATCGTCGACCACACGTTCATTTATACCGGTGCAGTCCGGAAGATGCGCGAGATCGTCGCTGCCGGCGACCTCGGCCAGATTTATTATTACGACGCAACCCGGGTGAACCTGGGCCTCTTCCAGAAGGACGTGAACGTCATCTCCGACCTGGCGGTCCACGATTTCGCGATCATCGACCGTCTGTTCGAAGAGCATCCGACCGCGGTTTCGGCCAGCGGCATCAACCATTTCCCCGGCACGCCGGAAAATCTGGCCTATATCTCGCTGTTTTACGACTCCGGCATGATGGCGCACATTAATGTGAGTTGGCTGGCTCCGGTGAAGGTGCGCAACATCCTGGTGGGCGGCTCCAACAAGATGATCACCTATGACGATCTGGAGCCGTCCGAGAAGGTCAAGGTCTACGACAAGGGCGTGTCCTTCACCGACGACCCGGCCAAGATCCACGAGATGCGCGTGGGCTACCGGACGGGCGACATGTGGGCGCCCAAGCTCGACTCCACGGAGGCCCTGCGCATCGCTGGCCAGGAGTGGATCGACTGCATTATCGAAAAGAAGGTTCCGACCGCTGATGGCCGGCTTGGCCTGCGCGTGGTGGAGATCATCGAGGCCGCCACCAGTTCCATGCGCGGGCGTGGCGAAACCGTTCACCTGCGACGCAAAGACGCCGCCTAATATGATCCCGTTCGTCGATCTCACTACACAGTATGTCTCGATCAAGTCCGAGGTAGATGCCGCCATTCAGCGCACCCTGGAGACCTGTCAGTTCATCCTGGGCGCCGATGTCGCTGAATTCGAAAAGGAATTCGCCGCCTATTCGCAAGCGGCCTTCGGCGCCGGCGTCAACACCGGCACCAGCGCCCTGCACCTGGGCCTGCTGGCCGCCGGGATTGGGCCCGGCGACGAGGTGATCACCTCCCCCTTCACCTTCGTGGCGACAGTGGCGGCCATCTACTACACAGGCGCGACCCCCGTGCTCGTCGATATCGATCCTGCAACCTACACCATCGACCCGGCTCAGATCGAGGCCGCGGTCACGCCGGCCACCAAGGCGATTATCCCGGTCCACCTCTACGGCCAGCCGGCCGACATGGACCCGATCATGGCCATCGCCCGGAAGCACGGCCTGATGGTGCTGGAAGACGCCTGCCAGGCTCACGGCGCGGAATACAAAGGCAAGCGCGTCGGCGCCATCGGCGATATGGCGGCTTTCAGCTTCTATCCCGGCAAGAACCTTGGCGCCTATGGCGAAGGCGGTATGCTGACGACCGACAACGCCGACCACAACCGCGCCGTACGCATGCTGCGCGACTGGGGCGCCGAGCGGAAGTACCACCACGAAGTCAAGGGCTACAACTACCGACTGGAAGGCCTTCAGGGCTCTATCCTGCGCGTGAAGCTCAAGTACCTGGACCGGTGGACCGAGCAGCGCCGCGCCACTGCCGCCCGCTATGACGCCATGTTCGCCGGCACCGGGCTGCCGACCCCCTTCGTGCGCGATGATGTGCGCCACGTCTACCACATCTACGCCATCCGCACGCCCGACCGCGCCGGCTGGCAGGAGGCGCTGAACGCCCAGGGGATCCAGTCGGGCATCCACTATCCCATTCCGGTGCACCTGCTGCCCGCCTACGCCGACCTCGGCTACAAGCAGAGCCAGTTCCCGCACTCCGAAAAGGCCGCCGCCGAGGTTCTGTCCCTACCGATGTTTCCGGAGTTCACGGAGCAGCAGCAGGACGTGGTGGTGGCCGCAGTCAGGGAATTGCAAGCAAGCGTTTGACGAGCGGGTCCCCGCTCAGCCGGAAACAGGCCTACCAAGGCGCCTCCAAACCGATGACAAGGAAATACGATGAAACTTGAAGGCTCTCGCATCCTGGTGACCGGCGGCTGCGGTCTGATCGGCTCGACCACCATCGACCTGCTGCTGAAGGAGCACGCGCCGGAAAAGATTGTGATCCTCGACAACCTGATCCGTGGCAGCCTGCAAAACGTCCAGGACGCCCTGCAAGACCCGCGCGTCGAACTCGTCGAAGGTGACATTCGCGACGTGGCGGCTGTCCACAGGGCCACTGACGGGATGGACGCCGTCATCCACATGGCAACCTTGAGGGTCATCGCCTGCGCCGCCGAGCCTCGCGAAGCCCTCGGCGTCATGTGCGATGGCAGCTACAACGTCATTGAGGCCGCCCAGGCCAAAGGCGTGAAAAAGATCTGCGCGGCCTCCTCGGCCTCGGTCTACGGCCTGGCCGACCTCTTCCCGACCGATGAGAGCCACCACCCCTACAACAACCGCACCTGGTACGGCGCCAGCAAGATCATGTTGGAAGGCCTGTTGCGCTCGTTCAACGACATGTACGACCTGCCCTACGTGGCCTTGCGCTATTTCAACGTGTACGGCCCGCGCATGGACCTGCACGGTAAGTATACCGAGGTTCTGATCCGCTGGATGGACCGCATCGACGCCGGCCAGCCGCCGCTGATCCTCGGCGACGGGTCCACCACCATGGACTTCGTCTATATCGAGGACATCGCCCGAGCCAACATCCTTTCCCTGCTGTCGGACGTGGAGGATGACGTGTTCAACATCGCCAGCGGCGTGGAGACTAGCCTGAACGACCTGGCCGCCTCGCTCCTGCGCGTGATGGGCTCCAAACTCCAGCCGGAGTACGGGCCCGAGCGCAAGGTGAACCCCGTCTCGCGGCGCCTGGCCGACACGTCGAAGGCAGAGAAGATGCTGGGCTTCAAGGCGACCATTGACCTGGACCAGGGCCTCACCCGCCTGGTCGAATGGTGGCGCGCCAATCGCGAGCAGGTGACTGACGGCCCGCTCGGGCGGCGAAGCTCTCCTGATAGGCTTCGCACGCCGCCTGCGCGCGACGCTGAGTTTTCCCTGATAGGGATTGCGCGGGCCAGATAGCGCCACAAGCTTGCCGCTGCGGCTGGCGCCATGCGCTTCACCTGGGCGCGATCGAACCAGCGCACAATCTTGGCAAGCGGACCAGCGTCAAGGAAGTCACTGCAGAAGTGACGTGCCGCAGCTCGTGGGGTTGGGTCCCTCGGCGTCACTGCAATAGCGGCGGCGGCGGCTCTGCCTTCCTGATTACCGCCGACTGGCCCGACATCTGGCGCGTACTTCGGGGCGGCTGATCACGCGCCACATTAAGGATCAGCCGTTGCCTCCGACCGTGATGCCAATTGTTCTCACATTGCACGCGGCCACTGATACCGACGATCGTCTGAAACAACGTGTCGAGTGCGTTCGTCCACTGGGCTCTAATTTGCAGATTTGCAGCGCCTGCAAATCGGCTGGCGCTCCGAGAGCCAAGTAAAAAATTTTGAAGCAATTCTGGATCGTAAACTCGCCGGGGGCACGGCGACCAGGGGGGCAGCTACCCGCCTCTCGTTCATGTGATCGGTGGGGAAAACGACACTGGTCGACAAGCCGACGTAGGCTGCCTGGAGCGTATCAGTTCAGCCAAGGACCATTCCAGCGAATACCACAGTGAGAAGCAGTGACACTGGCACGGCTAGAAGGCAACACATCTCGATGGTTCTGGTATCTTGCTGCTTGTCCATCTTCGCCGTCTCGCATTGTTCGCTGTCATTTTGACGCTAGCGGGTCGCCGATGGAAGCCGGTCCGAGCGAGGCCGCTTGAGAAGCAGCCGGGGTGCTGTATATTGGCAACACCTTGACCGATCTCAGGAAGCCGCCATCTCCGGCATTGCCTCCAACGATCACGGCACGGCCTCGAACAGCGCCGCCGAGAAAATAGGGTGCGGGCATTCAGAAAGGCAGGCCAACGCCAACACGCTGACGCATGAGGCAAGTTCCGGCATCACGCCCCCCTTTGGATCTGCGTCGGCCACGAGTATGCGATTGTTCAGGCCGGCCAGTCTGCGGCTTACCCGAGGCGCCAGGAAGACGACTTCTTTCCCGATCCTTTTCCCACCGGGAGTTTGTCATTGTCGGCGAGGTTGCTGAGGAAGCCGACGAGCATCTTCGCCTGCTCGGACGTGCAGGAATATAACCGCCGTTGGGCATCGGTTCGGGATTCGACAATTCCGAGTTTGGCCATATCGATCAAATGCTGTGAAAGGGCGGACTGTGTCCCACCGACCAAAGAGACCAGCTCCGACACCGATCTCTCACCATCCATCAGATGAACCAGGATCAGCAACCGCTTGCTGAAACCCAGGACCGCGAATAGCCGCGAGGCAGCGGAGAGCTGCCTTAGCGAAGGCCGGCCCTTAGCTCGCGGACGCCTGCGAAGGTTGGGATCATCTTCGATTTCAGCCATACGCTGTCTCACGTAGGTACTCAAATCCACCTCGCTGCGGCTAAACACACTAAAGCCCGCCACTGAGGGAACGGTGGCGGGCTTTGTTTGAAAACTGTCCGAACAACTCTCGGGCGCCTCTGTCGGGGCGTCGAGTAGTGAACTTGGGCCGACAGGATCGGTTCCCGGCCGGAAGCAAAAAAGCCCGCCGGCGGAAGCCAGCGGGCGGTGGTAACGGCAGATCTTTCGGTTAGCTGGTCGGGCCTGTGACCGTGATCGACGAAGAGGTTCCGGCCGTAACAGCGGACAGTGAGATCGGCAAAGAATTGAAAAAACCGGCCCGCGGGGAAGGAATGCATAAACTTTGATGGGTCACATTAGAGCTTGGTTCGCCGGCTGCGTGGTAACTGCACGCTCGCTAATGTCTGTCGGGGTTTGAAATGTTCAGCGTTTTGCGCGGCTTTGCCCGCTCCCGCAGCGGGTCGATGATGCCGCTCTTCCTGGTGAGCCTGATGCCGTTGATCGCGGTCATCGGCTTCTCGGTCGACTATACCGGCGCGGTCCAGACCAAATCCAACCAGCAGCAGGCGCTGGATGCCGCGATCCTGACGATCACCACCATGGACACTACGTCGACGCTGGCGCAGCGCCAGACGATGCTGCAGGATTCCTTCGCCGCCAATGGCGGGCAGGGCATCGCGACGCTGACCAACTTCGTTGCCGGCAACACCACCACCGCCACTACGGCTCAGGCCACGGCTAGCTTCGCCATGCCGACCGTTTTCATGTCGATTGCCAGGATCAACACCGTACCGATCGCCGTCGCCTCTGCGGTCAGCAAGCCGCCCGCGCTGGTTGCGGCTACCTTCAAGGTCTCCGGGGTTTCGGGTTACTGGAACAAGACAATGACGCTTTACGGCACGCAATTCGGTGCGACGGTGGCCAAGCCGCTGATGACGATCGACTATACCTATGGGAACACCAAGGATCCCAAGGGCTACGGCACGACCAATGTCAACGTCCTCACCACCGATTCAGCCGGCAAGACCGTCACCACGCTGGTCCAGAAGCAGGTCTGCACCGTCGGCAACAATCCACCAAGCGGCGTGACCCTCAAGACCGATGCGAGCGGCACGAAATACTACTGCGTCGATACGATGTATCCGGCCAACAGCGCCGGCGCGGCGATCGACGTCAGCGCGATGGGCGGCCTCTATTTGCAGATGGACGTACCGTCGGGCAACCCGAAAAAGCTGATCTCAAATGATCCGACGACGTCCAACCGGCTCTATAGCGGGTTGAGTGCGACCACCTTGACCGAAACGGCCACCGGTCAGCCTGTCGATATCTTCAGTGTCGTGCCTTGTGGCGCGACAGCCTATCAAGCCTGGGAAGACGGCGGCAACTCGGTCCCGGCTCCAGTCAGCAATGCCGACTTCTTCTACAACGTGACCGGCAAATGCGACTACAACAAGCGGCCCTCGCAGACGGCACTGACGCAGTGACGTGGACGATCCCCCACAAGGAAGACCAGTCAGTCGGCCAACCCGGTATCGTGGTGACGATCGCATCAATGACCGCCTCATAGATGGGACAAACGTTCACGCATTCCAGACTTCCGTCGCCAAAGTTGAGCGATTTGGCATCACCCCCTGTGTGACTTGGCCACGGGACTGAACAACTGCGAACTCCGACCTCCCTTAACGCCCAAATGCCGGTTTGAAACGTCCGCAACCTATTGCGCCGCTACACCGATGACGTTTCGATAGGCGGCAGTCATCTTCCCGCCAAGCGGCGGCCGCTCTCACGGAGCCACTTCGAAATTGCAGGAGACAGGTCAGTCGCCATGAGGTCGCCGCTCACCTGACGATATGCGCCGGGCCCCCTCCTCCCTTTACCAGGGGTAGCATTAAGAGCTTGACGCGCTAGATGTGGACAGATGCCTAACAAAGATCACGAAAACTCGGGACTATCCCAGGCCGCTGCCGAGCTGCTTCTCCAAAGTGTCATCGACTATGCAATATTCATGCTTGATCCGAGTGGCAGGATAGAAAGTTGGAACCCTGGAGCCGAGCGCATTAAGGGATATACCGCCAGTGAGATCATCGGAGAACACTTCTCGCGCTTCTATACAGAAGAGGATCGTCTTGCTGGAGTGCCGGAAGCAGCCCTGAAGCAGGCGATACAGGAGGGTAGATTTCACGCCGAAGGCTGGCGCGTACGCAAGGACGGCAAGCGTTTCTGGGCGATGGTGGTAATCGACCCCATCTTCAAGGATGGGGAGCTCGCTGGATTCGCTAAAGTCACCCGAGATATCACTCACCATCGTGAGATGCAGGTGGCGGCTCTGGAGAGCGAACGTCGCTTCCGTCTACTGGTGCAAGGTGTGACAGACTACGCCATCTACATGCTTGACCCACAAGGCAAGATCACGAACTGGAACACCGGGGCCGAACGGATCAAAGGCTATAGCGCGGCCGAGATATTGGGCCAGCATTTTTCCACTTTCTATGCACCCGAGGAGCGCGAAGCCGGCCTCCCGAGCCACGTTTTGGAGGTAGCGGGGAAGGAAGGCCGTTATGAAGCTGAAGGCTGGAGGGTGCGCAAGGACGGGACCAAGTTCTGGGCAAACGTGATCGTCGACGCGATTTATGACGACAGTGGCCAGCTTATTGGTTTCGCAAAGGTCACCCGCGATCTTACCGAGAGGATAGAAACTCAACGCCAGCTGGACCAATCCCGAGAACAGTTGTTTCAGGCGCAGAAAATGGAGGCGATCGGACAACTGACCGGCGGGCTCGCGCATGACTTCAACAACTTGCTGACTGGGATCTCCGGAAGCCTGGACCTTCTGAAATCGCGTTTGGCGCAAGGGCGGGTGGATGAGCTTGGTCGTTACGTCATGTCGGCTCAGGGCGCAGCGAAACGGGCCGCCGCCCTCACCCACCGGCTCCTGGCCTTTGCCCGAAGACAGACACTCGACCCGAAGCCGACCAATGCAAATGATCTCATCACTGGGATGGAGGACATGATCCGCCGCACGATCGGCCCAACGATCGAAATGGAAACGGCACTTGCCATCGGTCTCTGGACCACAATCTGCGATGCGAACCAACTCGAAAACGCGATCCTGAACCTGAGCATCAACGCCAAGGACGCAATGCCGGATGGTGGTCGGCTTACGATTGAAACGGCGAACAAATGGGTGGACGACCAGATAGCAAAGGAGCGCGATATGCGCCCCGGTCAGTACATTCAGGTCAGCGTGAGCGACACCGGGACAGGCATGCCGGCGGATGTTGTAGCCCGTGCCTTCGACCCATTCTTTACCACAAAGCCGACGGGAGAAGGCACGGGACTCGGCCTTTCCATGATCTATGGCTTTGTCCGCCAGTCTAACGGCCAGGTGCGCATCTACACAGAAGTCGGGAAGGGCACGACTGTAGCGCTGTACCTTCCGCGCCATTGGCTCACTAGCAATGGGGAGGAAAACGAGCATCTAGCAGATGAGCCCGCGCCGCAGGGCCCTGGCGGCACGATTTTGGTGGTGGACGACGAGCCACTCATTCGAATGCTCATCTGCGAAGTGCTAGCCGATTCCGGATATCGCACCATCGAAGCCGCCGATGGCGCGTCCGGCCTAAAGGCCCTTCGTTCCGGCGAAAAGATCGATCTGCTCGTCACCGATGTGGGCCTTCCTGGAGGAATGAACGGGCGGCAACTTGCGGACGCCGCACGAGAAATCTACCCGCGTTTGAAAATACTGTTCATCACCGGCTATGCAGAGAATGCCGCTGTCGGAAACGGGCATCTCGCTCCAGGCATGCACGTTATGACCAAGCCGTTCGTGATGGACAAGTTGGCAGCCAAGATAAACGAGATGGCCAAAGACGAGTAGGCCGGCAGCCGAAGGTATTTGCACCAGATGCCGAGGTGGACGCAGAGCACCTCATCGACCGCGCTAGAGAGGTCTGCTTTGGTATAGCGCTTGCGGTCTATGGCTGGGTAGCCGCTAAGGCGTCGTGACAATTTTGGTATTTGAGCCAATCAACGCCAGGAAGTGGAGCCCTTTCCCGATCTTTTTCCGATCGGAAGTACGTCGCCGTCCGCGAAGTCGCTTAGGAACGCGACGACCATCTTCGCCTGCTTCGACGTACAGGAATAGATGTGCCGATGCCCTTCGGTTCGGAATTTGACAATTCCGAGATTGGCCATACCGCTCAAATGCTGTGAAAGGGCGGTCCGTGACCCACCAACTAGAGAGACTAGGTCCGACACCGATCTCTCACCATCCATCAGATGAACAAGGATCAGCAACCGCTTGCTGAAACCAAGGGCCGCGAATAGGCGCGAGGCAGCGGACACCCGGCTCAGCGAAGGCCGGCCCTTTGCTCGCGGGCGCCTGCGAAGGTTGGGATCATCTTTGATTTCAGCCATACGCTGTCTTCACGTAGCTACTCAAATCCACCTCGCCGCGGCTAAACACACTAAAGCCCGCCACTGAGGCAACGGTGGCGGGCTTTGTTTGAAAGCTGTCCGAACGACTCTCCGGCGCTCCTGTCCGGGGGGCTCGAGGGGCGCCGGGAAATGAACTTGGGCCGATAGGATCGGTTCCCGCCGCAAGCAAAAAAGCCCGCCGGCCGAAGCGAGCGGTCGGGCGGTAGCGGCAGATCTTTCGGTTAGCCGGTCGGGCCTGTGACCGTGATCGACGAGCCGCGATGAAGCAGGATCAAGAAGCAAGCCGCGTGGGCCCTGGACGGACCGTCCTATGGTCTGGCTACATCGTCCGGTCACGAAAGAGCCCGCTGGCCGAAGCCAGCGGGCAGGTTCACTTGGGAAGGCCGCTGGAGGGGTACAGCCGCTCCCGGACCTCGGCCGCTGCCACCAGTCCTACCGATGAACCTGCATTTGCAACTGTTCGCCGAACAGCTGAGCAGGGCGGCTCAATTCGGCAAGAACCCTGTTTTTAGGCGAACCGGACCACAGCGTTCGTCCGAAGTTACCCCCTTATACAATTCTGTGACGGATAACCGTATATGCAAGAAATACGCTCCGGCTTCATTTACCCATGACCGGGAAATGCATGCTGCGGATCGGTCGACAGCTCGCGCACCCATTCACTCAACCGCGATTTGGTGGCTTGTTCCTCAGCGCCGCGCCGAGCGTCGCTGTAACAGTATGAAATCATAGTTGATCCTTGCGTAACTCGATTGGGCCGCGTTAATGTTTGTTCGGGTTTGTTTAAAGCGCAGATTGTCATTGGATGTGGAAGATCAATCCGATTTGCGCCGCTCTTCTACTCACGCCACTCGCGTTGGCCGTCGCGTCGTTCGTGCTCGCCACGATCTCAGACCGAGCGCATCCGCCTCAGCCTGGCCCCAGGTTCACGTCGCCTATTCGCTAGGCGCGATGCGCCCGCTGTTGCGCGATTCGTGGTCATACTGTGATTCCTGTGTGAAAGATGACTGCGATATGCGGATGTTCAGCGGTGGCCATTGCCAATTTTGGCGGACCGCGCACTAGTCGCCAGTATGGTGGCTGGACACGTTGAAATGGTCCTGTTTGAGCAATCGATGGCCGACAGCGATGGCTTACAGCGACCGTTTTCCGACAGGGTGGCCGATGCTGCGGATAAAACATCGGGATCTGTCTTGTTCGACGTCCGCATCGATGGGGACGCCAATATTCAGCGGATGGCCGCAATAGGGTACGGTGAAGCGGATGCGGCGATAGTCGTGCTCGAGAAGGGTGGCCGCGTCAGATGCGCGTCAGTAAATGGTGACACTTGTCATTTCGTTGCCGAACTGGCTGCTTGGGAATCGTCTCCGCTGAGCGAGCATGTGCGCGCTGAGTACCGCGGAACCGCAATGATCCTGCTGGCCAAGCTCCGCAGTTCCGGACACTTCAAATAATCAGCGAACACAGTATTCGGGATCATGGTAGCGAATGGTGATTTTGTAGATGTTCTGAGAAACGTGTTCGAGAAGCACGGCGACGATACTCCTGAGAAGCGTACGCGCATCTATAACAGCGTTCGCGCCATGCTGGCCAAGAAACCTTACGGAATATTCGCGGCCGATGGCCACCACAGTGCACCGGATGGCATAGTCTTTCGCGCGGCTCAGGTCCGGGTCCGAAATCTCGCACTCGAATATGTCGTGAAACGCCCGGTTCTTGCCGATCCCACGGTTGAAGAACGTTGGTCGGGATATTGGACCGGAGCGGCGTCAGGATCCGCTTGCCTCGGAGCAGGCAGCGACCTTCGTTGCCCATCACATCCGCAGGGTGCGGCGGGCGATCACGACGCAAAGGCGCAGACAGCCGGCCCCGCAAACCGAACAAGGGTATTGCCAAAGCTTGTCAAACACCTTGAGACAGCCGGATCGTTCGCTTAGGGACGGAAATGACGAGTTCGTGGCGTTTCAGATATCCGACCACGAGCAACGTGGTCTCGCCGATCAGCGTCTTGATGGCCTCATCGGACAACTTTTTCGAACTGTGCAACACCGCGGAATGTGCAAGTGCTTCGATCGCGCTGACGCTCACAAAGGCCGCAAGGCCCAGATCGACCCTGCGAAGCTCGTCGCTGTGCGCTTCGAGATAGCTCTTGAAGAGGGCATGAGCTTCACGATTGAAGGCCTCGACATTTTCAAGGCGCCCTGTTCGTGGAATCTGTTCGGCAAGAACGCGATGCAACTTGGGATCGATGCGATGAGCTTCGATCGCCACGGCGACAAGCCGGCGCACCGCTCTCTCGACAGGTTCCGAGGCGACTTCCTCAAACGCGCCGCGCACCACCTGCATGATTTCCTTGTTATGGCGGTCAATCACGGCGGCGACCAGCGCCTCTTTGCCAGGATAGTACTGATAGAGTGAGCCGACGCTCACGCCCGCCTCCTGCGCAATACGATTGGTGCTGGCCTTATCGAAGCCATCCCTGATCAAAATGCGAGCGGTGGCTTCAACAAGTGCATCCACCGTGGCGCGCGATCTCAGCTGAGAGGCGTCCTTCCTTGGATTCGTGAGCGGTTTCGTCACCATCATCTCCGTCCTCCAATGCGAGTAGACAATTGTGAGCTATCGCTCGCATTATGTCCATAGCTGCTCTCGAAGAAGGTCGACGATAATGCTCTATGGAATTGTTTCTGGACTGCATGCGTCAGCCATGTGCGGAGCTTTGCTGGTGCTGGTGGCGAACGAACTTCTGCTGGTTTGGGCTCGACGAGGGCAGCAGGGGCCGGCCAGAATAGCCATTTTCGCCAATCGTTTTGCCGGGGTTCTAATCAGTGCCGGGATTCTAGCCGGCATCGTGGTCGTTTTCCTTGGGGGATGGTCTTTGTTGACCCCCTGGCTGGTGGCGTCGCTGGTCCTTGTTGGCTTGCTAGTTGCGCTCGAACGCAAGCTCGTGCGCCCGTGGTCCATGCAGGCACAACCAATGCTTCGCGGCGCGATCTCGGCGACAGAAGTCAAAGCGTTTGCCGGCAACAAACGCGCTCTGGTTGGGCGCATAGGCATGATCATGCTCTTTGCGCTCATTGTCGTCTTGATGGTCACGAAGCCCGAGCTTAACCCGTTTGTGTGATCGCGGTGACGCGACGATACCGGCAATGGGAGCGGAGCTGATGACACGATCCAGCGGCCACATGGACAACAGAAAGTCGCAACGGCTTGTGCTTGGAGAGCGACGTTTGGGTTTGGTCAATGAATTCCAACGAGGTTCGAGGCCTGATCGCGGCTGGTCTAACATTCGACAAAGCGGTCGGCCATTTCGTCGAATAGCAGGCCCGTTGGCTGGGATAGGCACGATGGATATATATTGTTTTTATTGTCCTTTTTGTGCCCTTGGCGACGTCTTCTCGTTGTTGCTCTTGGTGGGTCCGGAGGACACCTCACGACGGTGGCGATGGCAAAGGTCCGCACAAGTTCGCCGGTCACCTTCTCGGCACATTCCTCCCAGATGCCGGCCATGGCGAAGGGCTCGTCAGATTTCATCGCGATGGCGTAGGGTTGCTTTTTCTTCCCCGACGCGTCGAGCTTCTGCCAGTCGAAATAGCCGTCGACGGGCACCAAGCAGCGGCGCGCGTTGTCAGCCTTGCGGACAAGCCATTGCTGGCGATGGTCTGGCAACGGGCGTTGACCGGTGGCGGGCGGCCGCCACCATCCCGAGCCCAACCAGACACGAGCCCCAGCGAGCGGAGACAAAGCCGGCCATGCTTCTCGATAGTTCTTCGCGGATGATGATCGGATAGGTCAGGCTCGGCGCGCCGTTCCAGAGAGGAAAGCTGCTGCCAAGCCGTTCGACGTCGCCAGGATGGGTGAATTCGAACGGACGAACCATGCTTGGGATCTTTACGAAAACTCGTCCGCACCTGCACCAGAGAGAGGGCCCGAAAAGCAGGGGTCTACTTCGGGACGGCTATTCGATCGCGCCACCCTCCTGACTGCCGACCAGCATCCGCATGACGGCGAAGACGCTGTCGGCGATGGGATCGGCAAGATCAGGATCAGGCCCGGATCGACGGAGGTATGTTCGGGTATATTTTCCCTCATCCCACCGATAGAGAAAATCCGCACCGCGCATGCTCATTCGGCGATAAGGTGATCGGCGCTTTAAGTTCCCGGCTTGGCGACGGCGGCCCCTCAAGCTCCGCCTCTGCTAATGGGGCGCCGCACCCCGCCCCCTTCCAAAAGCCGTCCGTCGAAGCCCTGTAGCCATGCGTCAGCATGCTCGTGCCAATACTCAGGCACGGCGCGTTCCCTGCCATCCTTACGCGCCTGCTGGCCATACATCCAAGCATAGGCATAGATGATGAGCTCCTGATCCTGCTTGGCGACAACCACCTTACTCTTCCTCGCGAAAGTCCTGGAACGAAGCGTGCCGCAAATCCTCCTCGCCGCGCAAATGCTTCACACGGCCGATGATACCGGGCTTCACCCATTGGGTAGCCGGCCGCGTCAAGCCCTCGGGCGCCGGCCCGGCATGCTCCTGGACACGTTTCCACAGCCGTTCGCGGATTGCCCGGCTGGAATTGATGAAGGCAGAACCGACATACTGCCCGGTCTTCCGATCGGCCATCAAAGCGAAAGCCGGCTTGCCGGGCTCGCGTTCGACGCCAAGTAAGTCGTATTCAGCGACCGTGTGGCATTTCGCCTTCAACCAGTTCGTCGATGGGCCGCTCCGGTATATGCTGTCATTGCGCTTCGACACCATGCCCTCCAGGCCAGCCTGCTCGACAAGGTGGAAAATGCTGGCAGCATCGCCCGGCAAAGGCTGAGAGAATTGAATCCTGATGTCCGGCGGGATTAAGTCGGCGAGGATGTCGCGACGTTCTTCCAGCGCCATATCCCGAAGATCATGGCCGTTGAGGTGCAGCAGATCGAAGGCAATAAAATAGAGGTCATGCTGCCGGCTGGTGATGGCATTGCGCAGCGGGCGGAAGTCAGAGATCCCAGCCTCGTTCAGCACGATGATCTCGCCGTCTAAGATGGCGTTTTCGACATTGAGGTCGCCGGCTACCTTGGCGAGGTTTCGGTACCTGGCCGTCCAGTCGAGCCCACGCCGCGTGAAAATCCGCACGCCGCCCTCATCCTTGATGATCTGTGATCGATAGCCGTCGAACTTGACTTCGTGAATCCATTCTTCGCCCTCGGGAGGCTTTTCAACCAGGGTCGGCATCAGCGGCTTAATGAACTTCAAACGCATGCACAGCACTCACGACCCGCACCTCAATCAGTTTTGGCTAAAATAGTTCCGAAACTGCCAACGGCACGCGCGATGCAACAAAGCCCGGGAACCACGTTGCCCATCCGTAGCGCTTCTCCCGCAGCCGCACACTTTCATCGCAGGAACCTTCGTAAAGGAGAGCGAGCCCTTGCCGGCGGGGAGCTTAACTTGCTGGCATGACGCGCGTAATGTCCAGGCTAGTCACGCCATTGCGGCGGCAGCCCGATTGCAGCCACGCATTGTGGCGGTCGCATACGGTTCAAACTTGCCGCCGGGATTTCGACATGCCGCGCCTCTGTGGCTGCCCATCAACGACGCCGTTCGTGATCACGACGTCATAGATGTCGGTCGCGTTCCCGGCACAACTGCAGGGGTCAATCCATATCGAAAACCTTACCCGGATTGAGCAGACCCGCAGGGTCAAGAGCGTGCTTGATCAAGCGCATCACGGCGAGTTCTTCGGCGCTCCGCGTGAGCCCGAGATAGGCCTTCTTGGTCAGCCCGATGCCGTGCTCGGCGGAAATCGTTCCGCCATGTTTCTTGACGAGGTCATAGATCACCTTGTTGATCTGGTCGGCTGGCTGTTGAACCGGAGCCGGAACATTGGCGATGATATGCATGTTTCCATCGGCTATGTGCCCGTAATAGTAGGACCGGCAGCCATCGACATCGCGAAGCAGGGCCGCCCGGCATTCGAGGGCAAAGCGATCCATTGCGGCGACCGGCAAGCCGATGTCGAAGGAGAGATGAGGCCCCAGCACCTGCTTGAATTCCGCGGCCGCATCGCGCGTCTGCCAGAAGTCCTTTACGTCCGAAAGTGATCGGGCGATGGTGGCGTCAGTGATAAAGCCGGACTCGACGGCCATTTTGAGCGTGTCGTAGAACCGGGAGGGATCCCCTTCCGCATCGTTGCCCTGCGCTTCGACAAGGACAGTGAAAGGATGATCGCCTGGCACCGGATTGCGCACGCCCGGTACTTGTCCGGTCGCCACATCCCAATAGTCCCTCCACATGACCTCGAAGGCTGAAAGCAGCGGACCGAGATTGCCCCTGACACTCGCCAGCAAACTCAGGACATGTTCGTAGCTGTCCAGAGCCACCATCGCGGCCATGGTGCTCTTCGGTTTCGGGTGCAGGCGCAACACGATGCGGGTGACAATGCCCAGCGTGCCTTCGCTGCCAATGAAGAGCTGTTTCAGGTCGTAGCCGGCATTGTTCTTGAGCATCTTGTTGAGGCTGGTGACCAGCGTTCCATCCGGCAGCACCACTTCAAGTCCCAGCACCAGTTCGCGCATCATGCCATAGCGCAGGACGCGGTTGCCTCCCGCATTTGTCCCGAGGTTGCCGCCGATCGTGCAGGACCCACGCGATCCAAGGTCGAGCGCGAAGAAGAAACCGGCATCGTCCGCCGCCTGCTGCACAACTTCCAGCGGCGTCCCGGCACGAACGGTTATCGTCGAGGAATCGCCATCGATCTCTTCGATACCGGTGAACCGCTCCATCGAGATGGCCACGGCATCTTCGATCGGCCTGGCACCACCCGCCAGACCTGTCAGCCCGCCTTGGGGCACCACTGCCACGCGATGTGCGTGGCACAGCCGCATAGCAGCCGCCACGGCTTCTGGCGTCGTCGGACGAACCACCGCGAGCGGCCGAACGGACGAAAGCGCGCTCCAGTCCTGCTCGTTGCGGATCGGGATCTCTTCACCGGCCAGAACGGCCGAGCCGAGTGTGCTCTTGAGCGCATGAAGAAACGCTTCGTGCGTTGCGATATTCATTGTGCCTAGTATCCGCTTCGAACCTTTGATTTCGTGGGCGCGGACAGATGGCCGACGTGCCTGCCGCGCTGTGTGCGCACGAGATCGGCAGCCGCGTCGCGCAACAGGGTCACGTCACTGGCCATGGGCAAGAGATTGTAGCCGGTGGCAAACAGCTCATCCGATGTGGCGCCGGCGCTCGGAACGGTGCCCAGCCAACGGCCGGATGCACGGATTTGGGCCTCGGCCTGGGCAACCAGCGCGCGCACCTCCGGTTGATCGAGCTGCTCCAGCCTCCCGATCGATCCGGCGAGATCGTTGACGCCGACAAACACCATGTCGATGCCGTCGACGGCAGCGATTTCTTCCGCCCTTGCCGCGGCCGACGCACTCTCGATCTGTACGATCAAGAGAAGATTCTCATTGGCGATATGGATGTAGTCCTTGACCAGGCCATAGTTCGAAGCCCGCACCAGCGGCGCAGCATAACCACGCGCGCCATGCGGCGGATAGTGGCAGGCGCGCACTGCCGCAGTGGCCTCGGCCGCGGTTTCGACCATCGGCACCATGATGCTGTCGACACCGACGTCGAGCACGCGTTTGAGCGTCACCGGATCATTCCACGGCACTCGAACGATGCAGCGCGTGCCGGTGTTCTCGGCGGCGCGCAACATATGGACGAGGTCGTTGAGTTCGCCCTGGCCATGCTCGAGGTCGATGAGCAGAAAGTCGAAACCGGCATTGCCCATGACCTCGACGATGGTGGCGTTACCGGATGCAATCCATGCCCCGAACAATTGCTCACCGGCGGCGAGCCGCCTCTTCAATTCATTTGGCTTGAACACGAGATTTCCTTCCTGGCTCAGCGTTCGGCCGCGTGGCCGCCCGCTGCCGTGATGACGGCGATGATGACGAAACCCGTGGTGACCAGGCGGACGCTGGCATCGGCCCCGAACGTATTGAGCATGACCTGGAGCAGCACGAGGAACAGGGCTGCGCCCCACAGGCCAGGCAGATTGGCGCGTCCGCCGGCGACCGAGGTGCCGCCGATGACGACAACGGCGATCGACATCAGCAGATACTCGTTGCCGAGATCGGTGGAGGAACCCCGGAAATAAGCAGCCAGCAGAGCTCCACTCAGGCCGCCGAGCGCACCGCACAGCGTGTAGGTGAGGGCGCGAATGCGCTCGACCTTGATACCGGCAAGCCAGGCAGCCCGCATATTTTGACCGATCGCCAGGACCGAGCGTCCGAAGATGGTCCGGCCGAGCACGATCGCCGCTATGATCGAAGCGACAATGATGACCAGCACGAATACCGGCAAGCCAAGCAAGCGGAGATCGGTGAAGCGGGCAAATCCGGGCGGAGGCTTTACCTGAAGGCCGCGGCCATAGCTGATGTCGATGGACTGCACGATGAAGCTCGTCGACAGAGTGGCGATAATCGGTGGAATACGCAGCGTGCGGATCAGCCCGTAATTTGCCAGGCCGATCAGTATGCCGCTGGCCAGCGCCGCGATGATGCCTGCCGCGATCATGCTGTCCGACCCGTTCATCACCTTCATGGCAATGGCGCTGGCAAGGCCTATATTGGCCGGCAGCGACAGGTCGACATTGCCGGGGCCGAGCGACATGACAAACATCTGCCCCATGCCGACCACGACCGCGAACGACGCCAGCGAAAAGGCCGCCACGATGATGCCGTCCGCGCCGGCGCCACCGGTAGAACAGAGCGATGCCAGAAAGACGATTGCCGCGCCGATGAAGGACCATATCCATGGCCTGGCCGGCAGCGTCCTGACGAAGCCGTTCATGCCGGCCGCCTGTCGATCATGGCGCGCAGCGCCAGCACGACGATCAGAATCACGCCATTGGCGCCGGTCTGCCAGTCGGTCGGAATGTGCATGAAGGACAAAAGCGACGCGGACGCCAGCGTCAGTGTCAGGGCGCCGGCCACCGCTCCCACTGCGGACACCCGCCCGCCCATGAACTCACCGCCACCCAGAATGACGCCTGCGATGGCGAGCAGCGTGTAGCCGGCGCCGATGTTCGGGTCGCCGGCGGTCGAAAGGCCAACCAGCGCAAGCGCCGACAAAACCCCAAACACGCCAGCGAGCGTGAAGGCGAGCACTTTGGCATGCAGGATCGACCAGCCGGCCCGGGCCACGGCCGCTTGGTTGCCGCCGATGCCGCGCAGAACGGCGCCGTAACTCGTTTTCATCAACGCAAGGTGGACCACCAGGGCAATGACGACGGCCGCGACAATGGGGAACGGAACAAAGGGAATATGAACGGCCATCAATGATTGCAGCCAGGCCGGCGCCCTGCCGCCAGGCTGCGGGAGGACCATCAGAGCCAGCCCCTGCCAGACGAAAGCCATCCCGAGCGTGACGACGATGGACGGCAGGTTGCGCAGGTGGATCAGCGCGCCGACCGCGGCGTAGACAAGGACGGCTCCGGCGATGACGGCAATACCGAGAAGCGGCGTATCGTTCAGCATCGTGACCGAAACCGATGTGATGAACGAGATGAACAAGCCCGCCGACAGATCCAGTTCGTTGACCGTGATGACGAACATCTGTGCGATCGTCGCCAGCGCAACCGGGATCGCCAGGCTGAGCATGAGGTTGAACCCCATGTAGCTGATGGCGCGCGGATTGAGCCAGCCGATGGCGACCAGCATCAGCGCCAGCGACACGAACGGCAGGGCCGTGCGCAGCAGCGTGGGGGACAGGTCGAACCACCGGGCCCGATTGGTTGGAGAGGCCGTTCGAGCCGAGGCGGTAGCAGTCATGCGGCCTCTCCGAACGAGGACCGGATTACATTCTGCTCATTGACCTCATCGTGGTCCAGCGCGGCTACAATCTCGCCGTTGCGCAGCACATAGACACGATCGCAGTTCTCGAGCTCCTCGAACTCGGTCGTGTACCAGATGAAGGTCCGGCCCTTGGCGGCTTCCTCCTGGATTAGTGCGTAGACTTCAAGTTTGGTGGCGATGTCGACACCACGCATGGGATCGTCCATCAGGATGATCTGGGCATCCGACGCGAGTGCGCGCGCAAAAAGCGCCTTCTGCTGGTTGCCGCCGGACAGCGACTGGATCGAGTTGCCAAGGTCGGGCGTGCGTATGCCAAGGCGCTGCCGCCAGGTCTCGCCCATGGCCTGCTGCTTCCTCCGGGAGATGAGCGCGTTGGAACTCAGCGCCGACAGCGAACGGACAGTGATGTTTTCAAGCACCGACCACAGCGGAAACACACCATCGGTCTGCCGGTCGCCCGCCACCACGGCCACGGTCGCGGTGACATCCACCCCGGGATCCCGCCTGCTCGCCGCCTGGAAAATCCGCACCAGCAGATTGCTTTGTCCGTGCGCCGCGAGACCGGAGAGGCCGATGATTTCACCCGCCCTGGCGTCGAGATCGGTGCCGGGGGCGCCATGCTTTTTATGAACTGCCACACGCAATGGAGCATCGTCCCGCCGCAGCTTGGCCCCTGAATTCCGACGGGCGCTGACGATGCCGACCATTGCCGCAACGAGTTTCTCGCGATCGAAATCGATGGTTGCCCCGGCAACGCCAACCTTGCCGTCGCGCATCACGACGATGCGGTCCGTCGAAGCCAGGATCTCGTTGAGAAGGTGCGAGATGAAGATGCAACTGATGCCGGTCGCTACCACGCGGCGGACATAGGCCAGAAGCTGCGCTGAAGCATGGCTGTCGAGCGACGAGGTCGGCTCGTCGAGGATGACCAGCCTGATCGGATCGACGCTTTGCGTAAACACGCGTGCGACCTCCACCATCTGACGACGGCCGATGGAGAGGTCGCCGACGATCTGGTCGCCCCGGACACCGTGTCCGGGAAAAATATCGTCGAGGCTGGCGACAATCATCTCGTCGGCGCGGCGCAGCGATCCCCAGCCGGTCAACGAAGGATGGCTTATGCGCGTGTTTTCCGCGACGGTCAGATTGGGACAAAGAGAGAGTTCCTGGAAGACGCAGCGCACCCCAAGCTGGTGGGCGAGCGCAACTGAATACTCGGGCACATTCTGGCCGGCGATGGCCCGATGGCCTGCGTCCGTCCGTATCGTGCCGGCAATTGCGTTCACCAAAGTGGACTTGCCGGCGCCATTGTGGCCGACCAGGCCGACGCACTCGCCGGCGTCGACGATGAAATCCACGCCGTTGAGCGCCTTGACGTTGCCATAGGCTTTGGCGACCGCCGAAAAAGCGACGATAGACGTTTTCCCGGCGATCATCCCCACGACTCCTGCGGCCTATTTCTTGGTCTTGGCCGCAGCGATAGCCTTGACCACGTCACCCTGCGAATATTCGACATTGGCGACACCGCCGTCGGGCGTCGCCGCGATCTGGGCGTCCAGGGTCGACTTGTCGACGAACAGGATGTCCATTGGCACTTCCTTGGGAACGTCCTTGCCGTCGAGGACCTGTTGCGCCACCCAGAAGGCGAATGTCACCATGCCCGGAGCCTCCGAAGCCGACCATGTGTCGTAGTTGCCGTTGGTCTTGATCTGCTCCTTCCACCAGACCAGCTCGTCCTTACGATTGCCTAGCATGATGATGGGAAGCGGCCGGCCGGCCGAACGGAACGCCTCGGCCGTGCCGTAGCCGTCGCCACCCTGGTCGATGATGCCGGCGATGTCAGGTAGGGAAGGCAATACGCCGGTCACCGCCTTCTGGGCGGTCGTCTGATCCCAGTCGCCGTGAACCGTGCTGACGATCTTGAGATTGGGGTGCTTTTCGATCTCGCGCAGCACGCCCTTGGTGATGTCGTCGTCGATACTGGTGCCGGCGACACCACGGATGTAGAGGATGTTACCGCCGTTCGGCAGGCGCTTGGCCATCTGCCTAACCTGCTCGGCGCCGTAGGTCTCGGCGAGGTCGACCGTCACCTTGTAGGCACAAGGCTCGGTCACGAGCCCGTCGAAGGCGACGACGATGATGCCGGCATCGCAAGCCTGCTTGACGGAGCCGTTGAGAGCGTCTGGCGACAGGGCGTCCAGCACGATGGCGTCGTAGCCCTGCAAGATCAGGTTCTGAATCTGTGCTGCCTGTTGCGGCGCTTCCTTGGCAGCCGTCGTGAAGGCGTCGGCGGCGCCGATGATCTTGTCGGCGACAGCCTTGTCGCCAATCTTCTTCCAGCTTTCCAGCATGCTCTGACGCCAGGAATTGCCGGCGTAGCCATTGGAAAGCGCAATTTTCTTGCCGGACGTGTGGGCAAGCGCCGGATCGACCAGGCATGAAGAAAGCACCGCTGCCGAAAGCAGCGCTGTGAGACGGTTCATTGAATTCCTCCCAAAAAGCCAGATTGAACGATTCACCCCGGCCTGCATCGCCCGTCCCCCGGTGGGGCCTAGGCTTACGTATCTGAGGTACAGTATGTCAGTGGCATTGACAAGGGGACTGCTTTCGCGGCATTCGCATTCCAACGCGCGGTTTGCTGGGCCGCGAGACTGTCTTCGAAAATACTGCATGCCCACTTTGCCCGGCTGTTCGTTAGAACCGCCAGGCTCGATGTGCTGTTCAGTGGCTGTCGACGGGCGCGGGCGGCCTATTTTTCCGGCCGGCCGCGACCTTTGGTCGAACGTCCCGACCGATCGCAGCTGCGCCATGACAACTGCAGCGGCGAGGTTAACGGCGTACGATTGCCGATTACCGGCGCAAAGACATTCTAGGGCAAGCCGACGCGCGCTAACTGCTGAAGCGGCCAAGACCGGCAGGCGGTCGGGCCGCGACGGCCGGCGGCTTGATCAGCCCTTCCTGCATTGCCTCGATGTAGGATTTGCGCGTCGACAGAATGTGATCCGTCAGGACAGCATCAATCGCCAGGATGTCGCCCTTCCTGAACGCTTCCACGATCTCTGTGTGGTGGATGTAGGAGCGATCCTGAGCGCCTGCAATCGGCACCGAGAGGTGCGTTCTCAGCGTCGCGATCTGGCCGGCGACCTGTTCGAAGCCTTCCTGAAGGTAGCGGTTGCGGCAGTTGCGAATGAACGCCTCGTGAAACACGGTGTCAGCCCGCGAATACGCGACCGGATCGCCGTCCGCCCGCGCCCTGTCCATCATGTCCAGGGCGAGTTCGAGCTGCGTTGTAGTTTCGTCACGGTGCCTCGCCATCGCGAAGGATAGGGCACGGCTTTCCAGCACGATCCGGTATTCACACAGGTCGATGATGTCCTGTTCGGTCGGAAAAAAGACGTAGGTTCCCCGCTGCGGAATGATATTGACCATTCCCTGCTGCTGCAGGATCGTTAGCGCCTCTCGTATCGGCGTTCGGCTCACACCGAGCATCGAGGCGAGCCCTGCCTCGGACAACTCGCTTCCGAGCGCAAGTTCTGCATCGATGATCGCTTGCCGCAAGCGCTCAACGACGGTAGCCACCAGCGACCTTGGACGATCGATCGTTATCCCAAGAGACAAATCATTAAACCTTGTTTGTCTCAAAGGTACCACGATTCATCCCGTTCCCTCAATTCATCGGTCACGGAGAAGCGCTCTATCAGCGTTAGTCCGTATTGACGGGAAAGGCCCATCTGACCAGGCGGCGGCTCGGTGGTTTGATCTCGCAGGGCAAAACCACCGAGCCTAACTGGCAAAACCGTAGCCAGCTTACGTGAAATTAGCATCGTGGCCATTGACCGGCGTCGTTCAAACGCACGAACAAAGAAGACAACGCGACGTCAGGTTCCAGTGTCGCGCGCAGCGGCACCCAACCTGAAAATTTCAAGCTTCTCGCTGTACGAGAGCCGTACCCTTTCGCCGCATCGCTTGCAGGTGAACGTCGTTACGGACTTGACCCAGGAGCCTTTCCTGACCAGTGGGGTTTTGCAGCTCGGACACTGGAAGGTCAGGTTTTTGTCAAGCAGCTGATTGGATAGAGCCATTTCATCTTCTCCCAAGATGAAATGGCCGTGCAAGGCTGGTGCCAGGACATGCGTATTAGAACGACACATTGGCAGCGGATGGGGGTTCTTGGTCAGTGTCAATGCGACGTTGGACGCTCTCGCCCATCGAAGCTGACCGCCATGGCCCTACCAGTTGCGAATTTCACGATAGCAGCCGTAAGGGCCTCGTCGGTATCGGCGCAACCAGGCGCGCGTGCGCGAAGCTCCTGGATGGTTTCCCCGATAGAGATCACATCCCCTTGGCGACAGTCGGGACGTACAGCTCGTATAAGCTCTTGAGTGGTGAATCCAGGCGGAAGTATGCGCTTCAAACTGCCCATCGGGACCCCTCGCTGACAAACAGAAGAAGACGAGATAATACCCCGAATCTTGGCTGCAGTGAGTCCGACTGAAGTCCCAGCAATGAGATTGACGACGTGACGATCATTCTGTCTTGTTAGCGCGCGGCGGACCTGTAGGTCGCTTGGCCGACGCGGTAGCTCTCAGGCACTGCGTCGGCCGACTTCACTCCCCTTGTTGCCGGCCGCCGGATCGCTTTAGGAGAGCCGCCTGCAACCTTGCAGCGGCTGGCTACCTTGGTTGCGGGCTTGGAAGATACCCAGCTTGGCCATACCGCTCAAATGCTGTGAAAGTGCGGTCCGTGACCCACCAATCAGTGCCACCAGGTCGGAAACGGATCGCTCCCCCTCAACCAGGTAGATGACGATCAGCAGCCGTTTGCGGAAACCTAAGGCTGCAAACAGCTCCGAAGCAAGGGACATCTGTTTTAGCCTAAGCCGTCGCCTGACGCGGGAACGCCTCCGAAGCGAAGGATCAGCTTTGATTTCAGCGAGACGCTGTCTCACGTAGGTACTCAAGTCCACCTCGCCGCGCTAAACACACCAAAGCCCGCCACTGAGGGGACGGTGGCGGGCTTTGTTTGAAAGCTGTCGAGCAACTTTCCGGCGCTCCTGTCCGGGTGGGTGTCGAGTGGTGCCACGGGAATGAACTTGGACCGATGGAATCGGTTCCCGCCGCAAGCCTGGCGTATATCGCAGTGGACTGCGGCGCAGGAGCTAGCGGCGGCTACGAGAGATGGGTGATTAACCAGGAGGTCTCTCCAGAATAGCTGGTGCAGCAACCTAACTGGCGCCGATCTCACCGAACGGGAAGGCCGCAACCGGCGGACAGATTCATCTTGATGGTCACAATCTTAATTAGCGTATCCTTACGTTTGCCCTCGCCACGAACGCACATAAGGCGTAGGTTTGCGGATCGCTGGCTGGGACCTGATAGAGCCTGCGACTGAGAGCGGGAGAATCCGCCTAAGACACGGCGCGCTTCTGACTCGCCAGATTCCGAGCGCTCTCAAGATTTGGCCGCCTCGGCCGGCCTCTCCCTTGTGCGATTCCGGCCGCTGTCACTTTTATGCCTGGAGGAGAAAACAGCTTTTCACACCGGAGGAGGAACCATCATGCATCATCTTGCAAGCCGCGAATTCATCGTTCAAGGCAGCGCGGCCGTTGCCGCACTGGCGGTCTTCAATTCTCAGTTTGCCCAAGCCTTCCCAAGCGGGGCGGGTGAGACCGTGATCCCGTGGTTAGACCAGCCGCAGCCCAATCCCGTTCCCGCGGTCATTCAGAGCCAGCTTGTCTGGGAGGATATGGATTCCTGGGTGACACCTAATGAAAAGTTCTTCAGCATCGCTCATTTTGATCGGCCAAGCATTGATGTGAATGCCTGGAAGCTGGAAATCGATGGGTTGGTGAAGAAGCCTCTGAGCCTGTCGCTCGCCGACCTCAAGGCGCGGCCACGCCAAGAAGTGGCTTTCACGGTGGAGTGTTCGGGCAATCATGGTTTTCCATTCTTTACCGGCGGCATTGGCAACGCCCGCTGGGCTGGCACGCCGCTCGCCGCCATACTTGAAGAGGCAGGGGTCAAGGAAAACGGCATCGAAGTTGTTTTCTGGGGCACCGATGTCGGCGATATCGCTCTCAAGGACAATAACCGCGACGTCAAGATGCATCAGAATTTCGCCCGCAGCATGTCGCTTGCCGACGCGATGAGCCCCAACAACATCCTCTGCTACGAGATGAATGGGGCCGCCCTGCCGCAACCCAACGGTTCCCGGTGCGGCTCATCGCCCCCGGATGGTATGGCATTGCCAATGTCAAGTGGCTCAAGCGCATCGAGATACGCAATACGCGCTTCATGAGTCAATTGATGGCACGAGACTACGTTACCATCCGCGAGGAAGAGCACAATGGCGAGACGGTGTGGGCCGAGACCTCGGTCGGCCGTGCATTGCTGAAGTCGGCGCCCGCCAGAGTGACGCGTAGCGATGCCGGATACCGGATCAGCGGTGCAGCCTGGGGGGCGCCAATCGCCAAGGTCGAAGTGAAGGTTGACGACGGCCCATGGCTTGAAGCGACGATAGACCATGGTGAAGAAGCTGAATTCGCCTGGAAGGTGTGGTACCTCGACTGGAAAGACCCAGCAAAGGGCGAGCACACAGTCACTTCGCGTGCCACTGATATGGCGGGACAAATCCAGCCTGCCATGGATGATCCATGGATTACCAGGAAACATACATACTGGGAAAGCAACGGCCAGGTCACGCGTCGGATCGGCATTGTTTGAGAAGTCTACCAGTCAGCCGTACCACCTCATCGAGGATCGATGTGACCTCATGCAGCACATGCCGTGCCGACCACATCAGGCGAGAGGCGGTGGCCGAGCGTGATCCTTTCCAGACGTTCGATTGGTTGAATGGCAAGCTCTATGTCGCGCCGTCGAATGCTGTGCATCTCTACAAGGAGATGCAGGCCGCATGCGCGATCGCTTACCAGTGGCCGAACATCGAACCACCAGCGGCGCGATATTCGAGCCGATGGAACGTGATAGGCCGGTTAAGCCGCCTTGAACGAGACGCCAGGTTGCGCGATGGTGTCAGCCGCCCAAGCGTCACGAGCACCCGATGAAGCGCAAGGATAAGGCAATGCCTTTCGTGCCGATAGAACTCCATGTCGGCACACTAGTGGATGACAGAGGAATGCTTGGCATTCTCTCGATCCAGACTACAGAAGGGCCATTGGACATCGCGCTTGATGAACAAACTGCTGACGCCATGTTCGAGGCTATTGCCTTTCTCAAGGCGTCTTTGACGACGGTGCCGTGAGACGGGTCCTCTCAAACAACAAAAAGCCCGTCGCGGCTAATAAGCGTAAGCGACAGGCTTTTAAGCGGCTACACCCCTGAAGAAGGATCGACCACTCTGCCGCCAAACGTGGCGCCAGCGCAACCGTTCCGTAAAATTAACCAAGATTGGCGTTGAGTAGGTCGGGCCGGCGTCTGCTATTCCGCCATTGGGTCTGTCAAACATGCAATTCTGCGGCTGCGCGATCGCATCGCTCGCATAGCGTTTGGCGCTTCGCAACCGGTCCAGGAACGGGTGATACATCGTTGTGAGCACCATGGCGCAGCGATCCACTGGTGGGCCGGTCTTTCCATCCTCGAGAGCGCTCGTTCGAGGCTGTTCTGCACGAGAACGTCGGCGGCATCGCGGTCTCGCAACAGTGCGCGCATAGCGGCGCAGGCGTGGAAGCTCCTCGACGTTGCCCGGCGGCGATCGCTCCATTCCTGATTTCGGCGATCGAGTTGCGGCTTCAAAGTCTGTGGCTTTGTGCACGTCGTCCATCGCCGGACCACTGTGCACCTTTGGATGACAGGCTCTGGCCCTCAGGCGGTTTTCGTCAAGCCACTCGATCGGGCATCTTTTGTCGCGCCGCCGTTCGACACGGCAATCTTCTCGTGGTGGCCGATGACTTCGCGGATCACGAAGTTCAAGAATTTTTCCGCGAAATCGGCATCGAGGTTGGCGTCCTTCGCCAGCTGACGCAGCCGGGCGACCTGCTGTTGTTCACGCTCCGGATCGGCCGGCTGCAAACCATGCGTCGCCTTCAGCACGCCAACCGCTGTCGTGCAGCGGAAGCGCTCGGCCAGGATGTAGATGAGCGCCGCGTCGATGTTGTCGATCGAGGCGCGGCAGTCGGCTAGAACGAGGCGCGCGCCGTCCTTATCGCCTTTTTTGATCATAGCTTGCTCACTTCGTAATCTGTCGATGTGTTGGTTGAGGCATCGAGCGGTCAACCCGATACATTGAGGCGGCATCAGACGACACGCGTCTGTGTGCGGCCTTGAGTCGGACCGCGTTGTGCCGAAGGCAGCAAATCAGCGACCGTTGCGGAATCGCTGGCGAACAAGCCTAGAGTGTTTGCCCGCAGGCGGGCGAGACCAAGCACGCTGTCGATGAAGGGCGTCGGCACCCCGACGACCACTCCAATGTCGTGAGTAACCGTCAGCAGCGCGTCGATCTCGACAGGTTTGCCATGTTCGACATCCTGCAACATCGACATCTTGAACGCACCGAGCGTCCGGATCTTTTCGATCATCATTGTGACGGGCGGGTTGTCCGATACGCCGATCGCAGTGCCTATTTGTGCCGCCTCTTCCATCATCGAAATACAAAGCCGATGAAGCAGCGGGTCGCCGATGATGCGATCGGATGTCGCTGTGGTCAGCAAGCTGATGGGATTCATGCTGAGGTTCGCCCAAAGCTTGAGCCAGATCTCACGCCGGATATCGAGGCTCTCCCGGCAATCGAAGCCGGCCGCGCAGAGCCAGTCGGCAAGGCGTCTCAATCGAGGTGTCAGCCTGTTGTCCGGCTCACCGACAAAGAGCTGGCGACCGCTCTGATGACGGACAATGCCGGGCTCGTCGACTGAGGCAGCAACGTGCACGACGCAGCCGATCACGCTGCTTGCGGGGATGGCCCGGGCGATTGTACCGTCCGCATCGAGCGCCTTGAATTGGTGTTCGGCAAGCGCACCCTTGGTGTTGCGGAAGAACCACCAGGGCAGACCGTTCATCGCAGTGACTACGGCCGTTTCAGGTCCGAGCAATGGCGTGATGCGCCGCGCAATATCCGGCATTGAAGGCGCCTTCGCCGCAACGATCACGTAGTCCTGCACACCAAGCTCCGCCGGATCATCGCTGACCCGGACGGGCGTTCGCAGCACCTCGCCGTCGATCTTGAGCTCAAGCCCGTTGCTTGCGAGAGCCGCAAGGGTTGGACCCCTCGCAACCATGCTCACCGTTGCGCCACAGCGTGCCAGAAGAGCGGCGATCGTGCCGCCGATGGCACCGGCGCCGAAAATGCAGATTTTGGACGAAGCGGGCATAAATCTTCTCTTCTACCGTGACTGGTGTTTGTGCGAGATTGGGTTGGCGATCGATAAGCTTCGTGAGCCCGCAATGCACTGAAGCGAACCAGGCGAGGTAGGAGCCTGCTCGTAGCGGAAGGTAGGTCGCTGAAGATCGATGGTCGTGAGCGGGCTGCGCACAATCGCCGGTACTGATACGCACTATTCCGCCGCCAACGCGCCGCCCTGCCCTGCGCCTGCGTCAATCGCCAGGGCCAGCAATGCCCGCCTATCGGTCTTGCCAAGGCCGTTTCGGGGAATAGACGAGACCACCTGTAGACGCTCCGGCATTTTATAGTCGGCGAGCTGTGTCCTCGCGGCGTCGAGTATGTCGTTCTCAATTCCCGAGCGGGCATCGCAATCCAATTGCACGAAGCCGACCACGCGTTGTCCGAATGTATCGTCCGGAATTCCGACGATTGCCGCGTCCTGCACTTCGGGATGACTGGTCAGGACAGCCTCGACCTCGACTGGTGAAATGTTTGATCCGCCCCGGATGATGATGTCTTTCTTTCGACCCATGAACCACAGATTGCCTTTGTCATCCTGACGCATGAGATCGCCGGTCTGGTACCAGCCATCCTTTGGCGCACTTTCGATCGCGCCCGGACCGTTCCAATACCCGACGCTGACGTTGGCTCCACGCAGCAGCAACTCACCAACTTCGCCCCGAGAAACGGTTGCCCCGGCATTATCGACCAGCCGCACGTGCGCGCCCTGAGCAACGCGGCTGATCGGCCCCGGCGGCAGCCCGAAGGTAAGGCAGCCAACCGCCTCACTCGCTCCCCAAATCGAATAAAGCGGCAGGCCGAACTCGACATCGAACTCCAGCTGCAACTGCGGCCGACAAACGTCGCCGGCGGATGCGCAGAAACGCAAGGTTTCGACATTCCGCCTGCGCAGCCGCTGAGCTTCTAGCATAACTGTCCACATGAACGTCAGGCCGAGCATCCAACCGCATCCGTGCTGCTCGATGGCATCCAACACCGCGTCAGCATCAAAACGCTCGAACAACACCATTTGAGCGCCGTGATGCATGCATCCGATGAAGGAGAAAAGGCCGCCGGCATGCACCATGGGACAGGCAATGATTGCAGCAAGGCTGCCGTCGACCCCGACATACTTGGTATCCTCGGCAGTTGCTGCGAGCGTCGAGAGGGTATGGATGACGAATTTGGGGATGCCAGTCGTCCCTGAAGTCGCGAGCAGCAAAGTGGGCGCATCAATGTCGGACGACACTGGAATTGAAAACGGAATGTCCCAGAACAGATCCATCTGCAGCTCTGCCCATCGACGCTCTTCGCCATCGTCACCTTGGCAGCAGGTGATAAAACACCGCTGCGGCGGAATTATTGATGAACTCAGAGCGCGAACCTCGCGATAGAGCTCCGCGTGCCCGACATAGAGCGTCGGCTCTGAGCGCTGTAGCATGGCCTTGAGTTCGGCACCCTTGTACCTGTTGTTCAGGGGGACGGCGATCGCTCCAAGATGAAAGCACGCATAAACCGTGACAGCCAATTCGGGACAATTCGGTAGATGGAGGGCGATGCGGTCACCCTTCTGAACGCCGCGTGCAGCTAACCCGCGTGCCACACGACGCACTTCTCGCGAAAACCGTTCATAGGTCCATTTGTCACCAGCGGCGATGAAGGCCGTGTCGTTTTGATTTCTTGCAGCTCGATCATACAATGTCTGGATCGGTGTCATGAACATCTCCTGTGATACGCAAAGGCGTAATTCTGCCTCAACGCTGGGCGACGAGGCCGGCGCGCTCGGCCACCTGTTCGAGCTCGACCGGCGTGCCGGCCCAGATCGCGCGGACGTGCTCGGTGATCAGCTCGATCGGCCAATGCCACCACGCGATGCGCAGCAGCCGCTCGATGTCGTCGTCAGAATAGCGATGGCGGATCAGCCGTGCCGGATTGCCTGCAAAGGTCGCGTATGGCGGTACGTCGGAGGCGACAACCGCCCCGGCGCCGATGATCGCGCCGTCACCGATGGCCACGCCGGGCATGATCACCGCGTCGCGCCCGATCCAGACGTCGTTGCCGATCACCGTGTCACCGCGGCTCGCGATCCTGGGCAGCAGGTCGGCGGTGAGCTCGAGCCAATCGCCGCCGAAGACGAAGAACGGGTATGCGGTCGAACCGAGGATTGGGTGGTTGGCGGCCGACAGCAGGAAGCGGGCGCCGCTCGCGATCGCACAGAAGCGTCCGATGATCAGCCGCTCGGGCCCCGCCGTGTAGAGCACGTTGCGGGTCTCGAATGCGGTCGCATCGTCGGCGTGGTTATAGTAGGTGTAGTCGCCGACCTCGATGTTCAGCGAGGTGACGAGGGGCTTCAGGAACACCGTGTTGCGCTCTTGGCCGTCGATCATGCCGGGGATGACGATGTGGGTGGGATCAGGCGGCATTTTGTTGCTCCTTTTGTTGAGGGTGATCGAGTGCTGTAGCATCGCCGCAAGTGCGCGAGCTTCGCCTCCATCAGGTTGGACGTCGTGAGCCGGTGGCGCACTTTCGTCGGTATTGACGCGCAGCGCTCGAACGCCACTAGGATCAAAGTCTGTTAGACCGACGCTTGGGCGCTGGGTCACTTGTAAAAAATATAGTCGGCTGTGTAATCGACCTGCCGCTCCGTTCCGACAGTCGAACACGCGCCGGTCGGCGCGGCTCCGCCGGAGGTGTTGACCCGTTGGACAAAACGCACCCCGGTCAATGCCCCCGAGGTAGCCGCGGATTGCGTCGACAACAGCAGCCAGGGAATTGCGTCCGCCTTCGGAGCGGGTTCACTTGCCAATACTTTGCCGACGATCTTCGAGCCGTCGTTGGCTTCCCAGGTCGGGCCGGCATAGTGTTTGGCGAACGGCGTGCCCTGTGCATCGACAAGCCGTGCCTCAGGCGCTTTGAAGGTCCATTCGCTGGCAGATCCATTGGCGCTGCAGACGTATATCTGAACGCCCTTGGCCGTATATCTGCCGAGGAGCGTGCTCCCCTGTGGGGGCACGAGCTTGGGCGCAATGCCCTGAGCGACCGCTGGAACAGTAAGCAGCGCAAGAGCCGCGACAGTGCGGGACACGACGGACGCGACTAGCGTTGACATTGGGACAGCCTGCTTTCTTGAAGGTATTTTCTCGCCTCGGAATTGACCGCGGTGGTGCACCAATCCGGCCTCTGCGCCTTGCTGAGTCCGGATTGTAGAGATTGGGCAAGCGCATCACGAGCAGGCGTGACGAAGCCCGTGCCGACCAAGATATGTACCGGTGGCGGGGTCATATGAGCGGTACAGTCTCTCGCAATAGGCGGAGGAACTGTCATCATAGGCCTGGTAGCTGCCGGGTCCCCAGAAAGGACCAAACCCAAAAAACGCGTCCGAGCCGTGATGTCCGCGGAAACCATGAAAGTGGTTCCCGCGGCCGGAGCCATGATGGCCGGCCATGCCCCTGCCGTGATCGGCGCCACTGCTCGTGACGATCGGATCGTTGCCGCCGGCGCGACCAGCGCCATGACCGCCATGGCCGCCACCCATGCCACCGCGAGCCATCGACACCGTGGCCGAGCCGATCACCAATGCAGCGCCCAGCGCGATTGCCGTAAAGATTACACCTGAGTCTCTCATAACGTACTCCTTCGAGTTAGGGCCTCCCGACCGATCTCCTCCCCGTCTGGCGCGCCTCCTCGGACGGCAGTCTGCCCTCCCGGCGCTGGATCACACGAGTGAGGAATTTAGCTTTGGGCAGGCTCCGCGTCGTGAGCTGACGGCGCACTTTCATCGGTCCGAACGCGCACTCTCTTGAAAAGATGTTTCTCTTTGTCGATGTGGCAGCGGATACTTGGCTTGGGCAGAACAAAGAGCGACCGCCACCCGGCCACGCGACGCCTGCCAGCCCTTCGCGCTCCAATCCGGTCTCTACGCTTGCAAAGACCGGATTGAAGATTAGCCCATCGAACAGGAGCAGCGGTGGCAGGCCAAGGCCGATCAAGATATGTGCCACTGCCACAGGTCATGGCAACGATACCACCCGGCGCCGGATCACGGCGTCCCGGGCGTCGGTCAATATTGGCCGAACCGCCAGAATGGACCAGACCCATCCGAGTGGCTGTGATGTCCGCGGCCGGTGTCCCGATCGCCAGCCATGCCCATGCTATCATCAGCGCCGTTGCTCGTGACGATCGAATGGCCGCTGCCGCCATGACCATGACCCGTGCCGCCATGGCCTCCCATGCCGCCACGCGCCATCGACGCCGTTGCCGAGCCGATCGCCAGCACGGTGCCCAGCGCGATTGTAGTGAAAATCGCTGTCGAGTTTTTCATAACTTACTCCTTCGAGGTTAGGCCTCCCAACCGGCCTCCTCCCGGTCCTCGGCGCGCCTCCTCAGACGGACAGCCCGTCCTCCCCGCGCTGGATCACACGAATGAAGGGAATCTAGTCCGCTGGGGGTTGGACGTCGTGAGCCCACAACGCACTTTTACGCGTCCGAAAACGCACTGCTCAATTGTCCGGCGCCATGACATTTTTCCGAATGGGCGCCTGGCGGGTGGCCGAAGCGATGCCGAAACTTTCGGGCGAAATGCGTGTAGTCGCGAAAGCCACAGCCGAAGGCGATGTCGGCGAGAGGTTGGTTCGTTCCTAATGATGCACGGCGCTGCACAAGGCGCGCGGCTTGATCCAAGCGAAACGAAAATATGCAGTCACTACAGGTCGAGCCGCGCTCCGTGAAAAGCTTCTGGAGATAGCGCAGCGAGATCCTCGCTTCCGCCGCCACCTCGTTGGGACCGAAATCCGGATCAGCGAAGCCATCCTTGATGATACCGTGGATACGCCGGAAGAGCGTGTCCGATTGACGTGAGCCGAGCCATGGGTCGGACGGGGTAAACAGCGCACCGACAAGATCATACACCGCCAGCCGCATGTAGGAATCGGCCGGCGACGAAGACGATCCTTCGGCCTGATCGGCTTCTCGAATGAGATTGAAGAGCAGACGCCCGGCAGACGTACCTCCGGGCCGGTACATTCCGCCCTGTGGTTCGAATCCAAGGTGGGATATAAGCGACTGGCGTGGCAAACTGAGAGCGACAGTATTCCATGGGTCGCCGTTGTCGGCGGTGTATGTCACAGGCCGGGACGCATCAACGAGCGCAACATCGCCAGCAGCGAGCCGTACGGCTTGATCGTTGTGGACCATTGCCAACTGGCCACTGGGAGCAAAGAGCGCGAAGTAGTGGTCCGCGCTATCGAGCCGAACATCTCGATTGGTCCGCTCTACGCGTGGCGCATTGGAACCAATGTCCAACACGGTGAGACCGCGGACGCTGACGGGGCGCACCCAACCGGAGAAATGATTGGGTTTGATACCTTCCGAGTAGTATCGCCCGCATGCGGTGCGAAGCGTATCTCTCCACTCCTCGAAATCCGATTGCAGCGTTCCGGAAATATCATCAGTTTGAAACATGATCGGCTCCATCAGGCGGCCCCCGCTTCGAAACGCCTTAAGTAAGGTGTTTCTGCCATCGGAGCCGGCCTTATGTCGCAGACGTGATGAGTTGTGACCCAGACTCGATGACCTCTGGCCGTCGTAAATTACGCCAGACGAGGAACGCGATTCCCAGCGATATCGAGAGCGTCGAGGATAGGCACTTCCGTTTAAGGAGCGACGCGGCAGGTGGCCAACGCCATGTTCTCAGCCTTCAGGCGTACGCCCGAGACGATCATGTTCAGCAACGAAAAGCCAATTGCATAGGCAGGCAGGCCGAAGGCGAGCGGCAACGCCGCGATCTGGATGGCGACGATGACGTAATTCGGGTGACGCAGATAACGGTAGGGGCCGGTAGCGATGAGCGGAGCATCTGGCAGAACGATAATGCGTGTTGTCCACCGCGTTTTCAGCGTCGCCAGCACCCACAGCCGCGCGATCTGCGCCATGGCAAAGACAGCGAACCAGACCGCCTCTATCGGCCGCGCCGGCGCAAGCAGGCACAGACCTGCCAGCCACGTCGCATGCAGCGCCACTATGTAGATGTAATGCCGCGGCGCAACCTCGTGCCCGCCGCGGGCCAGAAGGCGCGCCGTATTGCGTCGGGCATGAAAGAGTTCGGCCAGACGCTGCAGCGTGACGAAGCCGAGGAGCGCGATAGAGGTCCACATCAGGCCGCCCTCCTCAAGGTGATGCAGCTTACCGAGAAACCCGGTCCCATGGCGATCATCGCCGAGCGTTCGGGAAGACCGGCTCGTATGGCGCGTTCGAGCACGAAAAGCACGGTCGGCGAGGACATGTTGCCGTATTCGGCAAGCACCTGGCGTTCGTCGTTGAGCGTGCCTTGGCCCAGCGACAGTGCGCCTTCGAGGGCATCGAGCACCTTGGCACCGCCAGGGTGGCAGACGAAGCGGTCGATTTCGGTCACGTCCAGCCCGTTGCCCGAGAGCATTTCGGCGATGACCGGTCCGATCCGAGAGCTGACGAAATGCGGCAACGACTGCGCCAGCACGATTCCCAATCCTGGGTCGTCCACCGTCCATCCCATGATGTCGAGCGTATCGGGAAAGAGATGTTCGCCGGTCGATTCCACGCTCGCGATACCACCCTCGCCGACAGTGAGGACGCAGGCGGCGGCGCCGTCGCCGAAAAGGGCCGACGCCACGACATTGACGTTGGTCGGCTCATCGAGCCGGAAGGCAAGCGAGCAGAGTTCAATCGCCACCAGAAGCACCCTGGCGCCGGGGCGGCTTGCCGCAAGACGCGAGGCGATGGAGAAGCCGGAAACGCCGCCGGCACAGCCGAGACCGAAGACCGGGACGCGCTCTATGTCCGGACGGAAATCCATTTCGCCGGCGACGCGGGCTTCGATGCTGGGGACGGAGAAGCCGGTCGACGAAACGGTGACGACGCAATCGACGTCCTGCGCTGTGAGCCCCGCCTGCCGGAGCGCCAGCGTCGCGGCCTCCACGAAAAGCCGGCTTGCGCCCTCGACATAGGCCTGCATGCGCTCCGCCCAGCCATGCGGCTCGATGAACCATGACAGGGGCTGGACCGTGTGCCGCCTGCGGATGCCGGAATTGCTGAAAATGGGGGCGAGGTGCCGGAAGCCCTTCATCCTGCCGGAGAACAGGCTTTCGGCCAAGGCGGCGGCGTCGGCCTGCCGGATTATGTGGTCCGGGACCGCTAGGCCGAGGCCTGAAAGATTGACTGTCCTGTGCAAGGCCGATCTCCGATCGCTGTTGGAGGCTGGAGAACCGACACGCTGGCCGCGATGGCAAGGCCACTCTCGATGGATCTCCATCGGGACGTTATGCGCCGACGGGTCAGCCGTCGTGTGCTTGTGACGCCCTTTCAAGCGTATTGGAACGCACTGTTCCACGGCACCAGGGGGCGGCTGGTCACGCTCTGATCGCCTATTCCACGCACAGGTCGCAGACAGTACGCGCCCGTACCGACTTCAGTGCGCCATCGGCTCAAGACACCCGGTCTGCGTCACCGTAAGCCTCGCTGCCAATTCAGCGCGTTCGAAAGGAAACCACAGGATGGATGACAAAGTACTCGATGCCAAAGTTCCGGACTTTTCGATACCAGCCGGCTGGCACGGCTGGCACATTGCCGCGCTCCCGGTCAGGGACCGTGGACGCCGAATGTTTGACGCAAGCGTCTCCTCGGAGACGCGTCACCCCCGCATTGGTTCAACAGGGCCGGATCCCAGCATCTCCTCTTGGGGGGCGGGTCTGCTGAAACCAGTCAGACAATTTGCGGCTTGGTTCAGGCATCGGCGTCAGATCCGGCGCGACATCATGAAACTGCTGCAATAGGACGACCGCCTGCTTGCGGACATCGGCCTAAGTCGCGGAGAGATCCTTTACGCGGCTGTTCAACACGGCCGTCTGCCGGAACAGCAGCCAGCGCGCCTGGCGGAATAGTGCACGATCGGACGCCGATCTCGATCATTCGCAATCTCGGCCCGACCTGGACCACGGCAAAGCGCCGCCACTCTCAAAAATGTCCGTCAACACCGCCCACATAGGGAGATCCAGCATGACGTCGGGAAGAACCACCGCAACATCCGAGCTCGATGCTCGCATCCACGCCAATCAGCGCCAACTCGCGGCCGATATCCGACCGTCCTACGATTTCATCGTCTGCGGATCAGGATCATCGGGATCGGTGGTGGCGCGCCGTCTCGCGGAGACCGGCGACGCCTCGGTGCTGTTGCTCGAGGCCGGCGGGACCGATGACGTGCAAAGCGTCTGGGACCCGGCACAATGGCCGGCCAATTTCGGCACGAGACGTGATTGGGGTTTTGAAGCCTTGCCCAATCCGTCGCTCAACGGCCGTCGGCTGCCGCTCTCCATGGGCAAGGTGCTGGGCGGCGGCTCGAGCGTCAACGTCACCAATTGGGCGCGCGGGCATCGGAACGACTGGGACTATTTCGCCAAAGAAGCCGGCGATCCGGGTTGGGGCTATGATGCCGTCGTCGGCATCTTTCGCCGGATTGAGGACTGGCAAGGGGCGCCGGACCCCTTGCGGCGTGGCAAGGGTGGCCTCGTCCATGTCGAGCCGGCGCGCGATCCGCATCCTGTGGCGCCGGCCGTGGTGGACGCCGCCCGAACCGTCGGCATTCCGGCCTTCGACGATCACAACGGCCAGATGATGGAGGGCAACGGCGGCGCGGCCCTGTTCAATCTGCGCATCCGTGACGGCCGGCGCCAGTCAGTCTTTCGGACCTATGCCTATCCCTATATGGATCGGCCAAATCTGACCGTGCTCACCGGCGCCTTGGTGAGGCGCGTCCTTCTGAAGGGTAAAACCGCCGTCGGTGTGGCGTTTCTTCACAAGGGCGTTATCCATCGGATCATAGCGCGCTGCGAGACAGTTCTTTCGCTCGGTGCCATCAACACGCCCAAGGTGCTGATGCAATCGGGTATCGGCGATGAGGGCGACCTGACCGCGGCCGGTATTGAGGTGGTGCAGCATCTTCCGGGCGTTGGTCGCAATTTTCAGGACCACATCGCGGTTCCCTGTGTCTTCGAATATCGGACGCCGCTGCCGCTTCGCAACAGCGGCGGAGAAGCGACCTTCTTCTGGAAGAGCGATGCGTCGCTCGCCACCCCGGATTTGCAGGGACTCGTGGGAGAGTTTCCGTTCTCCACTCCGGAAGTCGCCCATTTCGCGCCGCCTCCTGGCTCGTGGACGCTGCTGGCCAGCCTTGCACGCCCTGGCAGCCGCGGCAGATTGCGGATCGCCGGGCCAAAGCCGTCCGATCCCATCGAGATCGTGGCCGGTACCTTTTCCGATCCCGCCGACATGAAGGTGTTGCTGCGTGGGGTCGAGCTGTGCCGCGAGATCGGCAATTCGTCGGCCATGAGGCCGTTCGTCAAGCGTGAGGTGATGCCCGGCAATCTGACGGGATGGGCACTCGAGAACTTCGCTCGCGATGCCGCCTCGTCAATCCATCACCAGACCTGCACGGCGAAGATGGGCCGCGATGAGATGTCCGTCGTCGACGATCGGCTCAAGGTCTACGGCATCGACAATCTGCGCATCGCAGATGGCTCGATCCTGCCGCAAGTGACCACCGGCAACACCATGGCGCCCTGCGTGATCGTCGGAGAGAAGGCCGCGGCGTTCATCAGAAAAGCAGCAACGCTCGCTGAAGAAAACGGGGCACGCCACATCCCGGCTTAACTATCAGTCCACCAAAGCGCCGGAGATCAGGCGTCGTGAGCCCCGACGCCTGATCTCGCCTTGGGGCGCACTGCTCAGTTCCCGGTGCGATCGAGTTCTTCTGAATGAGCGCCTGGCGGATGACCGAAGCGATGGCGAAATTTTCGGGCGAAATGCGTGTAGTCGCGAAAGCCGCAGTCATAGGCGATTTCGGCCAAAGGCTGGTTTGTTCCCGATGATATCCGGCACTGCACAAGGCGCGCGGCTTGATCCAGACGAAACGAAAAAATGCACTCGCTGCACGTCGAGCCGCGCTCCGTGAACAGCTTCTGAAGATAGCGCAGCGATATCCCCGCTTGAGCCGCGACCTCGTTGGGACCGAAATCCGGGTCGGCGGCGCCCTCCATGATGATGCCGCGGATGCGGCGGAACAACGTGTCGGAATGACGCGAGCCCTGCCACGGGTCGGACGGGCCAAACAGCGCGCCGACCAGATCGTAAACTGCCAGCTGCATGTAGGACTCGGCCGGCGACGAGGCCGATCCATCGGCCCGACCGGCATCACGAATAAGATCGAAGAGCAGACGTCCGGCAGACGTTCCTCCGGGCCGGCACATCCCGCCCTGTGGCTCGAATCCAAGATGGGATAGAAGCGACTGGCGTGGCAAATTGAGGGTGACGGTATTCCAGGCCTCGCTGCCATTGTTGGCGAAGTAGGTCGCCGGCCGAGCCGAATCCACGAATGCGACATCGCCCGGGGCAAGTTCGACGGCTTGATCGTTGTGGCTCATCGCAGAGTGGCCAGCGACCTGAAAGACGGCGAAGTAGTGATCTACGCTGTCCAGACGAGCGTCCCGATAGGTCCGCTCGATCCGCTCAGCGTTGCAACCCATGTTCAGTGCCATGAATCCACAGACATTAACGGGGGACACCCAACCGGCAAAGGCGTCGGGTCCGGAGCCTTCCGGATTGTAGCGCCCGCACATCGTTCGGAGCGTATCTCTCCACGCCTCGAAATCCAATTGTGGCGCTGCGATACCAGCGTCGCTTTGAAACATCATTGGCTCCATTTTTGTGGCTTCTCTGGCAACAAACGACTGGCCGTCGGTCTTTCTGCGGTTTGAACCGGCCAATCGCAGGGACGTGATGAATCGTGAGCGATGCTCAGCGACGTCTCGGCCTTAGCGAACAGCTCCCGCCAGTTCGCTTGACTGACAGGGACGCACCGCGGAGGCGGCGGCTTGCGCACCGCCTTTATTCGAAGCCGCGTCAGGCGCTTTGCCGCCCCGCAGCTTCCAGGATGAGCTGGGCAATCTCGTGCGGATGAGAAATCAGCGACAAGTGACTTGCCTTCACTTCGATGGTCTTTGCGTTCATGCGCTTGGCCATGAAGCGCTCGAGATCCGGGTTGATCGTACGATCCTCGGCCGAGACAGCGTACCAGCTCGGCTTCGAGCGCCAGGCCGCATTTGTCGTCTTTCCGGTGAAAAGCTTAGCTGAAATCGGTGCCTGGGCGGCATAAAGGATGCGCGCCTTCTCACGAGGAATACCGCCGGCGAAATCCCGCAGGAAAGCCTCCTCGGTGAGCTTGCCATAGCCTCCGGACCAGACGAGGCCGGCAGAGGCCGGCGGCGCCGCAAAAGTCTTGGCGAGTGCGGTATAGTCTTCGCCGGCGTCGGGTGCGCGCGCCGCGACGTAGACGAGTGAAGCGATCTTCGGATCCACCCCTGCCTCGGTGACGATCATGCCGGCAAAGGAATGTGCGACAAGCACGGTTGGTCCGTCCTGAAGCGCGATCGCGCGCCGCGTTGCCTCGACACCGGCCTGCAGAGTGGTCAGCGGATGTTGGACGGCGGTTGTGTTGAGGCCGGCCTTCTGAAGAATGCCAATTACCTCCGACCAGCACGAGCCATCGGCATACGCGCCATGCACCAGGACGACATTGCCAATTTTGGAGCCTGTCTGCGCTCGGGCCTTGTCGGCGCCGGCCAGCAGGGTTGTTGCCATTCCAGCGGCGAGCGCGGTCGAGAAAGTACGCCTATTGATCATGATTGTAGTTCCTTGGGAGGATAGCTGAGTTGAAATCAACTCGCATCGAAACTTCGAGCGAGACGAGCGGCAAATACATACCGCCCTACACAAGCTTCGCAGCCGGCCGAGCCTTCGTTACAGCCGTCACCGCTTCGTGATCGCTGCCACGTCTTTGATGGGAGGAGGTCCAGGATCTCTCAGCCCTAGGGCGGAGTCGCGCGCTTGCGAAACATCAATGCATACGGCCAGTGTCTGCAACACCGCTTGGCTGCAACCAAAACAGGGATCAGCACCATTGGCTGCCGCGTTCGCCCTTCGCGTCACACGAAAGTGTGCTTGTCTGCGTTTGGATCTGTCGAATCGCATTGGGGGTCGAAGCTCTATCGGGATAGGTCCATCAAGACCAATTTCGCGTTGATTTTGCGCGCCCTGCCCGACGTTTACATCTTCATGCCGCAGGGTGCCGCCAAGGGCCTGCCGCTGCTCGACCAAGCGCTAGCCATCGAGCCAGATTACGCGCTGGCGCACGGCTTCGCCGCCTGGGCGCACCAGACGCTGTTCATCCGCGGCGGCCTTCAAAGCGAGTACCGCGACAAGGCGGCCCGCCATGCGCATGCGGCGATCGAGCATGGGGCCGGCGACGCGATGGCGCTGGCGCTGGCGCTGGCCGGCTTCACCATAGGCCTAGTCGAGCATGATCGCAGGCTCGCAGACGAGGCGTTCTCGCAGGCCCTCGCCCTCAGCGCCTCGTGCGCCTTCGTCTATCATTTCGGCTGCATGCCAGTGGCCTATGGCGGCCAGGCGGCGCGCGCCATCGACTGGTGCGAGCAGGCGATGCGGCTCTCCCCGCTGGACGCCATGAGCTGCGTGCCGACAGGCAATGTCGGCTTCGGCAATTTTCTCTCCGGCCGGCACGAGCAAGCGGTCGCGGCCGGCCGCCGGGCTGTAGAGATGAATCCCGGCTTCAGCATCCTGCATGGCTGGCTGGCGGCGCCGCTGGCACGGCTTGGCCGCATCGAGGAGGGGCGGGCACGCGGCTGACGGCGCTCGACCCGCATTTCACGGTCGGGGGTTGGTCGGCCGCGGTCGGGATAGCGCCCAGCATTCTGGGTGAAGTTACCGAAGCTATGCAGTTGGCAGGTCTGCCGGACTAGAGCAATTCCAGGAAAAGTGTGAAACGGTTTTCCGTCCGGAATTGCTCACAACAGAGAGTTAGCCGCTCCAACCGCGGCATATCTTTCGGTGCAAGATCAATGATGTTCAGGGGGACGGCGCGTCGGGTTCGATCAACCCTTCGCGTTTCAGATCGGTCCACAGCGCTGGCGGAATATCCTCGCGCAGATAGGCCAAATTCTGTTTCAGCTCCTCGGCCGAGCGGGCGCCCGGGATGACACTCGACACCAGGGGATGGCCGAGTGGGAACTGGAGCGCCGCCGCCGGCAGCGAAACCTTGTGGCTGGCGCACACCGCCTCGATGCGGCGGACACGTTCGAGCACCGGCTCAGGCGCCGGCTTGGTGTTGAAGGTCGCGCCCTTGACGGCGCCCGTCGCCAGGATGCCGGAATTGTAGGGCCCGCCGATGATGATCCTGGTTCCGCGCTGCTCGCAGAGAGGCAGCAAGGTCGACAGCGGCTCCTGTTCGAGCAGCGTGTAGCGGCCGGCGAGCAGGAAATAGTCGAACGCTCCAGCCACGACGAAATCGGACAGCATCTGCCATTGGTTGATGCCGACGCCGACCGCCTTGATGACGCCTTGCGAGCGAAGTTCGTCGAGCGCCGGATAGGCGCCGTCCATGGCTTCCCGGAAGCGGCTCCGGGCATATGGATCCTCGCCTGCAGCAAAATGAATGGCCTCGTCGGGATCGTGGATCGAGACCATGTCAACATAGTCGATGCCAAGACGCTTCAGCGTGCCTTCGAGCGAACGCATCACCGCATCGCGTGAATAGTCGAACTCGGCGCGGAACGAACCGGGCTGGTCCCACAATGCCGGTTTCAGCTCTTCCGGCGGGATCGGCACGAGGTCGTAGCCGATCTTCGACGAGATGACGATGTCCGCGCGGGGTAAGGATTTGATCGCCAGCCCAAGCCGTGTCTCGCTGACGCCGAAGCCATAGACAGGTGCGGTGTCGAAATAGCGGATGCCGTTGTCATAGGCCGCCTGCGCGGTCTTGACCGCGGCGTCGGTATCGACGGCGCGGTACATGTTGCCCAGCCCGGTGCCGCCGAGCCCGATGGTCGTCACTTTCAAGCCGCCCTTACTGACAGCCCTGAACTCGATTTCAGCCATTTTCTCTTCCTATAGTCCGTGATCGTCCATTCGTGCCAGCCAGCGCCGTCTTCCCCGCCATTCAGTCGCAAAGGCCCGTCCTGAATTCGGCATCGAAAGACCATTGACACAAAAGTTGTCATATAACAATGTAACCAGATGACTAATGCTGCAACGCCTACAAAGGGACAAGGGAGGAACGCATGGACGACGAAACAAAGAAGCACACCGAGATGGTGAATGCCGCCATCTCGAGGCGCAGCGCTTTCGCGCTGGCCGGGAAGCTTGGCCTGGGCGCGGCTGGCCTCGCCAGCGGACTGGCGGGCGCAGGCTTGGCCGGGGGCATCAGCGCGGTCCGAGCAGCCGATTCATCGCCCGGCCTGCCGAAGAAGCCCTACAAATTCCACTTCGTCTGCCATGTGACTCTCGACCAGTTCTTCACCCCGACCGTCTACGGCATCCAGGATGCCTGCGCCGCCTTCGGCTGCAGCTACCAGTGGACCGGTTCGCAGAAGAACGTGGTCTCCGAAATGGTCAGTGCCATGCAGACCGCGATTGCGCAGAAATCGGACGGCATCGCGGTGTGCCTGGTCGATCCGACCGCCTTTGACGCCGCCACTGACATGGCGGCGCAGGCGGGTATCCCGGTCGTCGCTTTCAACGCCGACGTGGCGGTCGGCAGCCCCAACAAGCGCCTGTCCTATGTCGGCCAGCCGCTCTACCAGTCGGGCTACAATTCGGCGCTGAAGTGGTTGAAGCTGATCCCCAAGGGCGGCCATGTCATGCTGTCGATCGGCGTGCCCGGCTCGCTCAACACGCAGCCGCGTCTCGACGGCTATATCCAGGCGATCAAGGACTCCAACAGCGGCGTCACCTACGATGTCGTCAACACCGGTCCGGATCCGGCAACCGAGATCTCGCGTGTCGAGAGCTATTATCTCAGCCACAAAAACGTCAACGGCCTGTTCGGCACCGGCGGCTCCGACACCTATGCCTGCGGTTTCGTGTCCAACAAATATGGCCTGGTGAAGGGAGGCGGCGCGGTTGCCGGCTTCGACCTGTTCCCGCAGACACTGGACTTCATCAAGGCCGGCGATGTCAACTTCACCACCGACCAGCAGGCCTATCTGCAAGGCTTCCTACCGGTGCAGCAGATGTATCTCTACAAGCTCTCCGGCGGTCTCGTCGGCCCGGCCAACAGCGACACCAGCCAGGCCTATGTTACGAAGGACAATGTCGACGCCTATGTCGGCAAGTCGCGCTTCGAGGGTCGCAGCGACGTCGAGCCAACCTGACGCGGCCAAACCCGTGAAATACCTGCTCTCGCCGCGTCATTTGGGGTGATGTGGCGGGGGCGGCGACGGCTGCCGCTTCTTCGCCCATAGTTCGAAATCAGGAAGACAAGAGTGCCGCCCACAGAAACCAAGCCTGCGAAGAAGACCGGCGTCAAGGCTCCGCACACGATGACGGAAAGGCTGCTGATCCTTTTGTCCCGTTATCGCGAGGCCAGCATCGCCGTCGTCGCCACCGTGCTCGTCATCTATTTCCAGTTCGGCAGCGATGGCGGCTTTCTGTCGTCGCAATTCATGAGCGTCGTGCTGCGCGACACCGGCCGGCTTGGCCTGATCGCCGCGGCGGAAGTCATGCTGATGATCACCGGCGAGATCGACCTGTCGCTCAGCGCCATCTTCTCGATCGCCCCCTATGTCATGGCGCTGCTGTCGGTCACCTATGGTGTGCCGCTGGCCGTCGGCGCGCTGATCGGCGTGCTGATCGGAATATTGGTCGGCGCCATCAACGGCGTCATCACCGTGCGCTTCAAGGTGCCGTCGCTGATCACCACCGTCGGCATGCTGTTCTTCCTGCAAGGAATTGTCGTCTCAATCTACAACAGCCAGCCGATCGTGGCGCCGGTCGAACAGCCCTTCAACGCTTTCTTCGGCCAGAGCCTCTACCAGCCATCGGACGCGCTCTTGTCCTGGCACGGCATCACCGCCTTCACGCCCTTCCTGTGGGCGGTGGTGCTGGTTCTGGTGCTGGCGCTGGTGCTTTCCCGCACCACATTCGGCCTGCACACCATCGCAACGGGCTCCAACATAATCGGCGCGCGCGAGATCGGCGTGCGCACCGACCGCATGAAGATCTACAATTTCATGATCGCGGGCGGCTTCGCTGCCTTCGCCGGCATCATCAACACGGCGCAGTTCACCTCGGCCGACCCGCAGGCCGGCAGCCCCTTCCTCACCTTGCAGGCGATCGCGGCGGCGGTCATCGGCGGCACCTCGCTGCTTGGCGGCTCCGGCACCGTCATCGGCGCGCTGATCGGCGCCTTCGTCGTCGCTTCGCTCAACAACGGCCTGGTGATGATCGGCGCCCAGGCCACCGTGTCCGACATCTATCTCGGCGCGGCCATCATCGCGGCGATGATCCTATCGATCCAGGTCGACCGCCTGCGCACACGGAGGCGCGTATGAACAATCAAACAACCATTCCGCCCCTGGCTCCGGACGCATCCGTGGTGCTGGAGATGTCCAACATCTCCAAGAGTTTCGGTGCCGTCACCGCACTTGTCGACGTCTCGATCAAATTGCGCCAGGGCGAAGTCCTGGCCCTGGTCGGCGACAATGGCGCCGGCAAGTCGACGCTGATCAAGATCCTGTCCGGTTTCCACCAGCCCGACACCGGCACGATCGTCTCGCAAGGTAAGGAGGTGCGTTTCGCCTCGCCGCGCAATGCGCGCGCCCAAGGCATCGAAACCGTCTATCAGGACCTGGCTCTGATCGGCGACCTCAGCGTCTTCCACAATATGTTTCTGGGCCGCGAGTACCACAAGCGCTTCTTTGGCCTGAACCTGCTGGACAACAGGAAGATGCGCGAACAGGCGCAGCTCTATCTCGATACGCTCGGCATCTCGATTCCCAGCGTCAACAGCACAGTCGACCTCCTGTCGGGCGGGCAGCGCCAGTGCATCGCGGTCGCCCGCTCGATCTATTCGTCACCGAAGATCCTGGTGCTTGACGAACCGCTGGCGGCACTGGGCGTGCGCGAGAGCGCGCATGTGCTGGGCCTGATCCAGAATTTGCGCCAGCAGCGCCAGGTCTCGGTGATCCTGATCGTCCATAACTACAACCAGATTTTCGAAGTCTGCGACCGCATCAACTTCCTGCATTCGGGCGAGGTCGCGCTGGATGCGTCCACCGCTGACACCAGCGAGGAGGAACTGATCCGCATCGTCAAATCGGGCCTCGGCCGCAAGGCGATCGACGCCGCCGCGGCTGAAGTGCGGCCGGGCCCCGTATGAACCTGCCGGCAAGTCACGGCTGAACCAATCCCCGCCGGCCCGACCACGATCGGCCGGCCCCTTGCATGGGAGTGCTTGTTTTGACGTTCTCACCCACCGAACTGACCAGATCCCTTGGCCGTGGCCTGCTGTCCTTTCCGCTGACCTTTTTCGACGATGACGGCGGCTTCAACGAGGACAGCTACCGCGCCCATGTCGCCAGCCAAGGCGCTGCCGGCGCCAGCGGGCTGTTCGCCGCCGGCGGCACGGGCGAATTCTTTTCGCTGACGCTCGAGGAATACAAGCGCGTCGTGCGGGCGGCGTGTGACGAGGTGCCTGATCATTTGCCGCTGCTGGCCGGCGTCGGCTACGGCACGCATATGGCGGTCGAGTTCGCCAAGGCCGCCGAGGCCAATGGCGCCGATGGCTTGCTGGTGCTGCCCCCCTATCTGGTCAAGTCGGAGCAGGAGGGCTTGCGCCGGCACCTGACCGCCATCTGCCGCGCGGTTGGCATTGGCGTGATCGCTTATAACAGGGACAATGCCATTCTGACACCCGAGACGCTCGAGCGTGTGGCTCAGGATTGCCCTAATTTGATCGGCTTCAAGGACGGCGTCGGCGACATCGAGTTGCTTACCGCCACACGCTACCGCATGGGCGACCGGCTGGTCTTCATCGGCGGCATGCCGACGGCTGAGGTCCATGCGAGTGCGGCGGCCGCCATCGGCATGACGACCTATTCGTCGGCCATCTACAATTTCGCGCCCGAGATTGCGCTGCGCTTCTTCAATGCGCTGCGCGCCGGCCACAAGACGGAAGTCGACGACCTCATCCGCTCGTTCTTCCTGCCCTACCTCGCCATCCGCAACCGACGCGCCGGCTATGCCGTGTCGATAGTCAAGGCCGGTGCGCGCATCGCCGGCATCGATTGCGGCCCGGTCAGGTCGCCGCTTCTCGACCTGACCGATGATGAGGAGCGGCAGCTCGCTGATCTCATGCAGTCCTGCGAGATGCCGGTCGCGGAGCTGGCGTAGGGACGGGATGATTTGCTGGAGTGGATCGAAGACCGGAGTTGACGGCGCGCTACGATCGGGCCGAACCGTCGACCATGCGGCGATAGCGTTCCCGGCCAGCCTCCAGATGCTCGCGCAATGTGAAGCGGGCGGCTTCGACATTCTGCCGCTCGATGGCCTGATAGATGCGGCGGTGCTCCATCTGGACTTGTTCCAGATAGTGCCGCCGCTGCTCCGGCGTTTCGTCGCGCGGACGCATCAGCTGGCGTGGAATGACGACGGGTCCGAGAAAATGCATGAAGCGTTCGAAATAGGGATTGCCGGTGGCCGAGGCGATGGCCCGATGGAAGGCAAAATCCGGCTCGATGGCGCTCTCTCCCGCCGCGATCGAGGCATCGATGGCGTCGAGGCAGTCGCGCATGCGGGCAAGGTCGCAGTCGCTGCGTTTCTCGGCGGCGATGCCGGCGGCTTCCTGTTCCACCGCCAGCCGGAGCTGCAGCACGTTCTGGACTTCGGTCAGCGAGTGCAGCTCGTCGGAGACGATGCGAAACGTGGTGTTGGCCTGATGGTCGGCGACGAACACGCCAGAACCCTGGCGGCTGAGGACGAGCCCTTCCGATCGAAGAGAAGCCATGGCTTCGCGGATCACCGTGCGGCTGACACCGAATTGCGCGATCAGTTCCTGCTCGGTCGGCAGTTTCTCGCCGCTCGTCATATGGCCGGCACGTATTTCGCGCGCAAACCAGTCGGCAACCTGCGCCGTGCGGCTGATCTGCGGGGGAAGGCCAAAGGAACGTTTCATTGCCACCAAAGCAATAAACAAACCGGCGTCCTTGGCAACTGGTTATTTATACGGTGATATGATGACATTTGCGGGATCCTCGCCACGACCAGTCTTCATTCGCCTTGCCATATCAGCGCGAACATGTCCGCGGTCTCAGCGAAAGGACTGGATGTGATGCTGAGCGACAAACCGGTCCTGTTGACCGGAGCCTCCGGCACGATCGGGCGCCTGCTCTCAGTCCGGCTGGCGGCGCTGGGCTGGACCTTGCGGCTCACCGATGTCGTGCCGTTACCGATCCCGCTGCCGCCAAACGCAAGCTTCACCATCGCCGATCTCGAAGATCAGCAGGCGGTGAACGATCTGGCGGAGGGTTGCGGCCTGATCCTGCATTTCGGCGGCATCTCCACCGAGCAATCCTTCGAGACCGTGCTTGGCCCCAATTTTCGCGGCAGCTTCCACATCTACGAGGCGGCACGCAGCCAGAAGGCGCGGGTGGTCTTCCCGTCTTCGGTCCATGCGGTCGGCCTCTACGAGCGGACGCAGATCCTCGATCAGGACTGCCTGCTCAGGCCCGACGGCTATTACGGCCTGTCGAAGGCCTATGGCGAGATGCTGGCGCGGCTCTACTTCGACAAGCATGCGGTGGAAAGCGTGTTGATCCGCATCGGCTCGGTGCTGCCGGAGGTTCCGGACGAGAGGATCCTGTCGACCTGGATCTCTCACGATGACTTTGTCCGACTGATCGAACGTTGTGCCGACGCGGAGCGGGTCGATTGCTCCGTCATCTGGGGCCAGTCCAACAACAGCCGCGGCTTCTGGCGGCACGATGCCAGGCTGAAGCTCGGCTGGGCGCCGCGAGACAGTTCCGACAGCCAGACCGAGCGGGTGCGCGGCAAGGTGACTGATAATCCGGTGGTCGAGCGCTACCAGGGCGGCAAGTTCATTGTGGTGGACTACAGCCGTGCAGACTTTCCGCCGCGTTCGATGTTCCCGGACGACTAGGCCGTCACCGCCGGCAGCGGGCCTCGCCCGGCGATCAAATCCGCCGCCTTCTCGGCGATCATGATCACCGCTGCATTGGTGTTCGAAGACACGATGCTTGGCATGACCGAACTGTCGCAGACGCGCAAGCCTTGCAGCCCACGCAGGCGAAGCTCGGGATCGACGACGCTCCCGGCATCGCCGCCCATGCGGCACGTGCCGACCGGGTGGTAGGCGCTGCGGCCATGTTCGCGGGCGAAGGCTTCGAGTGCTGAGCGTCCCTGCATGGCCGAACCCGGAAGATGCTCGCGGCTAATGTATTTGGCGAAGGCCGGCTGCGACAGTATCTCGCGGCTGATCTCGATACCGTCGATGGCGCGTTCCAGATCATAGCGTTCGGCAAACGGGTTGGGATCGATGATTGGCGCATCGCGCAGATCCGCCGACCGCAGCGTGACGCTGCCGCGCGAGCGGGGACGGACATGGTAGCTGTTCAGCGTGCAGCCATTGCCGCCGGGCACCGAGCCGATGCCTTCCTCGACGCCGGCGCCGGGCAGGAAATGGAACTGGATGTCAGGTGTTTTCTCCGCGCGGTCGCCCCACCAGAAACCACCGGCTTCGACGATGTTGGAGGCCACGGGTCCCTTGCCGAACAGCGCATATTCGAGGCCTGCGACCACCTGCCAGCGTTTCTTCTTGTAGCGGTCGATGCCGTGCGGTCCGTTGAGCTCGGCGACGACGTCGACATCCATATGATCGTGCAGGTTCTGGCCGACTGCGGCGAGATCATGGACCACCTTGATGCCGTGCTCGCCGAGATGCGCAGCCGGGCCGATGCCCGACAGCATCAGCAGTTTGGGTGAACCGATGGCGCCGGCGGTAACGATCACCTCGCGCTCGGCGCGCAAGAGCTCAGTGCGGCCGTTGACGATGACCTCGACGCCGATGGCGCGGCCATTCTCGACGACGATGAGGCTGACCGTGGCGTCGGTGCGCAGCGTCATATTCTTGCGACCAATCGCCGGCTTGAGATAGGCGACGGCCGTGCTCGAGCGTTTCCCCTGACGCGTCGTCGTCTGGTAGAATCCGGCGCCTTCCTGCTCGCCGGCATTGAAATCGGCGCGGAAGGGAAGACCGGCCTGCTGCGCCGCCTTGACGAACACCCGGGTCAGCGGATGCGGGGCGCCGCTTGAAACGCCGAGCGGGCCATCGATGCCGTGCTCACGACCGGCGAAGGTGTCGTTGCCCTCGGAGCGGATGAAGTACGGCAGCACCTCGGCGTAGCTCCATCCCGTACAGTCATCATCAGCCGCCCAGCCGTCGTAATCCTGCGGGCAACCGCGCGTGAACACCTGGGCATTGATCGAGGAGCCGCCGCCCAGCACGCGCGCCTGCGGATAGACCATGGTGCGGCCGTCGATCGCCTTGCCGGGGGCGGTATCATAGCCCCAGATCAGCGGCCCCGACGTCATCTTGAAGAAGCCGACCGGCAGATGGATGTAGCGATCGGTGTCGGGCGGGCCGGCCTCGAGCAAGGTGACCGAGACGTCCGGATCCTCGCTCAGCCGGGCGGCCTGAATGCAGCCGGCCGAACCGCCGCCGACGATGATGTAGTCAGACATTCTCACTCCCTTGGCAGCGCGAAATCATCGCCCTGCTCTGCTGCGCAACGTCTCAAGTCGCTTGTGCCGCGTCAAGAGAAAGGGTATGGTTATCGTGTTGAAGGGTTGTCGTACAAGTGGAGGAGCTTGGCAACACGTCGATCGGAGGCCCGGCCGCGCTCCCCGCGCATGCCGCCGGGCGGGAAACAGATTTCAATCGGGAGGTTTGAACATGAAGGACAGGACAGATTTTACGCTTTCGGTCAGCCGCCGGACGCTGATGATGGGCGTCACCGCCGGCGTGGCGGCGCTCGCCATGCCGAGGGTCTTACGCGCCCAGGAAAAGCCGACGCTGGTGACGTCGATCCGCTCGCTCTCAAACCCCTATCATGCAGTGTGGAAGACCGGGGCCGAGGCCTACGCCAAATGGGCCGGACTCGAACATGTCACGCTGGTCTCGGAAGGCAACAGCGAGAAAGGCATCGCCGACATCAAGGCGATGCTGGCAAAGACTGGCGGCAACATGGTGCTCAATTCCGATCCCAACGACACGCCGGATGCGCGCCCTATCGTCGAAGCCTGCGCCAATGCCGGCGCCTATGTCGTGACGCAGTGGAACAAGCCGGCGGATCTGCATCCGAAGGACTTCAACCCGAACTATGTGTCGCACATCGAGTTCGACGGCATCGCAAGCGGCAAGACCATTGCCGAGATCCTGTTCAAGACCATCGGCGGCAAGGGCGGCATCGTCGCGCTCGGCGGCCTGATCTCGACCACGGCGGCGATCGAACGCAAGAAGGGCCTCGACGCGGCCCTTGCCGCCAATCCCGACATCAAGCTGCTCGACTTCCAGGTCGCCAACTGGAAATCGACCGAGGCCTTCGACCTGATGGGCAACCTGCTCACCCGCTTCGGCGACGACATCAAGGGCATCTGGGCCGCCAATGACGACATGGGCTCCGGCGCGCTCGAAGCGCTGCGCGCCGAAAACCTCGCTGGCAAGGTGCCGATCGTCGGCGTCGACGGCATCAAGACGGCGGTTGATGCGGTGCGCACCGGCGAATTTGCCTGCACCGTCACCTCCGATCCGTTCTGGCAAGGCGGCATGGGTCTCGCCATCGGCTACAACGCCAAGATCGGCAAGTTCGATCCGACCAAGGAACCGCCGGAACACCGTGAATTCTACGGCAAGGCGGTGCTGATCTCGCACGACAATGTCGAGGAATATTACAAGACCAATGTCGACGCCAAACCGGAGATCGACTGGAACGATCTGTGGGGCCGGGTGACTGGAGCCATCCGCACCTGAGCGCCGGGCGGGCCGCTGCTCCCTGGCGGCCCGCTCCCCTTTTCAGCAGACGGGAAGCGGTTTCTTGACAATCCATACAGAACCCCTGAAGTCCGTTTCGGACATCGAGCGGACAACGCTTATGACATTGATCCCCGGCCGTATCGCCGCTGTGTTCGGTGGCAGGCGCTGGCGCAGCCTGGCGCCGCTGGCGGTACTGATCGTGCTCTGCGTACTGATCGCCATCGCCAATCCCAACTTCATCGAGCTGCGCAATCTGGTGCGGCTTGCCAACTCGGCCGCCGTGCCGCTGACGCTGGCGATGGGGCTGACCTTCATCATCCTGATGGGTAGCATCGACCTTTCCGTCGAAGGCACGCTTTCGGTCTCGGCCATGGTGGTGGTGCTGCTCGCCGCCAATGACGCGAACGGCAATGACTATGGCTGGTGGGCCGTGCTCGCCGCCGTGATTGCAGGCACCGCGATGGGCCTGCTCAGCGGTCTCGTCCAGACCATGCTGCGCATACCATCCTTCATGGCGACACTCGGCATGTGGTTCATCGGCCTCGGCCTGTCGGTCTATATGCTGGGCGGCTCGGCGATCCGCCTAAACGACGCCTCGATCCGCGACCTTGCCTTGCATCGCTTCTTCGGCCTGCCGCTGGCGGTCTGGGTCGCGTTCGCAGCCTTCCTGCTCGCCGCTGTCATCCAGTACCACACCAAGCTCGGCCGCCACATTCTGGCGATCGGCGGCGACGAGGATGTCGCCAAGCTCTCCGGCGTCAACGTAACCCAGGTGCGCATCACCGCCTTTGCGCTGGCCGGTTTCTTCTTCGGCATATCAGGCGTGCTTGCCGCCGCGCAGCTTGGCCAGTCCCACGCCGTCATCGGCGACGGCAGGCTGTTTGCCGCCGTCACCGCCGTGGTTGTCGGCGGCACGGCCCTGACCGGCGGCGAAGGCGGTGTCGTCAACACGCTGATCGGCGTGCTGATCGTCACTGTGCTTGCCAACGGCATGATCCTGCTCGGCATCTCGCCCTACATCCAGCAGACCGTGCAGGGCCTGATGATCATTGCCGCGGTGGCACTGTCGCTCGACCGCGTGCGCCTGCGGATCGTCAAGTGAGCGCCATGCTGAACGCCTCCCACATCATCAAGAACTTCCCCGGCGTCCAGGCCTTGCGCGACGTGTCAATCGAGGTGCGGCCCAACGAAGTGGTCGGGCTGATCGGCGAGAACGGCGCCGGCAAATCGACGCTGATGCGCGTGCTGGCCGGCAGCTACCGGCCCGATGGCGGCAGCCTGACACTGGACGGCGAGCAGTTTCGCATGCGCAGCCCTCGCGACGCCGCCAGGCACGGCATCGGCATGGTGTTCCAGGAGCAATCGCTGGTGCTCAACCTCTCGGTCGCCGAAAACATCTATCTCGGCGATGAAGACCGTTTCACCCGCTTCGGCATCGTCAACTGGCGCGCTATGAACGCGGCGGCGCGCCGGCAGCTGGCCAAGATCGGCATCGACATCGACGTCACCCGGCGCATCTCCGAACTCACCTTCGCGGCGCGCCAGATGGTGGAGCTCGCCAAGGCGCTGACCTTGGAGGAAGTGGTCGAGCGGCCGCTGCTCATCCTGCTCGACGAGCCGACCTCGGTGCTCAACGCCGCCGATATCGAGGTGCTGTTCGCGCGCGTGCGCTCGCTCAAATCCCGCGCCAGCTTCGTCTTCGTCTCGCACCGCCTCGACGAGGTGCTGGCGATATCAGATCGCGTCTACACGATGAAGGATGGCGCTGTCGTCGCCGAACATCGCGCTGCCGATGTCACCGCGCCGGAGCTGCACGAGATCATGGTCGGGCGCGGCCTGCAGGCCGAATATTATCGCGAGGCCCGCCAGCAAGCGCCGCGCGACACCGTCATGGTCGAGGCCAGGGGATTGGGCGCCAACGGCGCCTATCACGGTGTCGACCTCAAGATCAGGGCCGGCGAGATCGTCGGCATTGCCGGCGTCGTCGGCTCGGGCCGCGAGGAGGTGACGCGCACCATCGGCGGCTTCCTCCAGCACGATGCGGGCGAGATGAAGATCGCCGGCGACACAGTGCGCTTCGGCTCGCCGGAACCGGCGGTGCGCAAGGGTATCGGCTATGTGCCGCGCGAGCGCCGGCTCGAAGGGCTGGTGATGTTTCTGTCGATCGCGGAGAACATTTCGCTCGCCGATCTTTCCAGCGTCATGCGCCATGGCGCCATCGACTATGGCAAGGAGCGCCGGCTGGCAGCCGACTGGATCAAACGGCTGCGCATCAAGGCGCCCGGCCCCGATGCCGCCTGCCGCAAGCTCAGCGGCGGCAACCAGCAGAAGGTGGTGCTGGCGCGCTGGATGACGGCCGGCTCGCGCATCCTGGTGCTCGACCACCCGACGCGCGGCCTCGATGTCGGCGCCAAGGAGGAAGTCTACGAACTGGTACGCGATCTCTCCGCGCAAGGCGTGGCGATCCTTTTGATTTCCGACACGCTGGAAGAGACGATCGGCCTGTCGCACCAGGTGCTGGTGATGCGCGACGGCGAGATCACCGCGCGCTTCGACGCCAGCCCGGGCAAGAAGCCGAACCAGGTTGATCTACTGCGAGCGATGGTATGAACCGATGAGTGAAGGCTTTTCCATCAGGCAGGTGTTCGAAGGCAAGTGGACGCAGGGCGCCATCCCGCTGGTCCTGCTGGTCGCGCTTTTGCTGATCATCGAACTCGCCGCGCCCGGCTTCCTGACCGGCGAGACCGTAGCGCTGCTCTTCGCCAACACCGCCGTGCTGTTCATCCTGGCGACCGGCGTCACCTTCGCCATCCTGCTCGGCGGCATCGACCTGTCGATCCAGGCGGTCGCCTCGCTGGCGAGCGTCATCCTGGCGCAGTTGCTGCCCTCGCTCGGGCTTGCCGCCTTCCCGGTGGCGATTCTGTCCGGCCTTGCCTTCGGCACGCTGAGCGGCATCGTTCATGTCAAGCTGCGCGTCCCGTCCTTCGTGGCGACGCTCGCCACCGGCGGCGTGGTCACGGGTCTGGCGCTCTGGGTTTCCGACGGCCGCGCCATCACCATCGAGGAAGGTGGCCGCCAGAACACCGCCTGGATCAACGCCACCGTCGCCGGCGTTCCAGTGGTGGTGCTGATTTCGGCGGTCATCGGCATCGCCGCCTTTCTGGCGCTGCGCTACACGCGCTTCGGCCGCCAGGCGATCGCCGTCGGCGCCGGCGAACCGGCCGCCTGGGCGGCGGGCATCAATGTCGACCGCACCAAGATCATCGCCTTCGCCGCCTCCGGCATGCTGGCCGCTGTCGCCGGCGTGGTGCTGGCGGCAAGGCTGTCGAGCGGCTCGCCGGTGCTTGCCAACCAGCTGCTGCTGCCGGCCATCGCCGCCGTCATCGTCGGCGGCACCGCCATCACCGGCGGGCTGGGCGGCGTTGCCCGCACGGCGGTCGGCGCGCTGATCATCTCGATCGTGCGCATCGGCATGACCTTCGTCGGCGTCAATATTTTCTTGGAAAACATGGTGTTCGGCGCGGTGCTCATCGCCGCCGTCGCCATCACCATCGACCGCAGCAAGATCGCGGTCATCAAGTGATCCCGCCTCCCAAGCAAGCGCGGACAGGACGGGGTCGCATCATAAACTCGATGCGGCCCCGCCCGATCAGATCGTTACATCGTGTCGAGGCCGATCAGTTCGATCTTGTAGCCGTCCGGGTCTTCGACAAAGGCAATGTGGGTGGTGCCATGCTGCATCGGCCCGGGCTTGCGCGGAATCTTGGCGCCGCGCTTTTCGAGCTCGGCGCAGACGGCGTAGATGTCGTTCACGCCGAGCGCCAGATGGCCGAAGCCGGTGCCGATCTCATAGGGCTCTTCCCTGCCCCAGTTCAGCGTCAGTTCGACGACGGCCTCCTTGTCCTCCGGCCCATAGCCGACAAAGGCGTTGGTGAACTTGCCGCCGGGATAATCGTCGCGGCGCAGCAAGGTCATGCCGAGAACCTCGGTGTAGAAGGCGATCGACTTGTCGAGGTCGAGCACCCTGATCATGGTATGCATATAGCGAAAGCCCCGGGCGTCGCTCATTGGGAAAATCCTCCGAATTCAGTGATTTGCTGGTCTGATCATCCACATCAAACAGGTGTTGGGAACGCGGCCTCGCTTGATGTTCTAAATCAGGGTTGTATGATAACACGACAAGAACAGTGCTTGTCCAGTCGTTTTACCAGAGGGTCCATAACCAGGTCATGACTATCGTGCCCTCCCTATCCCTGATATCGGCCCTTGCCGGCGTGCTGCCGAATGGTGGGCTGCTGACCGCGGACGAAGACCTGGCGCGCTACAGCCGCGACTGGTCGGGCGACCATTTCGGCCGCCCGCTGGCGGTGACGCGTCCGGCTTCGGTCGAGGAGATGTCGGCGCTGATGCGGTTCTGCCATGCCGAGCGCATCCGGGTCGTGCCTCAAGGCGGCCTGACCGGACTCGTCGGTGCCGCGGTGGCTGCCGATGGCGGCGAGATCGTCATCTCGCTGGAACGCATGAACAAGATCCGCTCGATCAGCCCGATCGACTTCGCCATGGTGGTCGAGGCCGGCTGCATCCTCGATCACGCCAAGCGCGCGGCGGAAGAGAACGACTGCCTGCTGCCGATCACCTTCGGCGCGCAGGGAAGCTGCCGCATCGGCGGCAATGTCGCCACCAATGCCGGCGGCTTCAACGTGCTGCGCTACGGCATGACGCGCGACCTTGTGCTTGGGCTGGAAGTGGTGCTGGCCGATGGCCGCGTCTGGAACGGGCTGAAAGTGCTGCGCAAGGACAATCGCGGCTACGACCTCAAGCAGATCTTCATTGGCTCGGAAGGCACACTCGGCATCGTCACCGCTGCGGCGCTGAAGCTTTTCCCCAAGCCGACGCAGATCGAAACCGCCCTGGTCGGCCTGCGCTCCGTCGAGGATGCGATGGCGCTCTATGCCCGCGCCCGGCGCGACTGCAGCGACCTGCTCACCGCCTTCGAGCTGATCCTGCGCGGCGGCATCGAGATCACCATGCGCGAGGGCAAGGATTTTGCCGACCCGCTCGACAAGCCCTACCCCGCCTATGTGCTGATCGAGGTTTCCTCCGGCGGGCTGATCGACCTCTCGGCCATGCTGCTAGGGTTTCTCGGCGGCGCCGCCGATATCGTCGAGGACGGCCTCGTCGCATCGACGCGGGCGCAAGGCGAGCGCCTGTGGCTCTACCGCGAGATCATGGTCGAGCGGCAGGGACGCGGTGGCCGCTACCTGCGCACCGACGTTTCGGTGCCAATCTCAAAACTCGCCGATTTCGTCACTGACTCACTGGCCGCGCTGGAGCAGGCGCGCCCGGACGCGCTGGCCGTCACCTATGGCCATGTCGGCGACGGCAACATCCATCTCAATGTCGTGCCGCCGGAAGGCATGGGCGTGGAAGCGATCGAGCATCTGTTCGAGCAGGCTGAAGCCGAGATCTTTGCCGTCGTCGACCGCTATGGCGGCTCGATCAGCGCAGAGCACGGCATCGGCCGGGTCAAGCAGAAGGCGTTCCTCGAACGCATCGATCCGGTGACGCTCGACCTCGCTGCGGGCATCAAGGACGCGTTCGATCCCAGCCACATCCTCAGCAACGGCCGCATTCTGGCGTCCACATCCGCCGTCGACTATAGGTGAGCGATGATGCTGAAACTCGACAAAGTCAATCGTGGTCCACACCTCTCCACTCTGGTGGCGAGTTCCATCTCGCGCGAGATCGCGCAAGGGCGCTTGAAGCCCGGCGACCAGCTGCCGACCGAGCAGGCGCTGGCGACCACTTTCGGGGTGAGCCGCAACGTCGTGCGCGAGGCGATCGCGCGGCTGCGCTCGGAGGGCCGCATCTGGTCGCAGCAGGGACGCGGCGCCTTCGTGGTGGAGACCACTAACCCGACGGTGCTGACCATCGATTATGAGGCGCTGCAGCGCGCCGATTCCTTCCGCAACCTGTTCGAACTGCGCGGCATCCTCGAAGTGCAAGCCGCCGCCCTTGCCGCCAAGCGGCGCTCGGAGGCCGATCTCGCCGCGATGAGCGCCGCACTGGCCGGCATGCGCGCCGCTCCCTATGGCAGCGTCGCCTGGCTGCGCAGCGACCTCGAATTCCACCGCACCGTCGCCGAGGCGACGCGCAACTCCTACATGGGCCAGTTCCTGGTCTTCGTGTCCGAACGCGTGCGCGAAAGCATCCTCGCCGCGGGCAACCAGCAGAAGTCCGACGACATGGCCCGCATCACGCTCGGCGAACACGAGCGCATCATGACCGCCATCCGCGCCGGCGACGCCGAGGGCGCGCAAGCGGCGATGCGGGACCACCTGGCCGGGGCGGCGCTGCGGGTTGGGTTGCATGATGGTGAGGCAGTCGCTGAACCGTTATCGCCGGCGCAGGAGGTGCCGTCTCCGGCGCGGCACTCGCGGTTGAGGAAGGCTGTGCGGGGGCGGGCGGGAGGATAGCGGTTTCCTCGGCGCTGTTTCGTCCGAATTTTTCGGCTGGTCGCCGGTTCGCTCTCACGGCAGAGTGTGAACATGTGCAACCTCTACAACGTCACCACATCGCAAGAGGGCCATCCGCCAATAGACCCGGACTATGCGGGACATCCTGGGCAACCTTGAGCCGTCCATTGACATCTATCCCAACCAATCCGGAGCGGTGGTGCGCAATGCACCGGACGGGCAGCGGGAGCTGGCCAACCTTCTGTGGGGCATGCCGACACCCGTTGAGCGGATAAGGGCAAGGCCGATTACGGCACCACAACATACGCAATCCACAGTACGGCCATTGGCAACAGTATGTCGGTGTAGAGAACCGCTGTGCGGTGCCGGTGACGAGCTTTGCCGAGCCCAGCCCGACACAGGCGACAAGGACCCTGAGACGGGCATCCAGCGGAACTACTGGTTCGCGCTCAATGAGGACCGCCCTCTGTTCTTCTTCGCTGGCCTCTGGACGCCGTGGCAGGGGGTGCGCAAGGTCAAGAACGGCCCGGCGACTTCGAGATTTATGGCTTCATGACGACAGCGCCCAACGTCTTTGTCAAGCCGATCCACGAGAAGGCCATGCCGGTGCTCCTGAGAACCCAAGGGGAGACCGAGACTTGGTTGACTGCGCCTTGGCCGGAAGTGACGCGGCTACAGCGCACTGCCCCGGATGATGCCCTTGTGATTGTCGAGAAGCCGGCCACGCAGATCACGTTTGCGCAGCAGGCTCCGGCGCAAGGGTCTCTGTTGTAGGCGCGAGCATTATCCAGGACCTAAATTCAAACTGCCGCAGGGTGTCGTCCGAACATGGTGTTACCGAATCGACCGAATCTGTGACCGTGCTCATGCCTGTAAAGTGGCGTGCCTTCGCGCCGTCACAGATGAAATCGGTGCTCCCTGGCACGGCTCAGACCGCATCGCTCTTTCGCACCATGACCAATCCCGGCACCCCGAGGATAGTTTCAATTGGCTACGATCCAACTCCGCCTGTGCTGGGGTGATCGCTTGCGATTGGCGGGGATAAATCGGCCCTGCCCCATCATGTAGTTGGTGGCCCGACCAGCGAGACGCCGTTGAGACCAGCGACAATATCCGACAGCGCCGGCACGAACTTCTCGCCGTGGCCCGTGGTGACCGCGGTGGCGAAGCCGTTGCGCACCGCCGCACCGATCGGGTTGGCGATGCCAGCAGCCTCGGCGAAGGAAGCGAGATAGGTCATGTCCTTGAGCGCATTGGCGATGGCGAAACGCTGGGCGTTTTCGTTGCGGTTGAGGACGAAATCGAAGAAAGCCTGGTAGAAGCCGCAATCCATGCGGCTGCCTGAGATGACGCTGTTGAAGACCTGCGGCGTCAGCCCAGCCTTGGCGCCCAGCGTCAGCGCCTCGGAATAGATCGCCGAATAGCCCATCGAAACGAAATTGTTGAGCAGCTTCATGGTGTGGCCGCTGCCGGTCGGCCCGGTGTGGACGACCCTCGCAGCGAACCCTTCGAGCACCGGCCGCGCGCGGGCGACTGCCTCGGCCGGGCCGCCGACCATGACGTCGAGCTTGCCTTCGGCGGCTTCCTTCGGCGTGCGCGCCAGCGGCGCATCGATCAGCGTCACGCCAAGTGCTGTGAGTTCGGCGGCCAACGCTGTCGTCGAGGACGGATTGGAGGTCGAGCAGTCGATGATCAGCAGCGGGCTGGCGGCCGCGGCAAGGCCATCGGGGCCCTTGACCAGCATTTCCACCTCGCGCGAGCCGGTGACGCACAGGATGACGATGTCGCAGGCGGCAGCGAGTTCGCGCGGGGTTGCGACCTCACTGGCGCCGGCCGCGATCAGCCGATCGGCGGCGGTGCGGCTGCGGTGAACGCAGACGGTCAGCGGCCAGCCCTCGCGCAGCAGATTGTCGGCCATGCCGGCGCCCATGCTGCCCAGGCCGATGAAGCCGATGTGTTCTTTCATGCAAACCTCCCATGACCCACTCCGGCGAGCTCAACTTTCGTCACCTTGCGGCGCGCACTTGTCGATGCGATGCTTTGAAGAAGAATCGCCCTTCGAACAAGAAACAACCTTTGCCGAAGACTCGGACCGGAGCCCGCGCGATGGCGGAAGCCATGGTTTTTGATGCCATACCGCAGGCGCCCAACCTGCGAACCGGGCTCGTCAACACGCTGATCGCGCAGATCGAATCCGGCGATCTCGCACCCGGCCAACGGCTGCCGACTGAACAGGAGATCGTCGCCGCCACCGGTGTGAGCCGCACCGTGGTGCGCGAGGCGCTGGCCGCGTTGCGCGCCCGCGGGCTGATCACCACGCGCCAGGGCCTGGGGGCTTTCGTTGCCAAGGATCCGCCGCCACGGACTTTTTCGATCCTGCCCGACGATCTCGAGTCGATCGACGAGGTGCTGCGTGTGCTGGAATTGCGCATCGGCATCGAGGTCGAGGCGACCGGTCTTGCGGCCGAGCGGCGCAGCGACACGGCGCTGGCGCAGATGGGCGCGCGGCTCGATGCGCTGGAGGCGGCGGTGCGGGCCGGCGGCTCGGGCTCGGAAGAGGATTTCGGATTCCACCGCGCCATTCTCGCTGCAACGCAGAACCCTAATTTCACCCGGCTGTTCGACACGTTCGGTAGCGCCATGATCCCGCGCCAGTGGACACGGCTCGACCGGATGACCGAGGCCGAGCGGGAGAAATATCTCGACCGCATGCAGCGCGAGCATCGCGCCATTCTCACCGCAATCGAAGCCAGGGAAGTCAATGCGGCGCGGCGCGCCATGCGCAACCATTTGACCAAGAGCTATGCCCGCTTCGAGGCTTTGCACGACAAAGCTGTTCACGACTAAAGGGCCAGCCACGACTGAGGGATTGCCGCTCATCCGGCGACTCCGCCGAGATAGAGTTCGCGCATCAGTGACATGTCGCGCAATTCGGTGATCGGCCCTGAGACGACTATGCGGCCGTTCTGCATGAGATAACCGCGCGCTGCGACGGCGAGCGCCAGGCCGGCATTCTGCTCGACCAGCAGCACCGAGGCTCCGAAACGCGCCCCGATATCCAAAATGATCGCCTTGATCTCCTTGACCAGCAGCGGCGACAGGCCAAGCGATGGTTCATCCAGCAGCAGCACGCGCGGCCGCGTCATCAGCCCGCGTGCGATGGCCAGCATCTGCTGCTGGCCGCCACTCAGCGAGCCACCCTTGTCGCGCCGCTTGGTGGCCAGGATCGGGAAGAAGGCGAGCATGGTTGCGAAATCGGCCTCCACGGCAGCCTCGTCGCGGCGGGCATAGGCGCCAAGCCGCAAATTCTCCTCAACCGTCATGTCGACGAAGACCTTGCGCCCTTCCGGGACCAGAACGACGCCGCGCCTGGCCATGGCATCAGCGGCAAGCCCGGTCACTTCGGCGCCGTCAAAAGCGATGCTGCCAGAGCGGGGTTTGATCAGCCCGGCAATCCCCCTGAGCAGCGTCGACTTGCCGGCGCCGTTGGGGCCGAGGATGGTGACGATCTCGCCCTCGCCCAATGTCAACGAGACGCCGCGGTTGACGATCGTCGGCCCATAGCCGGTGACGACATCCGTGACGGCGAGCAGGCTCACAGATCGCCTCCGAGATAAACTTCCAGAACCTTGGGATCGGCAAGCACGGCTTCGGTCGGCCCGTCGGCAATCTTGGAGCCGAAATCGAGCACGGCGAGGCGCCGGCACAGCATCTGCATTAGCTTCATGTCGTGGTCGATGACGCAGACCGTGATGCCATGGCCCGGCAACTGGCGAACAAGGCCGACAAGGGCAGAGGTTTCTCGGTCGTTGAGGCCGGCGGCCGGCTCGTCGAGCAGAAGCAGCGACGGCCGCGTGGCGAGTGCCAGCGCCAGGCCAAGCAGGCGCAGGCTGCCAAAGGGCAGAACGCCGGCCTTTTCGCCGCCGAGCGCACTTAACCCGACGAAATCGAGCAGCGCTTGCGGCGTCGGCCAGGGATTGGGGGTGCCCGCTGCCCGCCTATGCTCGCCGGCGATCTGCACATTTTCCAGCACGCCAAGCCCGGCAAAGGCCATGGCCTGCTGGAAGGTGTAGCCGATGCCCGCCCGCGATATGGCGTGCGGTGCCAGACCGGTGATCTCGCGCCCGCGAAACAGCACCGCGCCGCCGCTTGGCTTGTGGACGCCGGTGACGACGTTGAACAGTGTGGTCTTGCCGGATCCGTTCGGGCCGACGACGCCGAGGATTTCGCCTTCTTCGATGGCGAGGTCGACGCCGGCAAGGGCCCTGACGCCGCCGAACTGTTTGCTGAGGCCGCTGATCGCCAGGATCGGGCTCATTGCCGTGCCTCCAAGGGGGCGGCATCGCGCTCCGCCTCCTGTTTCGGCTTGCCCGAAAATGCCACGCGCAGCGCCCGCACGATGCCGCCGATCAGGCCATCGGGCAAAAGCATGATCACCGCGATCAGGCAGGCGCCGTAGACGATGCGCGACTGCACCGGGTCGAGGTTGAGCACTTCCGGCAGGAAGGCAACGAGGATGCCGCCGGCGAGCGGCCCCTCGATCAGCCTTGCGCCCCCGATCATGACCATCAGCGCGAGGTAGATGCTGGGGAAAGACGAGAATTGCGAGGGCGAGATGTGGCCGAGGAAATAGGCCAGCAGCACGCCGGAAATACCGGCAAAGACCCCGCTGACGACGAAGGCGCCGATCTTGTGGCGGCCGACATTGATGCCGAGCGAGGCGGCCAGCTCTTCGTTTTCGCGGATGGCGCGCAGCGTGCGGCCATAGGAGGAATGGATGATCGCCCAACTCGCCACCGCCGCTGCCGTGACGAAAGCCACCACCATCAGATAGTAGCGCGTCAGATCGCTCATGTCGGCGCCGAACAGGGTGACCGGACCGGCGATGTCGAGCCCCGTGGCCGCGCCGGTATTGTCGCCGCCATTGGTGAGCACGATGGCGAGCAGTTGGCCGAAGGCGAAGGTCATGATGACGAAGTGATGGCCGCCGACACGCAGCGAGGGAATGCCGACGATCATGGCGAAGACGGCACTTGCCAGGGCGGCCACCGGCAGTGCAGTCCAGAAGCCGACGCCGAAGTCCCGCGCGAGGATCGCCGCCGCGTAGGCGCCGACGCCGACCAGGGCGGCATGCCCCATCGACAGGATGCCGGCCTGGCCGAACAGGACCGACAGGCCGTAAAGCGCGATGACGTTGGTGCCGGCCGAGATCGCCAGCGACAGGAAGCGGTTCGAGGGCGAAAACAGCGGCACCAGCGCGATCAGTGCCAGGATGACGAGCACCGGCAGCAGCGACCGCAGCGGTTTTAAGCCGGCACTCATGACGCCATCCGGGGGCCGCTGGTGCCGCCGAACAGGCCGTGCGGGCGCACGATCAGCACCAGGATCATCAGAACGAAGGAATAGGCGTCGGTCCATTGCGAGAAGCCGTAGCCGGCGCTGAAGCCTTCGACGATGCCAAGGATGAGGCCGGCGGCGACGGCGCCATAGATGTTGCCAAGCCCGCCGATCAGGGCCACGGCGAAGCCTTTCATCACCATCGTGCCGCCGGTGAACGGCGTGATGGGGAAGAGAGCGATCAGCAGCGCGCCGCCGAGACCGGCCAGCGCACTGCCGAGCACGAAGACGCCGGTGATGTAGCGGCGCACCGGAATGCCCATCAACGCCGCCGTGTCGCGATCCTCGACGCTGGCGCGCAGCGCGCGGCCATAGCGGCTGGCGGTGATCATGCGGAAGCTCAGCGCCACCACGGCAATGGTGATCAGAATGACCATGACGCGGACCGATGCGATGCGCACGCCGCCGACCTCCCACACCGTGGTCAGCGGGCGCGGAATGCTCTTCTGGTTGGGGTTCCAGAACAGCACGACCACATGCTGCAGCACGACGATGAGGCCGAGCGAAACGATGAAGCCGTTGGTCGGCCGCTCCAGCGTGAAGCGGAACAAGCCGCGCTCGAGGATATAGCCCATCAGCCCGACCGCCAGGATCGCCAGCACCACAGCAATGGGGAAACCGAGGCCGGCGCTGACGGCGAGCCAGGTGACGATGCCGCCGATCATCAGGAATTCGCCATGGGCGAAATTGATGATGCCGGTCAGCCCGAAGATCAGCGTCACGCCGATAGCGATGAGCGTGATGACGCTGGCGATGGAAAGGCCGTTGAGGATTTGCTGGATGAAAATATCCACGGCGATCGAGACCTGTCTTGCAAAAGGAAGAGTTGGCGGCTGATGCCGCCAACCCTGGGATTAGGGGCTTAGCTCTTCGGCGCTTCGGCCGGCGGCTGCTGCATGGCGCAGGAGATGGCCCCGCCAGGTGCAGCGGCGCAGACTTCCGTTGCATGGGTGACCTGATGCGTCGGATTGAACGTCAGATCATCCGAGACCACGCCCAGGTGGTGCAGGCTGAGCAGCGCCTCGACCGTCTTGTCCGAATCGAAGCTGTCGGCCTTCTGCCAGGCTTCGACGAGGAAGTGCACATAGTCATGGTAGAGCAGCGACACCGACGAGGTCACGCCATGCGGCGCGCCGGCGGCGAAATAGGCGTCGAAATAGGCTTTGGCCTTCGGGTTGGACGACTCGCCCCAGCACACCGGCACGCAGCTCATCGCCACCGGCACATCGGCCGACAGCTGCTTTTCCTTCCAGATGCCGGGGTCGACGCCGAACAGGAAGTAGCTTTTCGCGGCCCCGAGTTCCAGCGCCTGCGGCAGCGCCGTCAGCGTTGAATCGCCATTGTACCAGAAGTGGATGATGTCAGGATTGAGGCTCTTGGCCCGGGTCAGGAAGGGCGAGAAGTCGGTCGTGTCCGGCGGATAGAAGATGATGTCCGGCACATCCTGCCCTTCGGCCTTCAGCGCCTTGTAGTAGTAGGACGACAGGAACTGGCCGGTGGCATCGTTGCCGACGATCATCACCGACTTCTTCGGCTTGAACCCGAGCAGCGGCTCGAGCAGGGAGAGCACGCCGCGCGCGGTCGATCCCGAGCGTTGGAACTCCTGCGGCTCGGACTGGAAGAGATAGTGGTCCTCGCCGCCCGGCTTGACGCTATCGGGGTTGAGGATTTTCGCCAACGTCGAGTTGCCGGCGAAATGGATGATCTTGGCCGGCTGGGTGATCTTGGCCATGGCCAGCGTGAAGTCATGCGTTTCCGAGCCGAAGATCGCCTGCACCTTGACGTCGCGCACCAGCTCCTGGGTGGCGGCGATCGCGGTGGCGATATCGGTGCGGTCGTCGCGCTTGACCATTTCGAGCTTGTAGGTCTTGCCGCCGACTTTGAAGCCGCCGGCATCGTTGATCTGCTTGACGGCAAGGCCGACGCCCGCCGGCAAGGTATGTCCGGCGGACACGAACGAGCCCGATTCCGCCGCGACGACGCCGATCTTCACGATGTTGTCCTCGGCAAGCGCCGGATGAGCAAGCGCGCCAAGGCACAAAGCCGTCGACGCGGCCAGTTTAAGCACGGTTTTCAATTTGAGATCCTCCCGACTCCAAATCATTGCAGTCTTACCGGGTTGTCATACAACCCTGTAATCTGGTAAATCTTACGGACGGGGATGTCAATCGCATTGCCATGCGATAGAGGCTCCCCGAAAATCAGAATCGCAGAGCCGGAATTGCCGGCGCAGCCGCAGTCAGGAACAGCGAGATGCAATCACGGAAATTCGGCCGCACCGGCAGATCAGTCAGCGAAATCGGTTTTGGCTCATGGGCGATCGGTGCCGCCTGGGGCGAGGTCAATGACGACGATGCGGTGGCCGCTCTACATGCAGCTCTCGATGCCGGCGTCGCGTTCATCGACACCGCGGACGTCTACGGCGACGGCCGCTCCGAAAAACTCATCGCCAAGGTGATGAAGGAGCGCGGCGGCGAACGGCCGTTCATCGCCACCAAGGCCGGAAAGCGGTTGCCGTCACAGACGGTCGAGGGCTTCAGCCAGGAGAACCTGACCGGCTGGATCGACCGCAGCCTCAAATATCTCGAGGCCGACACGCTCGATCTCGTGCAGCTACATTGCCCACTGACCGACCTCTACTATCACCCGGAGGTTTTCGAGCGCCTCGACCGGCTCGTCGAGCAAGGCAAGATCCGCAATTACGGCGTCAGCGTCGAGCGAGTCGAAGAGGCGCTGAAGGCGATGCAATATCCCGGCGTCGTCAGCGTGCAGATCATCTTCAACGCCTTCCGCCAGCGCCCGGCGGAACTGTTTTTCGCTGAGGCGAAAAAAAACGATGTGGCCATCATCGCCCGCGTGCCGCTGGCCAGCGGCTTGCTGTCGGGCAAGTTCAAGACCGACACCAAATTCGAGACCACCGACCATCGCCTGTTCAACCGCAACGGCGAAGCCTTCGATGTCGGCGAGACGTTTTCGGGCGTGCCCTATGAGGTTGGGCTCGCGGCGGTCGAGAAAATCCGGCCGCTGGTTTCGGGCGACGCGACGATGGCGAAATTCGCGCTGCGCTGGATCCTGATGTTCGACGCGGTGAGCGTGGTCATTCCCGGCGCCCGCAACCCGGCGCAGGCGCGTTCCAATGCCGAAGCGGCGGTGCTTGCACCATTGTCCGATGATCTTATGGGCAAGGTGAAGGAAATATATGACCAGGACATCAGACCCTACGTGCACCAGCGCTGGTGATCGTCGACGACATCGAGCCGGCCCGCCCTTCCATCTGCCTCCGACGCCTCCCGCCACAGTCGCGACAAGCCACGGTAGACTTAATCTAACCCCACGGCAGTCGGTCGGCGCACTGGCGGGCGGCTCGCCGAAACCAATAGGTGCCCGGAGTCATGACCGGAGCGGGACGGTTGGGCCGAGCCTTGACCGAACGCATCTATTGCGTCGGTGCCGTTATGGCCTCGCGTGATTGCGAGATAGTGATGGCACTGAGTGCAGCTTGCTACTTTATTATGCCAATCTTCCTGCGATCGATGGTCACGAAAACGGCGCAAACCAGAACCGTTCCCTCGACGATATTCTGGAGATACGGATCGACACCGCCATATTCATTCCGTTCGACAAAAGCGTGATTATCAGAACGCCCAGCATGGTGCCGACAACACTCCCGACACCTCCGGTCAACGGTTCCACCGACCACCACCGCGGCAATGACGTCCAACTCCAGCCCCTCCCCGAGTTGAGCGGTGGCGGCCACGGCGCGCGCGCCTTGCAGCAGGCCGGCAATGCCACACAGGGCCCCGAGAAGCACATACATATAGGAATTTCACGCGTGCGACCTGAACGCCCGTTAAAATGGCGACGCGTTCCCCACCGCCTATGGCGCCACGTTCGGCCAGGCGGCCGATGATGGTCTCATCCAGACTTTCGGCTGCTAGCACATAACTGGATGCCCGGCGCTCGATTCCGCATTCTGCCAGGCCGCGATGGATGTGCTTGATGATATCGCCGCGCTCACCGAGTCCGCGCAGCGTCGCTTCGGCGTTCTCCGAAATGACCCATTGGCCGGGGCCGACCTGATCGGCAAGGCCAAGGGTTTCGAGTTTGTGAAGCCGCCCGACTTTCATCGCATGGAATTGGCCTGGCTGGCGGTCGGGACGCGGCGCCATGTCGATGACACCGGTGCGATAGCCGTCGCGCAACCTGGCGGTCGAGATTGGTCCAGCGTTCCGCTTCGCGGCCCCAGCTCCTGCGTGATGAGGTCCTGCGCCCGGTCGCGCATTCCTTGACTGATGTAGTTGCGGGAGGTGACGAGGTCCTGGCCATCGCCCATCTCCACCGAATCCCGTCGTCATCCTTTATGACCTGGTCCAGTACCCATCGAATTTGATTTCGTGGATCCACTCATCGCCTTGGGGCGGGGCGTCGACCAGTTCGGGCCCCATCGGCTTAATGAACTTCAGACGCATCAACTCACTCGCAAAATCCCGATTCATTTATTAGTTTTAGCTAAAATGGTTCCAAAATCGCAAACGGCAGGTGCGAGGCAACAAAGTCAGGCGCGCCACGTTGCCCGCGAAACGAGGCAGCGATGACGAAGTATCAGGTGGAGGAGATCGAAGGTGACACGGTGGTGTCACCGGGCATCGTCGTGGAGCATGCCGCCGTGTACGAATACAGTTTCGTCGGGCCTGATGAGCGTCCAAAACCCCGCAGAATGGACGAAGCTGTCGGACCTTGGCCAGCCTAATCCTGGTGTGTTGCATGGCGGCGAGCCCGCTAGCAATGGCGTGGATCAATTCTACACGTACGCGATCTGAGGCCAGTGAGTCGACATGCGCGATTTGCGCCAGGTCTTCTGGCATGAACGGGCTGGCCATGAACCGCTAGAGCCGGAGCCAGAGGCGAAGGTGATCGAATTTCCGAAGCGGAAATGATAATTTTCGCGAGCGCATGGCCGGCTCACAAAGGGATGGGCAGCTGACGAACACGCCGCAATTCCGCCTACCCGGCATTGAGCGTCACTCTGGAAGACCAACGTCGTGATGCACTATGGCCATCGGCCTGCAATTACGAATCCCACTTGATCAAACGATTTCGGTGGTCTTATAAACGTCGACGTTACCCTTGCTCTCTGGGGAGGCATACGATGGATAACGTGGTCCCGCTCCGCAGTGTTGTGGCCTGTGTCGAGTTGGCGGAAGCTTGTGGCGAATGGGTCGTCCGCATCACCGAACAAGACCAAGAACTTACCCGAGCATTTGACCTGGAAAAATACGCCCTGTCCTATGCGGAGGGCCAGCGGATACGGCTAGGATTGCCTACGATCACCCGGGTGTGAGCCCTTCACTGGGCCCTTCGGGCCGTTGGCCGCTTCGATGATCCTCAAAGCTTCTTCTGCGGTAATCCCGCACAGGCGAGCATAGTAGGCGGCTTCCGTTTGCACCTCGTCATCCAACGGTAGTGCAATAATCGCCTGTATTGCTTTGTGCTTCGCCTTCTTGCTCATGTCACGAATCATACCACAAAAGAGGCGTGACGTAGCCCTCCTCGCCCTTCAGGAACCGCACGCGACCGACCAGACCGGGGCCACTTGTCCAAAAAGTTGACGGCCGCGAGTGGTCTCCGCCGCCCTCATCCGACAAACGTAAGCGAAGGTTCGCTTCCCGCCCGTTATTTGGGTCACACGCAGCCACTTTTCTTCTTGGTGCCTCAATGTGACCGGCCGGCCGACGTGTGCTTCTGCCGCTTTGAATGGCGCCTGGGCCATGACCACCTGCGAAGACACAACAGACCCGCCGGCCATCATCTCAACTCGATACTCAAACATTCACGCCCTCGCGATTGTTACCAACCGCCATTTAATTAGTTCGAGCTAAAATAGTTCCGGACCTTTGACCGTTGCCAGGACGTGCGTATGAAAACGACATATGGAACACCAGTCAGTCCGCCAATCGGGCATCGTGGTGGATGATAGCATCGAGCACCGTTTCATATATGCTGCCGGTCTCCTCCTCGATCTCGGTACTGCTGATCCCGATCGCCTTCGCGTCGGCGAAAGCTTCTGAATGGCCTCGGCGACTGAAATCACGTCTGAACTTGCTAGGCCTGACGGGATCCGCGAGTGCTCATTCCCACACAAGCCGCCCGGGGGTTATTAGGTTCCGCAGATGCTTCAAGCCGCTGAATAGGAACAAAATTCAACAGCGCAGGTTTCGCGATATGGCCCGCTATTTCTTCGATACGATCGAGAACGGACAAATCGTCCGGCACGATATTGGCGCCGATTTGAGCCTTTCGGAAATGCGCGAGGAAGCGAGACGCGTGTTGCCTTCGATCGCGGCGGACCAAATGCTTTCGACGGACCTCAACGAATTTGTGGTACAGGTCCGAGACGAGGCCGGACGCTGCGTCTATGAGGCGAGCTTAACGCTAATCTCGAAAGCGCCCCTTTCGCCGGCCTAGCCCGTCTGGCTGCATCTGCGTACGCGCCGGGGCGGATCGGCGGCTTGACCGCAAAACAAACCGCCGAGCCTGACTGGCAACCGCCGCCAGCTGAGGTGGGACTATCATTTGTGACGGTGACTGGCCTCATTCGAACATACCAGCGGCACGAAAGGCAGTGGATCTCTTGCAGTCATGAAAGAGTGTCACGCTTGATCGATGCTCTGACCGCGGCCACAAGCTCCCCAGGGTTGGAGGGCTTTTGAATCGCCGCCGCGCCATGGGCGAATACCTCGTCCCGCTCAGGTCCAAGGTATGCAGTGTGCACTACAAAAGGAATCGTCCGTTCCACCAGCTTTTTCGCAACGGCAATGCACGCCCCGTCTTTCAGCTGCACATCGAGAAGGACGGCATCCGGATGGAGTTGTTCCAAGGCCGCTTCTGCCTCCGCGCAACTCACAGCCATTGCGACATTGAAGCCCGCCTCAATCAAGACGGCCTCAATATCCAGAGCAATTAGAGCCTCGTCCTCTAAGACAAGGATTGTCGGACGTTCTCCGGCCAATACTGATCCCCAAGCGATGGCGAGTGCTATTCCAGCTAAATACGCCATCAGTCGTTCATTGGCGAGTAACGAGTTGGACATTTCGCAGCGCTTTTGCCGCGCCCACGCGGATGCTTCAACTGCGGCGGTTCCCACCATAGCCCGCCGCCCCATTCACGGCAGCGGCGGCATCCCTAGGGATGAATCAAGGGAGTTGCCCGGGGCGTTGGTGACCTTGGCGGAGACTAGGACGCAAATTCGGTGCCATGGAAATTGTGCCGCGATGAACCAGGATTAAGAAAGCCCGCCGCGTGGCCTCCGCGCGACGGGCTGTCCTTATGGAGTGGCTACATCTGTGAGAAATCGACCACTGCATGGTTAACTGGCAGTGAGCGATTAGGTTCCGCGCATGAAAAAGCCGGCCAGCCGAAGCCCGCGAACCTCCCCATAACGCAGCTCGCTAGCCGGGCGGAGTGAGTATGAGAACCGACGGCGGGATCGCGGCCGTAGCAGCCGACAAACGTTCACGCCTGGTCAGAACAGGTTTAGCATAGGTTTTCTTCATGACGGTGCGCCTAGCTTTACACTCGGCGGGAACTTGCCTTGCCCCAGAGAGTCTTGTCAACCGCCTGCGATCACCAGCTCCGCCGCGAGCCAAAAGCCGCTCCCCATGAACAGCAGCACCACAATTGCAAATAGAATGACCCGCATGCGACCCCCGTCTCATTGGGGGGAACTGTAGCATTATCGGCGGCGAGCGACGTCGTTCGTTTGAATGCTTCGCTAGGGGTCGGAAAGGCCCATATTCCGGCAGCCGGCGAGCCTAGCGGCCCACCCTCCACTAGTATTGCCGGTTAGGCTCGGCGTCCTCCAACAAACCTCCATCTTGGATGCCGGGCCGGCATGAGGATGGAACATGCGCTTGACGAATCTCGCTCACCCTGAAGGCCCCCGTTTGCGGCACGGCTATGCCGGCCTTTGTGCTGGCGCAACCGCTTTAAAAGGTCGCGTGATGCAGCAACTGCCCGCCGGGACTGGTCCAGATCGCGACGAATTTCGGCGATGTCACTTATAGAGCGGTGGCGCGAGATAAAGGTGGCGTCGATCATCGCCCGCGCGATGTCTGTACGGCTTTCGATCATAGCTACCTCCGAATAGCTAAGATTGTAAGTACCTCCGTTAAAGCTGATCCGCGATGGATTCAATGTCGGTTTGATACGAAGGAAGCGGGCTATTCGGCAGAATCGGCCGAAATGGCATCGTGAACTTCGGTGACGATGTTATATGCCAGTGATCACGCGGACGAGCGCTATCGATATGCGTTCAATCAATGGAGTAAGTATCCGGTGTGGTCTTGCTACAACACGGAGTAGATATCTTCTATGAATGAGCCTGTTCTCGGCATAGCCGTGAATCCTACGCCTCGCCCGTTTCCTCTGCGGCGGGTTCACCACGGGGTTTCGATGTCTTTGGAGCCTCTTGCGGAAAATCATATCCACGATCTCTGGGCCGCTGCCCAAAACGCAGAACAGTCCTGGACCTATCTGCGCTATGGACCGTTTGCCACAGCCGACGCGCTGGCCAGCCATGTCCGGGATTTGGCTGTACGGGATGATCAGCCGTTTTGGGCTGTACGTGCTGGGTTTAACCGACAGGCTGAGGGATGGTTGTCCTTCTGTGATATCTATCCTGCCGATGGGGCGATTGAAATTGGAAGTATCTGGTTTTCGCCGAGACTACAGCGAACGCGCGCAGCAACGGAGGCGATTTTTCTCCTCATGCAGCATGCTTTTGATGAACTCGGCTATGCGAGGCTGGTATGGCGTTGCCAAACCCTGAACACAGCCTCACGTCGCGCGGCCGAGCGCTACGGGTTCAAAGCTGAGGGTATTTGGCGCGCGGCGGCCATCGTCAAAGGTTGGCAGCGTGACGTTGCTTGGCACTCTATGCTCGCCGACGAGTGGCCATCGCACAAGGCCGCGCTATTGGCCTGGCTGGACGACAACAATTTCGATGCTAATGGCACTGCTCGCTCAACACTCGCCGGAATCCGCGCAAGGACGCAAGGATCGAAGTGGACCTGACCTTAGCCGGGGGACGCATGCGCCGGTCCGCGAGTTATTTGGATCGAGTGATCTACACAGCGGTAGGCGACGCGACCACGCCACGGATCGGAATCTCCACTTATCGGGCACCCGTTGGTATTATCCGCTTTTTTCGGATGCGGCCAACTTCTTAAATTCAGTCGGCTGTTTGCTGGCGGTTTCAAGTTGCCGCCGGATAACCAACGCACAATCTTAAGGCGTTGCGGACGAAGTATCAATCTCAAGATCGTAGATGCCGGGAATATGTACTACTTGCTGCCATGCGAGCACGGGAGCCGGCACAGGTTCTTGATCCGACCCCTTCAAGGTATAAATTCTCTCGTCCAATCTGACCGCGCCGCCTTCGTTCCATTATGATTTCGAGGGCGCATCGAATGCCGACAAATAGAACCGGTAACCCGGATAATCGTCGCGCGCAGTCGATAAGCGTGTTGGTGGGGTGCGCGTATGAATTGTGATGGCCGACATCAACCACGACATTGAGCCCAACCGGCTATGTGCCGCAATCGACTCATAAAGACCCGCGTAGAAGACAGATATCATTGGTTCGAGATCCGGTCGCTCGCCGCCTGGCCGAACGCCAATGCCTGGTCTCGAGGGCCCTTGGCTTAATTTGGGCGTCGGGATCTATGTCAGGAAGATAACACCAGGCTGCTCGACTTTCCTGACCGGGGAGACCCATTCAGGATCACGATTTGGCCTACGTTTGCTGTGCTCAATCGAAGCCTCTCTCTATAGATGTGGATCTTCACAGGTGTGGATCTTCCAGACGATGATCTTCTGGCGGCTTGTCGCAAGGGTAGAACAGTGGCATGCGCCCAGAAATTTCTGAGGACACCCTGCTTTCCGCTCAAACTACGTTCGACATTGAGCCCGTTAATGGTCATCGAGCCGCTGGACTGGTGAGGTCAGCGCCGCCTAGGGCGATGCAGGCCGCATACCGATCTCGGCCAGCGCCTTAACTGTATGAAGACGCCTCGCGTCGCGGCCGAGCCTGTCAAGCTTGGTTACGATCAAATGTTTCCAGCCTCCAGCTTGCCCACAGCCGGGAAGCCGATGTGCACCGGCGCGCAAAAGGACCGTCGCCACCTCTGCCGTGTTCGCGCTAATGGCGCCGTGTCGTTTCTCCACTCTGCGGCAAGAGCAGGTAGTGCCGATCGTCGAAGCCGGTGCGCTACACTGTGGTAGGCGGTCCGAACCAAATGGTAAGCGCTTCGGCTAGGCCCATCTCTATGGAGTCTCCCACCCAAGCCACATAGCCGTCGGGTCTGATCAACATTGCGGTGGGCGCGGCGACCGCGCCAAGAGCCGGAAGTTCCCACACGCCATCGTATCTGGCATCGATCAGTTGCACCCGATCTGCCCACCGTGAGATGTCGAGGCCGCCGGACTTACCTAGGTTGAGCAGTACCGGCCGGGCACCATGCAGTAGCGTGTAGATCCGCAGCGGGCCGTTGGCGGCAACGACGTCGAGATCGGGCACCCGACCTCCGAGTTGCGGATGTCCCTCGCCGAGGTCGTAGTAAACGTCGAGACCCGACATAATCGCGGCGAAACGCTTGCGCGGCTCCTCCATGATTAAGAGCTCGGCCATGGTATCGCGCAGCGACTTCGTGCGGTAGTCATCGCGGCGAAGGGCGACGGAGGCCATCGTATTGCGCAACACGAGGGCACCAACCGGGTGGCGCTCTGCGTGGTATGTATCCAGAAGGTTGTCCGGCGACGTCCCCTTGACCACCTGCGCCAGCTTCCATCCCAGGTTCACCGCATCCTGCACACCAGTTTGGAGGCCCTGGCCACCATCAGGGGCATGCACATGCGCTGCGTCGCCGGCCAGCAGCACGCGTCCCTTGCGGTAGGACGCAGCCTGCCGGGCCGCATCGGTGAACCGGGAGATCCAGGTGGGAGAGTGGATGCCGTAGTCGGTCCCATAGGCAGCAATGAGGGCCTCGCTGAGATCGCGCAGGGTGGGTTCGGTCGTTTCTCCGACGCCCCGCTCAGTCACCAGGACGCGGACGGGCCCGTCGTCCGCATAGACGATCTCGCCGTTGCGGATCTCATACTCCACCCTGCCGATGGAGTGGATGCCGAGGGCGTCGCGGCGGGTGCCCCATTCTGGCGGCACCTCGGCCAATTCGGCCTCGGCGATCAAGTTGCTGGTCGTCGGATCCGATCCCGGGAACGCGATCCCGGCTGACTTGCGGATCAGGCTGCGTCCGCCGTCGCACCCGATGAGATATTGCGCTCGCAGCGACTGACCGTCTGACAGTGCGACGTCGACGCCAACATCGTCTTGAGCGAAGGCCGTCACCTCAACTCCACGATAGACGGGCACCGCCAATTCGTCGACCCAGCCGACGAGTATGCGCTCGATGTGGTTCTGCCACAGACCGAGGCTATAAGGATAACGGGTGGGAAAGTCGCTGAGGTCCAAAGAAACGCCGGCGAACCGGGCGACTTGGGCAACCTTTCCCTCCGAGAGGAACCGATCCGCGATGCCGCGCTGATCAAAAACCTCGATGGTACGTGAGTGCAGACCGCCTGCGCGCGAGCCCTTCAGGATAGTGCTGGAGCGCCGCTCGACGATGGCAACGTCGATCCCCGCCAAAGCCAACTCGCCTGCCAACATCAGCCCCGTCGGACCTCCTCCCGCGATCACCACAGCATGGTTGGTCATCGCGGAGCCGCGGGCGCGCCGTTCACCGTGCAAAGCAACGTCCTCCTGTAGATTCTGAAGACAAGCGCTTCATTGCTAAATCGGGGTGGTCGTGCCGGGCTGCCGTTGTCGGCCAGGCAACGCAACGCCGGCCTCAGGCCCGCGCCGCAATATCCCAGGATTCATGTCTGCCAGTTTTTTAGGCTTGTTGCGATTCTGGAATCCAAATCTTTGTGGTCGTGATTCATGCTTTTTAATGGACTTTTTGATGGAACGTTCGTGCTGAAGGACGACGAGGGGCGAGGATGGAACCGCGTTGTCTCGGTAAGGCGACAGACCCTGGACAAAGTGGAGGTGACAATCGGGTGTTTATTGAAGCGGCTCCCAGCTTCGTTCGCCCTGGAAGCATGGCGCGATCTGCCTGCCCTATTCCGTAAGTGGAACAGCGTTCCTACTCCTTGGCAATCTCGTGCGTTTTGTGCTGCTGCCGGGCCAGTGGTTCGATACGGCCGGTGTCGAACCGCTCATTGAGGGTCTCAGCTTCGACGCTTTGATCGTCGACAAGTCCTCTACAGCAACGTCATCATCGCCAATCTGCACGAGGCGGGACCAAGGTCGTCACTTCTCAGCATTCGCGTCGTGCAAAGCCGCTGCCGCTTGATGGCTAGATGTACTAATGGCGTCATCTGATCGACAATTTCGTCTGCAAGCTCAAGGACAGGCGTATTGGCAGCATGCCGACAAAACCGACCAGAGTTTCAGTGCCATCATCCATCTCGTTGCCGCTGTCACAAACTCGCGATAAATCTCAACAAGCCTTAGTGTAGATGCCTCAACTTTTCGGGGTTCCGCACGACATAGATCCCTGCGATCTTCCCATCCTCGATGTCGAGCGCGGTCGTCTGGAGTTCGCCATCGGCTTCCAGCGTGACGAACCCCGGCAATCCGTTGATGAAACCAACCCGAACAAGTTTCGAGCCATGCGTGCGCAACGATGCCGCGACACGCTCGTATTGCGTCATGACCGCGTCGAAGCCCAATGCCGGCTCGATGGCTGCCGGACGCTTGCCGCCGCCGTCGGCATGGGCACTGACATCGGCCGTCAGCATCGCGCCAAGCGCGTTCATGTCGCCGCTGCGCGAGGCGGCGAAAAAGGCCTCGGCAATCTTGAGGCCATGTTGCTTTTCCACCTTGAAACGAGGCCGCGCCTCGCGAACATGAGTGCGCGCGCGAGCAGCCAGCCGGCGACAGGCGGCGGGTTCGCGCTGGGTGGCGGCCGCGACCTCCTCAAATCCCAGCCCGAACACATCGTGCAGCAGGAAGGCTGCCCGCTCGAGCGGCGAAAGGCGCTCCAGCACGAGCAGCAGCGGCAAGGTGACGTCTTCCTGGTCGTCCTCCTCCACGACGGGATCGGGAAGCCAGGGACCGACATAGCTCTCGCGCTGGCGTCGAGCGGACTTGAGTTGGTCTAGGCAGAGCCGGGTCACGGTGCGGCGCAGGAACGCCTCGGGCTCTCGCACCTCGCCGCGGTCGGTTCTCATCCAACGGATGAACGCCTCGTGCACCATGTCTTCGGCGTCAGCAACAGAGCCGAGCATTCGGTAGGCAACACGCATGAGCTTTGGACGCAGCGGCTCGAAATTCGCTGCTGCGTCCTCGAACCCGGCGTTCGCCATCAAGCGGCGGTCGCCTTGGCAGCAGACCTTATCGTCGCCGGATCGGCCCAGCCACCGAAACCAACCGCGAGGCGGTTGTAGCCGTTGATGACGTTGATCATCAACGTCAGCTTGACCTGCTCTTCCGGCGTGAACTCGGCCCTCAGGACTTCATAGGCACTTTCGTGCGAATGTCCCTCGCAGAGCCGCGTCAGCGCCTCGGTCCAGCCGAGCGCAGCGCGTTCGCGATCGGTATAGCAGGGGGCCTCGCGCCAGGCTGACAGCAAATAGATGCGCTGCTCGGTTTCTCCATCTTCGCGCGCAAACACCGTGTGCATGTTGAGGCAGTTGGCGCAGCCATTGATCTGGGATGCACGGATCTTCACCAGTTCGGCCAAGCTCGGCTCGAGGCTGGAGGAAATCGCAAAAGACGCGCGTTGCCATTCCTTCATCAGCGAAGGGGCAGCGGCGAAGAGATCAAGCTTGGCAGTCATGATTAGCTTCCTTCTGTTGGCTCCGACATCATGACGAGGCAGGATCCGTCAATGTGACATACACACAAAGAATCTTTGGTCGACCCTGCAACGATCGCCCTCCCCGAGGGGCAGGTGGTCATGCTTGAGTGTTGCAGATATCGCGAGACGCGCAGCCTCCTTGACAAGTCTTGTGGCCGTCCGTCGGCCAGCATTGCAGGAGCCCAATAGAATTGCATTGTGTGTCAAAGCCTCGGCCTTTTTGCATGAGGCAGAGGCTTGGACGGGACGGCGGGCCGACGCGTGAGCGCTCACTCCGCTCGACTGTTCTCGTCACGAGGCGCAAATCGATCCTAAGCGGACGCTCGCCCTGGCGGAATTCAGCGCGAGAGAACCCGATTTCCTATTTCAGGCTCCGGACGCGACCCGGATGAAATCAAGCCTGCAAGCCGTCGTCCTTGCTGACTCATTGACTGACTGCTCCATTGCATGAATGAGGCACTCACGCCGGTCCTCAGGCAACTGCGCGCAGGATGATCGCCCGCGCCTCCCGGCCTTCTGGCGTCGGCATTCCCGCATAGTTGTGCGGCTGATCCTGTTCCAGGTGAAGCTCCACCGACACACCCGCGGCTCGCGCCTTTGCGGCAAGATCAATGCAGTCGGGATAGAAAAGATCGAGCGTGCCCGAGAACACGATCATCGGAGGCAGCCGACGGAAATCGCCATTCAGCGGACTGACATAGGGGTGGGTGACATCGAGGTCGCCGGCATAGAGGCGTCCCGCTTCGCGCGCGCCGGGAATATCGTTGATCGGATCGCGCTCGGCGATCGCCAGCTGCTGCGGGCGGCCGATCGAAAAATCTCCGCCAGGTGAGATCAGCACGAGTCCGTGCGGTTGCCGATATCCGTGATCCCGCAGCCATTGGGTTGCCGCCAGCCCCAGTGCGGCGCCCGCCGAATTGCCGACCACCGTGATCTTCGCAGGCCCCGCATCTTCGACAAGCCTGCGCAGCAATTCGCCCATGGCCGGCACGACATCCCTGGCGGTGGCATGGGGAGCCAGCGGATAGATGGGGACGACGCAGCGGACGCCAGCCTCGCGGGTCAGCATGCCGACGATGCGCCAGTGAGCGCGAACGATCTCGTTGATATAGCCGCCGCCATGCAGGAACACCACGATCTTGCTGAGGTCGTGATGCGCTGACGGGGCCGTATGGTAGACGGGCCACCCAGCCACGTCTTTTCTCGTCACCTCCACGCCACGCCCTAGGCCCGTTGGTCCGTAGGACGCGGGCCATAATGCCAATCGGCGCACCTGCTCTTGCACGACGGCCGCGGATGCCATCCGCTTCTTGATCGGAAGCAGCCTCAGCAAACCAACGATGATTCGGCTTTGCAAGCTTGGCCCGTCGTTGTTCGACGCCAGTCGTCGCGACGTTCTTTTGCCGTCTCGAAACTGTTGTGTCATTTTGGGCTCGCTTTCACATGCATTCCGTTTTCAGCGTCGGCGTCGTCCGGAGACCGCCAAAGTCCGAGATCACGCAAACGGGTTCAGTTCGGGCTTCGTGGTCATCAATGCGACAATGAGCGCAAACAGCGTGATCATGGCCATGCGTCCAGCCAGTGCGCGTTTGTCGCTAGCGATTGCCTTAACCTCGACGGCCGAGACGACACCGCGAAGCGCCGCCTGGGCCTGCGTCGCCCACGGACGAACGAACTTGTGCTCGACCGCCATCAAGGCAGCGATAAGCGCAAACGACAGCACCAGCCAGGGTGTCAATAAGGACCAGCCGCCAATAAAGACAAGGACGATGCCGGCGAGCACACCGGCAGTTATCAGAAGCCCCGCAAAGCGACTGGCGAAAAAGGCCATTCTGGCCGGTCCCCGTTGCCCTCTTCGGGCAGGAATCAGCAGCAGTTCATTCACGGCGAACAGCAGCAAGGCGGCGCACAGGGTGCAGGTATGGATTCCCAAAACAATTCCATAAAGCATTTGTCATCGTCCACATCGATCGAAAGCATTGGTGGACATAATGCGAGCGATAGCTCACAATTGTCTACTCGCATTGGAAACGACAGGAACATGGCACCCAAGCTGCTCACGAATCCAAGGAAGGACGCGTCTCAGGAGAGATCACGCGCGACGGTTGACGCGCTTGTTGAAGCGACCGCTCGCATTTTGATCAGGGAAGGTTTCGACAAGGCAAGCACCAACCGGATCGCAGAAGAAGCAGGCGTGAGCGTCGGCTCGCTTTATCAATATTACCCCGGCAAGGAGGCGCTAGTCGCCGCCGTCATCGATCGTCACAACCGGGAGATCATGCAGGTCGTGCGTGGGGCGTTTGCTGAGGTCGCGTCGCTGCCGGTCGATCGAGCGGTGCGCAGGCTTGTCGCCGTGGCGATCGAGGCGCATCGCATCGACCCCAAGCTGCATCGTGTCCTTGCCGAGCAGATCCCGCGTACAGGGCGCCTTAAAAACGTCGAAGCCTTTAATCGCGAAGCCCATGCCCTATTCAAGACCTATCTAGAAGATCACAGCAACGAGCTGCGCGTGGCCGATCTGGGGCTTGCAGCCTTCGTGTGCGTGACTTCGATCGAGGCGCTGGCGCACACTGCGGTGTTGCACAGCTCCAAAAGGCTCTCGAATGAAGCGATCGGAACGCTCATCGACGAAACCACCCGCCTAGTGGTCGGATATCTGCAATAGTCGCGGCGCAATTCTACCCCATTGCCATGGCGCTGTCCGCCTCCGGCGCACACATCATCGCGCGCACATGCATACCAGGATCATGATCGGCGGTCACGTCGAGGCCTGCGAGCACTGCGGCCAATGGCGGCCGGCACTGTCCCAGATGCTAGGAACTGCGAAGGCTGGCAATCCGTTCTGCTTTCCGGAGTATATCGACGGCGAGATGAAGCGGCTTTCAGTACGCTACCATCGCTGATCGGAGCGGAGACCCCAGAGTGGCAACGACCCTTACGCGACTGACCAGCGAAGAAGGCCGACTAGGCCAGGAGCCCAATCGACCTCCATCTTCGCGGGGGACTTGGAGGGGACCAGTCCACCCGGTTCGAACCTTCATTTAGCTCTATCTAAAATAGATTGGCAACCTACACCTTTGGATGGCAGGGCTGTCATTCTTCTTGATCCATGTCCCTCACGCCGGTGTGCCGTTATGCAGGATCATTTATTTCTCCGAAGCGGATCAGCCGAGCGCTGCAGCGCCGTCCGATCGTTTCATTGCCATTGCCAGCAGGTAACGCCGGATCGAGCGGCGTCGCTTTGATCTTGATCAAAGCTGGGCAAGGCCATGACCGGTCCCAAGATAGCGAACGATTTGGCCGTTCAAGCCTAAGTGGCCGTAAGCCATCGACAAGAGCGCATCCTATCGGCGTCCCGGCTCCAACACGCTCGCCGGTCGTCGGGCATAGGAAAGCTCGGTCTAAGCCTCTTCCTTCTTTGCTCTCGCAAAGCCGCGGTCCGTTGCGATGAACCGTTCAAGCATCGGCGCAATCAAGCGTGACGGATCGGCAGATGGCCACCCGGTCTCGCGCCCAAGGATCTCTGCGTATTTCACCAAGTCGCGATGCAGAGGCGCTGGCAGTTCCACCGTAATCTTCACCGGCTTGTCGTCGGCGATTGTTGCAAGTTTCAACTTGGCCATTTCAACCTCCGTATGGTTCAAGGGCAAGGTCGCGGGTGACGAGGACGCGAACGGGAAACCCCGGCCGGATCGTGAGCGTCGGGGCGATAGCGAGTTGCCGCTGAACGACCTGTTGCCCTACCTGGCTGACGCTATCGGAAGCGCCGCTACGCAGAGCCCGCACGACATCGCTGTCTTGATCAGAAGAACCGGCCTGCGCGCCAACGCTCAGAATGGTCGACAACGCCGCGGCCTTGAACAACTCGCCCCAGTGATAGTCGACGGCATCCTCTAGGCCGGCATAGCCCTGAGCGTCCGCGCCAGGCTGCCGCTCCAGCACCATGGAGCGTCCGTCGGGAAAGATCAGCCTGTTCCAGACAAGCAGCACGCGGCGCTGCCCGGAACCAATTCCGCTATCGTACTGCCCAACAATTCGAGTGCCTTGCGGGATGAGCAGCGAGCGACCGGTGGGGCTGTCATAGACATTTTCGGTCACCTGAGCGCTGATCTGCCCGGGAAGGTCCGACCGGATACCTGTGACGAGCGCGGCGGGGATCACGGCACCGGCTTGAAGCACATAGGGTGACGCGGGAGGCGTGATGTGATCCGGGGCCACGGTCCGCCGGTCAGCGGCGGCGGACAGGAAGGAAAGCTGGCGATCGTGTGCATTTGGCTGAGCGTACTGACTGGCAAGATCGCTGACAGCAGGAGCGGACGCTTCGGCGGTCCTGGAAGCTCCTTGCGCCGTCTGGAAGAACACGCGCGAGGTTCTGGCCGCTTCCTCTTCGGCTTGCCGGCGCTGCTCGGCTTCGTCGATCGCGGGGCTTGCGATTGATGGGGGCGCCACGGCTTGCCCTTTGTTCTGCGCATCGAGAATCGGCCTGCCGAGATCGCCAGGCAGCGGCGGCCCGAGGATCGGGCCGGCATAGTCGCGCGGCAGTCTTGCCAACCCGTCGGCGGGCGGCCGATTGGAGGTAGGGTAGAGCTCCTCGCCCTGCTTGAATGTGCTGGCCTCCTGCAGAGCGTAGATCAGCGCGCCGCCGACACCGAGCGAGGCGACGAAGCCGATGCCGGCGAGCATCTTGCGCGATAGACGCGTTACACGCGGCGGGTCGGCGCGAAGCCGCATGGGTTCGGCCATATTCTTCTCGTTCATGGCTGCAGCGCTCCCCTGTGCATTGCGTTCGGCAGCTGCGACGCGGCGCTGTCGCTTGGGCCCCGCCACACCCCATCGCTTCTTCTGTCGACGCGCACTATCCTGACCGTTTGCTGCCGCTTGCCTGCGCCAAGACGAAGCTCGGCCGCACCAAAAAGGCGGTCGATGATGAGGACGTTTTGATAGACGCGGCTGTTGGTGATTTCAGCCTCGCCGTCCGGACCGATGACGAAAATCGGCGGCATCTCGCCTTGCACGATGCCGCGCGGAAACTCCACATAGACCCTGCGGCCATCGTCATAGGCGCTCACCGGCTTCCAAGGCGGGCTGTCGCCGGTGAGGCCGTAGCGATAGTTGCGCACCGTAACGTCCGGTATGACCGGCGTCGCGGCGATCGTCTGCAGGAGGCCCGTTTTGAGAGCCGGATAGGACCACGCAACGGCGGGCATGTAGGGCTTCGCGCCTGAGCGTAGCTCAAGCATATAGCTGCGCCGGTCCGTGGCGATGATAAGGTTCGTTGTAATGTCCGCGCGCGAGGGTTTCACCAGGACGTGGACGCGTCGGGAAATGCCGGACCCGCTTTCGGTGTCGCCGATGATCCAGCGCGCGGTATCACCAGCGGCGATCGGACCGTCTCCGGTCAGACTTTCGCCCGGCTCAAGCGCGATGTCCGTTATCTGGCCAGGTGAGGCGTAGACCTGGTAGAGCGCACCTTCGCTCCATGGGTAGATCTGAATCGCGTTGTAGTAGCCCTCACGGCGCGGTTGCACGCGCGCCGCGGCATTTGCGTTCTCGACGCGGGCGGCCGGCGTTTCCCCGATGGCGCCGCCCCGCGCGGGCGCCCAGCCTGGTGGCACGCGAAGAGGTTTCGGCCGTTGGTCGGCCGCGGCGGCCGGAGCCGGCGGCAAGGGCGGAACATAGGTATCGTAGCTGATCTTCGGCGGCTTCTTCGCAGGCGTGGCGCAACCCGCAAGCAGCGTCGTCCCCGAGACCAATATGGCGGATAGCAGATATGTTGGGAAAGTCGTGCCGGCAACAAGACTCGACGTCGGGCTCATTGGCTCATCTCCCGCGACCAGTTGATGGCGTTGACGTAAATGCCGAGCGGATTGGCGCGAAGCCGTTCGGCGTCGCTTGGCATCTGCGTCACGATCGTCAGGATCGCGGTCCAGCGCTCGGTGCCTGAAAGCTGACCGTTTTCGTAGTGATGCTCGATCCAGGCGACACGAAAGGAGCCCGGCGAGGCTCTGATGACCGAAGAAACGTCCACCGCGACCTGCTGCTTGCCGACCTTGGCGAAAGGATCCGCAGCGCGCGCATAGTCGTTGAGCGCCGCCGCGCCCTGGTCGGTGGTCCAGTCATAGGCGCGCAGCCAGTCCTGGCGCAGGATGATCGGATCAGCGGGGATGGAGCGTACCTGCTCGATAAAGCGGGCGAGATGCCACGCGATCTGCGGATCGGTAGGCCTATAGTCGACGGTTGCGGGCTCGACCGCTTGAGCCTGGCCGAGCTTATCGACCTGCACGACCCAGGGCACGACCGTGCCGCGGCCCGACTGCCAGACCAGTGAGGTGGCGAGCCCCGCCGACAGAATGAGCGACCCGAACGCCATGGCGCGCCAGTTGCGTGCCTGCACGCGTGCGGAGCCGATGCGTTCATCCCAAATCTGCTGCGCCTTTTGATAGGGAGTTTCCGGTCGAGGGCTCTTGCCGTAGTGGACGGCGGGGCGCCTGAAAATGTTCATGGTCATTCGCCTTCAGAAAGAGAGATCGAGGCTCCGCCGCCATGGCTGTCGCCGGCGCGCACCGCGTGGGCGGCGGTCTGGGCGCCGTGCGCGAGGCGTTGGGAGCGATGCAAGCGTCTGGCCCACTCGGGCTGACCTTGAGCGCTGGATGGCTTGCCCACGGCGGACGCCGCCGGGTTTGACGCAGCGGCGTCGCCAATCGTTCCCATTGTCGACGAACCGCCGGTGATTTCAGCGGCCGAACCGGCGCCAGAGGCGAAGTTCGAGTTAAGAGATCGACCGGTGTTTGCGGCGGCGCGCTTGAGTGGAGAGGCTGCCGCTGAAGCGCCTGCGCGCGCAATGCCGCCCAGGCCGGAGACGACGCCTGCCACGCCAGACTGCCCGGCGGCGCCAAGCATATAGGCGGCCGAACCGCCGCCAGCGAGGAATGTCCCGCCACGCGCGGCTGACATGGCTCCCGCGAATGCGGCTGTCCCGCCTTGCGCCGCGAGGCTGGCTGCTCCGTAGCCTGTAACTGCTATGCCGGCCGCGGCAAGGCCAGTCCCGACTGCCGCGCCGGCGCCCAGCTGCGGTCCACCCGCGACGAGGCCGTTGGCGATGCCAGGACCGAAGATGCCGAGGCCAAGCAGCGACAGCGCCGCCAGCACGATCGCCATGGCCTGGTCGATGGTGGGGCTCTCGCCGCCGAAGCCTTGGGTGAATTCGCCGAAGAGCGTCGATCCGATGCCGATGACCACGGCAAGCACCAGAACCTTTATGCCCGACGAGATGACGTTGCCGAGCACGCGTTCGGCCATGAAGGCCGTCTTGCCGAAAAGGCCGAAAGGGATCAGCACGAAGCCGGCCAGCGTCGCCAGCTTGAACTCGATCAGCGTCACAAAGAGCTGCACCGCCAGGATGAAGAAGGCGAGCAGCACCAGCGCCCAGGCAAAGAGCAGGCAAGCGATCTGGATGAAGTTTTCAAAGAAGGAGATGTAGCCCATCAGACCGGAGATGGCCTCAAGCAATGGTCGTCCGGCATCGAGCCCGGTTTGCGCCACCTTGCCCGGATGCAGCAGATCCTGTGCCGAGAAGCCGGTTCCACTCGCCTTGAGACCAAGGCCGGAGAAACTCTCGAAGACGATTTGGGCGAGGCTGTTCCAATTCGAAATCAGGTAAGCGAAGACACCGACGAAGAGCGTCTTCTTGACCAGCCGCGCGAGGATGTCGTCATCGGCGCCCCAGCTCCAGAAGAGCGCGGCAAGTGTCACGTCAATGACGATCAGCGTGGTGGCGACGAATGCGACCTCGCCGCCGAGCAGGCCGAAACCGCTGTCGATATAGCGGGTGAAGGTGGCCAGGAATTGGTCGATGACGCCGGTATTGCCCATGGCTATCGAGCCTCGTGGGGGCCAGCGTCCGGCGACCGCGAAGCGGCGGGCTCGCTTAGCGAACTCCCCGACGGCCTTTCGAGACCGAGGAAGCGATCACGCTGTTCGGCCCACAGCCGCGCACATCCATCCTCACGCAGGGCAGCCTCGCCGAGGGCCTGGCAGCGGCGCAGGCCATCGGGAAGCGGATTCGGCACCGAGGCCGCCGGTGTGTGCGGGCCCTCCCCCACCGGCTTGTCTTCCTTCCGGCTCATCTGGAGCGCCGTCGCCGTCATGGCGACGGCGACGAAGACGATGGCCACGAGGCGAGCGGGGGTTTTGCCGTCCATGGCCATCGACCTCAGCGGTTGAACATCTGGACCGAGCCGGCCTGGTAGCCAAAGCCAGGCGCCAGGAAGCGGCGGCGTTGCTCACGCCCCTGATCGACCGCGGCGGCACGTTCGGCCTCGCTCAGCGCCTGGGCGCGACCATTGGCGGCTACCAGGGCGGTCAGGTCCGCAAGCTGCTGGCCCTGAAGCGCAAGCAACTGGTTGCCAGCTTGCGTCGCCTGCAGCGCACCGGTCGCCGATTGGCTGGCGCCGACCAACGCCGACATCTGCGCGCGGCCGGTGTCGATGTTTCCGACGACGCCCGCCTGGACGCGCATTGCGTCCTGGAGACCGCCCACTGTGTTTTGCCAGCGCGAGCGCGCGTCCGTGACGAGTTGCTGGTCGGAAGCAGAGAGCGAAACGCCGCTGTATTGCCGCTGAAATGCCTTGTCGACCTGCTGGACGTCGAAGGCGATGTTTTGTGCTTCGCCGAGAAGCTGTTGCGTGCGCTGTACCGACTGTTGCAGTTGCTGCAGCGATGACAAAGGCAGGCTCGCGAGGTTGCGCGCCTGGTTGATCAGCATCTGGGCCTGGTTCTGAAGCGAGCTGACCTGGTTCGTGATCTGCTGCAGCGAACGCGCAGCCGTCAGGACATTCTGGGAATAGTTCGATGGATCAAACACGATGAAGGCATGCGCTGGCGCAGTCATCAACGGCCAGATCGCGATCGGCGTGGCGAGCGTCGCCGCGACCAGAAGAAGGACGCGCCGGCGGCTTTGACGAATAGTCATGGTTTGGAATCCTTTTCAGGTTCGGGAACGGTGAGGTTGGGAATGAGGTCGGCGGCCCAGCCGACGTCGCGGGCACGCAGCCAGGCCGACAGGAAGCCGTCCCGGCCATGCTCGGCGACGATGGCGCCGATCAGGGCCTGATCGCTCTTCGACGACGCGGCGCAAAGTGCCAGCCCGACCTCTGACAGGCCGAGCTCGAAGAGACGGTTGCCGCGACGGGACTGGCAGTAATAATCGCGCTTGGGTGTGGCTCGCGCCAGAATCTCGATCTGGCGGTCGTTCAGGCCGAAGCGGCGATAGATGGCGGTAATTTGCGGCTCGATCGCGCGTTCGTTGGGCAACAGCAGCCGGGTTGGACAGCTTTCGATGATGGCCGGCGCGATAGCCGAATTGTCGATGTCGGAGAGTGACTGGGTGGCGAAGACGACGCTGGCATTCTTCTTGCGAAGCGTCTTCAGCCATTCGCGCAACTGCCCGGCGAACGCGTCATCGTCGAGGGCAAGCCAGCCTTCGTCGATGATGAGCAGGGTCGGGCGACCGTCGAGCCGGTCGCCGATGCGATGAAACAGATAGGACAGGACGGCTGGCGCGGCCTGCGTGCCCACCAGACCTTCTATTTCGAACGCCTGCACGGATGCCTGGCCGAGATGTTCGGCCTCTGCGTCGAGCAGCCGGCCGTTCGGGCCACCGACACAGTAGGGACGAAGCGCCTGCTTCAGGTCATTGGCCTGCAGAAGCACGCTGAGCCCGGTGATGGTACGCTCCTCGAGCGGAGCCGAGGCAAGCGAGGTCAGGGCCGCCCAGATATGCTCCTTTGCGTCCGGGGTGATCTGGATGCCCTCGCGCGACAGGATCGCGACGATCCAGTCAGCCGCCCAGGCGCGCTCATACGTGTCATGAACGCGGGCGAGCGGCTGCAGCGAAACGGAAGCATCCGTGCCTTCGGTGAGATGGCCCCCGAGATCGTGCCAGTCGCCGCCCATGGCGAGCGTCGCCGCGCGGATCGAGCCGCCGAAGTCGAAAGCGAAGATCTGAGCGTTGCGGTAGCGGCAGAATTGCAGCGCCATCAACGCCAGCAGCACCGACTTGCCGGCGCCGGTCGGGCCGACGACCAGCGTGTGACCGACATCGCCGACATGAAGAACCAACCGGAACGGGGTCGAGCCTTCGGTCTTGCCGTAAAGCAAGGGAGGACTGACCAAATGCTCGTCCCGTTCCGGCCCCGCCCACACGGCAGAGAGGGGGATCATGTGGGCGAGATTGAGCGTCGAGATAGGCGGCTGACGGACATTGGCATAGACGTGCCCGGGCAGCGAGCCGAGCCAGGCGTCGACCGCGTTGACGGTCTCGACTACCGCCGTGAAGTCGCGGCCCTGGATGACTTTCTCGACGAGCCGCAGTTTCTCGTCGGCCACGCGCGGGTCGCAATCCCATATGGCGACGGTGGCGGTGACATAGGCCATGCCCGCCATGTCGGCGCCGAGCTCCTGCAGCGCCGTGTCGGCGTCGGCCGCCTTGTTTGCGGCGTCCCTGTCGAGGAGTGCTGATGCCTCATTGGTCATCACCTCCTTCAGAATCGAGGCGATGCTCTTGCGCTTGGCGAACCATTGCCGCCGTATCCTGGTCAAAAGGCGGACAGCGTCGACCTTGTCGAGCAGGATCGCGCGGGTCGACCAGCGGTACGGGAAGGCCAGCCTATTGAGGTCATCAGGCAGGCCGGGTGTCGTGGCGGTCGGAAAGCCGACGATGGTGAGCACGCGAAGATGCTTGTCGCCAAGCCGCGGTTCGAGCCCGCCGGCGAGCGGCTCGTCGGCCAGCAGCGCATCGAGATAGATCGGGGTCTCGGGAACGCGCACCGGATGGCGCTTGGTCGAGATGGTCGAATGCAGGTAGGTTAGCGTTTGGCAATCATCGAGCCAGTGACATTCAGGCATGAACCCGTCGAGCAGGGACAGCACGCGCTCAGTGCGGTCGACAAAAGCGCGGACGATCTCGCCCGGATCCGCGCCCGACTGGTCGCGACCCTCATAAAGCCAGTCCTCGGCGCGCGTGGCGTCCGCGGGCGGCGGCAGGAAGAGGAATGTGAGAAAGTAGCTCGATACGAAATGGACCCCCTCCTCGTCGAAGTCGGCTTTGCGCTCGGCATCGAGCAGGCCAGAGGCCGCATTGGGAAACTGGCTTTCGGGGTAAGAAGCCGCTTCGTGCCGCTGCGCTTCGACGAAGATGCTCCATCCCGAGCCGAGACGACGAAAGGCATTGTTGATGCGCGATGCCACCGCGACGAGTTCCGCCGCTACGGCGGAGTCCAGATCGGGTCCGCGAAACCTCGCGGTGCGCTGACAGCTGCCATCCTTGTTGAGCACGACCCCGGGAGCGACGAGTGCGGCCCAAGGCAGAAAGTCGGCGAGGCGAGCAGCAGTCCGGCGGTATTCGGCAAGGCTCATCATGGCGGCGCCCTCAAACCGACAGATGTCCGGGCAGCCGCAGGTGCCGGCGTCCGACTTCGAAAAAAAGCGGATCGCGCCTGGCGGCCCATACTGCCGTGAAATGTCCGATTCCCCAGATGAGGAGACCGGCCAGCCAGAGCCGCAGCCCAAGACCGACAGCGCCCGCCAGCGTGCCATTCAGGATCGCGATTGCACGCGGCGCGCCCCCGAGCAGGATCTGCTCGGTCAGCGCCCGGTGCACGGGCACCGTCCACCCCGGCACTGTGTCGAGCTGTTCAAAACCGGTTGTCATCAGATCAACGCTCCGCCGCCGAACGAGAAGAACGAAAGGAAAAAGCTTGATGCCGCGAAGGCGATCGAAAGGCCAAAGACGATCTGGATCAGCCGCCTGAAGCCGCCTGAGCTGTCGCCGAAGGCCAGCGTCAGGCCGGTGACAATGATGATGATGACGGCGATGATCTTGGACACCGGTCCCTCGACCGACTGCAGGATCTTCTCGAGCGGCTGTTCCCACGGCATCGAGGAGCCCGACGCACGGGCGACCGGCGCGACCATGAGGTTGAAGGCAATGGCGGCGCTGGTCGCGGCCAGGCCGGCGCGGCAGCGAGAAAGCAGGCGGATCATGAAATCTCTCCTGTGTTGATCAGGGTAGCTTGAGCAATGCGATAATCGCCATCGGGGCCCAAACCCTCGACCCGGACAAGTTCGACAAGCCGTCGCTCCGCGCCGCGTCCGGCGAGCACGGCGACAAGGCCGATCGTGTCGGCGATCAGCGCACGCGGGACAGTGACGACGGCCTCCTGGATCAGTTGTTCAAGTCGGCGCAGAGCGCCAATACCGGAGCCGGCGTGAAGGGTGCCGATGCCACCGGGATGCCCGGTGCCCCATGCCTTCAAGAGGTCCAGCGCTTCAGCGCCGCGCACCTCGCCGATGGGGATGCGATCGGGCCGCAGGCGCAGCGACGAACGAACCAGGTCGGAAAGCGTGGCGACGCCATCCTTGGTGCGCATGGCGACGAGATTGGGGGCCGCGCATTGCAGTTCGCGGGTGTCTTCGATGATGACGACCCGGTCCGTCCCTTTCGCCACTTCGGCGAGGAGCGCGTTGGTCAGGGTCGTCTTGCCCGTCGACGTGCCGCCTGCAACGAGGATATTTGCGCGGCCAGCAACCGCGGCGCGCAACACTGCGGCGTCGCCAGAAGTCATGATGCCCGCCGCGACATAGTCATCGAGCGTGAAGACGGCGACCGCGGGCTTGCGGATCGCGAAGGCCGGCGCGGCGACCACCGGCGGCAGCAGACCTTCGAAACGCTCGCCGGTTTGCGGCAACTCGGCCGAGACGCGCGGTGACCGGGAATGGACCTCGGCGCCGACATGATGGGCGACCAGACGCACAATCCGCTCGCCAGCGGCAGGCGCGAGCATTTCCCCCGTATCGGCCAAACCTTTCGAAAGCCGATCCACCCAGATCCGGCCGTCAGGGTTCAGCATGACCTCGACGATCGCGGGATCGTCCAGGAACCGGGCGATGGCGGGTCCGAGCGCGGTGCGCAGCATACGGGAGCTGCGCGCGCGTCCTTCGGTATCGTTGTGCGAGATAGCCATCCTGTCCCCGTTAGTCGGGAACTCGTCGAGCGGCTCCCGGTCGGGATGAGCAAGAAAGGCCTGGAGCGGCCGGATTCAACAGCTTTTGACTGCCGTCGTAGCGCAGCGAACAAAAACCGCCGAACGGCGGCGCCGAGGTCAGGACGCTTTATGGCGACATAGCGGGGCGTTCCAAGATCGGCGGAGTATAAACTTCGGCAATCATATGTACATGTATATTGACACTCGACTCCCACCGGGTTTATGAAATCCCTGGCAGTGGCGGCGATCGCCCTTTCCACGGCGCGGAGGATTGTCATGCGGTTCGGTCCCGAGGACTCGGCGCCAAATAGTCGTTTCCAAATATGCTCGAAGGGCCCCGACAGTCGCAACGCCGCGCCCCTTGACGACAAAGGGCGCTGAAGCGTCATGAGCATGCTAGACATCTGGCTTGGGATTCTGCAAGGACTGCGGGTAACGGCAGCGGTCACCGCCTATGGCTTGGTCTTCGCAGTGCCCTTCGCGCTTGTTTTCGGCGTGGCCCAGTTTCTGACCACCGGCTTTACGCGCTTTCTGGTCACCGCAATAATCGAATTCTGGCGCAGTTCGGCGGTCGTCATCCTGCTCTTCGTCTTTTACTACGTTCTGCCGGTCATGGGGGTCACTCTATCGGCGATGACCGTCAGTGCATTGGTGCTCGGCCTCAATAGCGGCGGCTATGCCAGCCAAGCGGTGCGGGCCGGGCTTCAATCTCTTCCTGCCGGCCAACGCGAGGCTGGCATGGCGCTCGGCCTCTCGCGCCCGGCGATCCTGCTTCTGATCGAGCTGCCTCAGGCGTTGGTCGCCATGAGTCCCACATTCGTCAACAACCTTATTCAGCTCGTCAAGGCGACTTCCCTCGTCTCGTTGGTCACGCTGACGGACATGACCTTCCGCGCCAAGGAAATCTCGCAGACCGAATACGACCCGGTGGCGATCTATTCGGCGCTGCTGCTCGCGTTCTTCGTCGTCTGTTATCCAATCGCGCTCGCCGGCCGCTGGCTCGAGGCGCGGGTCAACCCCGAAAGAGGAACGCCCCGTGGGATTTGACCTCGACTTCGCGCTCTCGACAATCCCGACCATTATCGGTGCGATCGGGACGACCCTGCTGGCCACCGTCTTGAGTTGCGTCGGTGCGTCGGCGCTTGGCTTCGCTTTCGAAATGATCCGCCGCGGGGGCGGTGCGCCTGGCCTCGCAGTGCGCTTCCTGATCGACTTCATCCGCTCGACGCCGGTCTTGGCCTGGCTCTATTTCCTTTACTTCGTTATGCCCTTCTATGGGATCCGGCTTGGCGCCATGACGGTGGGCATATTGGGGCTAAGCCTGTATTACAGCGGTTATCTGGCGGAGGTCTTCAAGGCGGGCATCGACGCTATCCCGAGGGGCCAGCAGGAAGCAGCCAGAGCCTTGTCGCTCACACGCCGCGACACGGTCATGTTCGTCATCGCACCCCAAATGCTGCGCAACATCGCCGCGCCGCTCGGCAACTACCTGGTTTCGATCCTTAAGGCGACGCCTTATCTCGCGATACTGGCCGTCCCGGAAATGCTCGGGCGCGCGTTCGATATCGCTTCCGAGACCTATCGCTATGCGGAGCCGCTGACCGTCGCCGGCGTTCTGTTTCTCGCCCTGGCGCTGATCATTTCTTATGGAGTGAAGCGCATCGAGAAGCTGCTGCTTGCGAGCGGGCGCCGCTGATGCTCGACCGGCGCGCGCTTCCGACCTCGCCGCTTCAATCCGTCCCCCTCGTGCGGATCGAAGGCCTCAACAAGTGGTTCGGTGCCGTGCACGTTTTGAAAAACATAGATCTGACCTTGCGAGCGGGTGCACGCGTCGTCGTTTGCGGACCGTCCGGGTCCGGCAAGTCGACATTGGTTCGCTGCATCAACGGTCTTGAGCGTTTCCAAAAGGGCACGATAGAATTTGAAGGGAGAAGTCTGGGAAAAACCGATGCCGAGACGGCGCGCCGGCTGACAGGCATGGTGTTCCAAAGCTTCAACCTCTTCCCTCACCTCACCGTGCTTGCCAACTGCACGCTGGCGCTGCGCCGGGTCCTGTTGAAATCGGCGCACGAGGCCGAAGAGATCGCCATGCGCCATCTGATGGCGGTGCACATCCCCGAAAAGGCACGGGCGTATCCGGCTGAGCTGTCGGGCGGTCAACAACAGCGAGCGGCGATCGCGCGCGCTCTGTGCCTCGATCCCCGCATCATGCTGTTCGATGAACCCACCTCGGCTCTCGATCCGGAAATGATCAAGGAAGTGCTCGACGTCATGATTGCGCTGGCGGGCAGCGGCGTGACCATGGTCTGCGTGACGCATGAGATGGGCTTTGCACGCGAAGTCGCCGATGAGGTCGTTTTCATGGATGAAGGCCGCATCGTGGAGCACGCCTCTTCCAGTGATTTTTTCTCTGTAGCCGCTCATCCGCGCGCCAGGCGGTTCCTGGATACGATCCTGAGCCACTGAGCGCTGATCCTGTGAACGTCGGGCACGCAAACGGGCTCGATCGCCGACATGACAATTGCATCGATGCCGAATCGCCGCGCGGACTACCAGTCCGGCGCGAATGCGTAACCAGCAGAGCGGACGGTTCGGATCACGTCGCTTCCCACGGATGCCCGAAGCCTTTTGCGCAACCTGGCAATATGAACGTCAACACCCCGTATATCGGTGGCGGCGGCGTGTCCAGGCCATGCGGTCGCGACCAGTTCCTCGCGGCTGAAGACCTTTCCAGGTTGCGCCAGAAGGCTGCGCAACAGTTTAAACTCTATCGGTGGCAGGATGATTTCTTTTTGTTTGAAGAATGTCCGGTGGGTCTGTCGCTCCAACCGGAAATCGCCCTGCACCAGATCGCCTGTCTTGGTTTCCCGCGCGAGCTTCGCGACCCCTGCCTTGGCATGCAGCCACGTCAGAAGCTGCTCGGGCGCAAACGGCCGCGAAAATATTTCGTCGACGCCCGCTTTGATAAGGTCCAGGTGCAGTTTGCCGGAACGAGGCGCAACCAAGCCGACAAGGGGCGTTGCTTTTGTCGCTTCGGCCGACTTCAGCGCCAGGCATTGCTTGGCGATTGCGCGGTCGCCCGCATGACAGTCCAGGATGACGGCAAGCGGCGCCGCCGCCTTGATGGCGGGGGCAATCTTCGTGTCTGCCGTGATCAGCCGGGCTTCGAAGCCTGCCACCGAAAGGATGTGCCCGTAGACCAGAAAGAAATCCGGGTCCTTCGAAGAGATCAGGACCAGCGGCGTCATGAGTCCATCAACCGAATTCGGTGCATCATAGGGCTGACTACCGCGCAAGTGGGCGCGAGACAATATCCCCTGGCGGGCGAACTTTCAGCTACCGGTGGGTACCATCCTAGATTTTGTCTGCGAGTATGACGCCGCTGATGCCATAAGCGCGGCGCGTCTGCTCGATAGCCTCAGGGGTTACATCGATAAGCAGCGCGATAATGTCGCCATCTGGATGCTCGAGAGCGTTGCCGAGCTCGAAGAGCGTCCAGCCAAGCGCACGCAGGCGTTTCGGCCAGAATGTTTCGCACACCACGCTGATCTGTCGAATCCCCAGAGTTTGAGCCGTCTCAAGAAGACCGCACAGAACAAAGCCGGCGATCGGCGACGACGCTCCGTGGGTGCGAAGCGATGGAACGACAAAAAAACGCGTCCATTCGAAAATGTCTGCCGCTCTCGGAGGCGTGCCGCCGGCGAGAACTGGGAAGACCTCGCTCATCAGATGCGGCTCCAGCGTCGGAACAAGACGGGAGCCGCCGACGATCTTGCCGTTGGTATCGAGCGCCAGAACATAAAGCGCATGCTCGTTGTCGAAGGCGTCGATCTCGATGTTGATGGGCCGGGCGACGGCGCGCCATCGTCTGTGCTTGACGTAAATATCGTACCGGATGCGAAAATAGCGCTCCAGCACTTTTCTATACTGCTTCCTGTTTTCCCAGGTAACCAAGTGCACACGAACCATGACGCCTCCAGGCGGAGGTCGTAGGAAAACGGACTTTCCGTACGTATGACGGTATTCAGGTATTGCTAAATCTGGATTTCCTGCCGTCGCAACGCTTTGACGATGGCATGGGACACGTTGATCGCGTCGAGCTTTCCTCGAATGTTGCGTTGATGGCTCTCGACCGTGTTTCTGGTGACGCCGAGGATGCAGGCGATGTCTTCCGTGGATTTGCCTTGTGCGCTCCACTCCAGAAGTTCGCGCTCGCGCGCCGTCAATGGCGTGGGCTGGTCTCCCCCGCCAGCTGTTTCTAACGCTGAAAGGCTCCGGAACGTATGTACGCACAGCGTCTCGATGAAGGGCATGGCGCTCGGCGGGAATTCAATCCGGTCACTCGCGGCGGTGACCACGCCGGGACCTGACAGCGGGACGTGTACCGGGACGCAGATACCTTGCTTCATCCCGAACTCCGCCGCCTCGTCCATCACCAATCTTGCGCGTTTAAACAGTCTTGCGGCTGGAAGGTCGCCCCATAGGAAGGGCTGTGGCGAATGCCGGCACTGCGCAACGCAAGGATCATGCAGAAAATGCTCCTCCGAGACATATCGAAAATACCATTCGGGAGGCCATCCGTCGCCCAGGATCTCGCGTTGCCAGTCCGCGTCGTGCGGCACCGGCAGGCCGGTGATCAGAAAATTGCGCAATCCATACCGCCCCATGATGGAGCGAAACTCTTGCAGGATTGCATCAGTTGACCGCGCAGTGTCGATCCTCGAGATTGCTACGAAAAGATCAGCAACACCTTCGCTCTGCATTGGCAGACCTCGACAAAAGCCAAGCCGCACGCCGCGCCACAACTTATGCGCGTCTCCACGATCTTCAATGGGGCCCAGAGCGAATGTGCACTGCAGGAGTCAATTAGACGGCTAAAGTCGGCAGGCGGACATGTGTTCAACATCTCGAACGAACACGTGAGCCTTCATTCTGTCGACTTCGCAACCACTTGTTTCGTCCCACGCACAGCCTTCGATGGAACGGCCGCGATCAAGTCTTGCGGCTCGACATCCAAGGCCTTGGCCAGGATCTCGACTGTATCCAGCGTGGCGTTGCGCCGACCGGCCTCGACGCTGCTGATATAGGCTCGCGTGCGGCCCGAAGCGAAAGACAACTGCTCCTGAGACAGTCTTCTTTCTCTCCGTAGCCGCTGCACGTTCAAACCAAAAACGCCGCGCAGTTTCATCGAACAACGGATGCTACGACGCGCACTATGGTGCGACACACTATAGTGCACATTCCGCATTGACAGCGGTGCGGCTGGCTGTTTGAAACAACCAGCGAATTCATCGTTTCCTGACACAGGAATAGCCATGTCGAGCCGGCCGTTTCGCGACCTCGCGCACAACGTACAAGTGCATTCCTCTGGCGAGACTAGCCGACCCAGAACGGAAGAAAGCCGGGTCCTGGAATTCGTCTGCATCCGATGCGATGCTTCCTACCCCGCCGATGTCATCATCGACTCCAAGGGGTGCGCGCGGTGTCAGCAAACCGCACCCGCAAATCTTCGGCCGGTTTATGCCGATCCTCCTCCTCATCTCTTCGACGGTGCCACCTCCTCGCGCTCGCTATGGCGTTTTGCGCATATGCTGCCTTGCACAGCCGCGGATGCAGTGAGTCTTGGGGAGGGTTTGACACCGTTGCTTGCGGCGCCGCGCATCGGCGCGTTTCTCGGTGTTCCCAACCTCGCAATCAAGGACGAAGGCCGAAACCCGACCTGGTCGCATAAGGACCGCTTCTCGACCATCGCGGTCAGCGTGGCGCGGGCGCGTGGCGCAAAGATCATCGCGACCGCCTCCTCTGGCAACGCCGGCGCTTCGCTGGCGGCTTACGCAGCTAGAGCCGGGCTGAAGTGCGTTGTCACTACCTTCGCCGGGTCGGCCGGCGCGATGCTGGCGCAGATCCGAAAATATGGCGCGACTGTGCTGCCCTTGGTCAACAAAATGGACCGATGGTCCCTGCTGGAACAGGCGGCTGCCCGCTATGACTGGTTCATCGCCTCGCCCTATCGCGGTCCGGTCGTCGGCAGCCATCCACTCGGCATCGAGGGCTACAAGACGATCGCCTACGAGATCGTCGAGCAATCGAATGGCACGGCTCCGGACTGGTGCGTCCTGCCGGTCTGCTATGGCGATGCATTGTCCGGCGTGTGGGCGGGCTTTTGCGAGTTGTACGCGCAAGGGACGATCACGCAACTGCCCCGTCTCGTCGCTGCGGAGGTGCACGGGTCATTAGCGGACGCTCTCGCCAGCGGCGCCGATGCCTTGAGTGAACGCAAGATTCTCTTCGAGAGCCTTGCCGTCTCGATCGGCACGCCGCGCAGCACCTTCCAGGCTTTGAAGGCTCTGCGCGAATCCGGCGGGCACGCAGTGCCCGTCGACAATCGCGGCCTGATCGCAATGCAGGAACGCCTTGCGCGGGACGAAGGGATCTTTGCCGAACTGGCGTCGGTCACGCCGCTGATCGCAATATCCACGTTGAAGGATCAAGGGATCATCGCAGCCGCAGACCGCGTCGTGGCCGTTGTGACTGCCAGCGGTCTCAAGGACCTCGATCGGTCCACTGGAACGAACGAACATGATCAGATTTTCCAGACGACGGAAGACGCCTGGCGCTGGCTCGACCAAAGCGGGCTGGATCTCGCCTTATAGGTTGTCCACCGCACCAATAGCCGATGGCACCTCATTTGTTGCCTGCGTCTCCATCACATCGTCAAGACGGCGGCGCAGCCAAAGAAAGCGAGTCCATTGCGTCTCTGCGGCCGGTGCGATTGTCGTCAGCGTCCTCGGCTCGGACGGCTCTTTGCAGGGCCAGCCAGGCAAGGTCGCAAGCCAGTCGTCATTGTAGACAGTTTCGGCATGGCGATGGCCTTCGTCAGGCATGATGACCGCGACCTGTGCGTCCGGAAGGGTCGTTGCAACCCATTGCGCGACCAACGCGGCGGCGCCGCTGGTCGGCCCCATGAAGATGCCGTGCTCGCGCAGCAAACGGTGCGCGCTCAGATACGCCGGATAGGCACCGACCCAATGGATCTCGTCGACAAGCTCATGCCTGACATTTCTCGGCAGAACGCTGTTGCCCAAGCCCCGCAGCATGCGTTTGCCGACGGGCTGCCCAAACAGAATGCTGCGATGGGTATCGACGGCAAACACCGTCAGATGGGGAAAGACCGTTCGCAGAAAAGACGCGGTGCCGCATAGCGAACCGCCTGTGCCGACGCAGCCGACCAGGCAGTCAACCCTTCCCACGGCCCGGATGAAAAGTTCAGCCAGCCGCGCATAGGCGAGCCAGTTTCCCGGACTGTCGTATTGGCGGGTCCAGAAGCCCTTCGGCTCCTTGGCCAGGATTTCCTGCAGGCGCTCAAGCCGGCCAGGCTGATTGCCGTCACCGCGCGGATCATCAAGTGCGATGACCGTGGCGCCGGTGCGCTCCAGCCGGTCTTTGTATTTGGCATCGATAAGCGTTGAAGCGGTGACGAGGGTAAGGCGATAGTCGCGCGCCGCCGCGAGCAGCGCCACCGCCATGCCGAACGTGCCGGACGTCGTCTCGACAATGTGGGAGCCTGGCTTCAGTTCGCCATTCGACGCTGCCCGATCCAGAATGTAGCGGGCCGGCATCAGCTTCATCAACGGAAAAGCCGCCGCCACCAGATTTGGCGCCAGGCGAGCAAGGCGAGGGGTCTCAAGGTCCCTGAAATAGTCAACTCCGAGGGTCACCATGTCCAGCCCTCCGCATTGACCAGATGGACCTCGACTTCCTGGAAGCCGGCGCGTCCTATCTGTTGTGCGACCAAAGCTGCCCGTCGCTTCAGATTCGATGCGAAGAGATCGAAAATAAGACCCAACAAAGAGCCGCTATGGGCGACTTGCACCCCGCACGCTCCGGCTCGCCTGGCGATTTCGGCGATCTCGTCGAAACCCTGTTTCGGCAAGTGCCGTTGACTGATCACCGCACTGGCAGAGGCGGCGCGTCCGAGAAGATTTGGATCCTGAAGGTAAACCGCCCGCGCCACCAGCGCCCGAAGGACGCCGAATTCCTGGATTTCGGCACTGTCGTAGCGCGCCGGCGGCAGCTGCAATGTGTCGACCGGGACGCCGCCATTCGCCTTGAAACCGACCAGGAGCAACGGCGGCAGCGAGCCGCCGAAATTCTCGATCACCGTGCCCTCGCGTTGCGCGAACAGGACCGCATGCTCATCGAATGCGATCGCATCGCTGGCGCGCTCGGCGGCAACGGCGAGACGCCCGATGCTCGAGGGCCGCAACTGGACCTTGAGGGCCGCGGCTACGGCGCGAATGGAAGCGACGACGTCCGCGGTCGATGAGCCGTAGCCGTGCCCCACGGGAATCGAGCTTTGAAGCGTCAGCACGCCGCCGCCGGTTACGTTCAAGAAATCGAGCGTGAGCCGCGCGGCGGCCGACGCCTTGACCTTATGATCAGGGTGGACAACGACCGCATCGCCGTCGCTCCTGGCAAAGGTCGCCTCGGACCTCAAACCGGCGATCGGCAGCGTGACGAGCCCGCGATGAAGGCGCCCGTCATCATCCTTGAAGACGCCCTGGATGAGTTCGCCGTGATGCGCAATCGCCGCTCCCGTCCCGATCGAAGACCGTAGCGTTTCACGGCTCATAAGATCGCCGGCGCCAGCCATTTTCATCTCCCCCACCCTTTCTCGCAGCGCAGGAGGATGGCGCCGACGGCTGACATCCGCCCTCAGGGAATTCCGGTATTGACGGCTTCATATCGAACGAGCCGGCCGGGAAGCGAAGCGTGATCGATCGTCAGGCGGCGGACCCGAGGTGCCTCAGCGGCCGGCCAACCGAAACCGCTTGCGCAGCAGCCATGATACCTTGCGCATCGATCCCGTAATGTCGATAGAGATCGGCGATCGTACCAGTCTGGCCGAAATGCTCGACGCCCAAAGCGCGTGTACGGTGGCCATGGACCGACCCCAGCCAGGCGAGCGTAGCGGGGTGCCCGTCCAACACCGTCACGATGGCGCAGGAAGCCGGAAGACCGGCCAAAAGGCGCTCGACATGGCTTGAGGCGCGCGGATGGCCGTACTGGCGCGCCCGGGCCGCGGCTGACCAGCCGGCGTTCAGCCGATCGGCCGAGGTCACCGCCAGAAGCCCGATATCGCGCCGATCGCCGGCCATCAACCCCAGCGCCTGTACCGCTTCCGACGCGACTGCCCCGCAATAAGCTATCACCAGCTCGGCGTTCGGCCCGGGCTTTCGCAGCCAGTAGGCGCCATCGACGATGTCGCGCGCCAGCTTACCTTCCATCGGGCGTGTCGGCTGCTCGATCGAACGCGTCGAGAGCCTGAAGTAGACCGAGCCTCCGCTCTGATCGCGCAGCCAGGTATGGTCGTCAGGCTCGGCTTCGCCGCTACGCTGCATATAATCGAATGCCCAACGCAGAATGATTGCCAGTTCGTCGACATAGGCCGGCTCGAACATCGCAAGACCGTCCTGCGCCATGCCGATCAGTGGGGTGGCGATCGACTGATGCGCTCCGCCTTCGGGAGCCAGTGTCACGCCGGAGGGCGTCGCCGCCAGTATAAAGCGGGCGTCCTGGTAACAGGCATAGTTGAGCGCATCGAGGCCGCGCTCGATGAAGGGATCGTAGAGCGTGCCGACCGGAAGCAGGCGCTCGCCGTGGAGCGCGTGCGACAGGCCGAGCGCCGAAAGCATCGTGAAAAGGTTCATCTCCGAAATGCCCAGTTCGAAATGCTGTCCCGACGGCGCAAACGTCCAGTTGAAGGTGGAGGGAATGCGTTCTTCACGGAAAATGTCCGCCTGGTCGCCGCGCGCGAACAGACCCCGCTTGTTTACCCAGGCGCCGAGATTGGTCGAGACGGTGACGTCGGGCGATGTCGTGACGACACGGCCTGCAAACTCGCTGTCCGATTTCGCGATCTCGTGCATCAGAAGCCCTAAACCTTGTTGTGTCGACATGGACCGTTGAGCGCCGAAGCTGATGCGCGCCGGAACCGGAATAGCTGGGGCTGTGTGGCGACGCGGGGCTGCCTCCGCAAAAGGCGACGAGGCGAGGAAGGACCGTATCGCAGCCTCGTCATAGGAGAGGCCCTCGAACATGTCCCATTCGCGGCCCTCGCGGACTCTCATGCCTTGCCGCAGCGCGTCGACTTGCGCCGGTGTCATCAATCCGGCGTGGTTGTCTTTGTGGCCGGCCAGGGGCAGGCCGAAGCCCTTGATCGTATAGGCGATGAAGCAGGTCGGACGATCATGCCGGCGTGCTTGCTCGAAGGCATCGATGATGCTCTCCAGATCGTGGCCGCCGAGGTTTGCCATGAGGGCCGCAAGGTCTTCGTCGCTGCGCTTCTCGATCAGACGGCTGACCGGTCCCTGATCGCCGAGATCATCGAGCAGGCGTCTGCGCCATGCAGCGCCGCCCTGGAAGGTCAGCGCGGAATAGAGCTGATTGGGGCATGCATCGATCCAGGTTCGCAACTTTTCGCCGCCCTCTTCCTCGAAAGCGGCCTGTTGCAATGCCCCATGTTTCAGGATCACCACGTCCCAGCCGAAATTGCGAAAGATGGATTCGAAACGCTGCCACAGGCCTTCGCGCACCACCGCGTCGAGGCTCTGCCTGTTGTAGTCAACGACCCACCAAGTGTTTCGCAGGCCGTGCTTCCAGCCTTCGAGAAGCGCCTCGAAGATATTGCCTTCATCCATTTCGGCGTCGCCGAGCAGGGCGATCATCCGGCCTTCCGGCCGATCGGTCTTCCAGCCTTTTGCCCCGACGTAGTCCTGGACCAGGGAGGAGAACAGGGTCTGCGCCACGCCCAGTCCAACCGACCCGGTCGAGAAATCGACATCGTCGATATCCTTGGTTCGGGACGGATAGGACTGCGCGCCGCGATAGCCACGAAAATTCTGCAGTTGCTCGAGTGTCTGGTTGCCGAACAAATACTGTATGGCATGGAAAACCGGGCTGGCATGCGGCTTGACGGCGACGCGGTCCTGCGGCCTCAGGATCTGGAAATAGAGCGCCGCCATCAAGGTCGAGGCGGATGCCGACGACGCCTGGTGGCCGCCGACCTTGAGGCCGTCCGTCGACTCCCGCAGATGATTGGCGTGATGGATCATCCAGACGGCCAGCCAGAGAACCTTGCGCTCAAGCTCGGAAAGGATCGTCATCGTCGGCTCCTGCGAAATCGCAGCTCTATTGTAGCGGGACGGCCTCGCGAAAGTGACTATTCTTACGCACGTAGAGCGGTAATATTGGCTGATCCAGCCAACAACGAGCCCCAAACGAGGGTCACATGCCAAATCCGGTGCTTGACGCGATCGACCTGAAAATCATCGCCGCGCTGCAGAAGAACGCCAAGGCAACTTCGAACGACCTCGCCGAAGCCGTCGGTCTTTCGCCCTCGCCTTGCGCGCGGCGCGTCAGACTCCTGGAGAGCGCCGGCGTCATCAAGGGCTACACCGTGGTCGTCGACCAGAAGAAGCTCGGCCTGCCGATCAGCGCTTTCGCGTCGATCAAGCTTGAACGGCAACGCGAGGACGATCTCGACCGCTTTTCGCAAGCCGTCCTGCGCTGGCCGGAGGTGGTCGACTGCTATCTGATGACCGGCCAGCGCGACTACCTGATGCGCATCGTGGTGCGCGACCTCGAGGCCTATGAGCGGTTCATCAAGGACAAGCTGACGCGGCTGGACAATATCGCTTCTATCGAAAGCAGCTTCGCCCTAGGCCAGGTCAAGCGCTCGGAAGTCCTGCCCATCTGATCGAGCGAGTATTCCGCGATGGCCATCGCGGCGGCTACTGAAGGGCCGCATCCTCCATCTCGTGCAGTTTGGAAGACAGCGGACGGATCGACAATCCGTCTCTCTGGAGTGAATCTTGGGACTTTGCCGCATTATTATATTAGTGTACAACAGCAATTTATGCCTATGAAAATTATCTCGCCAAGGATTGTCCTCATCGCACTATGCGTTGTGGTCAATGCGTGTGTCAGCTCCGCGCTTGCCGCAGTCATCCCCATCTTTCTCGTATCGAATCTTCATGTGAGCTATTTCAGGGCAAGTTTGCTGATGGTGGTCGGCACGTTGCTATCCGCGGCGGCAACGTACAGTCTCGGCAGGATCGGCGATGCGGCGCGGGCGCGTTACCCCATCGCCATCGCATCGGCGATTTGTGGGCTGGCCGGCGCGATGATCTTGGCATTCGCGACGCGCTATGTTGCCTTCCTGCTCGTCTTCGCTTCATTGTTCGCCGTCGCAGGTAGCCTGTTTTCCCAGCTCATGGCGCTGGCCATTCTCCACGCCAGATCATCCAGCGCCATTATCCGCGCGGTCGCCAGCGGCGGCTGGGTGATCGGGCCGCCGCTCGGCGGAATGGTCGCCACCTGGCGATCGCCAGCGGTGCTGTTTCTGACCATTGCCGCGGCCTATGCCCTGCTGGCTATGATCATTGGCGTGATGGCATTGCGCCTTCCGTCGCCCGCCGCCAACACGAGCGAGAGCAAGTCCGCGCTGAGCGCATCCAACAGAAGGCCCGCCTCGATCGTTCTTACGACTTGCGCGCTCGCCTCCCTCCACTTCCTGCTGTCGGTCTGCGCGCTCGGCATACCCTGGCGCATCGTTCAGATCGGCGGCAGCGAATATCATGTCGGACTGGCCTTCGCGATCGCGGCGGCCGTCGAGATCCCACTGATCGCCTGCTCCAACATCATCGTTTCCCGCGCCGGTCAGGCAACGATGCTGGTGGTGTCGAGCACCCTGCTGCTTGTCTATTTCGCGGCGGCTTCGCTGATCGACAGCGTGCCGGCGATGGTGTCGCTCAGCGTCATCAACGGTGTCGTGACGGGCATCATGATGGGACTGAGCCTAATCGTGCTGCAAGAACGTTTGCCCGACAGGCCGGCGCACGCCAGCGCCATCTACTCGAACACGATCCGACTGTCCTATGTCGCCGCCCTGCTCACCGCGGGCGGCATCGCGCAGCAGATTTCGGTCGTCGCCATTTTCCAGGCGGCGGGCGCGCTGGCTCTGTGTCTCAGCCTTTACCTGATCCTTTGGCAGCCGCTGGGCCGGCCGGTTTTGCGCTGGCGCGGCTCACGGCTGAACGCCTCCTGAAATCCCCGGCCTCGTCGTCGCGCGGCACAACGTGGCGGAGCTTTCAGGCTGAAGCTCTGCGGCCTTCGCTCACGAGCTCGACGCCGGCAATTGCCGGCAGTGGGAAGCGGCGGCGGCGAAGCGGCGCGGGTGCAAGCTCGATCCTTTGGCCTTGCAGCAGTAAGTCTTCCCAAGCGATATCCACGCCGTCGAGCCAGCGCGACATTGCCCGACGAAGATCGTCGTCCGCCACCGTTGTTGCGACCTCGGCCTGCGCTTGCTCCAGGCCGTGGGCGAGGCTGCCCAGCCGACCGGCGAGCGCCTCCTTCGATAAGCAAAAAAAGGCCGCTCGCCGCCGCTGTTGGGGTCGTCCGGCGGCGAGCGTGAAGGAGATATCCGGCAGCGAAGCGGAGGGCGTTCGCCGCAGCCATTGCAGCAGGCTGTCAGCGGTTGCGGCCAACTCAGCGTCGTCATCGCCGGAGAGCAGGAAGGGAAGCGGATGCTCGTGTCCGTCTTCGCTTCGCGGCGGCGCTTCGCCGAGCACGACATGCGCGTTGCAACCGCCCAGCCCATAGGCATGGACGCCGGCCAGGAAAGGCTTGCCGGATGACAGATCGTCAATGTCCGTGTTGTCGCGCAGCACATCGACTGCGCCGGGGCGCAGCGCCGTATCCTCGACCAGATGACGATGCGCGCGCGTGGCCGGCATGATGCGGTGCCGCATCGCCATGACCACTTTGATGATCTGCGACAGGCCGCCGGCCGCTTCGAGGAAGCCGATGTTGCCCTTTACCGAACCGATGCGCAGCCCTTCGGCAAAGACGTCTTGAAACGCCAGCAGCTCGCTGAGGTCGCCACCACCGCCATTGCCATGCGCCTCGACATAGCCCGCGTCGCGCGGATCAAGGCCGTGGCGCACCCACGTCCTGGCGATCAGCTCGGCCTGCGCGGACGCGCTCGGACGCGTCAACCCTCCCGACGCCGCACCCTGATGATTGACGCCGCTGCCATGGATGACGGCATGGATCGTATCGCGGTCGCTGAGCGCGTTTTCCAGCGGCTTGAGCACTAGCGCCGCCGCCCCCTCGCCCAGCATTTGTCCGCGCGACTCCCGGTCGAAGGGCGCGCTTTCGCCGGTGACGCTGAGAAGTCCCAGCTCCTGCAGCCTGACCAGACGGCTCGGCTCCAGCAAAAGGCTCACGCCACCGACGATCGCCTGCTCGCACTCGCCGCTCCTGATCGCCTCGACGGCGCGGTGAATGGCAACCAGCGCGCTTGAGCAAGCCGTGTCCACCACCTCGCTCGGTCCCTTGAGATCGAAGACATAGGAGATGCGGTTCGGCACCATGGTGTGGGCGGCACCGGTGGCGAGATACATGCGCGAAATCTCGTCCCAGTCGCCTTCGCGCGCGTAGAACTGGAAATCCGGATTGTAGACGGCGACGAAGACCCCGGTGGTTTTGTGCCGGAAATCTTCCAGCCGGTAGCCGGCGTTCCCGATCGCCAGCCATGCCTCTTCGAGCATCACGCGCTGGTGCGGATCGATCGTCTCGGCCTCGCGCGGCGAGACGCGGAAGAGCGCGTTGTCGAAGTCCAGCACATCGGCCAGCGCGCCGACCTTGGGCACGGCGATGCGGTCGTCGGCGCACCAGGGCCAACGATGGCGCGGCGGCGGCGAGAACAGGTCGCGTCCCTCGATCAGCGTGCGATGATAGGCGTCCGGCCCGACGCTGCCTGGGAAGCGGCAGGACAGGCCGACGATCGCGATCGGCGCGGGTCGCCGCGCCATCGCTTCCTGTCCTGGACCCGCGCTGTTCTTCGGGCTCATGACACTCACGCTTCGACGGTCTCGAAGCTGTGCTTCAGCTCGGCGAGGAAAGGCAGGTTGGCGCGGATGTCGGCGACCGACGGCCCGTAATCGAGCAGGCAAGCAATCTCGCCGACGCCGGCCTCCCTTGCGGCGAGCGCGAACTTGCGCGTCTCGGCCACCGTGCCGAACAAAGCCGCCGTGCTGAAGTAACGTTCGAAGGAATACTCCGCCATCTGATCGATCTCCTGCGCCGAAAGCCGGCGGCCGACATCGACCGCGCCGCCTTGCAGATGGCTGATCAGGCTGGTCTTGATGTAGTCGAGGAATGGCCCGCGCACAGCCCGGTGCACCGTCTCGATGTCCTCATGCACGAAGGTGTGCAGCATGAGCGTCACCGTGCCGGTGTCGGGATCGAGGCCGGCGCTCTTGCGGCCCTCCCGGTAGAGCGCCGTCTTGTGCGCCAATTGCTCCAGCGAGATGCCGGCAAGCATGGTCAAGACATTCATGCCGAGCTCGCCGGCACGGCGAAAAGTCTCAGGCTGCTTGGTCGCGGTCAGCCACAAATTCGGCTCCCGCTGCAGCGGACGCGGGTACGTCACGATCGGCATCGGCTTGCCGGCGCCATTGGCATAGCTCACCGGCTGGCCGCGCCACAACGCGCGGATTTCCGCGATGCGCTCGAACCACAGCTCGCGCAAATTGGGGTAGGCAGACGGCGCCAGCACGAAGTCGTTGACGTTCCAGCCGCTCGCCAGCGCCAGGTCGACGCGGCCGTTGGAGAGATTGTCGACCACCGACCAGGATTCGACGATGCTTGCCGGATGATGCAGCGGCACCACGGTGCTGCCGGCCCGCAAGCGGATGTTGGTGGTGATCGAAGCCAGATAAGCGGCGACCACCGCCGGGTTCGGATAGATGCCGCCCATGGTGTGGAAATGGCGCTCGGGGATCCACACGGCCTCGAAGCCGTGCCGGTCGCCATAGCGCGCCATCTCCGAGATCACGGCATAGGCGCCCCCCGCCTCTTCCGGAAAGGAATTGGAAAAGAAGATCAGGCTGAACTTCATGGTCGGTCCTCGTCGGCCGCGCCGCCGGATCCGCCATTCCGGCCGTGACGCAGCCCGTCAATCCAGTCGCCGCGAAACAACAGAATGGCCGGCTCGGGCAAGCCAGGCCGGCCGCGTGATCAGAACGCCGGTTCGACCGAGCCGACATTGTCCTTGGTGACGACGGTCAGCGGGATCGGCAGCCGGTCCTTGACCTCCTTGCCGTCGATGATTTCGGCCATCGTGTTGATCGCCAGGCGGCCGTCCTCGACGGGCGACTGCACGATGGTCGAGTACATCTCGCCGCTCTTGATGGACGCGAAAGCGTCCTTCTGGCCGTTGATGCCGACGATCGGCGGCGCAGCCTTGGACGGGTTGGCTTCCTTCCAGGCGTCGATGAAGCCGCGCGCCATGGTGTCGTCATTGGCGTAGACGCCGTTGATCTGGTCGCCGAAGCGGGTGATCAGGTCACGGCTCACCACCAGCGCCTTCTGCTGGTCGAAGTCGGCATTGACGGTGTCGAGCACCTTGATGTCGGCGTTGGTCTCCTTGAGGCGATCGTTGAAGCCGCCGACGCGGCCGATGGTGGTGCCGTTGCCGGCCTGGCCGGCGATGATGACCACCGAGCCCTTGCCGCCCAGCGCCTTGCTAAGCGAATCCGCCGCCATCTTGCCTTCCTCATAGACGTCCGGTCCGGTGAAGGACTTGATGAAGGGCTTGGCGTCGTCGCTCATCGGCGAGTTGATGAGGATGGCCGGGATGTTGGCCTGCTGGGCGCGGGCGAGACCCGGAATATAGGCCTGTGGGTCGAGCGGCCACAGGATGATGCCGTCGACCTTGCGGGCCACGCAGGTGTTGAGCTGCTCGGTGCCCTTCTGCACGTCGAAATCCTGGCTGAGGCTCAAGACCTCGATGCCGAGCTCTTTGGCGCGGGCCTCGAGCGCCTTGTTGGCCGGCGTCGCATAGGCATGCGAATCCGCCGCCGTCACGTAGCAGATGGTCTTGGCGCTCGCCCATCCGGTCGACGCCAGCAGCGCCACGGTGGCGATTTTGAGCATGCCTTTCATATGTTTCCTCCCAGTCATAGTTTTCCTCCTTGAGTGATTGGTTCGTCGCGAACGAGCGCTGGGCGCGTGCCCGGAGCCCTCCCCTTGGTGGTAACGACCCGATCGAGCACGACGAGCAGGATCAGGATCAGCCCGGACACGACCTGCTGGACGTATGCGGGTACCGATTGGAACTCCATCGCGATGGTCAGCGAGCCGATGGTCAGCACGCCGCCAAGCGTGCCGAGCGCGGATCCCCTGCCGCCTTCGAGACGGGTTCCGCCGACGACGACGGCGGCGATGACGGCGACCGTCAGCTCCGAGCCAAAGACAGGCGAGCCGGTGTTGGTGACGAGGCTTTGCAGCACGCCCGCGAGGCCGGCCAGCGTGCCGGCAAAGACGAAGCCGAGAAAGACGATGCGGTCCGAAGCGATGCCGCTTTCCTTGGCGGCGGCCGGATTGGAGCCGACGGCAAAGACGTTGCGGCCGGGAATGCTGCGCGTCAGCCAGAGATGCAAGAGCACGATCAGGACGATGAACAGCGCGCTGCGGATGGTGAAGATCTCAAGATATATCTTGGCCAGCGCCAGCGACAGCATGATGTCGGTGCCGGTCACCGGCTGGCTGTTGGTGATCCAGTGCGCGAGCGAGCGGAAGATCAGCATGGTGGCGAGCGTCAGCACCAGCGAATTGACCTTCAGGCCGACCACCAGTGCGCCGTTGATCGCGCCGGCGACGGTGCCGACCAGGATGCCGACAATCGCAGCCGGCAGGATGCCGATCTCACGCTGCAGCATGACCGAGATGATGCCGGCGAGCGCGAACACCGCGCCGCCGGAAAGGTCGATCTGGCCGGCGATCAGAAGCACCGTCAGGCCGATAGCGATCAGGCCGATGGTAGCGGCGCGGTCGAGGCCGAGGCTGAGCGTGGAAGCCGACAGATAGCCAGGCACGACGAGCGCCGAGATGGCGAGCGTCAGGCCGAGGATGATCAGCACGCGGTACTGCGAGGCAAGGACAAGCAAGCGCATCATGCCACTCCCCGCTTGCGCAGTGCCGCATCCATGCCGACGGCGCCGGCGATCAGGATGCCGAGCACGAAACCCTGGATCGGCGTGCGCACGCCTTCCAGCACCATGACGTTGGTCAGCAACTGCACGAAGATCAGCCCGGCGATCGCCCTCGGCACCGAGCCGAAGCCACCGATGATCGAAACGCCGCCGACGACCACGGCGGTGATGGCGCTGAATTCGTAGCCGGAACCGATCAGCGGCCGTGCGCTCTGCAAGGTGAGACCGAGCAGGCCGCCGCTGATGCCGGAGGCGAGCGCCGTGATGACGAAGGCGCCGGCCTTGACCGCCTTGACCGGCACGGCACTCGCTTCGGCGGCGTTGTAATTGCCGCCGGTCGCCAGCGTCCAGCGCCCCCAGAAGGATCTCGACAGAACGAAATGGCCGATCAGCGCGATGACCAGGAAGATCAGCACCACGACCGGAATGCCGAGCAGCCGGCCCTTGGCGAATTCGGCCGACGCCGTGTTCGAGCCGTACACGATGACGCCACCGACCGCCGCCTGGACGATGCCAAGTCCAATGGTGCCGACGCCGAGCGTGGCGATGATCGGATTGATGCCGACATAGCCGACAAGGACACCGTTGATGAGGCCGATCAACCCGGCCAGCGCCACCGCCAGGACAAAGGCCGGCACCGGGCCGATCAATGGCTGGAGCCCCAGCGACAGGATGGCGCCGCAGGCGATGGCGGCAGGCACAGAGAGGTCGGCGAGGCCGCCGACGACGAGCACGAAGGTCATGCCGACCACGACGATGCCGACGATCGACATCGAGGTCAGCACGTTGAGGAGGTTGCCGGTGGTGAAGAAGGCCGGGCTGGCGAACGAGCCGTAGGCCACGACCGCCAGGATCGCCAGCAAAAGGCCGGCCTTCGACAGCATATCGACGAGCCTGCTGCCGCGCGTGAAACGGTCGTTGCGGGTCGCGCCGCTGATCTCCATGGCCGCGTCCGTCACGCCGCTTCCTCCCCGGTCGCAAGCGCCATGATGCGCTCCTCTGTGAGCTCGGCGCGGGTCAGCGGCTGCGATGCGCGGCCGTCACGCATGACCACGACGCGGTCGCAGACGCCGAGGATTTCGGGCAACTCGGACGAGATCATCACCACCGCCATGCCGTCGGCGACGAGCTGGCCGATGATGTGATGGATCTCGGCCTTGGCGCCGACATCGACGCCGCGCGTCGGCTCGTCGAGGATGAGCACGGCCGGTTTTGCCGCAAGCCATTTGGCGATGACGGCCTTCTGCTGGTTGCCACCTGACAGGAGATTGATGCGCCGCTCGCCATCCGGCGGCGAGATGGAAAACTGCTTGACGTAAGTGGCCGACAACGAACGGTCAGCGCTGCCGCGGATGCGGCCGAAACTGGTCAGCCGGCGCAGGATGGGCAGGCTGATGTTTTCGCGCACCGACATGCCGGGCACGATGCCGTCGCCCTTGCGATCCTCAGGCACATAAGCGATGCCGGCGCGCACCGCCGCCGATGCCGAAGAGATGACGACCTTGCGGCCGTTGATGCTGACACTGCCCTCGACGATCCGCGACAGGCCGAAAATGGCGCGCGCTACTTCGGAGCGTCCGGCGCCGACAAGGCCGGTCAGGCCAAGGATCTCTCCGGCCCGCACGTCGAAGCTCACATCGCGGAAACTCGCGCCGTCGCCGATACGCTCGACGCGCAGCACCGAGGCGCCGATCTCGGCCACGCTTTTGGGAAAAACGTTGCTCACCTCGCGACCGACCATCAGCCGGATCATCTCGCCGGCGGTGATCCCCTCGATGGGTCGCGTCTCGATCATCGCGCCGTCGCGCAGCACGGTGACCTCGTCGGCGATTTCCAGCACCTCCTTCAGCCGGTGGCTGATGTAGATGATGGCGATGCCGTCATTGCGCATCTTGCGCAGGATCCGGAACAGCGCCGCCGTCTCATGTTCACTGAGCGACGATGTCGGCTCGTCCAGCACGATGATGCGCGGCTGGGCAGCATAAGCCTTGGCGATCTCGACCAGCTGCTGCTGGCTGATCGACAAATTGCCAAGACGCTCGCGCGGATTGATCGCGGCGCCCAGCTCGTCGAGCACGGCGGCAGCCTTGCGGACCATCTCGCCCTTGCGCAGATAGCTCCATTTGCCGGGCATGCGGCCGAGATAGACGTTCTCGGCGACGGTCAGGTCGGGGACGAGATTGATCTCCTGATGCACCATGCGGATGCCGAGCGCCTGGGCGTCGGCCGGTTTGCGCATACGCACCTCGGCGCCGCCCACCTTGATCGTGCCGCTAGTCGGCGCATAGGAGCCGTTGAGCACTTTCATCAGGGTGGACTTGCCGGCGCCATTCTCGCCGACGACGGCGTGCACCGTGCCGAACTTGACGGCGAAATTCACGTTCGAGAGCGCCTTCACGCCCGGGAACGTTTTGCTAATGCCTCTCATGTCGAGGGCACAATCCGCCACCGCAGTCATTTCCGGCTTGGTCCTCCCTGGCAAGACGGCCCCGGTGCGCCTCGGCACGGGATCGACGGTCATTTGAAACGTAAGCCGGCCCCTCAAGCCGACCGCGAAGGCGTCCACGCAAACCGCGCTTCGGCACCCCCAGCAACGCCTTCGCCGCGACGTTAATATCGCGACGGCGGGCACTATTGCACTAATATAACAGTTCTGACAAGCTGGTTTTCGGCCCCTTTTTGGCGGGGGCCGGGTCGCCTACATCCACTGATGCATTCTGGTTGACATTCTAATATAACTTTTGCAGTTGGCGTGGACGAAGGATGGGATTTTTCATGGATCTAGACCCCTCGACCCTGAACCGGGCGCTGCCGCTGCGCGACCAGATCTACAACAAGATCCGCAATATGATCGTCGTCGGACGGCTGAAGCCGGGCGAGATCATCAACGAGGTCGCGATCGCCGAGGCTCTCGGCGTTTCGCGCACGCCGGTGCGCGAGGCGGTCAAGCGCATCAGCGACGAAGGGCTGGTCAAGATCCTGGCGCAGACCGGAACCTATGTCGCACCGATCAGCCGCGCCGATCTTGAAGAAGCCTACGTCATCCGCCGGGCGCTGGAGATGGAAAGCGCCAGGCGCGCCGCCGTCAAGCTGACGCCGCAGGCAGCCGAACTCCTGGAAGACAACATGGCCGCGCACAAGCTCGCCATTGCGCGCGGCCGCTATGCCGTGGCGATCCAGCTCGACGACGTCTTCCACCGCACCATCGCCGAGATCTGTGGCCTGCCGATGATCTGGCGGGCGGTCGACATCTCCAAGGCGCAGATGGATCGCGGCCGCTACCTCGCCATCCCCGAGCCGGGCTATGGCGAACAGACGATCGAGCAGCACGAGGCCATCCTCGACGCGCTTACGCGCCATGACGCCGAGGGCGCGGCGCAAGCGATGGAGAGCCATCTGGAGACCTCGTTCCGCAACACGCTCGAAGTCGCCGCCGACCTGCTCGATTGAACGACCGCGCGACAGAACCAGGCGAGACCAACTGATGATGAGAATGGGGCTTTGCATCGGCCTGAAGGCCGAGGCGATGGTTGAGTACAAACGTGTCCACGCAGCCGTGTGGCCCGGGGTGCTCGAAATCATCAGTCGCGCCAACATCAGGAACTATTCCATCTTCCTGCGCGAGTCGGAAAACCTGCTCTTCGCCTATTGGGAGTATCACGGCGACGATTTCGCAACGGACGCCGCGCGCATGGGCGAAGAGCCGGCGATGCGCAAATGGTGGGAGCTGTGCGACCCGATGCAGCAACCGTTGCCGACCCGCGCGCAAGGCGAATGGTGGGCGGCGATGCAGGAAGTCTTCCACCTGGACTGAGTGCTTGCCGCGCCGGCCGAGATCGATCCAACCGTACGCGCGAAGACGGACGCCCTGCCACTCGTGATCGCATCTCCCGCCTTCAAGCGCGAGGCGTAGTCCACAGCCTGATCCCCACTCCGCGCCCCGCGTTGGCTTCGCAGCTTGACCACTGACATTCTATTATATTAGTATTCTGAATCACCGATATCTCGCCGCGGGACTGGCGAGCGCTTTCTTCAGAGACTTTGGGAATGACACGCTTCATCAGGCTTTCGCCCGCCGACAACATCGTCCTGGCGGTCGACCCACTGGCAACCGGCGAAAAGGCCGACGATGTCACTGCCCGGGCGCGCATCCCGCGCGGCCACAAGATGGCCATGCGCGACATCGCGGCGGACGAGCCGATCGTGAAATACGGCCAGACCATCGGCTTCGCGCGCGGCTCGATCACGGCCGGGGATTGGGTGCACGAGCACAATGTCTATCTGCGCGAGTTCGAGCGTGACTACGGCTATGGCTCGAACGCCAGACAGACGGCTATGCTTCCCGATGATGAGCGGTCCACCTTCATGGGCTACCGCAGGCCGAACGGCAAAGTCGGCACGCGCAACTACGTCGCCGTCCTGACCTCGGTGAACTGCTCGGCCAGCGTCGCGCGCTTCATCGTCGAGGAGGTCAATCGTTCCGGCATCCTGCGCGACCATCCCAATGTCGACGGCATCATCTCGCTGGTACACGGCACCGGCTGCGGCATCGACACCAAGGGCCCGGCCTACGATCTGTTGAAGCGCACGCAATGGGGCTTTGCCACCAATCCCAATGTCGGCGGCGTGCTGATGGTCGGGCTTGGCTGCGAAGCCTTCCAGATCCCGCGCTGGATGCAATCCTACAACATCGAGGAGAGCACCACTTTCCGCACCATGACGATCCAGGAGACCGGCGGCACGCGCAAAACCGTCGAGGCCGGGGTACGCGCCATCGTCGAGATGCTGCCGACCGTCAACGCCGCCGAGCGCACGCCACAACCGGCGTCCGAATTGGTGCTGGCGCTGCAATGCGGCGGTTCGGACGGCTATTCCGGCATCAGCGCCAATCCAGCGCTGGGCGCCGCGGTCGATCTGCTCGTCGAGCAGGGTGGGACGGCCGTGCTTTCGGAGACGCCCGAGATCTATGGCGCCGAACATCTTTTGACCCGTCGCGCCGAAAGCCACGCTGTCGGCGAGAAGCTGATCGAACGCATCCGCTGGTGGGAGGATTACACCGCCAGGCACGACATGGAGATGAACAACAACCCCTCGCCCGGCAACAAGCTCGGCGGGCTGACGACTATCCTGGAGAAGTCGCTCGGCGCGTCGGCCAAGGGCGGCACCACCAATTTGCGCGCGGTGCTGGAATATGCCGAGCCGATCAACGAGCGCGGCCTCGTCTTCATGGACACGCCCGGCTACGACCCAGTCTCGGCAACCGGCCAGGTGGCCGGTGGCGCCAACATATTGTGCTTCACAACCGGGCGCGGCTCGGCCTTCGGCTGCAAGCCGACGCCGTCGATCAAGCTCGCCTCGAACTCGTACATCTTCGAGCAGATGCGCGAGGACATGGACATCAACTGCGGCGACATACTGGACGGCGTGACGCTGGCGCAGAAGGGTCAGGAAATCTTCGAGGAGATCCTGCGCGTCGCTTCCGGCGGCCGAACCAAATCGGAAGCGCTGGGCTATGGCGACAACGAGTTCGTGCCGTGGAGCCTCGGCGCGACGATGTAGCCCTGCCCCTCGGCTCCGCGCCTAGGAAATCAGGCCCCTGCCCTCAAGCGCCTGCCACAGCTCGTTCGGCAGCGCCTGCTCGAACCAGCCGACATTCTGGCGCACGCGATCGGGATGCTTGGCACCGATCAGCACGGAGGTCACGGCCGGATGCCTGAAGGGGAACTGGATGGCGGCCGCGGCGAGCGGCACGTCGAACGCGGCGCAGGCGGCCGCCAGTTCATCCACTTTGCGGGCAACCTCCTGCGGCACGTCCTGGTAGTTGAACTTGCGGTTGCCGCTGTTGCCGGCGGCGAGGATGCCGGAATTGAAGACGCCGCCGATGACGATCGCCATGCCCTCGTCCAGCGCCTTCGCCAGCAGTGCATCCGCGTTCTGCTCCAGCAGCGTGTGACGACCGGCAAGCAAGGTGCAATCGAGACGCGCCTCGTTCATGGCGTCGAGCACCACTTCGGCTTCGTTCACGCCGAGCCCGAAGCCGCCGATGATGCCGGCGTCACGCAAATCGGCAAGCGCCCGGAAGCCGCCGCCCATGGTCAGGGCCGACCAGTGGAAGCCGGCGGCATCGGCATGGGTGACCCGGCCGATGTCGTGGACGAACAGCATGTCGATCCGCGCCCGCCCCATGCGCTGCTGGCTGTCGTCGAAGCTGCGCATGATGGCGTCGTAGGAATAGTCGAAGACCTCGCGCAACGGCAGGCCGTTGTGCCACCCGGAATCGAGCGGGTTCTTCTCGGCCTCCGGCGGCAGCGGCCGTCCAGGCCGCTCGCGCGCCATCAACCGGCCGACCTTGGTGCTGACGACGACAGGCGCCTGCGGCACGCGCTCGCGCAGAAAGTAGCCGAGCATATGCTCGGCCCGGCCAAGGCCGTACATCGGGGCAGCGTCGAAATAGCCGATGCCGGCATCGAGCGCCGCCTGCAGCGTCGTGATCGCGGTCTCGGCATCGACAGGCGCATAGAGCCCGCCGAGCGATGCACAACCCATGCCCAGTGCCGTCAGTTGCAGCCCCGTGGCGCCCACGGCGCGCCGCTCAGTAACCTTCACGCGAATCCTCCTCGAGCCCGTCCGGATAATTCCGGAGATGATGCTTGCGAGAGTTGTTACACTAATATAACAAGGCCGGGCAAGTCGGATCGAAGCCCGGACGGACCAACCGTTCCGGCGCATCGCAAAACGGTGTTCGCCACCTGGGAATCCGCAACAAAATTGGACGGAAGGAAACGCTCGATATGAACAGGATCGATCTGGACGGTCAACACGCGGTGGTGACCGGGGGGGCCCAGGGACTGGGCTTCGCCATGGCTAAACGCTTTGTCGCCTCGGGCGCGACCGTGACGCTTTGGGATATGGACGAAGCGTGCCTCGAAAGCGCCAGGAAAGAACTCGGCAAGGCCGCCACCACCGTGGTTGTCGACATCGCGGACTGGGACGCGGTGGATGCGGCTCGCGCCAGGACCGAGGCGGTCGCCGACAAGATTTCCATCGTCGTGAATTCCGCCGGCATCGCCGGACCGGCCGTGCCGCTCGACGTTTACGACATCGAGACGTGGAAGAAGATCATCGACATCAACGTCAACGGCACCTTTTACGTCAACCGCGCCGTGGTACCCGGCATGAAGGAGCGCAATTACGGCCGCATCGTCAACATCGCTTCGGTCGCCGGCAAGGAAGGCAACCCGAATGCCGCCGCCTATTCGGCGTCGAAGGCGGCCGTCATCGGCCTGACCAAGTCGCTCGGCAAGGAGCTGGCGCAATACGATATCGCCGTGAACTGCATTTCGCCCGCCACCGCGCAGACGCGCATCCTCGAGCAGCTCACGCCCGAGCATATCGAATATATGCGCTCGCGCATTCCGCGTGGCCGACTGCTCGAGGTCGACGAGGCCGCCGCGATGGTCGCGTGGCTTGTCTCGAAGGAGAACAGCTTCACCACCGCCTCGACATTCGACCTGTCGGGCGGACGCACCACCTACTAACTGCGTTGCAAGCACCCGCACGCCGGGCGAGGCCGGCACGCGGCCATTGAGAGAGCGAGGAGTGTCATGAGTCGATCGCCCAAATTCGCCGCAAGCGTCATCATCCCGACCTACAATCGCGAAGAGATGCTTTACCAGAACCTGAGGTCGCTGCAGGCCAGCAACATCCCGAAGGATGATTTCGAGATCATCGTCGTCGACGACGGCTCGTCCGACAACACGCTGGATGTGGTGCGCAACTTCACCGGCGGCCCGCAGATCCGCTATGTCTATCAGCAGGACAATGGCTACCGGGCGGGCCGCGCGCGCAATCTCGGCATCGAGCTTGCCGAAGGCGAGGTCTGCATCCTGCTCGACTGCGGCATCGTCGTCTCGCAAGGGTTCGTGAAGGCTCACATAGGCGCGCACGCCAAGCCAAATCAGGTCGTGCTTGGCTACCTCTATGGCTTCTCCAACACCGACGATCACGCCGAAGAACTGCAGGCCGCCATCGATGCGCTCGATCTCAACGATGTCGACGGCACGATCGGCAGGCTGCGCGAGACCGGCCGCTTCTCGGACCTGCGCGAAAAGAACTACGCCGCCTGCAACGACGTGATGATGGACCTGCCGGTGCCATGGGCGATCGCCTGGTCGGGCAACATCTCGGTGCGCCGCGAAAAGCTCGGCGACCGTTTCCGGTTCGACGAGAACTACCGCACCTGGGGCGCCGAGGACATCGACTTCTCACTGTCGCTGTTCGAGAGCGGCGCCGAGTTCTCGATCTGCCGCGCGGCATGCGGCATCCACCTGCCGCATCCGAAATCGCATGAGGTCAATTCGCGCTCGTCGCGACCGAACAAGATCTATCTGCACAGCAAGTTCGGCCGGCCGGAGACACAGCATCTCATCGATGTCCAGTCCTGGGAGCTCAACGCCTTCCTGATGAACAAAAGAGCGGCAAGCGCCGCATAGCGAAACCGGAGACACTCTATGAAATTCCTTCGCTATGGAGCGTCCGGCTCCGAACGTCCCGGCGTGCTCGACCGGAACGGGCATATCCGCGACCTCAGCGGCATCGTCGACGACATAAGCGGACGGTCGCTCGCCGATCTCACCTGGGCCGAGAAGCTCTACATCGAAAGCCTTCCCCTCGTCGCGGGCGAACCGCGCCTCGGACCGTGCGTGGCGGGCACCGGCAAGTTCATCTGCATCGGGTTGAACTATGCCGATCACGCGGCGGAGTCAGGACTAGAAGTGCCGCCGGAGCCGGTGATCTTCATGAAGGCGACCTCCGCGATCTGCGGTCCCAATGACGATGTCCTGATCCCGCGCGGCTCGACTGCTACGGACTGGGAGGTCGAGCTCGGCGTGGTCATCGGCAAGCCGGCGAAATATGTCACGCAGGAACAGGCGCTCGATCACGTCGCCGGCTATTGCGTCATCAACGACGTCTCCGAGCGGGACTTCCAGACCAAGCGCTCAGGGCAGTGGACCAAGGGAAAGTCCTGCGACACGTTCGGCCCGACCGGCCCCTGGCTGGTGACGCGCGACGAGGTCGCCGACCCGCAGAAGCTCAAAATGTGGCTCAAGGTCAGCGGCGAGATGAAGCAGAGCGGCTCGACCGCAACGATGGTCTACGGCGTCGCGCATGTCATCAGCTACCTGTCGCAGTTCATGACGCTGCATCCGGGCGATATCGTCTCGACCGGCACGCCGCCCGGCGTCGGCCAGGGTTTCAAGCCGCCGCGTTATCTCCGGGACGGCGACATCGTCGAGCTGGGGATCGAAGGGCTCGGCACGCAACGGCAGGTTTTTCGCGCCGACAACTGACAAGAGATAAAAGGGCCGCCGGAGCGGCCCTCAGACTGCTGACAAACCCCGTCAATTTTGGCGGGGTTTTGTTTTTATGGTTTGAATGGGCTGGTTATTTCGGTGTC
>NZ_VFVB01000013.1:0-200946 GCF_006658535.1 Mesorhizobium sp. B2-4-13 | reverse complement strand
TCAGGGGCGGGTCGCTTCAACATGACCCAGTGAATCAAAAACCCCCGGCAAAAGCCAGGGGTTTGTCAGCAGTCTGACCCGGCGGGCAACCGCCGGGTTTTTTTAGGCCGCTTGCAACTATCGCAGGTAAGGGGCCTCCGTCGTGCGCAGAAAGTCAGTTCGAACAACTGAGAACGGCTAGCCTTCAGCCAAATCCCCCAAGGCTTCGATCAATGGCCGAAGCCTGCCTTCGTAGTGCTTCCAACGCTTGACCGATGATTTGTAGATCGGCTGACGAACCTGCCAGTGGCTGAGGGTTCTGACGGAGCCAGCCCTTTCGAAGAAACGGAGGCAGGCGTCGTGCCACTCCAAACCCAGATGCTCCACAAGCCGACGGGACTGCCCCTCCTGGTCGGAAACAAGGTCTTCATAGCGATTCTCGAAAATGCGTCCCGGAAAAATCGACTTCCAATAGCGCATCAGGCGATCGTACTCGCGGTAGTAAAGCCCAAGCACCGCAAGGTCCGAATTATACTTATGCGCGTCGTTAAGATTCGAGGTGAAGCAAGAAAAACAATTATCAACGGGATCGCGTACGCAATGAACAATCCGTGCGTTAGGGAAGAGAAGGGCGATGAGGCCCACAAGTTCGAAATTGTGAGGCATCTTATCGACGATTCGCAATGCTTCGGGCGCGTTGAGACGCAAGCTGGATAGATATTCACCGGCGAGCGCCTTGGATTGCGTTCGCGTCATCGACATGACTGGTCGTCCCAATGGGCGTCCCGGCTGCAGTTTAAGACCGTTGGCAACCGCGACTCGCCCCAGCTTGGAGTGTTCGCCCGCGCCGTGGACATCGGGATGGCTCGAGCAGATCTGTTCCGTCAGCGTCGTGCCAGAACGCGGCATTCCAAGCACGAATACAGGCGTCTCAGATGGATCACCATATCCCACCCTCGCCGCGAAGAACTCCGGACTGAACAGCTCGATCCACGCATCGACCTGTCGACCGTAGGATTCAATGTCAAAATCGAACCCCTTGTTCGTTGCGGCTCTGAGAAAATGGTCCATGGCCTCATCGTGGCGACCAAGATCATCCAAGACCTTACCGGCGGCCATATGAAGCTGGTAGGGCCCATCGGCGGGATTCGCCGTTTTTTGAAGCTCGTCCAGAATGGCTTTGAGTTCGGGTGGCTCGGCGGAGAATTTTCGAACCGCTACAAGCGTATTGTAGGACGACGGCACGCTCATGCGCCTGTCGATGCTCTCCTTCAGGCAAACCGTAGCTTCGTCCATGCGGCCGAGGGCAACGAGAGTATTCGCAAGGGCCGTCCGGACGAATGCGTTGTCGGGGTCAATTTTGAGCGCTTTTTCATAGAGCGGCACAGCCACGTCCGCCTTTTCGAACATGAAATATGCTTCGCCAAGTCGACGAAGAGCATCCGTGAGATCGGGCTTCAGCTCGCAGGCGCGCTGCAAATGATGAATCGCAAGCGGATAATCCGCGACCTTTAGAAAGGCCTCCCCCAGACTGAGCTGATAGTATGGATTTTTCGGCTCCTTCGCTGCCGCGCGGGCGAAATACTTGATCGCCAGTTCGTCGTCGAAACCGAGCCCCAGCGTGCCAAGAATGTAGAGGGCAAGCGCGTGATTGGGCGAGCGCGTCAGAACACGATGGCAGAGTTCTTCGGCTTCCGGCAGCCGTCCAGCTTTCTGTAGTTCCAGCGCTTGTCTAAGCAGCATGTCATCGGTTGGCCCAGGCAACGATCCAGGCTTAGCCGGTTGGGCGAAGGGTCTGGCCTTTTGCACTGGCTGTGCCTTGAGATGCTTGGACCAGGTTGGGGGCAGCCGTGAGTTCATCGTGCCTCGCTAGCAAAAACGGCCGACAGAATCCAGCATGGGATAGACCACCGGCCGTTACCTGGAGACTTCCCAGAACTATTTGATACCGAAATCTTTCTCCCCTACGCCTGCAGATCTGATCCAGTCCTGCACTCGCGTGCATCCACCCGCTTAACGGATTTAGGCCAGAGGGGCAGGACGTCTCGCGCAGCCACGGCCAAATCTCGACATCGTTCCGGCGCAAGCGTGCCAGACTAAGTCTCAGCCAAGTCTCCAAGGGCCTCAATCAGCGGCAGGATTGAACTTCCATAGCCCTTCCAGCGATTGATAGACGAGGTGTAGATCGGTTGTCGAACCTGCCAGCGGCTAAACGTGTTCACCGAACCTGGCTTGTCAAAGAACCGCAGACAGGCGTCGTCCCAGGGCAGCCCCAGATGGTCGATCAAGCGGCGCGATTGCGCTTCCTGGTCGGAGACCATGTCCTCATAGCGGGTCTCAAGGATTTGGCCTGGAAAGACCTTATCCCAGTGCCGCATAAGCCGGTCGTATTCGCGATAATACAGTCCGAGCATATGGAGATCCGCGGTATAACTATTGTCGTCATTGAAACCCAGGAAATAACACGAGAGGCAGTTGTCGATAGCATCTCGACGGCAGTGAATGATGCGTGCCTTGGGAAACAGAAGCCTTATAAGGCCGATAAGTTCGAAATTATGCGGCAATTTGTCGACGATACGCTGGGCGTTGGGGGACCGTTGACGGATATGGGCAAGATAGTCTTCAGCCAAAGCCTTCGACTGATTCACCGTCATGGTCAGGATCGAGCTTCGCAATTCTTCGGGCGAGCGCGTTTTGGGCGCGAGACTGTTTGTGATGCGCCGGAGTTTTGTCAGCTCGCCAGCGCCATAAGCATCCGGGTGGCTCGCACAGATTTGCTCGGTCAAAGTGGTGCCTGAACGTGGCATGCCAAGCACGAAGACAGGCACTTCCGAAGAGCTTCCATGTCCTGTCTTGGCGGCCAACATCTCGGGGCTGAACAGTTCGATCAAGAAATCGATGCCGCGGCGGTAAGCCTCAAGGTCAAAGCCGCGGGTCGAGCGCTTTGCCTGCTGAAAATGGCCCATCGCCTCGTCATAGCGCCTGACATCGTTGAGCACCTTCCCGGCCGCGTAGTGGAGTTGTTGTATACTTTTGTTATCAAGCGCCGGATTCTTCAGTTCAGCCAGAATGGATTTTAACTCCGTCGGCTCTTCCTTGAATTTTCGTATACCGACCAGGCCGTTGTAAGCAGCGGCGACATCCTGGCCACGGGCGATCGCCTCTTTCATGTAGTTTGCCGCCTCATCCATCCGGCCGAGGCTTACAAGCGCGTTGGCCAACCCTATTCGGATAGCGGAACGGCCGTCATCGATCTTGAGCGCTTTCTCATAGAGGGGCACCGCGAGGTCGGCTTTGCCGAATCCGGTGTAGGCGCGGCCCAGCGCACAAAGCGCCTCGACCCAGTCGGCCTTCAATTCGCAAGCACGCTCGAAATGCCTGATTGCATCCGTATGCTCGCCGACTTTCAAATAGGTTTCACCCAGGGTCAGATGGTAATGCGGATTTTGAGGTGCCTCCTTTACCGCTCGCTCAAAACAGCGAATGGCCATCTCGTCATCCAGCCCGAGCGCAAAGGTTCCAAGCAGATACAAGGCAAGGGGGTGTCGCGGGGCATGAGCCAATACACGCTGACACAGCGCCTCCGCCTCCGGCAACCGATTTGCCCGATGAAGTTCTACCGCCCGCCTGAGCAGTGCGTCATCGGCCTGCGCGTGTGATAGCGACCCCGCTTTGGGTTCGGCGATTTTCGACTGCGGGTTTTTCGGTCCGGACGGAGTTTTCAGATGCTTGGACCAGGCAGGCGGCAGACGATTGTTCATCGTGTCTGGCTACCAAAAAGACACGGCCGAATCCAGCATGACAAATTGCTGCCTGCGAGCAACTTGCACCTAATAAGCCGGCGCGTTAGCAAGAAGGCCCCTTCCAAGCGAGCTTCCGCCATGCCTCAGCGCCCTGCCCTCTCACCCCTCGTCGCAGCGCTTCCGTCGACCGTGCCGTTTGTCGGCCCCGAAGCGCAGGAGCGTGAGCGCGGGCGCGCTTTCCGTGCCCGCATCGGCGCCAATGAGAGCAGTTTTGGCCCCTCGCCGCGCGTGATCGCCCGCATGGAGAGCGTCGCGCGCGACCAGTGGATGTATTGCGACCCCGACAATTACGATCTGAAGGTCGCGGCTGCGGCGCATCACCATGTGGCGGTCGAAAATATCGTTGTCGGCGAAGGCATTGACGGTCTGCTCAGCCTCGTGGCGCGCATGTACGTGGCGCCTGGCGATGCCGTGGTCACCTCGCTCGGCGCCTATCCGACCTTCAACTTCCACATTGCCGGTGTCGGCGGCCGGCTGGTGACCGTCCCTTACGAGAATGACAGGGAAAGCCTGGACGGTCTGCTCGCGGCAGTCGTCAGGGAGAAGGCGCCGCTGGTCTATCTGTCCAACCCGGACAATCCGATGGGCAGTTGGTGGGAAGCCGACGAGGTCATCCGCTTCATCGAAGCCTTGCCGGAAACCACCATGCTGGTGCTCGACGAAGCCTATGGCGAATTGGGACCAGCCTCGGCCCTGCCGCCGATCGACATCTCGCGGCCGAACGTCATCCGTATGCGAACCTTTTCGAAGGCCTATGGACTTGCCGGAATACGCTGCGGCTATGCCGTCGCGGAGACGCAAGTGATCAGCGACTTCGAGAAGATCCGCAACCACTATGGCGTCAGCCGCATGGCGCAGATCGCCGGCGTCGAGGCGCTCGCCGACCAGGCCTATCTCGAGACGGTGGTGGCCCGGGTCGCCGCCGGACGTCGGCGCATTGCTGATATCGCCGAACAGAACGGGTTGAAGCCGCTCGCCTCGGCGACCAATTTCGTCACCATCGACTGCGGCCATGACGGTGCTTTCGCCCTGAAAGTGCTGCAGGGGCTGTTGTCGCGCGACGTCTTCATCCGCAAGCCGATGGCGCCACGGCTCGACCACTGCATCCGCGTCAGCGTCGGTCTCGCCCACGAACTGGACATCTTCGCCGAGGAATTGCCTGGCGCCTTGGCAGCGGCGCGCGGAAACTAGGGCACTTCGCGGCGCTCGGGAGCCATCGCGGCGCCGAGCAGATGTCCGGCACGCGCCAGCACATCCGACAATTCCGCGGCTTCCCTGTCATTCAAGCCCGCGGTCAGGCGGGCCAGATCACGATCCGTGGCCGCATGAAGTGCCGCAAGCGCGGCCTGGCCGCGCGCGGTGAGCGAAAGAACGCGCGGCCGGAGTAGCGCGGGATCGGTACACATCTCGGTCAGGCCGGCGGCAGAAAATTTGGAACGGAGGCCCTCGATTTTCATCGGGGTCACCGTTTCAACCGTTGCCTTCGTTCGATGCTGCGCCAGACTCTATGGAACGGGAGCGAGCCATGAATGAGCGGAAAAGGGCAGTGCAGGCGCACATATACGGCACGGTCCAAGGGGTCGGCTACAGGGCGTGGACGCGCGATGAAGCGACAAGGCTCGGGCTGTTGGGCTGGGTGCGCAACGAAAGAGACCGCTCGGTGACGGCATGGCTTACCGGCGCCGACGCGGCGATTGCGGCCATGATTGAACGGCTTCGGCAAGGCCCGCCTGGCGCGGCTGTCTCTCGCATCGATGTGGAAGAGCTGGAAACCTGGGCCACGCCTGGAGATTTCAGGATCATCGGATAGACGGATTTCCGCCTGCTTGAATTAATTGAACGTTTGTTTTATTATTCTGCCGTCAACGAGGCGACGATGGCGCGCACCACAGGATCACACGGCGAGCGAACCGAAGCGGCAGTCCGTGAAGCGGCGGCCACCCTGATTGCGCGTTACGGTTATGGAGCAATGTCGATGCGCCAGTTGGCCGCCGAGGTCGGCGTGCAGGCGGCCGCGCTCTATCGCTATTTTCCGACCAAGGAAGACCTGCTGTTCACGCTGATGCGCGACCATATGCAAGCGCTTCGCGAGGCCTGGGAGCGTTCCAGGCCGGCCGACGCGGATCCGGTGCGGCAGCTTGCCGCCTATGTGCGCAACCACATCGCCTTTCATATCGGGCGCCGCCACGCCACGCATGTGTCGAACATGGAATTGCGCAGCCTGTCGCCCGACAGGCTGACACAGATCCTGCGCATGCGCACGGCCTACGAAAAGGACCTGCGTTCGATCCTGCGCGATGGCGCCGAGGCGGGTATTTTCCGCATCGAGGACACCGGCCTGACGGCCATGGCTCTGATCCAGATGATGACCGGCGTCATCGTCTGGTTCCGGCCGGGCGAGCGATTGTCGATCGCCGAGGTCACGCAGACATACCTTTCGATGACAATGCGCCTGGTCGGCGCGAACATCGGCATTGGTACCGGGGAGGAACGGCATGTACACGAACACGCTCAGCTTCGGGCATGATGAGGACGTCGAGGCGTTGCGCGACCTGGTGCGCCGCTTCGCCCAGGACAGAATCGCGCCGATAGCCGCTGACATCGATCGCGAGAACGAATTCCCGGCGCATCTATGGGGAGAACTCGGCACTCTTGGCCTGCTCGGCATAACCGCCGATCCCGATTTCGGCGGCAGCGGCATGGGCTATCTCGCCCACGTGATCGCGGTCGAGGAAATCTCACGGGCCTCGGCATCCGTCGGCCTTTCCTACGGCGCCCACTCCAATCTCTGCGTCAACCAGATCAACCGCTGGGCAACGCCGGCACAGAAGGAAAAATACCTGCCGCCGCTATGTTCGGGCGAGCACGTCGGCGCGCTGGCCATGTCGGAGCCCGGCGCCGGCTCCGACGTGGTGTCGCTCAAGTTGCGCGCCGAAAAGCGCAATGACCGCTATGTGCTCAACGGCACCAAGATGTGGATCACCAACGGCCCCGATGCCGAAACGCTGGTCGTCTACGCCAAAACCGACCCGGACCGGAAATCGCGCGGCATCACCGCCTTCATCGTCGAAAAGGCGATGCCGGGGTTTTCGGTGGCGCAGAAACTCGACAAGCTCGGCATGCGGGGGTCCAACACCGGCGAACTGGTCTTTTCGGACGTCGAGGTGCCGTTCGGCAATGTGCTGCACGAGGAAGGACGCGGCGTCGAGGTGCTGATGTCCGGCCTCGACTATGAGCGCACCGTGCTTGCCGGCGGCCCGATCGGCCTGATGGCGGCCTGCCTCGACGTGGCGATCCCCTATGTTCACGAGCGCAAGCAGTTCGGCCAGCCGATCGGGGAATTCCAGCTGGTGCAAGGCAAGCTTGCCGACATGTATACGGCGATGAACGCCGCGCGTGCCTACGTGTACGCCGTCGCCGCCGCCTGCGACCGCGGCCAGACCAGCCGCAAGGATGCAGCTGGATGCGTGCTGTTCGCCGCCGAGAAAGCGACGCAGATGGCACTCGACGCGATCCAGCTGCTTGGCGGCAACGGCTATATCAACGACTATCCGACCGGCCGGCTTTTGCGCGACGCGAAGCTCTACGAGATCGGCGCCGGCACCAGCGAGATCCGTCGCTGGCTGATCGGCCGCGAGATCATGGCGGAGGGGGTGTAGCATGGCTATCCTCCAAACCCAGATCTCGCCCTCCTCCGAAACCTTCCGTGCCAATGCCGAGCGCATGCGCGCGCTGGTTGCCGACATCGCTGAAAAGGCCAGGACAGTCGAGCGCGGCGGCTTGGATGAGGCCCGCGATCGCCATGTCGGTCGTGGCAAGCTGCTGCCGCGCGAACGCCTGGCGCAATTGCTGGACACCGGTTCGCCCTTCCTCGAGATCGGCCAGTTCGCGGCATGGTCCATGTATGGCGAGGAGATAGCGTCGGCCGGCCTGATCGCCGGCATCGGCCGCGTCGAGGGCACCGAGGTGATGGTCGTTGTCAACGACGCCACGGTGAAGGGCGGCACCTACTATCCGCTGACGGTGAAGAAGCATCTGCGCGCGCAGGAGATCGCGCTGCAGAACAATTTGCCATGCGTCTATCTGGTCGACAGCGGCGGCGCCAATCTGCCCAACCAGGACGAGGTCTTTCCCGACCGCGAGCATTTCGGCCGCATCTTCTACAATCAGGCCAACATGTCGGCTGCCGGCGTTCCGCAGATCGCCTGCGTCATGGGCTCCTGCACCGCTGGCGGCGCCTATGTGCCGGCGATGTCGGACGAGACGATCATGGTGCGCAACCAGGCGACCATCTTCCTCGGCGGACCGCCGCTGGTGAAGGCGGCCACCGGCGAAGACGTCAGCGCCGAGGAATTGGGCGGCGCGGATGTACACACCAGGCTTTCCGGCGTCGCCGATCACTATGCGCTGGACGACGAACACGCGCTCGCCATTTGCCGGCGCATCATCAAGAACCTGAATCGGAACAAGGCTGTAAGCCTGAGCTTACAGAAAGCTCATCAGCCGCTTCATCCCGCGGATGAGCTCTATGGCATCGTCCCGACCGACCTGCGCCAGCCCTATGACGTGCGCGAGGTGATCGCGCGCATCGTCGACGGCTCCGAATTCGATGAGTTCAAGCAGAACTACGGCACCACGCTGATCACCGGTTTCGCCCACCTCCATGGCATGCCGGTCGGCGTCATCGCCAACAATGGCGTGCTGTTTTCCGAAAGCGCGCTGAAGGGCGCGCACTTCATCGAGTTGTGCTGTCAGCGCAAGATTCCGCTGGTTTTCCTTCAGAATATCACCGGCTTTATGGTCGGCCGCAAATACGAGGCGGGCGGCATCGCCAAGGACGGCGCCAAGCTGGTGATGGCGGTGGCGACCGCCAGGGTGCCGAAGGTGACCGTCATCATCGGCGGTTCGTTCGGCGCCGGCAACTACGGCATGTGCGGCCGCGCCTACTCACCGCGCTTCCTGTGGATGTGGCCGAACGCGCGCATCTCGGTGATGGGCGGCGAACAGGCGGCAACCGTGCTCGCCATGGTCAAGCGCGAAGGCATCGAGCGAAAGGGCGGCGAGTGGAGCGCCGAGGAGGAAGCGAAATTCAAGAAGCCGATCCTGATGAAATACGAGCATGAGGGCCATCCGCTCTACTCGTCCGCCCGCCTCTGGGACGACGGCATCATCGATCCGGCCAGGACACGCGAGGTGCTGGCGCTCAGCCTTTCCGCGTCGCTCAACGCCGAGATCGAGGAGACACGCTTCGGCGTGTTCAGGATGTGAGATGAGCAAGGCCCAAGACAGGATCCGCATCCACACCGGCGACATCACGAAGCTGGATGTCGACGCCATCGTCAATGCTGCCAACACCTCGCTTCTCGGCGGCGGTGGAGTCGATGGCGCCATCCACCGCGCGGCGGGTCGTGAGCTCGAGATAGAATGCCGGATGTTGAACGGATGCAGGGTCGGCGACGCCAAGATCACCAAGGGTTACAAGCTGCCAGCTCGACATATCATCCACACGGTCGGGCCGGTCTGGCAGGGCGGCTGCAAGGGCGAAGCCGAACTGCTGGCCTCTTGCTATCGCAGGTCGCTGGAACTCGCGACCGCCAATGATTGCCGTTCGGTGGCGTTTCCCGCGATCTCGACCGGTGTTTACCGCTACCCGAAAGACGAGGCGACCGAAATCGCCGTCTATGAGGTCAATGACTTCATCAAGCACAACGCGCTTCCCGAAATCGTTGTTTTCTGCTGCTTCGACGAAGCGATGGCGGAACTATACCGAGAACATCTGGCAACATTGGGTGGAGATTGAATTTTATAGACCAGGCCTTTCGTTCGCTCACGAAATCGCGAGCTCATCCTGCAGCTCTGGCGGCGCCGGAGAATATTCGCTATCGCTCCTGCTGCACTTTGCAATGGGGATGGGGTGAGAATGAAACGGAAATATTCACGGAATGTGTCTACTTTAATACTTTCGGCATTGCTGCTAACCGCCGCGCATGGCGCGGGCGTGGCCGGATCGTTGGCGGGAAGCGAGGGAGACAAGCGTTTCCCGCCCTATTTGCCACGAAATTTGAAAGATCCATGTACCAAGACCTACAAGGCCTATGTGGCGGCCGGCGGCCATTCGGCCTACGCCACCACGCCCTATGCCCGGATCATGTCATCATACATAATCTGCGGCGGGCATCTGAACGCGCCGTCACAAAAGGCAGCGGAAGAACTGGCTATGAAATCCTGTCTGACCACGCGCGCGCACTACAAGGTAACCACCGGCGGCGCGTGCGAGATCGCCGCTTCGAAATAGGCCGGTGCCTACCAAAATGGCGCCGCCCGATACTGACCCGGGAGGCTCCATGTTCAGCAAAATCCTGATCGCCAATCGGGGCGAGATCGCTTGCCGCGTCATCCGCACGGCTCGCAAGCTGGGCGTGCACACTGTCGCCGTCTATTCGGATGCCGACGCGAGATCCCTGCATGTCGAGATGGCCGACGAGGCGGTCCATATCGGTCCTTCGCCCGTCGGCGAGAGCTATCTGCGCGGTGACAGGATTGTCGCCGCGGCCCTGGCCACGGGTGCGCAGGCCATCCATCCCGGTTACGGCTTCCTGTCGGAAAACCCCGATTTCGTCGACCAGGTGGTGGCGGCCGGCCTCATTTTCATCGGCCCGTCGGCGACCTCGATCCGCGCCATGGGGCTGAAGGACGCCGCCAAGCGGCTGATGGAAAAAGCCGGCGTTCCGGTCGTTCCGGGCTATCATGGCGAGGCACAGGAAATCGTGCTGCTTGCGTCAAAGGCCCGCGAGATCGGCTATCCCGTGCTGATCAAGGCGCGCGCTGGCGGCGGTGGCAAGGGCATGCGCCGCGTCGAGCATCCCGATGACTTTTCCGAGGCACTCTCCAGCGCCCGGCGCGAAGCAAAGGCCGCTTTCGGCGACGACCGCGTGCTGGTCGAGAAATATGTCGACAAGCCGCGCCATATCGAAGTGCAGGTGTTCGGCGACAATTTCGGCAATGCGGTGCATCTCTACGAGCGCGACTGTTCGGCGCAACGCCGCCATCAGAAGGTAATCGAGGAGGCCCCCGCCCCCGGCATGACGCCGGCTTTGCGCAAGGCAATGACCGAGGCGGCGGTAAAAGCCGCCAAGGCAATCAACTACTCCGGCGCCGGCACCATCGAATTCATCGTCGACGCCTCGCAAGGCCTCGAGGCCGATCGCTTCTGGTTCATGGAAATGAACACCCGGCTGCAGGTAGAGCATCCGGTCACCGAGATGGTCACCGGCACCGATCTCGTCGAATGGCAGTTACGGGTCGCCAGCGGCGAAAAACTGCCGAAGACACAGAGCGAGATCACGCTTTGCGGCCATGCTTTCGAGGCGCGCATCTATGCCGAGGATGCGGCCAAGGGGTTTCTGCCGGCGACAGGCACGCTGCACCACCTTAGATTTCCGGACGTTGTCCCCGAAGGCGCCGCGATGCGCATCGAGACCGGCGTGCGGGCTGGCGATGCCATCTCGCCCTACTACGACCCGATGATCGCGAAGCTGGTCGTTCATGCCGGAGACAGACGGCAGGCGCTGGAAGCGCTCCGCACCGCGCTCGCGCAAACCGAGATTGCCGGCTCCACCGTCAACACCGCTTTTCTTGCCGCTCTTGCCGCCGATCCGGATTTTGCGGCTGAAGACATCGATACCGGCCTGATTGGCAGACACCAGGAGGCGTTGACGGCGGTCGCACCGCCGACCGGCGAGATCATCTCGGCTGCCGCCATGGCGGCCTCGGGTGCCGGAGCATTGCCGCCGTCGAACGACCCATGGTCGGCACTCGCCGGCTATGCGCATTTCCACGGCGTGGCGCGGCGCATGCGGCTGACGTTCGGCGATGAAGCCATTCAGGCAAAGATTTCAGTGCGATCGGACGGGCGCTTCCAGGTGGCGCTCGATGCGCCTTATGACAGCACCAGTTCGCATGATATTCGCACCGTTCCCCGCCTCGCCCGCTGGCCTGGCCACATCACGGTGTTCGAAGGCGCCGTCGGCTATACTTTCGCGGTGCCGGACCCCTTGGCCAGGAGCGATGAAGCGGCCACCGGCAGCCTGCGCGCGCCGATGCCGGGCCTGGTCAAGCTTGTGCGCGTGGCGAAAGGCGACGCTGTGATCAAAGGGCAACCTCTGCTGATCCTCGAGGCGATGAAGATGGAGCACACCATCGCCGCCCCGCATGACGGGGTGATCGCCGAGATCGCCGGGGAAGGCGCACAGGTCACCGACGGCGCGGTGCTGGTGCGGTTCGCCGAGGACCAGAACGCATGCACCGCGGCCGCCGGCGGATAGAAGGAGCGACCGCAAACTGAAATGGCCGGGACGAACCCGGCCATTCCCTTGGATTACCCGAGTGCCAGGGCGATTACTGCGCGATCGGCGCGTACTTGCCGTCATGCCACTGGTTGATGTCGTAGCTGGCATTCTTGAGGTCGCCCTTCTCGTCGAAGGTGACGTCGCCGACAACGGTGCTGATCGCCGTGCCATTCTTCAGCGCCTCGGCAACCTTGGCCGGATCATCGCTGCCAGCACGCTTGATGCCTTCGGCGAATGCCTGGACCACGGCATAGGAGAACAGCGTGAAGCCTTCCGGCACGAAGCCGCCGGCCTTGATCTTTTCGACGGCTGCCTTGGCTTCCGGCTTTGCCTGCGGATCCGACGGGAACACGAACATCGTGCCCTCGCCGGCCGGGCCGGCAACCTGCCAGAATTCCGGCGACGCGATCGAGTCCGGCATGATCAGCTGGAACTTGAAATTCTGTTCGGCCGACTGACGCAGGATCAGGCCCGCCTCGGGGTGGTAGCCGCCGAAATAGACGACATCAGCCTTGAGATCCTTCAGCTTGGTGACAAGCGCCGAATAGTCCTTCTCGCCGGGGTTGATGGCGTCATAATAGACCTCCTTGAGGCCACCGGCATTCATGGTCGCCTTGACGGCATCAGCCACGCCCTGGCCGTAAGCGCTCTTGTCGTGCAGGATGACGACGTTCTTGCCGGCGTATTTCTTGGCGATCCACGGGCCGATGAAGGCGCCCTGTGCGTCGTCACGCGTATAGAGACGCATGATCGTCGACCAGCCGGCCTTGGCGGCCGCATCGGTCAGCACCGGGTTCGAGGAAGCCGGGCTCATCATCAGCGCGCCGGCTTCGGCATAGACCGCCGAGGCCGGAATGCTGGAACCCGAGCAGGCATGCCCGTCGATGAACTTGACGCTGTTGGCGACGATGCGATTGGCGACCGACACCGCCTGCTTGGGATCGCACTGGTCGTCCTCGATGTCGAGCTTGATCTGGGAACCGTTGACGCCGCCAGCCGCGTTGATGGCATCGGCGGCGGCCTGTGCGCCCTGCTTGAACTGATCGCCGATGGTGGCGAGCTGTCCGGTCATCGGGCCGACCACCGAGATGGTGATGTCATCGGCGAACGCGACCGGCGCGCTCATCATCAGGCCGAAAATGGCCGCGCTCAAAACACTCATTTTTTTCATGACAATAGAACTCCTCCACTCACGCGCGGCCGCCCGGCCGCGCTTCTTCCAGAGAGGCGGGACAATTTCATCCTTCATCGGACCTGTCTAGGCGCATTGGCGCCACTCGATTGGGCCTGCGCGGCCTCATCCACGCAAAAAGCCACGCCAGCCTTGTTCCGGCCGGTCGTGGCTTTTTTTGCCGGTCAGGCTGTTTCCCCGGCGCCCCCGCGCTGTGAACCCAACCCACCTTCCCTGTCTTCCTGTTGGCCATGATCCTTCCGAAAACCGGAGTCTTCGGGATCATGGTCCGTCGCGCGGCTTGGACCTGTCGGCGTGCCGCATTCTCGTTGTCGATGGCCGTGGCCTGGCTGTCTGCGCAGCCTTTTCCCTGTTGGCCCGACCGTCTTTCTGCGGTCTTGGCCGGAGCGTCCCCGTCTGGCGGAACTCAGTGCATGGTCATCCATTCGCGGGCTTCGCGCAGCGCCTTGGCGATCTCGACCTTCGACATGGCCGCCGAGAGTTCCGAGCGCAACTCGGCGGCGCGGGCCGATCCCTTGATGGCGGCGATGTTGAACCATTTGTGGGCGGCAACGACGTCGGTTTCGCAATCGCGGCCGGTCGCATACATCATGCCCAATTCGAAAAGAATGTCGGCCTGGGCAGTTGCCCCCATGGCGCCGAAGCCTGCTTCAAGCATTTCAAAACGTGCCATTTTTAGTCCCCTGTCTGGCTCCCGAGAGCTGCCTCCGTTCGTCTTGTCCGGGCCGCTCTTTCGATGCTTTCGAGAATGCCGCGCAGGCTTGAATCCGTCGTTAAATGGCGTGCTTAATTTGAGGAAAACAAAGCTAAAACAAGAGGTAAACGCGAAAATTCGTTAAGGATACGAAGCCAGCAATTCAGCTGGTTTTCGCCAAATTTGACGAAAATTTTCGAGCGCGCGGTCAACACTCTGCTAACCCTAGAAAGCAAACACGAGGCGCTGGTCGTTTTCATTTCCGGGCCGACAGGGCGAATTCAGGCGCTTTCGAAATGCCAAAACCTTCCGTCGCGGCACCGCTTTCGTTTTGACGGAAGCTGGATTAGCTTACGTTTGCGTAAGCGGCAGACCGGCGAGGCGGAGCATTCGGCCGGCTATCCAAAGGGAGGAAGACATGTCTCGAAAAGTGAGCCTGGCCCTGGCGGCCACTTTGATCCTGAGCGGCGCGGCGTGGGCCGATCCGATCGAGGGCAACTGGAAAACGCAAGCCGGCGACACCGCTGCCATTTCAGGCAGCAGCTCGTTCTCCATCACGCTCAAATCAGGCAAATATGCCGGCAAGACCATCGGCTCGCTCAAGGCGGCCGGCGACAACAAATACACCGGCAACATCACCGATCCGGCAAATGACAAGACCTATTCGGGCAAGGCAACCTTGTCGGGCGCCTCGCTCAAGATGAGCGGTTGCGTGCTCGGCGGACTGATCTGCAAGAGCCAGACCTGGCACAAACTCTAAGCGACCATTTCCGTGTGATCTCTAAACGGGGCCTGGCGGGCCCCGTTTCCGTTTTGGCGATGAGCAGGCAGCGCTCGGTCGGCATTCTGGTTGCCGCAACCCAGTCAACATCCCTTCAATCAATTTGAACGGCAGATGAACGCCGGCATCAGAGCCGGTTCAGAGGCGTCAGGGCATTCTCATGCGTGTTGAAGGAGACACGGACCCAATGCTTGCTCGCCGCTTCACCATCGTCTGCCTGCTGATGAGCCTGTTTGGAATGTTCTTCGCCATCCTCGTCGCCGAAGCGGGCCGTTCGCGCTCCTGGGACGACGCCACCAGAATGTGCCACCTCGCCTGCCCGACCGATTTTCGTCACTGAAACAGAGAACCCGGACCTCGAAAAGAAAAGCCCAGAGATCATGAACCGCATCGCCGCCAACCTCTCCAAGACCCTCCGGCTCCTGCCGCGGGCGGCGCTCATCCTGATGCTGCTGGCCGCTCCGGTCCTGGCGGTGCCGATGATGCGTGCCGATAGCGGCTCGACGATCGAGGCGCCGGCGCTCAGAAAGTCCGGCGTCGGGTTCGTGCTGCTGGTCAGCCTGCAGCGGGGTTGAAGAAAAAAGGGCGCTTTGAGCGCCTTCGGCGGCGAGCCCCCTCCCAACCGCCCGTCCAAGTCTCTATATTGAGCCATGGAAAAGCGAATCTATCCCCAAGCCATCGAATCTGTCGTCATGCCCGAGCCCTTTGGCCGGCAAAGCTTCGATAACGCCGAAAAGGCCGTTGCCGCGCTGCAGGTGCTCTACGACCGCAATACCAAGTTTCTGCGCGATTCCTTCGCGGCCCTAGCCGCCGGCGGCGACAGCAGCAAGCGCTACCGGGCCTTCTACCCCGAGATCGGCGTCACCACGAGTTCGTTCACCCAGGTCGATTCGCGCCAGGCCTATGGCCACATGCCAACACCAGGTCATTTCGCCACCACGGTTACCCAGCCGGACCTGTTCGAGACCTACCTCATCGAGCAGCTTCGGCTGATCATGCGCAATCACGGCGTGTCGGTAGCCGTCTCGGAATCGACCACGCCGATCCCGCTGCATTTCGCTTTTCTGGAAGGCACCTATGTTGACGGCGCCGATGCCGAACGCATCAAGCGGCCGATCCGCGACCTGTTCGACGTGCCGGATCTCGACGGCACCGACGATCAGATCGCCAATGGCACGTTCGAAGTGGCCTTCGGCGAGCCCCGGCCGCTGGCGCCGTTTACGGCGCAGCGCATCGACTATTCGCTGCACCGCATGACGCACTACACCGCAACCAGCCCGCAGCATTTCCAGAACTTCGTGCTGTTCACCAACTATCAGTTCTATATCGACGAGTTCGTCGCCCGCGCCCGCGACCTGATGGAAAAGGGCGGTGACGGCTACACGGAATTTGTCGAACCTGGCAACGTTATCACCCGGGCCGGGCAGAGCGCGCCCAGCGAAGGCGTAGCGCCACAGCGCCTGCCGCAGATGCCTGCCTACCATCTGAAGAAGCCGAACCATGGCGGCATCACCATGGTCAATATCGGCGTGGGTCCTTCCAACGCCAAGACCATCACCGATCATATCGCTGTGCTTCGGCCACATGCCTGGGTGATGCTTGGTCACTGCGCCGGGCTGCGCAACACCCAGGCGCTCGGCGACTATGTGCTCGCGCATGCCTATGTGCGCGAGGACCACGTGCTGGACGACGATCTTCCGGTCTGGGTGCCGATCCCGCCGTTGGCCGAGATCCAGGTCGCGCTGCAGGAAGCCGTCGCCGAGGTCACCGGCCTGTCGGGCTATGATTTGAAGCGCATCATGCGTACCGGCACCGTCGCCACCATCGACAACCGCAACTGGGAACTGCGCGACCAGCGCGGACCGGTGCAGCGGCTGTCGCAGTCGCGCGCCATTGCGCTCGACATGGAATCGGCGACCATCGCCGCCAATGGCTTCCGCTTCCGCGTCCCCTACGGCACGCTGCTGTGCGTTTCCGACAAGCCGCTGCATGGCGAGTTGAAGCTGCCTGGCATGGCAACCGAATTCTACAAGCGGCAGGTGGCGCAGCACCTGACTATCGGCATCAGGGCGATGGAGAAGCTGGCGGAGATGCCGATGGAGCGGCTGCATTCGCGCAAGCTCCGGAGCTTTTCGGAAACGGCATTCCAGTAGGCGACCGCGAAGCCTCGGCGAGGCAATTCGTCGTCTTGCTCAGACCGCAATTTGGCCGATAAGCAAATCGAACGGACCGACAGGCGGCATTCAGCGGATACAACCTCGCAGACACGACCTCAATGGCAACAGGCGCGCGCTTGAATATGACGGCTGGGCTGGCATTCCTGGCGATGACGGCATTGTCGGCCGCTTTGTTGGCCGGATTTTTCGGCGCACTGCACCCGGCGTTCGATTCCTTCTCGCATTTCCGCATTCATCTCAGCGTGCTGATGGCACTTCTGGCGCTGCCGCTGCTCGCCAGCTCGTTTCGGCTGCAAGCGGCGGGTGGACTGCTTTTCGCCATTTTCTGCCTGGCCACAACGACGGGTGCGCTGCCCAAATGGTGGCCACAACAGGCGGCCGCCAAGCCGACCGGCCAGATCGTCTACAGCCTGCTGCAGATGAATCTGCGCTTCAACAACGCGACACCGAAGAAAGTGCTCTCACTGATCGGCCGCACCAATCCGGACGTGATCACGCTCGACGAGGTGTCGCAGATGTGGACGACCGAGCTTGGCTACATCGCCAGTGCCTACCCCTACCGAATCCTCTGCCCCTACCCAAACGGCATGTTCGGCGTGGCGCTGCTGTCGCGCCGGCCCTTTGCCGCCGACGCCGCGCCGCGCTGCGAGCCGCGCGGCGCGATGGCTATCGCCACGGTCGACTTCGGCGGCACCGATGTCGATGTCGCCGCGATTCATTTGAGCTGGCCCTGGCCGAAGGAGCAATACTGGCAGATCGGCGAACTGGCGCAGCCACTGGCCGCGCTCGGCGAGACCGCGATCATGGCAGGCGATTGCAACGCCGTGCCGTGGAGTGCCGCGGTGCGGCGGGTCGCGGCTCTCGGCGGGCTGACACTCATGCCTTCCGCCGGCCCGACCTGGATCCACCGGACACTGCCGGACTTCCTGCGCCGCTATGCAGGCCTGCCGATCGACCAGGTGTTCAGCAAAGGCGGCGTGACGATCCTGTCTTCGACGCGGCTGGAAGATGCCGGCTCCGACCACCTGCCGCTGCTGGTCGAATTTTTGGTCCGGTCCGATGAGAAACAGCCTGAGGATGGGCACGCCACCGCGCTCGCGGCGCACGATTTGCCTGCTGAGCCGCACGGCTGACGCGTCAACGAATGGAGCACCCGCGCCGCGGCGAAGCGTTGAGATGGCGAACGGATTGCTCGTTCAAGGTTTCCCGATCAAGGCAGCGATCAGATGTTCGACATGGCCGCCATCGCGATGCTCACGCCGATCGAAGGCGTTTTGCCTCGCCTCATATTCTGCATAAACGGCCTTGATGCGAAGCCGAGCCTCGCGGCGCGCCTTGTCGCATGACGGGTCGTTGGCGACCCGCAGGCCAGTTATCGACCTTTCTGTCACGCGCATCATCTCCCTGGCGATGCGCCCATGTGTTTCCTCATGGGCGCGAACACCGGCGAAAAACCTGTTCCAACGCCTCTTCAACGTCGGCGCCATGGGCGAGCCGACGCGAGGGAAGGTGTAGAACAGATTGAGCGTGCCGTTGACCCGCCGCAGCCGGCAGACGCCGTTGTCCTGGCCTCCGCCGAGATCCCAGTCGACCGTATAGGCGGTTGTGGCGATGGCATGCGTCATGAAGCCATGCTTGGGCCCCTTGCTGTCCATCGCGTCGATGAAGGCCGTACCCGAGTTTCCCGTGATGTCGTAGGTCCGCGTCTGGACGATTGCCCTGGTGCCGGCAAAGGCCTCAGGCGCGCACAGTGTCCCGATGACGGCGAGGCATGTCAGAACTGTCCGGCGCATCGGCCTTCTCCTTGTCCCAGGAGAAGGGAACCATAAGCCGGTGATAGTTTCAACGGTTCTGCTGCGCTGCATGCTCTCGCAGCCAGAACTCCGCTGCAATTTTGCTGCCGCGCCCTGGACGGCCCGGCGGCGCAGGGGTCACATGCCCTGGTAGACCGGTCCTTCACCGCCTTGCGGGGGCACCCAGTTGATGTTCTGGTTCGGGTCCTTGATGTCGCAGGTCTTGCAGTGGACGCAGTTCTGCGCGTTGATGACGAAGCGCACATCCTTAGCCTGCGGATCGGCGGCGGCGTTGCCGTCCTTGTCGACCCATTCGTAGACGCCGGCCGGGCAATAGCGTGTGGAAGGTCCGGCAAAGACATCATGTTCCGAGCGTTTCTGCAGGTCCATGTCGCCGACCAGCAGATGGACCGGCTCGTTTTCCTCGTGATTGGTGTTGGACAGGAACACCGAGGACAGGCGGTCGAAGGTCAGCACGCCATCCGGCTTCGGATAGACGATCTTCTTGTGCTTGGCGGCCGGCTCGAGCGTGGCATAGTCGGCCTTGCCGTGCTTCAGCGTGCCGAAGGGCGAGACGCCGAACAGCGTGTTCAGCCACATGTCGAGGCCGCCGAGGCTGACGCCGATAATGGTGCCGAAGCGCGACCACAGCGGCTTGACGTTGCGCACCTTCTTCAGGTCCTTGCCGATGTCGGTCGCCCGCCAGGCATCCTCATAGGCGGAAAGCTCGTCATTGGCACGGCCGGCGCCGATCGCCTCGGCGACATGCTCGGCCGCCAGCATCCCCGACAGCACCGCATTGTGGGAGCCCTTGATGCGCGGCACGTTGACGAAGCCCGCCGCGCATCCCATCAGCGCACCGCCCGGGAACGACAATTTCGGCACCGACTGCCAGCCGCCCTCGGTTATGGCGCGCGCGCCGTAGCCCAGGCGCTTGGCGCCGTCGAACGTGCCCGCGATCGCCGGATGGGTCTTGAAGCGCTGGAATTCCTCGAAAGGCGACAGATAGGGATTCTTGTAATTGAGGTGGAGGACGAAGCCGACCGCCACCTGGTTGTCCTCCAGATGATAGAGGAACGAACCGCCGCCAGTCTTCATGTCCAGCGGCCAGCCGAAGGAATGCTGCACCAGACCCGGCCGATGGTTCTCCGGCTTGACCTGCCAGAGTTCCTTGAGGCCGATGCCGTATTTGCCGGGCTCGCGGCCATCGGAGAGTTTATATCTAGCGATCAACTGCTTGGCCAGCGAACCGCGCGCGCCTTCGCCGATCAGCACATATTTGCCCATCAACGCCATGCCCGGCGCGAAGCCTGGACCATGCGTGCCGTCCTTCTCGACGCCCATGTCTCCGGTGACGACGCCGGTGACGGCACCTTCTTCATTGTAGAGCAGGCCGGCCGCGGCAAAGCCTGGGTAGATCTCGACGCCGAGCGCCTCGGCCTTGCCAGCCAGCCAGCGGCAGACATTGCCGAGCGAGACGATATAGTTGCCGTGGTTGTTCATCAGCGGCGGCATGAAGATGTTGGGCAGGCGGAACGAACCGGCGGGGCCGAGCACCAGGAAATGGTCCGCAGTGACCGGCGTCTTGAAGGGATGACCATCCTCCTCGCGCCAGCCAGGCAGCAACCGGTCGATGCCGATCGGATCGACGACGGCCCCCGACAGGATGTGGGCGCCGACTTCGCCGCCCTTTTCCAGCACGACGACGGAGAGCTCGGGATTGACCTGCTTGAGTCGGATGGCCGCGGCAAGGCCGGCCGGTCCGGCACCGACGATGACCACGTCGAATTCCATGCTTTCGCGTTCGATATCGCTCATCAACCCCTCCGCACTGGCTTGCCGCCGTTGGCGTATCTTGCTGGCTCCTGCGCTGCATAGCGCATCAATTGGCGACAGGAAACCGGCGCATACGTGACAATGCCGATTTGGCCAAAAAGTCGCGCTTTGCGCGGCAGAGAGGCCATTTCCGCGTGGCGCGATCCGCCAGGCTTGCGTTTTTTATTGTTCGACGGCTTGCTTATCGGCCATACTTCCCGCCATGCGCATTCCCGGGCCAGGCGGCTTCTCTTCGACGCGCTTTCCATCAACGCCCGGCCGGGCCTGCCGGGCGCTTATTTTGGCCCTTCTGGCGTTGAGCCCGGGTCATGCCGTCGCGGATGAAGTGAAGGTCTGGGCGACAGGCGCGTACTCGTTCTCCGACGAGCTTGGCGGTTTCCGCATCACCGGAGCCTCCGGCATCGGAACCAAGGACGATCCGCTGGTCATCACCGAAGAGCTGAATTCGGCGACACCCGTGACGCTGACCATCCGCACCACAAAGCCGATCCAGGCATTCGGCAGAGCAGGCGAGTTCGCCAATGGCATCATGTATATGCGCATCGACGCGCTCAACAACAGCGGCCAGGCCTGGATCGAGTTCCAGTTCGAGCTTCAGGAAATACTGGACCAGCCAAGCGTGTTCGGAGACGGGCTTTCGTTCGACCAGCGCAACAAGACGCCCGACAATATCTGGTCGAGCAATTTCGCCGATTTCGACCGCGATTTCGAGCCCTATGACCGGCTGCTGTTCAAAAACGGCAAGGTGGACCCGCTGAAGACCGCCAGCTTCGAATTCCTGATGACCGACTACACGCCGCGATGGACCTTCTATTTGGTTCAGGATCCACGCATACCCACTGGCTAGACCGCGACCTCGCCTTGGCAAGCGGGATTGGCTGCCGCGACCGACTTCGCCGAGGTTGCAAATTAATCCCGCCCGGACGATGGTGCGGCCATGACTGCCGCCTCTCCCAACAATCCGGTCGATTTGGCCGATCTGCTCGCCTTCTATGCCAGCGCGGGTGTTGACGAGGCGTTGGAGGATGCGTCGGTCAATCGGTTCGCGGAGGCCGTGCCGAAGCCGGCGGAGCGCACGCCGGCGGCGGCGCCACGCGAAAGCAAGGTACCGGAGCCGGCCGCGGGTCCACCGCGCCTCGATGGGCGCTCCGTGCCGGATGCTCCGGCCCCGCGCCCGCCCACCTCGGCCGTGCCCGACGAAGCGCAGGCGGCGCTGGCACGCCAACTGGCAATGACGGCGACGACCCTGGACGAGCTGCGCCAGCACATGACCGCTTTCGAGGGCTGCAATCTCAAGGCGACCGCCAAGAACCTGGTATTCGCCGACGGCAACCCGCAAGCGGCTGTCATGCTGGTCGGTGAAGCCCCAGGCCGTGACGAGGACATTGAAGGACTGCCCTTCGTCGGCCGCTCGGGCCGCCTGCTCGACCGGATGCTGGCTGCGATCGGCCTCGACCGTAGCTCGGTCTACATCGCCAACGTCATTCCCTGGCGCCCACCCGGCAACCGCACGCCGACGCCGCACGAGACCGAGATCTGCCGGCCGTTCATCGAGCGTCAGATCGAGCTGGTCAATCCCAAGGTGCTGATCAATCTCGGCGGCCCGTCGGCCAAGACCTTGCTCAACACCTCGGAAGGAATCCTGCGGCTGCGCGGCAACTGGCGCGTCCACACCACGGGTTCCGGCATTGCCATTCCAGCCATGCCGACACTGCACCCGGCCTATCTCTTGCGCACCCCCGCGCACAAGAAGCTCGCATGGCGGGATTTTCTCGAAGTGAAGGCGAAGCTGCGGGAAGTGAGCTAACGATGACCTTGCAGGTAATTGAAATACATTCAGCGTCAGCCTAGTCGTCCTGCATGACAACGCCCCAAACCTCCGCCGGTAGCCTGATCCGCGAATGGCGCACGCGACGTCGCATGAGCCAGCTCGACCTCGCCATGGAGGCCGAGATCTCGCAACGGCATCTCTCCTTCGTCGAAAGCGGTCGTGCCGCGCCCTCGCGCGACATGGTGCTGCATCTGGCCGAGCAGCTTGCGATCCCGCTGCGGCAGCGCAATCAATTGCTGCTGGCCGCGGGCTTCGCGCCGAGCTTCAGCGAACGGCCGCTCACCGACACGACGCTGGCACCGGCAATGGCGGCGGTCGAGATGGTGCTCAAGGGGCATGAGCCGTTTCCGGCATTGGCGGTGGACCGGCACTGGAACCTGGTTGCGGCGAACATGGCGATCGGGCCATTCCTGGCCGATGTTTCCGAGCCCTCTCTGCTCCAGCCACCCGTCAATGTGCTGCGGCTCAGCCTGCACCCAGGTGGTGTCGCGCCACGGATCGTGAACCTCCAGGAATGGCGCACCCACCTGCTCGAACGGCTGAAACATCAGAACGATGCCGCCGGTGACCCGGTGCTGGTGGCATTGGAGCAAGAGCTTCGCGGCTACCCCTCTGGCCTGCAGAGCAGCCGGCCGGCGCCGGTCGAGCCGAATGCGATCGTGCATCCGCTGCGGCTTGCCCATGGCGACACGGTGCTTTCCTTCATCAGCACCATCACCGTGTTTGGCACGCCACTGGATGTCACCCTTTCGGAACTGGCGATCGAATCCTTTTTCCCGGCCGATGAGCAGACACGGGCGATGCTGGTACGCTTGGCGAAGGAACGGTCCTGATCACCCTTGCGGCAGCGCAGCTTTGCGGGTGCGCGTCCGTTCCAGACCCAGCTGCCGTTCGCGCCAGATGATGAAGATGCCGGCGGCGACCACGATCACGCCACCGACCAGCGTGCCGGGCGAGGTCACGTCGCCGAAAACGAAATAGCCGACGACGACGCCGAGGATCATCGAGGTGTATTCGAAAGGCGCCACGACCGAGGCTTCGGCATGACGATAGGCCGCGGTCATCAAAATCTGGCCGAGCCCGCCACAAAAGCCGGCGAGGATGAGCAACGTGGCTTGTATTGGCGTCAGCGACTGCCAGCCGAAGGGCAGCGTCAACAGCGAGAGCACGCTCGCCGTCGACGAGAACCATAGCACGATGGTCGCCGTCTTCTCCGTCTGCACGAGATTGCGCACCAACAGCATGGCGACAGCGGAGATTGCCGCGGCCGCCAGCGCGGCCATGACGCCCAGGACCTCCTGGTCGTCGAGACCTTCATCCGAATTGAGCAGCGTCAGCTCCGGCCAGGAAATGACGAGCACGCCAATGAGGCCGATCGCGACAGCGCTCCAGCGATAGACGCGGATCGTCTCGCCAAGGAAGACCGAGGAGAACACCACGACCAGCAGCGGCTGTGCATAGTTCAGGGTGATCGCCTCGGGAAGAGGCAGCCTGGTGAGCGCGAAAAAGCCGAGCCCCATGGCACCGACGCCGACGACGCCACGCGCGACGTGGTTGAAGGGACGTTTCGTGACGAATGCCGTGGCCAGATGTCCCTTCAACGTCAGGAAGACAATGATCGGGAAGATGGCGAAGAAGGAACGAAAGAAGACGATCTGCCCGGCAGGCACATCGCCTGCCGCCTTGATACAGGTTTGCATGCCGACAAAAACCGCCACGGAGACGATCTTCAGCACGATGCCTCTCAGGGTGCCGTGGCCGCCCGTCGTCTCTGGTTGCGCCCCCGCTCCTGATGTCACTTTGGCAATGCGTCTCTGCCCGCGGTCGAGGGCACGCTACGGTTCTCGAAATGGCAGAACGGGAAATTGTCGGCGCGCCGAACGAAAGCGCCCATCCCGAATTTCGGTGTGACGGCCGTCATGACTGCCTCGCGACAAGGAAAGGATGACCTGAATTAGGCCCTGCCGCAGTTTTGTCGAGGGAGTGTTTCGTGTAAAGAGCGCGGACTTCGAATTTTTGGGCCGGTCAGATCATGTCCGGTCCCGGAAAGACAGGAAAAGCCAGGGAATGCGCACCGATACAGGTCAGGTCTTCAAACTCGAGGACTATCGCCCCAGCGACTACCTCATTCCGAAAACCAGCCTTGAATTCCGTCTTTCGCCGCAGGCAACGGTCGTCACCGCGATACTGACCGTCGAACGCCGCGAGGACATATCCACGTCGGCTCCGCTGGTGCTCGACGGCGATGGGTTGACGCTCAAACGCGTCGAAGTCGACGGCAAGGTGGTGAGACCGGCGGATCTGCTGGCGAGCCCCGACCAACTGACCCTGCTCAAACCGCCGGCGGCACCTCGTTTCCAGCTGCTGATCGAAACCGAACTGGCCCCAGCCGGCAACGAGGCCTTGATGGGCCTTTACCGCTCGGACAACGTGTACTGCACGCAATGCGAGGCGGAGGGTTTTCGCCGCATCACCTATTTCCTCGACCGCCCCGATATCCTGTCGGTCTACACGGTGCGCATCGAGGCGCGACGCGACGAAGCGCCGCTGCTCCTGTCGAACGGCAATCCGGTCGAGAGCGGCGATCTCGCCGAAGGCTGGCACTACGCCACATGGCACGACCCCTTCCCCAAACCATCCTATTTGTTCGCGCTGGTGGCCGGCAATCTCGGCCAGGTGGCCGACAATTTCGTCACCATGTCCGGCCGCAAGGTCGAGCTCGGCATCTATGTCGAGCCCGGCAAGGAGGCGCTCGCCGGCTACGCGATGGACGCGCTGAAGCGGTCGATGCAATGGGACGAGGAGGCGTTTGGCCGCGAGTACGACCTCGACGTCTTCAACATCGTCGCCGTGTCGGACTTCAACATGGGCGCGATGGAGAACAAGGGCCTCAACATCTTCAACGACAAATACGTGCTGGCCGACCAGGAGACGGCGACGGACGCCGATTTCGCCAATATCGAGGCGATCATCGCGCATGAATATTTCCACAATTGGACAGGCAACAGAATCACTTGCCGCGACTGGTTCCAGCTTTGCCTGAAGGAAGGGCTGACGGTCTTCCGCGATCATGAATTCTCCGCCGACCAGCGCTCGCGCGCGGTCAAGCGCATAGCCGAGGTGCGCACGCTGCGGGCCCACCAGTTTCCCGAGGACCAGGGCCCGCTGGCGCATCCCGTGCGGCCGCGCCGCTACCGCGAGATCAACAATTTCTATACGGCGACGGTCTACGAGAAAGGCTCCGAAGTGGTGCGCATGATCCGCACCATTCTCGGGGCCGAGGTCTTTCGCGCCGGCATGGACCTTTATTTCGAACGCCACGACGGCGAGGCCGCGACCATCGAGGATTTCATAAAGGTGTTCGAGGACGCGTCCGGCCGCGACCTGTCGCAATTCGCGCTATGGTATCATCAGGCGGGCACACCCAACCTGACGGTAAGTTCGACGCACAATCCGGCCGCACAGGAATTCACGCTTGAGATCGAGCAGTCGGTGCCGCCGACCCCCTCCGAAAGCCGCAAGCGGCTGATGCATATCCCGCTCGCCTTCGGCCTGATCGGCGCCGGCGGCAAACCTGTCGCGTATAGCGGCGTCGAGGGCGCCAACGTCGAGGACGGCGTCATCCATGTCCGCAAGCGTCGCCATGTGGTGCGTTTCTCGGGCGTGGCCGAGCGCCCGGCGGTGTCGCTCAACCGTGGCTTTTCGGCGCCGGTGACGCTGTCGGCCGAGCAGAAGGCGGCCGACCAATACTTCCTCGCCCGCCATGACAGCGACGCCTTCTCGCGCTGGCAGGCCTTCAACACGCTGTTGACCGATGCTCTGATCGCTGCCTTCCGCCAGATCCTTGGCGGCAAACAGCCGGACTTCGCCCCACGGCTGACCGAGCTTGCCGGCAGCATCGCCAGCGACGAGACGCTGGAGCCAGCCTATCGGGCCCTGGCCCTGGCGCTGCCTGGAGACGCCGACATCGCCCGCGACATCGGCAAGAACATCGATCCCGACGCCATCCATGCGGCCCGACAGGCGCTTGCGCTGGCGATCGGCATGACCAATGGCGAGGCATTTTCCGGCCTCTACGACAGCCTTGCCGACAAGAGCGCTTTCAGCCCCGACGCGGCGAGTGCCGGACGGCGCGCCTTGCGCAACATTCTGCTGGATTATCTCTCGCTGCTACCAGGTGGAGCGGCGTTGGCGGCCGGGCATTTCCAGTCCGCGAGCAACATGACCGACCGGGCGGCCGCATTGGCCGTGCTTGCGCATCGCCACCACGGATCGCCGGAGGCAAGCAAGGCGCTGGCGGCTTTCGAACAGACATATGCGTCGGACCCGCTGGTGATGGACAAATGGTTCCAGATCCAGGCCAGCGTGCCTGGCCCGCAGGCGGTGGAGACGGTTCGCGCCCTGACCGCTCATCAGGGCTTCTCGATGGGCAATCCGAACCGGGTGCGCTCGTTGATCGGCACATTCTCCAGCGCCAACCAGACCGGCTTTCACCGCGCCGACGGCGAAGGCTACCGCTTCTTCGCACGGACGGTGCTCGAGGTTGAAAAGCGCAATCCGCAAGTGGCGGCAAGACTGGCAACCGCGCTCAGATCATGGCGCTCGCTCGAACCGGGCAGGCAAGCCCAGGCCCGGGAAGTGCTGGTTTCGATCGCCAATGCCGAAAACCTGTCGGCGGATCTGCGCGACATCGTCGAGCGCACGTTGGCTTAGGCGCTCCCGCCTTCTTCCCTGCGGGAGAAGGCCGGGTTCTAAAAAGCCCATTATTTTAGTCGATTTTTAATCTTTTTTCGCCCGACCACTGGACAAGGCGAATCACCTTTGATTCTTTAATGGCGATTCGGAAGTGCGGTGTTGCCGGATCACCAGCACATAGAAATGCGGCATACTGAAATCGGGGAGTGCCATTTATGGCAAAGGCGGACGCGTGGGGCGCGCCCGGTGGGATGGTTTTTGCGCGTCGCGAGACGCGCGGCGACGGCCTTGCCGGGAATACGCGGCTCATTGCCGAACCGGCCTACAAGCGGCTTCTGGCGGCCGAACCGCTGCTGCGCCGGTCGATACCGGCCCTCATCGTCATCTTCCTGCTCGTCATCGCGGCGCTGCGTGTAATCTCGCTGATGAACGAGCGCGACGACGTGGAGCGCGATGCCAAGGCTATCCTGACGCTGGCCGCCGCGCAGCTCGCCAGTTCGCTCGCCACCACATCGGACACGCTGCCGGGCGCCTCCCAGGACCTGCTGGAGACCACCAGCCGTCAGGGCGCCATGGGCCGCAGCCATGTGCTGGTCATCACCGACAGCGCCTTCAGGATCACCGCGGTGACGCCGCGTTCGGTGCCCTGGCAAGGCCATTCGCTCGACGGCCTCGTCCAGGGCGGCCAACCTCTGTTCATGTTCGGCGACCGGGCTGGCGTCATGGAGGTCAACATCGGCGGGCAGGACTGGTACGCGGCGGTCAGCCTGAGCAAGGACAGGAAGGGAGCCGCGGCGGCGCTCGTCCCCCAAGAGGCGGTCTTCGACACGTGGCGCAAGACCGTCTCGCTCAACGTCACCCTGTTTGTGCTGACGGCCGGCGTGCTGATCATCATCCTCTATGCCTATTTCGGACAGGCGGCGCGCGCGCAGGCAGCCGACCGCATCTATGTCGAAGCGCATCAGCGTATCGACATGGCGCTGGTCCGCGGCCGCTGCGGCCTGTGGGACTGGGACATGGTGCGCGGCAAGATGTACTGGTCACGCTCGATGTACGACATGCTCGGCTATGAGCCCTGCGAGACGATGCTGTCCTTCGGCGAGGTCGACGAGATCATCCATCCCGAGGATGGCGACCTGTTCGAACTCGCCAACAGGATCGTCGCGCGCGAGATCGACCACATCGACCAGGTGTTCCGGATGCGGCATGCCGATGGCCAGTGGGTGTGGATGCGCGCCCGCGCCCAGGTCATGGACCCGGAAGCGCCGGAGATCCAGCTCATAGGCATCGCCGTCGACGTCACCGAGCAGCGCCACCTGGCGCTGCGCTCCGAAGCGGCCGATCTTCGCCTCAGGACCGCGATCGAGAACATCAATGAATCCTTCGTGCTGTGGGATTCGGCTCAGAACCTGATCATGTGCAATTCCAAATACCAGCAGGACAACGGGCTCTCGGACCGCGACGTGATGCCGGGTGTGACGCGCGCTTCCCTGGAAGAACGTATGCTGGCCTTTGCTTCCGAGCGCCGGCTCGCCAACACCAACGGTCCGCAGGGCGGCGCCACGTTCGAGCGGCAGCTGTCCGACGGCCGCTGGCTGCAGGTCAACGAGCTCAGGACCAGGGACGGTGGCATCGTCTCGGTCGGGTCCGATATCACCCAGATCAAGCTGCACCAGGAGAAACTCGTCGACAGCGAACGCCGGCTGATGGCGACGATCCATGATCTCAGCCTCGCCCGCCGTGCCGAAGAGGAACGGGCGCGCGAACTGGTCGACCTCAACCGCAAATACATGAAGGAAACCGAGCGCGCCGAAGCGGCGAACCGGGCCAAATCCGAATTCCTGGCCAACATGTCGCATGAACTGCGCACACCGCTCAACGCCATCATCGGCTTCTCCGAACTGATGGAACAGGGGCTGTTCGGTCCGTTGGGCTCGGAGCGCTACGAGGAGTACGCCACCGACATCAACAGCAGCGGCAAATATCTGCTCGGCGTCATCAACGACATTCTCGACATGTCCAAGATCGAAGCCGGCCAGTTCTCGCTGGACCAGGAACAGATCGACCTCGGTCCGCTGATCAGCGAGACGGTGCGTGTCGTCTCGCTGCAGGCGGCGCAGAAGGCGATCACCGTGGAAACGCGCATTGCCGACGCCTTGACTTTGTTTGCCGATCGCCGGGCGATCAAGCAGATCGTCATCAATCTCCTGTCCAACGCGGTGAAATTCACCGGCCAGGGCGGCCACATATCGGTCAGGGCCCGCAACACGTCAGGCGCGCTGGTGCTGACGATCGAGGACAATGGCTGCGGCATCCCGAAAGAAGCCCTCGGCAAGCTGGGGCGCCCCTTCGAGCAGGTGCAGAACCAGTTTTCCAAAAACCATGCCGGCTCCGGCCTTGGCCTTGCCATTTCGCGCTCGCTGGCCGAGTTGCAAGGCGGTGCACTGAAGATCCGTTCGACCGAAAGTGTCGGCACGATCGTATCGGTGCGTATTCCCGTGAAGAAGGCGCCAATGGCGGTCAAGGCCGCGGCCTGAGCGACAGGCTCCGGTCGACGACCTCGGAGCCTTTCGGCAGTTCGCCCTTCTCGATCTTGCCGTCATTGTTCTTGTCGAGCATTGCGAAAAGCTTCTTTTCGCGGCCGGTGATGTCATCCGATGTCAGCGTGCCGTCGCCCTTGCTGTCGTAACGGGCGATGATGCGCCTGGCCATGCGTTCGAAGCGCGCCTTCTCCAGCGCGTCGGCGAGTTGAGCGACAGTCAGCTTGCCGCCATTGTCAGCGACAAGCTTCTTGAGCCGCGCGTCCATGACATCGGAGAACTGGTCGAAGGTGATTTTGCCGTCATTGTCCTTCATCGCCTTGTCGAGCCGCATCATGGTGCGCTCACGCACGTTGGCGCTGTCGAGGTTCTCGGCATAGGCCGCGCCGCCAACGGCTCCGGCCAGGGCGATGTAGGCAAGTGCGAGCTTGGTTGTCTTTCTCATGGTTTTCTCCTGTTGCATCGTCACCCCCGATGCGGCCGAACGGTCGTTGGTCACGACCCTCCGGCACGAAGCAGAAGGTCGAAATCCTTCCTGACCTTTTGCGACGTCTCCTTGAGATGTGCTTCCAGCACACCGAAATCCGGCAGGTCGGTGACCGCCAGAAGCAGATCCGAAAGCCCCGGCGGAACGTCGTCACGTTCGAACGGTCCGGTAAGGCACAGCCGCGTCATCTGGGTCAGTGCCAGATAAAGGGCGTAAGCCTCGCCAAGGTCCTGCCGGATTACGGCATTGGCGAAACGGGGCGTCAGACGAGACAGGATCTCGGCCGTACCGGTGGCGCGTGGCCCGGCCTCGACCTGCCCAGTGATGACAGCCACCTGGGCGATGAATTCGAGATCGATCAGACCGCCCGGTATGAGCTTAATGTCCCACAGGTCGCGGGGCGGTTTTTCCTGCTCGATCATGGTGCGCATGTCGGAAGCTTCGGTTTTCACCTTCGCCGCGTCGCGTGGCTGACCGAGCAGCGCGGCGACCTCCGCTTCAACCTCGGCGCAGAGGCCGGCGTCGCCGGCAATCGGCCGCGCCCGCGACAGCGCCATGTGTTCCCAGGTCCAGGCTTCCTGGCGCTGGTATTTCTTGAAGGCATCGATATGGGTGGCGACCGGTCCCTTGTTGCCGGACGGCCGCAAACGCAGGTCGAGCTCATAAAGCACACCTTCCGCCGTCGGCGCCGATACCGCGGATATCAGCCGCTGCGTCATGCGGGTGTAGTAGTGCGACGGCGCCAGCGGCTTTTCACCATCGGAGTCCTCGGCGTCCGCATCGTGATCGTAAAGCAGGATGAGATCGACATCCGATCCGGCCGTCAATTCGCGGCTGCCGAGCTTGCCCATGCCGAGCAGCGAAACCACGCCACCGTCGATCGTGCCGTGGCGCACCGCGAATTCGGCGATCACCGCTTGCAACGCCGCCGCAATGGTCAGGTCCGCAAGATCGGAGAAAGCGCGGCCGGCGCGGGCCGGGTCGATCGAGCCCGCGAGCAGCCGCACACCGATGAGGAATTTCTGTTCGGAAGCAAATATGCGTAAGCGGTCGAGCACGTCCTCATAGGCCCTGTCGCCCTCGAGGAAGGCGGAAAGCCGCCCCGAGAGATAGGCGCGGTCTGGCAGCTCGGTCAGCAATGCCGGGTCGAGCAAGCCGTCGAAGACATGCGGCCGGCGAGTGATGATGGCCGCCAGCCTTGGTGCCGCGCCCATGATCGTCGCCATCAGCTTGAGCAGTGCGGGATTCGACTGCAGCAGCGAAAACAGCTGGATGCCGGCCGGCAGGCCGGCGAGGAACTCGTCGAAACGGACCAGCGCCTCGTCGGCCCGGCGCGTCTGGCCAAAGGCCTTGAGCAGTGCCGGCGTCAGTTCCGTCAGCCGCTCGCGCGCCTCCGCCGACTGGGTGACGCGATAGCGGCCGAAATGCCAGCCGCGGATGACACGGCAGATATCGCTCGGCCGCTGAAAGCCGAGGCCGTGCAGGGTCTGCAGCGTGTCCGGGTCGTCGACGTCACCGGTGAAGACCAGGTTGCCGATGCCGGCCGAAAGCTCGGGCGCGGTTTCGAACAGCGCCGCATAGTGGCGCTCGACCTGCTGCAGCGAGGCACGGAAGGCCCCGGCGAACGCGGCGGCGTCGGCGAAGCCCAGCATGCGGGCGATGCGCTCCAGCCCTTCATCGTCTTCCGGCAGCGTGTGCATCTGCTCGTCGGCCACCATCTGGATGGCGTGTTCGACCCGGCGCAGGAACCAGTACTGGAGGGCGAGTGCGTCTCTTGCGTCCGATGTGATCCAGCCTCGGGCCGCGAGCTGACCGAGCATCGGCACGGTTTCGCGGCCGCGCAGCTCCGGAAAGCGGCCGCCGGCGATGAGCTGCTGGGTCTGGACGAAGAACTCGATCTCGCGGATGCCGCCGCGCCCGAGCTTGACGTTGTGCCCCTTCACCGCGATCTCGCCATGGCCCTTATGGGCATGAATCTGGCGCTTGATCGAATGGACGTCGGCAATCGCCGCGTAATCCATGTATTTGCGCCAGATATAGGGCTGGAGCTCCTTGAGGAAGGCATCGCCCGCGGCGAGATCGCCGGCCACCGGGCGGGCCTTGATCATCGCGGCACGCTCCCAGTTCTGGCCGCGCGCTTCGTAGTAGCGAAGCGCGGCTTCAACCGGGATAGCCAGCGGGGTGGAGCCGGGATCGGGACGCAACCTCAGATCGGTGCGGAAGACATAGCCGTGCTCGGTGCGGTCCTGCAGGATGCGAACCAGCCGGCGCGTCAGGCGTGAGAACAGGTCGGTGGCGTCGAGAGGATCGACCACGGCGGGTGCCTCCGGATCGAAGAACACGACGAGGTCGATGTCGGAGGAGAAATTCAGCTCATGCGCGCCGAGCTTGCCCATGCCGAGCAGGATCCAGCCCGATCGATGCGAGGGGTTGTCGAGGTCGGGCAGCTTGAGCTTGCCCTGGCCATGCGCGTCACGCAGCAGGAAATCGACTGCCGCGCGGGTGCAGGCGTCGGCGAGATCGCTCAACCGCCTTACGGTCAGCGAGGTTTCGGCTTCGCCCGAAAGATCGGCGAGCGCGATCAGGAAATGCGCCTCTGCCTTATGCCGGCGCAGCGCCATCATCAGGCCGGATTCCGAGACCGTTTCGGCCAGCGGCGCCTGGTCGATCGCGGCGGTGATCGCCTTCAGACGGGCCTCTATCGGCAGGTCGAACAGCCCGTCCAGGATTTGCGGCCGGCGGCGCGCCGTGTCGCGCAGGAATGGCGAAAGGTCGAAGACAGCGGCGAGGAGATCCTGCGCCTTCCCTTTGCCGGCCAGGAATTTGGCCACCCGTGTCAGCCCCTCTTCGCGCGCTGCGTCCGCGATTTCGGCCAGCTCCTGTCGTGCCCGAACCGCGTCGAGCGGGACAAGCGGGGTTTCCAGGCTGAGCAGCCAGTCTGTCTTGCTCCGCTTGGCAACGGCCGCCATCAGTGATCCTCGCGTGCCGGGAAACTCATGACCACGGATAGTCCTGGATTGCCAGGCAGCAGGTCAAGCCGGCCGTAATGGAATGTCATGACCGCCTTGGCGAGACTGAGGCCAAGGCCGGAACCAGGCTGCGAACGGCTCTTCTCCAGCCGCACGAAGCGCTCCGTCGCCCGGGCGCGATCGGCGTCGTCGGGAATGCCCTGGCCATTGTCCGTGACGGAAAGCCTGATCTCGCCATGCGTGCGTTCGAGCTTTACACGGACCGCCGGCTTGGACGTCGAATCGGTCGAGTACTTGATCGCATTGTCGACGATGTTGGAGAGCGCCTGGCCGATCAGCTCGCGGTTGCCGTCGACGACAAAAGCACCATTCACCTCGGCGTCCAGCGAAACGCCAGCCTCCTCGGCCACCGGCTCATAGAGTTCGACGACATCACGGACGGCCACCGCCAGATCGACGCGGCTGGTGTGCTCGGAAGAATAGCCCGCCTCCAGGCGGGAGATCATCAGGATGGCGTTGAAGGTCTTTATCAACTGGTCGGACTCGGCGATGGTGCCTTCCAGCGCCTGTCGATAGTCCGATGTCTTCTGCTTGCCGGAAAGCGTCGCTTCGGCCCGGTTGCGCAGCCGGGTCAGCGGCGTCTTGAGGTCATGCGCGATGTTGTCGGAAACCTGCTTGAGGCCTTCGTTGAGCGTGGCGATCCTGGCCAGCATGGCGTTGAGGTTTTCCGAAAGCCGATCGAACTCGTCGCCGGCGCCGGTTACCGGCAGCCGGCCGGAGAGATCCCCGCCCATGATGCGCCGGCTTGCCTCCGATACGCCATCGATACGCTTCAGCGCCGCGCGGCCGACAAAGAACCAGATCAGGATGCCACCCAGGGCCATCATGCCGAGCGCCAGCATCAGCGAACGGCGGATGACGGCACGGAACCGCTCTGGTTCCCCGAGATCGCGGCCGACCAGCATGATCATCTGGTTCGGCAGCCGCAGCACCAGGGCAATGGCGTTGTGGCCCTTCTCGCCCTGCGCTTGCGTGTCGCTCTGGTCGGGCTGTGCGGTCCCCTTGTCGGCAGGCAAATTGCGTAGACGGTCGAGTTCTCCCTCGCCAAAGCGCTGATAGGAAAAAGGGCTGGTGGTCCAGCCTTCGTTTTCGAGAACGCCCGGCTCGAGGCTCTGCACGTTACCGGTCAGGATCTGGCCGTTGGCATCGGCGATCAGATAGAGATTGGCGCCGGGCTGCCGCGAGCGGGCCTCGACCACGCGGACCAATACCGGAAGGCCACCGCGCTGATAGGCGCGGGCAAGGCCGAGCACCTCGTCGTTGATGGTCTCCTGCGTCTGCCCGGTCAGCATGCGCGCCGAGAGCGAAGTCATATAGAGGACGAGCAGCACCGCGCAGAGCGCGAAGAGCAAGAGATAGAGCGCCGAAAGCCGCGCGGCCGTCGTCTTCATGATGGCGGGCACGGAAAGCGCCATGCCGCCGCCTAGCCGCCCTTCAGCATGTAGCCGGCGCCGCGAACGGTATGCAGGATCGGCTTGTCGAAGCCCTTTTCGATCTTGCCGCGCAGCCGGGAGACGTGGACGTCGATGACATTGGTCTGCGGATCGAAATGATAGTCCCAGACATTTTCGAGCAGCATCGTGCGCGTCACAACCTGGCCGGTATGGCGCATGAGATATTCGAGCAGGCGGAATTCGCGTGGCTGGAGCGTGATCTCACGGCCCGCCCGGCGGACAGAATGCGATAGCCTGTCGAGTTCAAGATCGCCAACCCGGTAGACGGTCTCGGCCTCCTTGGCGCTGGCGCGTCGGTTGAGCACCTCGACACGAGCCAGAAGTTCGGAAAAGGCATAGGGCTTGGTCAGGTAATCGTCACCGCCGGCGCGCAGGCCGGTGACCCGGTCATCGACTTCGCCCAGCGCCGAAAGGATGAGCACCGGCGTCGTGTTGCCCCTGGAGCGGAGGGCGGCAATAACCGACAGGCCGTCGCGGCGCGGCATCATCCGATCGATGACCATCACATCGTAGTCACCCGCATCGGCAAGCGCAAAGCCAGTCTCGCCGTCACCCGCAACATGCGCGGTATGACCGGCTTCGGTGAAGGCTTTCTGCAGATAATCCGCAGCCTCGCGATCGTCTTCTATGACGAGAATCTTCATAGGGCCGTTATACGCGATTTCGCTTGAAGGTTGAGTAGCCGGCATCTGCATTTTAGCCTTTGCCAAAGCGCATCGCGATCAAGACGATCGAGAGCGTACGCGATAAAATCTTTGTTCCGTGGCGTCGTTAGGCCGAACATGCCAGTTCCCGGTCATGTCGTTACCTGCAACCCGGGACCAACCGGCATCGGGCACGAGGGCCTGAGTGGGCAGCCACATACGGGCGCGGCAGCGGGCGATGGGAAGCCCGCTGCCGCTGAAGGAGAGCGCGATGACTGACTAACGGGCTCTCCTTCTTACTTTCCCCATGCGGCGACTCGGGGGTGTTGAAACCGCCGCATTGGAAAAGTCGTCTCAGCCCTTGGCCACCGGCACCGCGACGAAGCGGTTGTTGTCGTCACGGGTGATCTGCATCAGCACCGCCTTGCGTCCGGATTTGACCGCATCGGCCATGGCCTTGGTGACGTCTTCGGTGCCATTGACCTCCGCCGAGTTGACCGCGGTGATGACGTCGCCCGGCTGGATGCCGCGATCGGCGGCGGCGCTGTCGGGGTCGACGTCTGTCACCACCAGACCCTTGCCGTTTTCAGACTTGGTGACGGTGAGGCCGAGATCGGCCAGGTTGTCAGGCTTTGCCGGAGCGGCAGGCTGCTGTTGCTGGTCGTTCGAGGCCTGCTTGTCGCTCGCCGGCAGTTTGCCGAGATCGACCTTGACCGTCTGGCTCTTGCCATCGCGCCAGACCGTGACATCGACCGACTTGCCTGGCGAATAGGCGCCGATCAGGCGGGCGAGTTCCTTCGGCGACGCAACGTCCTTGCCGTCGACCTGGGTGATCACGTCGCCGGCTGATATGCCGGCCTTCTTGCCGGGGCCGTCGTCCTGGGCGCTCGAAACCAACGCGCCATTGTTGGACTTCAGGCCGAGCGATTCGGCGATGTCGGAGGTGACCGGCTGGATTTCGACGCCGAGCCAGCCACGCTGCACCGCACCGCTCTTCATCAGGTCCCCGACGACCTGCTTGGCGGTCGAGGCCGGAATGTCGAAGGCGATGCCGACGCTGCCGCCGGAAGGCGAGAAGATGGCGGTGTTGATGCCGACCACCTGGCCGTTGAGGTTGAAGGTCGGGCCGCCTGAATTGCCGCGGTTGACCGAGGCGTCGATCTGGAGGAAATCGTCATAGGGGCCGGCGCCGATATCGCGGCCGCGCGCCGAGACGATGCCCGCGGTCACGGTGCCGCCGAGACCGAACGGATTGCCGACAGCCACGACCCAGTCACCGACACGAACCTTGGAATCGTCGGCGAAGTCGACATAGGTGAACTTGCCGCCACCATCGACCTTGAGCACGGCGAGATCGGTGCGCGGATCGGTGCCGACCAGCTTGGCGTCGAGTTCCTTGCCGTCATTGGTCACAACGGTGAAGGCGGTGCCCTCTTCGACGACATGGTTGTTGGTGACGAGGTAACCGTCTTCGGAGATGAAGAAGCCGGAGCCCTGCGCTACCGGGCGCGGCTCGCCGTTGTTGCGGTCGCGATGTCCGAAGCGACGATGACCTTCGTCGTTCTGGCCGCCCTGGTCACCAAAGCCGCGGAATTCCTTAAAGAAACGACGCAGCTGCGGATTGTTGGGAAGATTGTCGAGGCCGTCCTGATCGTCGGAGCCATCATCGGCGGTCGGCTGGAGCTTGGCCTTGACCTTGACGCTGACCACGGCTGGCGACACACGCTCCACGACATCGGCGAAGCTCGGAACCTGCGGGGCCTCGACGCGCACGGCGTCAGCGAGAACGGGGCTGGTTCCGCTGGTCAGCGCGCCAACGCCGATCGCACCGGCGACCGCGATAGACGCGGCAGCAGCCAGAAGATGCTTGCGTGTGCGAAAATATGAATCGGGGGCAATATTCATGGATCTCTTATCCTCTTTCAAGCGGACGCGCCTTGATCGGCATCCTCAAGGAACGAGAATTAGGGAAGCGCACATTACGACGCCATTTCCGGCACATGAAACTTTGGTAATGTTGGCGGGCGACGGCAGCCGTCAGTCGCGGCGGAGGATCGCGTCCAATGCGGCCTGCTCTTCGACCGAAAGCGCTGCCGTTGCCGGAAGCCGGCGCGACCGCGCACTGAGCACTATAAACACGCCGCCGGCCAGAAGCAGGAGAACCGGCGTGCCCCACAGCAGCGCGTTGCGCAGATCGAAGCGTGGCTTCAGCAGTACGAACTCGCCGTAACGCGAAACCACATAATCCATCACCTGCCGGTCGGTATCGCCCGCGACAAGGCGTTGTCGCACCAGCACACGCAGGTCCCTGGCAAGGTCCGCATCGGATTCGTCGATCGACTGGTTCTGGCAGACCATGCAGCGCAGGCCTTCCGACAGCGCCCGCGCCCGCGCCTCGAGTGCCGGGTTGGCCAGCATCTCGTCAGGCTTCACCGCCATTGCCGTTCCGGCGAAGAACAACGCCAGCAACAAGACCATCGACGTCAACGAAAGCCTTGCCCTCATGGCAGGCCCGCCGGCGCCACCGCCTGCTTGCGACGGCGTGAAGGCGCGCCGACCCGCAGGCGCCTGTCCATCAGCGACATCGCCGCACCCGCCATCATCACCAGGCCGCCGCCCCAGATCAGCGTTACCAGCGGCTTCCACCACAGACGCACCACGACCGAGCCGTCCTTGCCCTCGTCGCCGAGCGAAATGTAGAGCTGGGAAAGGCCAATAGTCTTGATGCCGGACTCCGTCGTCGTCATCTGCCGCACCGGATAGAAACGCTTGGCGGAGCTGACTTCACCGACAGGGCTGCCGCTGACGCCGATCAGCTCGAAACGCCCGCGATCCTCGCTGTAGTTCGGTCCCTGCGCAGGATAGAGCCCGACGAACCGCACCGTGCGGCCGGAGATTTCGACGGTTTCACCGGCATGCATGGACAGGATCTTCTCCGTCCCGAAGCAGAGCGTGCCAACAATGCCGAGCACGGTCAGGCCGAGGCCAAGATGCGCGAAAGCAGTCCCGAAGACCGAGCGTGGCAAACCAACCAGACGCCTGACCATTGTCGGCGCGGCGACATTGCCGACCCCCGCCTTGGTGGCGAGGTCGGTCAGCGCGCCGAGGATCAGCCAGACGCCGAGGCCGACGCCAAGCGCGGCAAGCACCGAAGCGCCGTCGATGAACAGGACAGTAACCAGCGTCGCAAGAAGTGCGGCTGCGAACGCGGCCATCAGCCGCTGCGCAACGCCGAAGACATCGCCGCGCTTCCAGGCCAGCAGCGGCCCAAAGGGAACCATCACCAGCAGCGGCACCATCAGCGGGGCGAAGGTGAGGTTGAAGAACGGCGCTCCGACCGAAATCTTGTCGGGCGAAAAAGCCTCGACCGCCAGCGGATAGAGCGTGCCGACGAGCACCGTGGCGGTCGCCGTGGTCAGGAATAGATTGTTGAGGACGAGCGCGCCTTCACGCGAAACCGGATGGAAGAGGCCGCCTGCCGTCAGCTTCGAGGCGCGCAGCGCAAACAGCGCCAGCGAGCCGCCGATAAACAGCGTCAGGATGCATAGGATAAAGACGCCGCGCGTCGGATCGGTGGCAAAGGCATGGACGGAAGTCAGGACGCCCGAACGCACCAGGAAGGTGCCGAGCAGCGACAGCGAGAAGGTGAGGATGGCGAGCAGCAGCGTCCAGATCTTCAACGCCGAGCGCTTTTCCATGACGATGGCCGAATGCAGCAGCGCGGTGCCCGCCAGCCACGGCATGAAGGAAGCGTTCTCGACCGGATCCCAGAACCAGAAACCGCCCCAGCCGAGTTCGTAATAGGCCCAGTACGATCCCATGGCGATGCCGCCGGTCAGGAACATCCAGGCGACCAGCGTCCATGGCCGCACCCAGCGCGCCCAGGAGGCATCGATGCGACCCTCGATGAGGGCGGCGACCGAGAAGGAAAAGCAGATCGAGAAGCCGACATAACCGAGATAGAGCATCGGCGGGTGAATGGCGAGGCCAAGATCCTGCAGGATCGGGTTGAGATCGCGGCCTTCGATGGGCGCCGGATTGAGCCGGATGAAAGGATTGGAGGTCACCAGGATGAACAGGAAGAAGGCAGCGCCAATAGCGCCCTGCACGGCGAGCACATTGGCGCGCAGCGTCGCCGGCAAGTTGGAGCCGAAAGCGGCGACAAGCGCGCCGAAGAAGGTCAGGATCAGCACCCAGAGCAGCATCGAACCTTCGTGATTGCCCCAGGTTCCAGTGATCTTGTAGATCAGCGGCTGCAGCGAATGCGAGTTCTCCCAGACGTTCGCCAGGGAAAAATCAGAGCTTGCATAGGCGCTCGCAAGGGCCGCGAAGGACAGCGCCGTCAACGCGAAACCGGTCACCGCGACCGGACCGCCGACCGCCATCAGGCGCTGGTTGTTCAGCCGCGCGCCACACAGCGGCACGATCGTCTGCACCAGTGAAAGCGCGAACGCCAGAACCAGGGCGAAATGTCCGGTTTCAACCATTCGCGCGACTCACGCTTGCTCTTCCGCCAGAGTTACTCACTCTTGCTCTCCTGCCAGACGCCCTTGGCCTTCAGGCCGTCGGCTACTTCCTTGGGCATGTAGCGCTCGTCGTGCTTGGCCAGAACGCTGTCGGCGACAAAGACGCCGTCAGGGCCGAAGGTACCCTCGGTGATGACACCCTGCTCTTCGCGGAAAAGGTCGGGCAAGATGCCGGTATAAGTCACCTTGACCGATTTGTGGGTGTCGGTGACCGAAAAGGCAACTGTTGCGCCCTGGCCGCGCTGGATGGTGCCTTTTTCGACCAAACCGCCGAGCCTGATGCGCTGGCCCGGCTGAACGCTGGCGGTGGTCAGATCGGCCGGCATGTAGAAATAGGATGCCTTCTGGCCAAGCGCATAGAAGGTCAGCCCGGTGGCGGCACCCAGAAAAACCAATCCGCCCGCGATGACCGACAATCGTTTCTGCTTGCGCGTCATACCCAATTCTACTCCGTCGCCGTCAAGCCGAGCGAGGCGGCAAAGGCGGTGAATTTCTTGGCTTCGTCACTATCGGCGCCAAAGACCGCAATGGCGCGGCCCAGCGCATCGCGCGCCTGATCGGCCTTGCCCAGCACGACATAGGAACGGACCAGCCGCATCCATCCTTCCGGGTCGCGCGGATTTTGACGAAGTTTGTCGTCCAGGCCGGCGACCATGGTGTTGATCATGGCTTCCCTGTCCTGCTGCGACATGGAGGACGCCGCGTCGACATCGGCGGCATCGGGGCCTTTCGCGGTCGTGCTGGAGGCGACTTCCGGGCCGCCGGATTTGGCCAGCGCCTGTTCGACAGCGCCGCGCCACGGCGAATCCGGCGGCAGCGTACCAAGCATAGCCTGCCAGGCCGCGGCCGCTTCCTTGCCACGACCCTCCTGCGCCAGTGCCATGGCCAGATAGAAACCGGCTTTCGCATTGGCCGGGTCAAGCTTCAAGGCCGCCTCGAAGGCATCCTGGGCATCGGCCGAAACAATGCCGCCCGCCGCACCGGCGATCGCCTCGCCGAGACCGGCCTGACGGACAGCGCTGTCGCCGTCGAGGCGAATGGCGTTGCGGTAGGCCGCCGCGGCGTCGGCAAAGCGCTGCATACGCAGATAGACCGGCGCCAGCACGTCCCAGCCCCTGCCGTCGGAAGGATTGGCGGCAAGATGGGCCTCGGCGCGCGCCACCAGCTCATCGACCGTACTGTCGGCGGGGTTCTTGGCCAACCGCTCACTGAGCGGCTGCGACGGCAGGTCAGGCGAGCCGATCTGACTGTAGAGCCCCCAACTGACCAACGGAACCGCCAGCACCGCAACGGTCGCGACAAGCCGTACGGTGCCCGATGACCTGCCGGACGCCTTGGCCGCCATATCCGCGTTGCCCAGGCGAAGGATGCGGCGGGCGATCTCGGTGCGCGCCTCGGCCGCTTCAGCGGGCCCGATCAAACCGCGCCCGGCATCGCGGTCGAGTTCGGACAGTTGATCGCGATAGACTTCCAGATCGTGATCGCCGCTCGATGATGCGCCCTTGGAGGCACCAGCCAACGGCAAAAGCACCGCCAGGCTGGCGCCCAGCGTGAGAATTGCGGCTATGACCCAGAACAGCATGGTTCTTCCAATAACGGCAGAGCCCTGCCCTGCCAACACAGGCATCCTGCGACGCTTTGACGGCACGCGCCGAATGTCGCGATCGAAATCCACCGGCCGGATCGCAACGAGACCCGGCTGGCTATGTCAATGGCGTCCAACTGCCGTCGGCATTGCGGCAGGCTGTTCCGTGCGCCGTGACGCTGGCGCCGCCCGTGAACACCGTCTGCGTGTATTGGCGGCAATCCTGCGAACCGACGCGGTAAGGCTGGGCAGGGACGACCTCGCCATAGCGTGAGGCCTGATCGCCCTTCCAGGTCACCTTCTGGCCGCTGGTGTTGTATTCGAGCGCCTTGTATTCGGCCTCGAGCGCGCTGCGCTTCTCCGTGTCGCTCAGACCGTTGCCGATCGACCCGCCAATGAGGCCGCCGCCCATGGCGGAGATGATCGACTTGGTAACGACCTTGCCGCCGGCCGGAGGCGTCGAGGCCGGTGTCGCCGCCACGGTCGGACCCTTGCCGCTCAAGGTGGTGCAGCCCGACACGGCCAGCAATGCGGAAACAAGCGCGACGCGAATCTTCATGCCAACAACCGGTTTTCTTGAGTTGGAGCCTGCCATGGATGCGCCGGGGGCCGCGTCATCGGAGAAGTAGGCGTGGCCATAGTGTTGATATTTGTCGGAAATTTGGCCACTGGCGGCTGCTCTGGGGTCAATCGATATGCCGCCACAATATGCGCCTTCCATTGCTGCCGATTGGCCTGGGTAGCATTACTGCAGGCTCCGCAATCGCACCGTCGCCTTCAGTCCGCCCATGCCGGACCGCTCGAGTGCCAGGACGCCTCCATACTCGTTGACGAGATCGGCGACAATGGCAAGGCCCAGGCCCGTCCCAGGCTTGGTCTCATCGAGGCGCCGCCCTCGCTTCAGCGCTTCACGGGCCCTATCCTCGGGAATACCCGGTCCGTCGTCCTCGATGCTGATCTCGAACAGGCTCTCATCCTTGCCGGCGAAGGGCACGACCGAGATCGCGACAGCACTCCTTGCCCATTTCACCGCATTTTCGAGAAGATTGCCAAGCAGTTCCTCGAGGTCCTCGCGTTCGCCGGCAAAGACGATCTCGGTGGCCGGCAGCGACAGCGACAGGCTGGTCCGCGGGTTCAGCTTCTGCAAAACGCGCACCATGCGCTGCACCAGCGGTGCCACCGGCGTGCGATAGACGACGCTGTCGCGCTGCGCCGCGACGCGGGCACGCTGCAGGTAATGGTCGATCTGCTTTTGCATGGAGGCGGCCTGCTCGGCGATCAACTGTCCCTTGGCGCCGCCAAGCGCCCGGCCCTCGTTGAGCAGAACGGCAAGCGGTGTCTTCAGGGAATGGGCGAGGTTGCCGACCTGGGTGCGCGAGCGCTCGACGATGCGTTTGTTGTTTTCTATCAAGGCGTTGGTTTCGTTGGCTAACGGTTCGATCTCGGCCGGGAAGCGGCCGTCGAGCCTCTGTGCGGTGCCCTCGCGCACCATGGCGAGTGCGTTCCGGACCCTGCGCAACGGCTGCAGCCCGAGCAGGATGGCGATGGCGTTGATGGCGATCATGCCGATGCCGAACAGGCCGAGATAGGTCAGCAGGCGGCGCTGGAACGTTCCTATTTCCTGCTCCAACTCGGTCTTGTTGCCCATGACGCGGAAGCGCGCGGCGCGGTTCTTCGCGTCGAGAACGAATTCGCTCTCGAATACGACCAGCTCCTCGCCATTGATTCCTTGCGCGGCATAGCTGCGCTGGAAATTGGCGTTGAAGGGAACATCCGCCACGTCCGGCGACGGGATGGTCCGGGTCATGGACGACGAGTGAAGATCGCCATGCACGCCTTCCGAGGCGGGCTCGACGGACCAGTACCAGCCCGAATTCGGTTCCGAGAAACGGAGATCGCCAAGATCGGGGGAGCCGGTCAACGCGCCGCTGTCGGAGATGCCGATGGAGCCGATCAGGTTGAACAGATGCGCCGACAACAGGCTGTCGAAGCCCCGCTCGCTGGCCTGACGGTAGAGCGTTGTGATCAGGGTGAAGATGACGACCAGGGTCAGGATCGCCCACACGGTGGAGAAGGCGATGACGCGGAACGTCAGCGAGCGCGGCCACGCGCGCAACGAGAGCCGTCTGCCCACGGTCGGTTTGGTGGGGAGCGGTTCCGCCTTACGCCTCCGGCTCGCGCATGCGGTAGCCCATGCCGCGTACGGTTTCGATCATGTCGATGCCCATCTTCTTGCGCAATCGTCCGACAAAGACCTCGATGGTGTTGGAATCGCGGTCGAAGTCCTGGTCGTAGAGATGCTCAACCAGTTCGGTGCGCGAAACGACCTCGCCCATGTGGTGCATCAGATAGGCAAGCAGCCGGAATTCGTGCGAGGTCAATTTCAGCGGCACGCCGTTGACATCGGCCTTCGAAGCCTTGGTGTCGAGACGCAGCGGCCCGCAGGTCAGTTCCGACGAGGCGTGGCCGGCCGCGCGGCGGATCAGGGCCCTGACGCGCGCCAGCACCTCCTCGATGTGGAACGGCTTGGTGACGTAGTCGTCGGCGCCGGCGTCGATGCCGGAGACCTTGTCGCTCCAGCGGTCACGCGCGGTCAGGATCAGCACCGGCATCTTGCGGCCGCCGCGACGCCAGCGCTCGACCACGCTGATGCCGTCCATCTGCGGCAGGCCGATGTCGAGCACAACGGCATCGTAAGGCTCTGTGTCGCCGAGGAAATGGCCCTCCTCGCCGTCGAAGGCACGATCGACGACATAGCCGGCATCGACCAGCGCATCCGAGATCTGCCGGTTGAGATCCTTGTCATCCTCGACGACGAGTACGCGCATACGGGGACCAATGCCTGTTGATTGAAGATTTCAGATATAGGCCGATTCCGCCGGCCTGGGAAACGGAGGGAAGAGCGGTCAGTTCTGCGGAACGACGATTTCGGAGCGGCGCGGACGTTGTCCGTCCTTGCCGGGCACGAGCACGACGATGACGCAGACCGGCTGGCCGCCACGCGTCGATGCCGAAGCCTTGGCGAGCGTTCCGCCATTCTGCTGAGCCACCTGCTGACCGATCGCATAGCAGTCGGATGCAGCCAGGACGATCGGGCTGGCCTGGTCGGGCTCGATGACCGGTATCGCCATTGCCTGCGACGCAAACAGCCCGGCGGCACTAAGCGCCAGGGTCGCGGTTCGGAAATGGGAGCGAAGCGTTTTCATGACCCGCGTTGTAACGCATCGGTGCTGAACGTGAAATGAACAGTGAACGGCCCTGAAACCATGCTCGCCACACCCCTGCAACACGAGACAGACATCTTGGATTTCACCGCCCCCCAGTGAAACCCGCGAAAGCTCAGTCTAGACTCCGTTTCGGTGATATTGAAAGTGCGTCAGGCGTTTTCCTGCGTCAGCGCACGGAATCGCAGCAGGCCATGGTGGACAAGGAGTTCCTCATCGTAACGCGCCTCGCTGAATTCCAGCGACAGCCGCGTCTGGCCACGCGGGCCTATAACCAACACCGCTCCGGCAAGCCGCGCCTTGATGGCATCCATGATCGCCCGCGTCTCGGCCTCGCCATGCGCCTTCGACCAGACATGCAGCGTGATCAGCTGGTCGTCGTTGTTCTCGGCGCCGGTGTCCCAGTCAAAGGCAGAAGTCTGGCCTGAAGTCACATAGGGAAAGGCGACGTTGTCGGTTGCCCGCTCGAGCAGTCCGGCGCCGCCCAGCAGCGCCGACAGCGACGCATCGCTTTTCAATCTTAGAAACAGGGCCTGCTGCAAATCGCCGGGCGCGGTCATCGTCCATTTCCTCAAGCCGTTGCGCCACCGACAATGCTTTTCCAAAGCCTGCCCATGTCCGCATCCCTTCTCAGATATAGCGGTTCGCCACGCGAAGACGATGGCGATTCGTCATCGGAATCATGAACGCCGATGATCTCGAAAATGCGACTTGCCGACAATCTCGTCGGCCGGCGCGGTAGAGCCAAATTGACCATGAGCTTGCCTCCGATTGTCTGGTCACGCGATCTTGCCCCATATAGGCTCGTCCATACGACGGAATGTTCCTTGCCGGCTTGGCCGGACAGAGGGGCATGTTCCCGATTTCCGGAGCTGATCATGCTCGATCCAGAAAAGGCCAGGGCCGCGTCACGTCTGCTGGTAGGCCATTGGGACAATGGCACCCATCTCGACGCCATACCCGAGGAACTGCGGCCGAAAACGCGCACCGAAGGTTACGCCATCCAGTCGCATGTCATGGAGCATTCGGCGGCCCCGCTTTTCGGCTGGAAGATCGCGGCAACCAGCCTGGCCGGTCAAAGGCATATCAACGTCGACGGCCCGATGGCCGGGCGTCTGCTCGCCGAAAAAGCGGTCGAGGTCGGCGGGATCGTCTCGCTGGCGACGAGCAAGATGCGGGTCGCCGAGGTCGAATTCGCGTTCCGTTTCGGCCGCCGGATCACACCTCGCGCTGGGCCTTATGAAATCGCTGATGTGATGGGCGCCGTGGCGACCCTGCATCCGGCGATCGAAATACCGGACTCACGATATGATGATTTCTGCGCTGTCGGCGCGCCGCAGCTGATCGCGGACAATGCCTGCGCCAATCTGTTTGTCATCGGCCAGCCTGCCGAAGACGATTGGCGCGACGTGAACCTCGCGGAGTACCCGGTGACCGGTCTCGTTTCGGGTAAGTCGCGGCACGACGGAACGGGCGCGGCTGTCCTCGGCGACCCGTGCATCGCCCTGACATGGTTGGTCAATGAGCTGTCGGGGCTTGGCATAGCGCTCCAGCCGGGACAAGTGGTGATCACCGGAACTTGCGTGACACCGATCAGCGTCGCCGCCGGTGACGAAGTCATTGGCGATTTGGGCAGGTTCGGCAAAGTGTCGGTGCGGTTCGTCTAGACCGGGTTGCTCCCCCGGTTCAGCCTGACCACGACGCTCCTCACCGCCAGAACCAGCACGGTAATGATGATCAAAATCACCGACAGTGCGGCGATCGCCGGGTCGATGTTGTCGCGTAGTCCCATCCACATCAGGCGCGGCAGCGTGATGGCGTTGACCGAGGTGATGAACAAAGTGACGCCGATCTCTTCCCAGGACAGCACGAAGGACAGCAGCGCCGCGGTGACGATGCCGAACTTGACGTTGGGCATGATGACGCGCGTGGCGCGCTCCCAGACACTTGCGCCAAGCCCCCGCGCGGCAAGGTCGATGCGTCGGTCTAGCTGGCTGAGCGAGACCAGGATCAGCACCGTCGCGAACGGCACCGTCATCACCGAATGCGCCATGGCAACGCCGAGCCAGGTATCGTAGCCGAAGAAGGAACTGACGCCCGAGATCGAGGTGAGCAGGAAGTAGAGCGTGACCGCCGAAACCACCGGTGGCACCACCATCGGCAACAGCACGAAGCCGACGAGGGTCGCGGTGAAGCGCGGCTGGAACATCCAGACGCCGAGGCTGAAGCAGAGCGCCAGCACAGTTGAAATGGCGCTGCTGACGATGCCGATGCGGATCGAAAGCAGGATCGACTGGAGCCAGCGCGGATCCTCGATCAACGATCGGTAGTGGCGCAACGACAATTCGCCCGTCGGCATCGCCAGCATGCGGCTCGGCGTCAGCGACACGGGAATGACGGCCAGCAGCGGCAACAGCAGGAACAGCGCCACCAGGGCGGCGATAACCAGCGAGACAGGACCGGGGCGATAAGTCGGCATCAGATCAGCTGCTTTGGTCTGACATAACGAAACAAGAGCGCCATCAGCGCGCCGACGAACAGTACCAGCACGACGCTGATCGCAGCCCCCAGCCCCCAGTCCGGGCTCTGGAATATCCTGAGATAGATCAGTTCGGCGATCATGACGCTGCGCCCGCCACCGAGAATCGCCGGCGTGACGAAGAAACCGAGCGAGAAGACGAACACGATCATCGCGGAGCCGATAATGCCGGAGCGCGTCATCGGCACGAACACCGTCCAGAAGGTGCGCATGCGGCTGGAGCCGAGGCCGCGCGCGGCGAGCAGAACACGCTCGTCAAGGCTGCGCATGGCCGAAGCCAGCGGAAAGACGGCGAAAGGAATGAGGAAATGCGTCATGCCGACAATGACGCCGAATTCGTTGCGTACCAAAGTCAGCGGTTCGGAGATAAAACCGATCGACTGCAGCCAGGTGTTGATCAGGCCGCGATTGGACAGCAGTGCCACCCAGCCGAAGGCGCGTGTCAGCACCGAGATCCAGAACGGCACCAGGATGCAGAATTCGGCGATGAGGCGCTGCGCCGGGCTGCCGCGAACCCAGACGACCGTAATAGCATAGGCGGCGGCGACCGACACTATAGTGACGATCGCGGCGATGCGCAGCGTGCGGATGAACACCGACTGGACCAGATCGTCGGTGAGCAACGCCTCGTACTGGCCAAGCCCGGGCGTCGGCAAGGTGAAACTCCATTTCACCACGCCGAGAAATGGCCAGGCATAGGCAAGGCCGAGAAAAAGGAGCAGCGGCGCCATCAACAGCGCCGCGCCCATCCTGTCGGAGAGAACGCCTCTCATGTTAGATCAGCATCGCCGCCGGTCAGGCGGAGATGATCTTGGTGTATTCGTCGAGCGCCGGCCCATAGTTCTTGGCGTACCAGTCCATGTCGAGCGGGATCTGCTTCTTCATGTTCTCGGGATCGACGGGGTTGATGCGCTTCTTGTCGGCGGGGATCAGCGCGTCGGCCGCCGGATTGGCCGGACCCTGGCCGAGCTTGTCGAACATGACGAGCTGCTTTTCCGGATCCTGGGCGCTGGCGATGAACTTCATCGCCGCATCCTTGCCGCCGGGGTTGTTCTTGAGCACGGCCAGTGCGCCGGGCGAGATCAAGCCCTGGTCCCAGATGAACTTGATCTTGCCGCCGGAATCCTGCTCGATCAGCGAGGCGCGCGTCGACCAGACGATCGCCATGGAGGCTTCGCCATTGAGCAGCACGCTCTGGCTCTCGGCGCCGCCGCCCCAATAGGCGACGACGTTTTCCTTGAAGGCTGATATCTTGTCATGCGCACGTTTTAGGTCGAGCGGGTAGAGCGAAGCCGGCGCGATGCCGTCGGCCAAAAGGGCCGCTTCCCAGCTCGACACGCCCCATTTGTAGAGCGAACGCTTGCCCGGGAATTTCTTCACATCGAAGAAGTCGGCCATGCCGGTCGGTGCATCCTTGCCGTATTTCTCGGAATCGTAGGCGATGACATAGGAGAAGAAATAGGTCGAGGCGGCATAGTCCCAGCCGAAGCCCGGCCGCATCTTCTTTTTGTCGACGATGTTGTAGTCGATCGGCTCGAGCATGCCTTGCGCGCCGAGCGTAATGGCCGAGAACGGGTCGACATCGACCAGGTCCCAGGTCGGGGCGCCGCTCTTGGATTGCGCGGCGATCGCGCCTTCGGTCGGGCCCGAGCCGTCCATCTTGACGGTGATGCCAGTGTCCTTGGTGAAGGCCTGGCCATAGGCCGCGTCGTAGGCCGTGATGGCATCGCCGCCCCAGTTGACCAGCACAAGTTCCTTTGCTGCGGCAAAGGCACCGGTCGAGCGCAGCAGCATCGGCGTGCCGGCGAGCACGAGGGCAGCGAGTTGCGTGAACTGCCGACGCGAGATCTCGCCGCGTCTCGTCCTTTCGGACAGCGTTTCGATGGCCTGTTTCTTGGTGTCGTTCATGTCAGTTCCCCTTTGTTTTCGTTGATTTTGATTCCGGAAGCCGGTGCGGCTGATCAGGCCGCGCCGGCGCTCATTGTCCTCCGTCCGGAAGGAGGAAACCCTTTTCCGCCGGCCATGTCAGCCACACGGAATTGCCCTTGCTGAGCGCCGCCGCCGCGACCTCGTTGGGCACCGAGACGGTGACTTTGGCACCTTGGCGCGTGGTGAGGTCGAGCTTGGTCGCCGCCCCCAGATAGGTCGAGGCGATTGCCGTCGCGGCAATGCCGTTCTCTCCGGCGGCAGCCTCGCGCGCTATCGACATGTGTTCGGGCCGGATCGCCAGGATGGCGTCGCCACGTACCTTCTCAGCCTTGCAGTGCATGCTGACCGCGCGGTCCTCACAAAGGCCCGTCGAGCCGTTGTCGACGGCCTTAACCCCCTTCAGCGGCAGCATGTTGATCTCGCCGAGGAACTCGGCGACGAAGCGATTGTCCGGCCGGTCGTAGACCTCGTCCGGCGCGCCGACCTGCAGCAGTTTGCCATGATTGAAGATGGCGACGCGCGAAGACAGCGCCAGCGCCTCGCTCTGGTCGTGGGTAACGAAGACGAAGGTGGTGCCGGTCTCCTGGTGCAGGCGCTTCATCTCTGCCTGCATCTGGCCGCGCAGGCTCTTGTCCAGCGCCGAAAACGGCTCGTCGAGCAGGAGCACGCCCGGCTCGAACACCAGCGCGCGGGCAAGCGCGACGCGCTGCTGCTGGCCACCGGAAAGCTGCGAGGGCAATTTCCTCTCGTGGCCGACCAGACCGACGCGCTCGATCATCTCGCCGACACGCTTCTTGATCTCGGCGGCCGATCTCTTGCGGACCTTGAGCGGGAAGGCGATGTTGGCCTCGACGCTCATATGCGGAAAGAGCGCATAGCCCTGGAACACCATGCCGGCTGCACGCTGCTCGGCCGGGCGGTCGGTGATATCGGCGCCGTCGCTGAAAAGCTTGCCCTCGCTCGGCTGCACGAAGCCGGCCAGGATCATCAGGAAGGTGGTCTTGCCGGAGCCGGAGGGCCCAAGCAGCGTCAGGAATTCGCCGCGGCCTATGTCGAGCGTCAGATTGTCCAGCGCACGGAACGAGCCGAAGCTCTTGCCGATCCCGATTGCCTTGATCTCTGCGGCCCGGCCGGGTTGCTGCATCCTGCCTCTATCCTTACCGTTGAGCCAAATCGTAGGCAGGGCGGAAGCTCACCGCAACCGAATAGTTTTCGCCTGATCGGCAAATTTCATTCATCTATGGCGGGCTGGCGCCACGCTGCCTCTCAATAGGGCTGAATGCGGTTCTCGGAGAGAGTCGACCTCAGCCATCCCGCGAACGCTTCCAGGACCGGGTGCGAGGCCTTTGCGTGTTCGGAGACCAGAAAATAGGAGCGCGGCGATTTGATCGCGATGTCGAAAGGCCTGACCAGACGGCCTTCGCTCAGCGCACGGCGGCTGGTCAGTTCGTCACCCATGGCGATCCCCTGCCCGGCAATCGCCGCCGAGAAGACGAGGTTCATGTCGGAAAAGAAGATGCCGCCTTCGGTGTCCGGGTTTTCGACCTTGGACAGCGCCAGCCAGCGTGCCCAATCCTCGGTGTCGTCGAGATGAAGCAGATTGGCGCGCAGCACGTCCGCCGGCCGGGAAAAGCCGCCGACCTTGTTGAGCAGCGTCGGGCTGCAGAGCGGCGTGAACGAGATTTCGCACAACAGCTCGGCCATGCGGTTCGGCCAGTTGCCCACGCCGAAGGCGATGAAGGCGTCTGCGTCGGCATTGCTGACATCGTCGAGCCGCCGGGGCGTCAGGACGCGCAGCGCGACATCAGGGTACATCTGCCGGAACTCGCCGATATGGGTGCACAGGAACAGCGAGGCGAAACCCGGCGTACAGGAGACGGCGAACGAGCCGCCGACGCCAGTGCCGGCATCGCGCGTCACCGCGTCACCGAGCACGGTCAGCGCCTTGCGAACGTCGCTGGCATAACGCTGCCCACGCGGGGTGAGCGCCACACCCTTGCCGATACGCTCCAGCAGATCGAAGCCGAGATCGCGCTCGAGGAGCCGCAACTGGTGGCTCACCGCGCTGCGGGTCAGGTGCAGTTCGTCGGCGGCGCGCCAGACGCTGCCATGCCTGGCGAAACTGTCGAGCGCGCGTAGCGCCTGTGTCGATGGAATTCTCAAGAGGTGAACCGAATTTGCATGAACCAGGAAAACATATCACTTTTTGGCGAGCCACTTCACTGCTTTCTTCTAGAGCATGGAGAAACCGGTGACGACATCGGCGCAAGAGACCGCGCTTGCCTGCCTGGACGGCATCCAGCCCCTGCTGTCGGCATGGACACGCACCATTTTCGATTTCGGCGAGACCGCCTGGCGCGAGTACCAATCGGCCGCCTGGTATGTCGATCGACTCAAGCGCGAGGGATTTTCGGTCGAGGAAGGCTCGGGCGGCATGCCGACCGCCTTTTGCGCCCATTGGACGAACGGTGCCGGACCGACAGTGGGCATGTATGCCGAATATGATGCCGTGCCCGGCAATTGCCAGGACGCCGTGACGGTGAGGCAGCCGCGACCTGGCCTTGGCGCCGAGGCCGGCGGCCATACCGACCCGCATTCGGGGCTCGGCATAGCAAGTCTCGGCGGCCTGCTCGCCACCAAAGCCGCCATGCAGCGCCACGACATTCAAGGCACGCTGCGCTTTACCGGCGAGCCGGCTGAGAAAGTGCGCGGTTCGAAGCCAATCCATGCGGCAAAAGGCTACTATGACGGCCTTGCCGGCATGATCTCCTTCCATCCCTTCTACATGCTGCCGCTCTGCAATACCGCGCGCTGGGACACGCATTGCGGCGCGGCCTACGCGATGATCTATCGCTTCGTCTGCGACGAACCCGAAAATTGGGTTCGCGGAAGCGACGGCGCACCGATCCCGCAGGCGCATTCGGCGGTCAGGGCACCGGGCGCCAACGATGCACTGATGACCATGTACATGGCCTCCAAGGCGCTGCGCGATTCCATGCTGCCACACCAGGGCGGCTGGTCGATCAGCGAGGCGATCCTGACGGCCGGCCAGGCCACGGCGGACAATCTGCCGGCGGGACTGGCCGAGATCCAGTACATGATCCGCGTGCCCACCATCGGCATGGCCGAGCAGGTAACGGCAGTGCTCGACCGCAACGCCGCGGCCGCGGCCGCGATCAGCGGCTGCCGCTACGAGCGGCACTGGGTGTCGAAGTCACGGCCGGGGCTCGCGAACCACGCCATGGCCGGGATTGCCTATGAAGCCCTGTCGACAGTCGGGCCGCCACGCTGGGACGAGGCCGCCAGAACGATCGCGCGGGAAATCCAGGTCAATGCCGGCGGCACTGCTACCGAAAACCCCTTTATCGACGAGCTTGAGCGGCTGATTTCGCCACAAGAGGCTGAGGCGATCCTGCGCCGCGACCTGCCGCCGTCCCAGGTGAACTCGACCTCCGACGACTACACCGACATGAGCTGGCACGCGCCGACCGCCCGCTTCTATGTCGCCCGCCCAGCGCTCCGCTCGGCGAATGGCAGCGCCTATCCCTCCTGGGTGATGAATGCGCTGGGTGGCATTCCGGCGACGATCGACCCGATGGTCATCTGCGCCGCCAAGACGGTCGCGCTGACGGCGCTGCGCCTGCTCGAGGACGAGACCGCCCGCGATGCGGCAATGGACGAGTTCATCACCCGTACCGGCGGTGGCGTCGGCGGCTCCAACTGGATCGCGCCGCTCTGCGACTACGACCCGCCGATCAACTTTCGCTGGCCGGAATATGTCATCACCGCGCGCGGCCGCGACTGGTGGATCCCAAGCAACGCATGACCTGACCAACCCTTTAAAAAGAGCCCACGAGGAGAACCCGCATGACCGTCCATGACCGCATCATCGCCGAGCCGTTTTCGCTTCAACGCCGCAACCCGGCCGGCGGTACCAAGCCACTGACCGTCTGGGGCTTCGCCAACGAAACCGACGTGTTGACCGACGTGCTGCTCGGATCGCCGAATTTCCTGCGCCACCTGTCGACCAGCTCGCTGTCGCGCAAGCACCTGCGTGAAGCCCCCTGCAACGTCCAGATCGCGCAGGCGCAGCACAAGGATCTTGTCGCGGCCTACGAGCATTTCGGCGTCAACATTCACTGGCACGAGCCGACGCCGGAACTGCCGATGCAGGTCTATTCCCGCGATTCCAGCGTCATGACGCCTTATGGCGCCATTATCACCGCCATGGCCAACTGGTGGCGGCGCGGCGAGAACTACGCCGCCATCCGCACCTATGAAAAGCTCGGCATCCCGATCTACGACATGGTGACAGCCGGCACTTTCGAGGGCGGCGACTTCAATGTCATCGAGGACGGCGTGGTGCTGATCGGCTGCGGCGGCGCCCGCACGCAGGAGGAAGGCGCCCGGCAGGTGCAGGCCTGGTTCGAGAAGGAAGGCTGGGAGACACGCATTGCCTTCATCGACGAATATTACGTCCATATCGACCTGATGGTGGTGCCGATCGCCGAAAAGCTCACTGCCGTCTGCCTCGCCTGCACCGAGCCTGGCATCGTCGACTGGCTGAAGGGCAAGGGGCACGAGATCATCGACGTTCCCTTCCAGGACACGATGGCGCTCGGCTGCAACTTCATGTCGCTGGGCAAGGACCGGGTGATCGCGCCGACGTCCAGCAAGACGCTGATCGAAAAACTCAAGGCGCGCGGCTTCGAGGTCGCGGCCGTCGACATGAGCGAAATCTCCAAGACCGGCGGCGGTATCCATTGCATGGCACAGGCGCTGAAGCGCGAGGCGGCCTGATAGTCGGGAAAACGGCAAACCTGCCCCCGCTCGCCGGATCGGGTACCTGGCGGGCGAGGAACCGGCCGCCGGGTACCTGGCTCTTCCATCAACAAACCGTGCCCCTGTGTCCTCGCCGCCCTTGTGAGTGTCCGTAAATGGATGAATAGTCGCACAGGGCGCCGCCCTGAAATTGCCCGCTTGCGGTTTTCAGGTCGCGCCAGAACCGAGCCGGGTTTTTTGAATGGTCAGCCCTGAACCACGCAAGAGAAGAGGTCCGATCGCCGCCTGGTTGCTGGCGCTGGACGCGTGGCTTGATTCCTCGCTCTATGAGATCGGGTTCAAGGCGCGCCAGTTCTGGGAGGCCGCGACGATCTTCTCGCGGCGCTTCCGCCTGAAGGGCTGGCGGCGCGGCTTCATCGAACTTTTGAGCGAAGGTTTTACACTCGGCGCCGGCGGCATGGTGGTGATGCTGGCGCTGGCGATACCCGCTTTCCAGGATACCACCGGCGACTGGCGCGCCCAGGGCGACTTCGCCGTCACCTTCCTGGACCGCTATGGCAACGAGATCGGCCAGCGTGGCATCATCCAGCGCGACTCCGTGCCGGTCGACGAGATGCCGGACCATGTCATCAAGGCGGTGCTCGCCACCGAGGACCGCCGGTTTTTCGATCATTACGGTATCGACGTGCTCGGCCTGTCGCGCGCGATCTTCGAGAACGTGCGGGCGAATTCGGTCGTCCAGGGTGGCTCGAGCATCACCCAGCAGCTGGCCAAGAACCTGTTCCTGACCAATGAGCGCACGTTCGAGCGCAAGATCAAGGAGGCGTTCCTGTCGCTGTGGCTGGAGGCCAATCTGTCGAAGAAGGAAATCCTGCAGCTCTATCTCGACCGCGCCTATATGGGCGGTGGCACGTTCGGCATCGAGGCGGCGGCGGACTTCTATTTCGGCAAGAGCGTCAAGGACCTGAACCTTGCCGAGGCGGCGATGCTGGCCGGCCTGTTCAAGGCGCCGACCAAATACGCGCCGCATATCAACCTGCCGGCGGCGCGCGCGCGGGCCAACGTGGTGCTGTCCAACCTCGTCGATTCCGGCTTCATGACCGAAGGCCAGGTGCTGCAGGCCAGACTGCATCCGGCCGACGTCGTCGACCGCGGCGAACAGAAGAGCCCCGACTACTACCTCGACTGGGCCTTCGACGAGGTCAAGAAGATCGCCAAGCCCGGCCAGCACTCGCTGGTTGCCCACACCACCTTCGACGCCAACATCCAGAAGGCGGCGGAGGAGTCCGTCGAGTTCCACCTGCGCCAGTTCGGCAAGGAGTACAACGTCACCGAAGGGGCCGTGGTAGTGATCGAGACCAATGGCGCGGTGCGGGCGATCGTCGGCGGCCGCGACTACGGCGCCAGCCAGTTCAACCGCGCCACCAAGGCACTGCGCCAGACCGGCTCATCGTTCAAGCCCTATGTCTACGCCACGGCGATGGAACACGGCTTCACGCCGAACTCGATCATTTCTGGCGGGCCGATCAGCTGGGGCAACTGGTCGCCGCACAATTACAGCGGCGAGTCGGCGGGCAACATCACGCTGATCATGGCGATGGCCAAGTCGATCAACACCGTGCCGGTGCGGCTGGCCAAGGACCATCTCGGCATCGCGCCGATCAAGGCATTGGCGGAATCGTTTGGGGTGGAATCGCCGCTCGAAGGGCACAAGACGATGGTGCTCGGCACCTCGGGCATGACCGTGATGGACCAGGCGACGGGCTACAGCGTGTTCGCCCAGAATGGCTTCGTCGGTTCCCGGCACGGCATCACCCAGCTCGTAACCCGCACCGGCGACGTGGTGTATGACTGGACCAAGGACGCGCCGCCGCCGCATCGCGTCCTCTCCGAGCAGGCCCTGAAATCCATGAACACCATGCTGGCGGCCGTGCCGGTGATGGGCACGGCGCGGCGGGCGCAAATTCCCAACATCGTCGTCGCCGGCAAGACCGGCACCACGCAATCCTACCGCGATGCCTGGTTCGTCGGCTTTACCGGCAACTACACGGCGGCCGTGTGGCTAGGCAATGACGATTTCACCCCGACCAAGAACATGACCGGCGGCTCGCTGCCGGCGATGGTGTGGCAGCGGTTGATGGTCTACGCGCACCAGAACATCGACTTGAAGCCGATCCCGGGGATAGACAAGCCCTTCGTCGACGAGGAGGTCGCAGCAAAGGCCGCCGAGGCACAGAAGAAGAGCGAGGAGCAGGCCGCGGCCGATGCCGCCGCCGAGCGGCCGCCGGTGCTGTCCAGTCGAACCACACAGACGTTGCGGGACATGAGCCAGATGTTCCAGGCGGCCCCCAAACTCGACGCCCCCGCTTCACCCGAAACGTTGTCGGCACTGTGATATCCGCCCGCTGAGACAAGACCGACTGGCAAATCCATCACGCCTGCTTGCCACAAGGCCCCGCGCCGCGATATCCCCGAACGGCAATTCTGCGCGCACCTGGCCCTTCATGCTCAAGAACGCCTTCCTGATGCTGATTTCGCTTGCCATAGCCATTGGCGGAGGCGGCGCCAGCGTCTGGTATGCGCTGAAGATCCAGGACGGTGTCGGCGCAATCAGGATCGGCCAGTGGACTGCCTTCCCCGACATCGGCACACCGGCCGCGGACCCCTATTCCAAGGCCCGCGTGGCGCGCGAGGGCGTGCTGGCGCTTGGTCGCGCCGAGGGCCTGTCCTTCGTGGCGGAAAAGGATGCCGCCGGCGACCAGCTCAAGCGGGAATGCACCTACAGGATCGAGGGCGGATTTCCGACAGCGCGGTTCTGGACGCTTTATGCCGCCGATCAGTCGCTCGGCGTCGTCGAGACCGGTAAATCGCGGCTTGCGGCTCTTCAGTCCTACGAGGTGCTACGCCAACCGGACAATTCCGTGATTATATCCGTGGGCCATCACCCGATGCCGGGCAACTGGCTGCTGACCGACGGTTCTGGACGGATGTATTTCGTCCTGACCCTCTACGACACGCCGATCGCCAGCAGCACCGGCCTGTCAGACGTTTCGCTGCCCAGGATCGTCAAGGCGGGCTGCGATGCGTAGTTTGCGTGCCGCATTGCGCAGGCTTTTCCATGCCATCCTGCTCGGCCTCGTCGGCGCCGGCATCGTCCACATTGTCGTCCTGCTTCTGGTGCCGGAATTTTCGGAACGCGACGCCTGGTCGCGTCTCTCCATGGCTTCGGATCTCTACAAGATGAACCGGCTCGATGCCGAAGCGGGCGGCGCACCGGTGGTGAAATCAGTAGACCCGCTGTTCTACGCAACAGCCTGCCGCTTCGACCTCGAGGAAGGAATGGTCCGGATCAAGGCGCCGGGGGACGTCCCGTTCTGGTCGGTGTCGGTCTATGACCGCAGCGGTCACAACATCTATTCCTTCAACGACCACACGGCGGCGGGCGGCAAGCTGGATGCCGTCGTGCTGACGCCGGCACAGATGATCGACGTGCGCAAGGACCTGCCCGAGGATCTTCAGGGAGCGATCTTCGTCGAGGCGCCGATCGATGAAGGCATCTTCGTCATCCGCAGCTTCGTACCCGACGAGAGCTGGAAGCCGATCGTGTCCCGCTTTCTCGATCAGAGTTCCTGCGAGTTGCAGGATTTCTAAGCCTCGATCGCGGATCTGGAGCAGAGAGCCTGACGGACCACCATGGCTTCAGCAAAGCTCAGTGGTGAGGGACTGCTCAGTGATGGGGGACTGGCGTCCGTGGCGATCCCGGCTTGTCTGGCCCTGCAGGCCGGGCTTCGCCGGTGCTGGACCGTTCATAACGGATGCCGGGAAATATGATCACCGCCGCCGGTATTTCGGTGGTTTGCTTGGCTCGATTAGCCGGTGCCGCACGCGGCACGAAAGACAGTACCATGCCCATGATTCGCGCATTCCTCTCGGTTTCCCCGGAGCACAACGCAACGCCTCCAAATATCATTAAGGCCGGCAGAGGGTTAACGGAGCGCTAACGGATCGCGGCTAAATTGATCTTTGTTCCCGGGTCAGTGAGTTCTGACCGAGGCAATCGCGAAACCGACATAGTCCCGGTGCCGCGAGGTCGAGTGTGTATCTGGTGTCAGGCGTATCCTTCGTGTCATCTTCGGATTTCAGGCAAATCGCGATAAGGACGCAATCGGGAAAAGCCGAAAGGCTGTTCCGCGCCGCCGTTTCCGCGTTCTGCTCGCTGACGCGACCGTCGCGCCGGGAGATCGGCCAACTCGAAGACCTGACGCTGCCTCTGTTCGATGATGTATCCGTCGAATCGCGGCGCTACGTGGCAGCCGCCCTTTCCGAATGCGAATACGCACCCGCGGCCCTGGTGCGGCGCCTCTGCGAGGAACCGGTCGACATTGCCGCTCCACTGCTCATCCGCTCGCGCGCCGTCAGCGACATCGACCTGATCGCGCTGATTGGCCGGCATGGGCTGCCGCATGCGCGCGCCATAGCGCGGCGCAAGGATCTGAACCCGACCATCGCCGATCTGATCAGGGCGCTCGAAAGGCCGACCCTGGTGCGGACGCGGGATCCGGAAGCAGCCCCGGCGCAGAGCCTTGTCGTGAAGGCGCAAGCGACGGCGGACAGCGCGGAAACTCAGCAGACATCCGGCGTTGCCGCCGAGAGCGCGCGGCGCAAGCTGCGCTCCATGATGCGCACCGGCGACCAAGCCTTGGCGGCGAAGATCGACGCGTTCCCCGGCGCGGACACCTTTGTCAAACTGCGCGAGACGGCACTGACGGGAAACGCCGCGTTCTTCCACACCGCGCTGGCGGACGCTCTCGACATTGATTTTTCGATTGCGCAATCGCTGACCGCCCACCAGAACTATGCGCCGCTGCTTGCGGCGCTGCGTTCGCTCGACTTCAGCGAGGACCGGGCATTCCTGATCACTGTCGCCGTCTATCCCGGCCTGTTCCCGCATCCCCAGGCCATCCGCGCCTATCTCGACCGCTACCGCCTGCTGCATCGCGACGCGGCCCTGGATATGGTGCGGGAGTGGAAGGCCGAAACCCTGTCCAAGACGGTTCGCGGCAAGCCACCGGCAAACGGCGACAGCCGCAGGGCCTCCAACAGCGACGAAGCCGACGCCCCCGGCCTCAGGGCGTCTTCACGGAAATAAGTTCCTCGATGGGAACGCTACCGGCCTCGATCTCGACCACCCAGATGTCGGGATCGAATTTTTTCTCGCGCTCCAGTCTCGCATCCAGCACGGCGGCATCGTTGCCGGCGGCGAGAAGGCTGAAAAAACGGTCTTCGGGCTTGGCCGAATCGTAGCTTGTCTGCGGTGCCGGCCCGTAGAGAGCCGTTTCACCCAGCCTGCCCCGCGCCAGGATGAACACGGCCCCGGCCTCCGTCGCGCCGCGATTGACCACGGCGGCAAATCCGCCGGCGCTGAAAACCCGGCGCAACAGGGCCGAGACCCACAGATCAGCGGTTACGCGCATGGAAGACTCCCGACGACATGCGGGCTCTCTACCGAAATTCCCCGTGGAGGGCGAGCCGTCGTTTTCGGCCGTCAGTTGGTGAGGCCGATCTCGCGCATCTTGACGTAGACGATCTCGTCGGGCTCGCCGGTCTGCGGCAAGCCGAACAGTGACTGGAACTCCTTGATCGCCGCCTTGGTGCGTGCGCCGACGACGCCATCCAGTTGCATGTCGTCATTGCCGAAGGCCTTCAGCCCGGCCTGGATCTTGACGATGCGGGGGTCAGGCCCCTGCAAGGCGGCATTCGCCTGTGCCTCGTTGGTCTGCAAGGACACGGGAACTGCGGCCGGCGGCATGTCAGGACGAGGTTGCGGTTTCGGCACGGCAGCCGTCTTCGGCGTTGCACCCAGTTGATCCAGGAGCAGTACGTCGATCTCGCCCGAGGCGTTCAGCCCGACCTTCTGTTGATAGGCCTGTATGGCCTTGCGCGTGTTGGGGCCGGAAATGCCGTCGACGGTGCCGGAATAGAAATCAAGGTCCTTCAATATGCCTTGCACCTGCTCGACCACCGGGTCACCCTTGATCGGGGCGGGCGCGGCATTGGACCGCACGATGTTGATTGTCGTCTCGGGCTCGTCGGCGGCGGCGTGCGGAACGCCCTGGAAATTGCGTGTGGCGAAAAACGCCCCGGCGTGCGGGAAAGGCTGATACCATAGCGCATTCGCCGAGACATAGAACAGCGTCACCAGGAATGCGGTCGATCCTCCCACCAGGACGGGATTGCGCGAAATCATGCCGCCGACGGCGATGGCGCCGTCCTGAAAGGCGTTGCCGCGGCGTTTGACCGCCTTAGCCTGTTTTGCGGAGCGAGCCATTTCCGTCCCCTTTCGCCCTCGTCACCGGCATTGTCAGCACTCCGGTCGGGTTGGCGGGGCGCCCCTTCGGCCCGCCGACCGGCAGGCTGATGGTGACCGTGGTGCCCTCGCCCGGCATGCTTTCGATCGACATGGTCCCTTCATGCAAGGCCACCAGCCCCTTCACCAGGGAAAGGCCAAGACCCGTGCCCTCAAAGCGGCGGGTATAGTCGTTCTGGATCTGCGTGAAGGGTTTGCCGAGATTGGCGAAATCCTCCTCGGCGATGCCGATACCGGTGTCCCTCACCCAGAAATGCAGACGTGAGCCGATCCGCTTGGCGCCGATGACGACATCGCCGCCGTCGGGGGTGAACTTGATCGCGTTGGAAACGAGGTTGATGAGCATCTGCTGTACGGCGCGGCGATCGGCATTGATATCGCCGGCGTCAGGGGCGATCTGCGTCTGCAGGTCGATATTCTTGGCCTGCGCCTGCAGCCGCATCATCGACTGGCACATGTCTGCGGCTTCCACGAACCGGAACGGCTCCGGCTCGGTGGCGTAGACGCCCGATTCGATCCTCGATACGTCGAGTATGGATGTCACGACTGCCAGCAGATGCTGGCCCGAGTCCCGCACCAGACCGACATATTCCTTCTGGCGCGGATCCTTGAAGGTGCCGAACATCTCGTGCAGCAGCATGTCGGAGAAGCCGATGATGGCGTTCAACGGCGTGCGCAGTTCATGGCTCACGACTGCCAGGAACCGGCCCTTGGCCACTTCGGCGGCGGCCGCCGTCTCATTGGCTTGCGCCAGTTCTTCGCGCAGTCGCGCGGTCTCGTCATTCTGGCGCAGGACAAGCGTGAAGACGTCGCCTTGTTTCTCGCCACGCACCAGTTCGAGCGCGAATGGCTGGTAATTGTCGGCCACAAAGCCACTTCCGTTGTGGGCGCCGTTGCCACTCTGGGGCAGCCTGATGCGCAATTCGAGGCGGCGCGACCGTGCGCCGTCACGCATGTCGGCCAGGGCGCTGAGATAGGAGACACGATCCGACAGGTGGACCCGATCGAAGAGGCCCGTTCCGGACAACAGCTCAGGCGGCAATTTCAGAAGCGTACGCGACTTGGCGGATGCATCCACGACTTCGCCGTGGCGGGCGACCCGCAAGACCACCGCGTCGATGATGTCTTCCAGTCGATCACCGGCATCGAGCGTATCGGCCGCGCCGGCGGTGCCGCGAAAAGCCGATATCCGCGGGATGAGGGCCAGCGCCCAGGCCAATGGCACCAGCCAATGCCAGGCGGCGATGTGCGCATCCGCCAATGGAAGGAAGGCGGCCGACAAGGACTGAAGGGCGATGGCGATGACGGCTGTCGCGCCCCCCCACAATGCCGCACGCCGTGACGCGCCGATCCACCAGGCTTCGAATGGCAGCGCCAGGGTAAGCATGGCGACAGGTGAACTCAATCCGCCGGCGGCACCGATGAGACCGGCAAGGGCAAGCGCCGCCATCGCCAGGGCGATCGGCCCCGCGGCAGCCATCTTGCCGGTAGCGGCTACCAGCAGGGCGACGAACCAGCACAGGCCGAAGGCCGCGAAAATGGCGGCCATGGTCACCGCGGCGCCCATCCCCGATGTAACCAGCGTGACCGCGGCACCCGCTGCAAAAAATGGCGCGGCCAGCATCACGCCGATGAAACGGCGCTGGCGCTCGCGGTCGCTCCGTTCGAGAACGCTGGGATGAACCATGCGCTCACAACCGGCCGCTATTGCACCAGGCAATTCAGCGTATCTGGCCTCGATCGGCATCAATTCAACGCACTCGCACTCGTCGTGAACAGCTCTGCTTTTGCAGATTGTCTTGGTTGGCTTTGAAACTCGCATCCAGCGTTTAAGGAATGGATAAGGCAGGGCCGACCAAGGCCCGCCCTGCGGCAAATATCGGGATGACGGCGGCCGAAAACCCGGTCAAATGCAGCCATAGTAAACGGAGGGTTATCCTGGCGGCCCTGTCGTCGGACCGCGGGCCAAGTCGTCGAAGCCGCTTTATTTCCTCGAAGACACAATTCATTCAACGGGATAGATGGTTATCGAATGGTGAGAAGAATCGTTCCGATATGAAACAAATCGACAGCAAAACGCTTCGTTTCGAATTTGCCTAAAATTTGAGGAAAATTCTCGGCGATCGTGCAAGCCGTCCTTTGTGCCTGTGTGTCAACATCCTGCCCATAAAAGAGGTCATGCCATATGATGCATGATCCGGTCACGACGAGAGGCAAGGCATGTTCTTCCTGATAAGAATGGCTTTCTGGTTTTCACTGGTGCTGCTGGCGCTGCCGCTGGGTGTCGGGTCCGATGAAACGGGCCAGGAAAGCGTCGGGCCGATCCAGGCCCTGTTCGCGGCGCGAGACGCCGTCGGCGACATCGCCGGTATCTGCGAACGCAAGCCCGATGTCTGCGAGACGGGCAAGTCGGCGATGCACACCATCACCGCACGCGCCAAGGAAACCGCCAAGATCGCGGCGGCCATGCTGGACGACAAGTCCGCCGGCCCCGATACCTCGACAATGACGGGCAGCGTACCGGAAGTCGCCCTGCCTGAAACGGTCAACCTGCCGATAAACAATTAAGCCGTCTCGACGGCGCACCGCGGGCAGTCTGCCCTCTCGACGCCCGCGGTGTCCTTGTTTTTTCCGTGACGCGGCGCCGCCGCGTGACTATATCCGGGTCATGACGACCACGATCCAGACGATCCGCGACGACTTCTCGTTCCTTGACGAATGGGAGGATCGTTATCGTTACGTCATCGAACTCGGCGAAGCGCTGCCGCCCTTTCCCGATGCGGAGCGCAACGCCACCAACAAGGTGCCAGGTTGCGTCAGCCAGGTCTGGCTGACCACCGAACGGGGTCCGGGCGCCGACCCCGTCATCACCTTCACCGGCGATTCGGACGCCCATATCGTGCGCGGACTGGTTGCGATCATGCTGGCGCTGTTTTCCGGAAAGACGGCCAGCGAAATCCAGAAAATCGATGCGGAAGCGACGCTGAAGGCACTCGGCCTCGACGAGCACCTGTCGCCCCAGCGTGCCAACGGCCTTCGCTCGATGGTCAAGCGCATCAAACGCGATGCCGAGATGGCGCTCGCCCAGACTGCCTGATCGACCTGTCGATCTTCCGCCCACCCCTGAAATCAAAACGGCGCCCGAAGGCGCCGTTTGATTTCAATCCAATCTGGCAAGCAGCGACTACCGCGCCGCCTTGCGCTTGCGGCCGAGGCCCATCTTCTTGGCAAGCTGCGAGCGAGCCGCCGCGTAATTCGGGGCAACCATCGGATAGCTTGGGTCCAGGTTCCACTTTTCACGATACTGATCGGGCGTCAGATCGTAGTGGGTCATCAGGTGACGCTTGAGCGACTTGAACTTCTTGCCGTCTTCAAGACAGACAATGTAGTCGTCATGAACGGAGCGCTTCGGGTTGACAGCCGGCTTCTGCTTGTCGGCAGGCGCCTGTTCGACGGTTCCGCCCACACGCCCGAGGGCGGCATGGACATCGGATATCAGGTTCGGTAGTTCGCCGACCGGCACCGGATTGTTGCTGACATAGGCAGCCACCACATCGGCGGTGAGCTCGATCAGCGCATCATTGTTTCTGGAAGGTGTTTCGACAATATCCATGGTCTTCAGGCCCCAACAAGAGTTACGTCGGTCTGTGCCCCTTTTTACAGGCAGGGCATTGCACGAATTTGCGCAGATAGAGCTGCCGCGATTCGTGTCACGGGGACATCAATGCGGCCGCAGGTCAAGTAAGTCAATTCGTTGCGCGCATTATATTTATGAATCTTGATCAACTATTCCGCGATCAGCTTCAATCTTTCGTGCATCATGTAATTTTTCGATATTTCGCCCGCCAAACCGGTAAAGCCTGACGTAACGTCAGTTCACCGTTACATTCGCGATAACTCACAAATCAGGTTTCAATGCTCTCGTTTGCTTTGCCGTCGCTTCGGCAAACTTGGTTGTTCGCATCTGTCCTCAAAACCACAGGTTGCCGCTCCTCTCTGTCGGGCAGGCAGCCAGGCGACATGCCCGCCGGCCGAACCCGTCGGGGCCAAAATCGATGGTCGTTCAATACGGGATGATATATCTGCCATAGGCCCAGCCGGTCACGAAGGTGCCGTTCTTGGCCGGCTCATGCCAGACTTCGCACCAGCGATAGCGAACCGTCTGCTGCTGTTTCCATGCCGGTTGATTGGCGATATCGAGCAGGTTTATGCCGCCGGTGCATCGTCCGGTCATCTGCAGGACGGTCCCGTTCGGGTATGCGACCTGCTTCTGGGATGTTCCCGACGGATATTTGCGCACATTGAGCGTGTCGCCGAACGGCACATTGGCCACTTGCCAAGCCGAAAATACGGTCGCATGAGACTGGCCGGCAAAGACCAGACTTAGCGAAGCGACGGCGGAAGCCGCAGCAATACGAGACCGAATAGTCATCTTCTCTCCTCCCGGCGTCGCATGGGCCGACACCACCTCTACGCCACGGCTCTTGAACCTGCCCTGATCGGCGTGTTCATTCGTCATTCAAGATATTTCCAGAGCGAGACGCAATGACCAGGACTTCCCGATTTCCAATCGCCAGCGCCCCTGCCCCCGAGAAAAGGCCCGTCTCGGACACGCATCACGGCATCACGCGAACCGATGAATATGCCTGGCTGCGAGCGGATAACTGGCAAGAAATGTTCAGGGATCCTTCCTTGCTCGATCCAGGTATCCGCGCCGAACTCGAAGCCGAGAACGCCTATCAGTCGACGCTGATGGCCGACACGTCAGATCTGCAAAAGCAGCTTTTCAAGGAAATGAAGGGCCGCATCAAGGAAGATGATTCTTCCGTTCCCATGAAGGACGGGCCTTATGCCTACGGCTCTTCCTTCAAGCTCGGCGGCGAGCAGCCGCGCTATTTCCGAACGCCGCGCGGCGGCGGACCCGAGCAGATCCTGCTCGACGGCGACGCCGAGGCCGAGGGCAAGGCCTATTTCCGGCTTGGCGGCGTCGATCATTCGGCCGATCATAGCAAGTTGCTATGGGCGTTCGACGACAAGGGTTCGGAATTCTACACGCTGCGTGTGCGCGACCTTGCCGACGGCAAGGAACTGGCGGACCAGATACAGGCCACCGGCGGTTCGGGGGTCTGGGACGCGGGCAATGACGGGTTCTTCTATACACGTCTCGACCCAAACCACCGGCCGTCGAAGGTGCTGTTCCACGCACTGGGGCAGGCCCCTGAAAACGACCGGCTGATCTACGAGGAAACCGACCCCGGCTTCTTCATGAACGTCGACGGGACTCGCAACAACCAATGGATCATGATCGGCATCAACGATCACGAGACTTCGGAATACCGTCTGTTGAGCGCCAGCGATCCATTTGCCAAGCCGAAGCTGGTTTCGGCGCGCGAGACCGGCCTTCAATATGAACTTGAGGAAGGCGGCGATATCTTCTTCGTCCTGACCAACGCGGACGGTGCCAAGGACTTCAAGATCATGACGGCGCCGGCGAGCGACCCGGTCCGCGTCAACTGGCAGGAACTGGTGCCGCATGAACCGGGCCGGCTGATCCTGTCGGTGATCGGCTTCAAGGACCACATGGTGCGGCTCGAGCGCAAGGAAGGCCTGCCGCGCATCGTAGTGCGGGATCGGGCCAGCGGCGAAGAGCATCTGATTTCCTTCGACGAGGAAGCCTTCTCGCTCGGCCTTTCAGGGTCCCTGGAATACGACACCGAGATGATGCGTTTTTCCTACTCTTCGATGACGACACCGTCGCAGATGTTCGACTACAACATGCGCACTCGTGAGCGTGTGCTGCTCAAGACCCAGGAAGTGCCGTCCGGCCACGATCCGCACCTCTACGTCACGAGGCGGCTGATGGCGCCGGCGGCCGATGGCGAACTGGTGCCGATCTCGCTTCTGCATCACCGCGACACGCCGCTGGATGGCTCCGCGCCATGCCTGCTCTACGGTTACGGCTCCTACGGTATCACCGTGCCGGCCGCCTTCAACACCAACTGGTTCTCGCTGGTGGACCGTGGGTTCGTGTTTGCCATTGCCCACGTGCGCGGCGGCAAGGACAAGGGATATGGCTGGTACGACGACGGCAAGCGGGCGCACAAGATGAACACCTTCACCGATTTCATCACCTGCGCCCGCCACCTCGTTGCCGAGCGCTATACCGCGCATGACCGCATCGTCGCGCAGGGCGGCTCGGCCGGCGGTATGCTGATGGGCGCCATCGCCAACATGGCGCCGGATTGCTTCGGCGGCATCGTGGCCGAGGTTCCCTTCGTCGATGTACTCACCACCATGCTCGACTCAACGCTGCCGCTGACCCCGCCGGAATGGCCGGAATGGGGCAATCCGATCGCGTCGGCCGACGATTACCTGACGATCGCCGCCTATTCGCCATACGACAATGTCGCCGCGCTCGACTATCCGCCGATCCTGGCGCTCGCCGGTCTCACCGATCCGCGCGTCACCTATTGGGAGCCGGCCAAATGGGTTGCGCGGCTGCGCGACCGCACGAGCGGCGACAATCCGGTACTGTTCAGGATCAACATGGATTCCGGCCATGCCGGTGCCTCCGGCCGGTTTTCACGCCTGGAGGAGATCGCCTATACTTATGCCTTCACGCTGAAGGTGACGGACAAGGCATAGCTCACGGAGGAACGCCGCGATGATCGATCCGGCCACAGCGATAGCCTACATCGCGGTTGTGCTCGGCTTTGTCTTCATTCCTGGCCCGGCCACGCTGTTGACGATCGCCCGCGCAACGAGTTCGGGGACGAGGGTCGGGATCGCCACAGGCGGCGGGATCGCGGCCGGCGATGTGTTTCATACCGCCATGGCGATGGTCGGGATCTCGGCGATCATCGCCACATCGGCGACGCTGTTCAGCATCGTAAAGTATATCGGCGCGGCCTACCTCGTTTACCTCGGCATTCGGGCCATCATCGAGAAAGCGCCATCCGATCCGACCGCCGGCGCGCTTGCAATCTCCGCCGGCAAGGCGTTTCGACAGGCTGTCTTGACCGAGGTGCTCAACCCCAAGACCGCGCTATTCTTCCTGGCGTTCCTGCCTCAGTTCGTGCGGCCCGAAAGCGGATCAGTGATGGTTCAATTGGCCGTATTGGGGATCATCTTCGTCATGCTGGGGCTTTTCAGCACGGTCGTGTTCGCCGTGAGCGCAGGGCGGCTCGGCAGTTTCCTGCGCCGAAATCCGACAGTGCTGAAATGGCAAGGCAAGGTTGTCGGCGGCATCTACTGCGCCCTGGGTGTCCGCCTCGCCTTGCAACAGCGCTGAGGCCAGGCGACCCACGTCGGCCGACAGGCATGATGATCATCACTTTTTGAATTCCGCGCGGCTCATTTCCGCTCGCAATTGCGACGGTCGCGCGCTACCCAAGGCACGATTTTCCCGGGCGCGAAGTCCGCACTTGCACAAGGGTCCATTATGCTGCTCGTCGACGTCTATCTCGACAAATCGCCGATCCAGGGCATCGGTGTGTTTGCCAAGAACCATATTGCCAAGGGCACGCTGGTCTGGAAACTCGACCCCCGGTTCGATCGGATCATCGACGTCGAAACCTATGAGGGCGAAACCGGGCCGGTGAAGAACTACCTCGACCGCTATTCCTACCCCGACCGTCGCGATCCCGCCTATATCGTCTTCGAAGCCGACGACGCCCGCTACATGAACCATGACGACGAGCCGAATTGCGATGTCTCGTCGCCCGAGGAGACCTACGCCTTGCGCGACATCGCGCCTGGCGAGGAGATGACCTGCAACTACAACCTTTTCTTCGAAACGGGCTTCGATTTCCTCGGCGATCGCCATCTGCAGTCCGAGGATTAGTTCGTACTTTTCTTGCGCGCCGGATAGCCGTTGGGATGCGGCGGCACCGCCTTCAGATAGGCAGCAATCGCCACACGGTCGTCCGCCGTCAGCTCGGCCATGTTGCGCTGCACATCGACCATGGCGCCGCCGACGGAATCGAAATCCGGCGTGAATCCGGTTTCGAGGTAGTTTGCGATGTCGGACGCGGACCAGCTGCCGATACCTCCCTCGCCCGAAGTGATATTCGGCACGACGCCCGAGCCCTCGGCGGCCACCGCACCGGCCAGCCATTCGCTTTTCCTGGTTCCGCCAGCGAGGTCGCGCGGCGTATGGCATTCGCCGCAATGGCCCGGTCCTTCGACCAGGTAGCGGCCTGCCATCACCGGGTCTGGCGCGCCATCAGGCAGGGGCACGACAGGCTTTTCACTGAGATAGAGCCGCTTCCACAGGCCAATGCCGCGCCGGATGCTGAACGGGAACGCCAGCGAATTGCCGGGCGCCTTGCCGGCGACGGCGGGAAGCGTCTTCAAGAAAGCGTAGAGGTCGGCGACATCTGACGGTTTCATGCGAGCATAGGAGGCATAGGGGAATGCCGGATAGAAGTGCTGGCCCGAAGGCGACACACCTTTCAGCATGGCGTTAGCGAGATCCCCGACCGACCATGCGCCGATGCCGTCCTTGGGATCTTGCGAAATATTGGGCGGAACAAAGGTGCCGAATGGCGTCTTGAGTTCGAGCCCGCCTACGAGTTGAAGCCGTGCATCGCCCTGCGACCCAGGCTTGGCATGGCAGGAGGTGCAGCCGCCGGCATAGAAGATACGCTTGCCCCGGGCAACATCGCCTGGGCCGAGTTGCGCCAGGGTCGCCGCATCAAGCGTGACCGGTGCCGACAGCAGCCACCCCGCCGACGCGCCGGCGACGCCCAGGAGGAGGGCCGCGCCGACGAGCTTCTTCAGCCATGCCATGGCTGGCGATCAGCCCTTTTTGACCCTGTAGCCCTGGTGGCAGGTACCACAGTCCGAGCCGATGGTGCCGATCTGCGTCTTCAGCGCATCGACGTCCGCCGGAGCCGCCGCGACCGCAGCCTTGACATCGGCGAGATACTTGTCCTCGGCCGCCTTGAAGCCGGCCATGTCTTCCCAGATTTTTGGCGCCGCCGTGGTGTCGCCGGTGTCGGTGCCCTTCGGGAACAAGGCCTCTACGTCGAACTTCTCGGCATTTGCCTGCAGTGCCTGCAACTGGGTCAGCACCGCGGCGGCATCAAAGGGCTCCTCGCCCTTGACCACTTTCGACAGGCCGCCGACGATCTTTCCGCGTTCCTTCATCAGAGCCTGCCGGTCGAGGATCGGATCGGCAAAGGCCGCCGATGCGGCGAGTGCGAGCATGGAGATGGCGATGACAAGCTTTCTCATTCATTTGGCTCCGTGGTGAAGGCATTTCAGGACAGGACGTTAACGGATGCGGGAGGTGGAATATTCCCATTCTCCCGCATGAAATTGCATGACCCTAGCCGTGGGGTTCGAGACGAAAAGAAAAGGCCCGGGGGTGCCGGGCCTTTCGGAAGATTGATCAGGCATTCGCCTTTTCGTAGAGTTCAAGCACGTGATCCCAGTTGATCAGGCTATCTACGAAGGCCTCGAGGTATTTCGGCCGGGCGTTGCGATAATCGATGTAGTAGGAGTGCTCCCAGACGTCGACGCCGAGGATCGGCGATGCGCCATGAACCAGCGGGTTCTCGCCGTTCGGCGTCTTCGATATCGCCAGCTTGCCGTCCTTGACCGAAACCCAGGCCCAGCCCGAACCGAACTGCGTTGTGCCGGCGGCAATGAAATCAGCCTTGAACTTGTCGTAACCGCCGAGATCGCTGTCGAAAGCCTTCTGCAGCGCGCCAGGGAGCTTGTTGCCGCCGCCGCCCTTCTTCATCCATTTCCAGAAATGGATGTGATTGTAGTGCTGGGCAGCATTGTTGAAGAGACCGGCATTCTTGCCGAACGATTGCTTGACCACCTCTTCGACCGAAAGATCGCCAAGGCCGGCTTCGGCGGCGAGCTTGTTGCCGTTGTCGACATAGGCCTTGTGATGCTTGTCGTGGTGATACTCCAGCGTCTCTTTGGACATATAGGGCTGCAGGGCCTCATAGTCGTAGGGCAGAGCGGGCAATTCGAAAGCCATGGGTAGTACTCCCTCGTGGAAAATCCGGTGTGGATACCGGAGTAAGATAGGTCGGGATTGAGCTGGAGCAACTCCGGAAGTGAAGCGCCAGTCCCTTTCTAAGCGGGTTCCCGGGAACTGTCACATGCTTTTCCTGTGACCAGCCGCGCGGCGACAAAAAGGCCGGCTATCTCAGCCAGCCGAGGTCGAATGCGCCCACTCCCAATAGAGTTCACGTGCCTTCTTGGCCACCGGGCCGGGTTGCAGATCACGGCCCTCCATGCGGGTGACCGGCACCACCTTGGAGTGGTTGCCGGTCGAGAAGATTTCGTCCGCTTCGAGGAAATCCCGCACCGACAGCGTCTTTTCAGTCGTCGTGAACCCATAGTCACCAAGCAGCGTCATCGTGCGCGCGCGGGTAATGCCGGACAGGAAGGTTCCGTTCGGCGCCGGCGTCAGCACATGGCCGTCCTTGACCAGGAAGATGTTCGAGCTTCCGGTCTCCGCGACATTGCCCAGCATGTCGAGCACAAGCGCGTTGTCGAAGCCGCGCGCCTTGGCCTCGAGGATGGCGCGGCCGTTGTTGGGATAGAGGCAGCCGGCCTTGGCGTTGGTCGGCATGGTTTCGATAGTCGGGCGCCGGAATGGCGACACGGTCACCGAAAAGCCGGTCGGTGAGATCATCGGCGATTCATAGAGGCAGAGGCAGAAACGGGTCGAGGCGGGATCGGCCGGCACGCCCATGTAGCCGCCATGCTCGGCCCAGTACATCGGCCTGATGTAGACCGCCGTCTTGCCGTCGAATTTCTTCAATCCGTCCCAGGTCAGCCCGACGATCTGCTCGGGCGTCATGTTCGGCGCCAGCCCAAGCGCGATCGCCGAGGCATTGACGCGTGCGGCATGAAGTTCGAGATCGGGCGCCACGCCTTCGAACCACCGCGCGCCGTCGAACACGCTGGTGCCGAGCCACATGGCATGGCTGCGCGGCCCCAGAATGGCGACATTGCCTTCGTACCAATCGCCATCGACGAAAGTCCATGTCGCGGATTGCGCCGCCGCCGCCAGTGTCATCGCGTTTTCCCGTTCCGGTCAATCTTGTGTGACAACATTGGATGATGCTTTGACCGCCGCCGTCAACCAGCATCGGGGAGTTTTGTTGAGGCCAGCGACGGGTGCGCTGCAATCAAGGCTTGCACCTTGTCCCGCCTCGCCTCAAAACTGTTGCCATGCAATACGCCGCCTACGTGTTCGACGCCTATGGCACGCTGTTCGACGTGCACGCCGCCGTGCGCCGCCATGCGGACGCGATCGGCCCGGACGGCCAACTCCTGTCCGAAATCTGGCGCGCCAAACAGCTCGAGTATTCCTGGGTTCGCACGCTGATGGGCGCCTATGCCGATTTCTGGCAGCTGACCGAACAGGCGCTGGACTTCGCCTTGCGCAAGGTCCCTTCGGCCGATCCGAGCCTCAAGGCGAAACTTCTGGAGGCCTACTGGCGGCTGGACTGTTATCCCGAAGTGCCGGCCGTGCTGAAAGCGCTCAAGGCTTCGGGCGCCAGGCTGGCGATCCTCTCCAACGGTTCGCCCGAAATGCTGCAGGCAGCGGTCAATTCGGCGGCACTCGACCAGGTCCTGGACGACATCTATTCGGTCGATGCGGTGCGTCGCTTCAAGACCGATCCTGTTGTCTACGACATGGTCGCCACGGGATGGCGCCTCTATCCCGGCGCGGTCTCCTTCCAGTCCTCCAATCGCTGGGACATTGCGGGCGCCACCAAATTCGGCTTCCGCACGGTCTGGATCAACCGCTCCAACCAGCCGGAGGAATACCAGGACTTGCCACCGGCCCTGATCCTGCCATCGTTGGAGGCACTCGTATCCGGCGCCTAACTGACCTGTGGCCCCAGCGCCACAGTGGCGGCGCAGTCACAGCTTCGCCTTTGTTTGTCCACGTTCGAGCCAGAATCGGAACCGCCTATCGCCTCAGGTGTTGTCAGGCACCCGCAGCGAACGTCGCGTGTTGACGCTTTGTTGCGATTTGAGTCTTAAAGAAGGCAGCCATGTCCATAACCGAAATCGAATCCTATCGCCTGAGCCGTCGCGGCTTCCTCAACGCCGCAGCCCTGGGCGCCGCCTCGATCGCGGTTTCCGCATGCGCCACCACCGGACCGGGACCAGTCGAGCCGCCGCCGCCACCAACGTATGTCGAGCCTCCGCTCGCCGACTATGCGTCGATGTACGCTGCGGTCAACGATGGCGGTTTCGATCTGCCGGCCATCCCCGTCGACAGGATCGATCCGCAGTTCCTGCGCCAGATCGTACCCGACCCGACCGGGCAGAAGCCGGGGACCATCGTCGTCGATACGACAGGCCACTTCCTCTATCTGGTTCGCCCGGGCGGCCAGGCCATTCGCTATGGTGTCGGCCTTGGCCGCGCCGGCTTCGAATGGTCGGGCGACGCCGTCGTCCAGTGGAAGCAGAAATGGCCGAAGTGGACGCCGCCGGATGAGATGATCGCCCGCCAGCCGGAATTGAAGCAGTACAGCGCCGACAATGGCGGCATGCCCGGCGGCCTAAAGAACCCGCTCGGCGCACGTGCGCTCTATCTCTTCCAGGGCAATGTGGACACGCTCTATCGCCTGCACGGCTCGCCGGAATGGCGCTCGATCGGCAAATCGGTGTCGTCGGGCTGCGTGCGCCTGATGAACCAGGACATTATCGACCTTTATGACCGCGTGCCCTCGAAGACGCCGGTCATCGTGACCAGCGACGCTCGCCAGCCGATGGTGGCGACGGCCAACCACAAGGCGATCCCGATCGATGCCGGCGTGCCGGATGGATCGGTGCTGCTCGGCCCAGTCAAAGCGGTCACGAACGCGATCTTCTGAGTTTCACGGGGCTTCTGAGTTTCAGGGGGCTTCTGAGTTCAGGGGGCAGCAGCGTTGCCGCTGCCCTGATCTACCGTCCCCGCGACAAACTACCCAGAATCCCGCGCACAATGGCACGTCCGACCGACGAGCCGACCGAGCGCACCACCGACTTGATCGCGGCCTCGGCCACCGTCTGGCGATTGGAGGGGCGCGGCGCAGGCGCGCGCCGGCCACCGGACTGCGGCGCGGGATCGTCATTGCCGAAGCCTGGAATGGTCCAGCGCGAGCCGCCGGTGCCGGTCTGCTGCGCTTGCGCCTCGGCGTCCTGCGCCTGCTTTGCCTTCTTCTGCAGCATTTCGAAGGCCGATTCGCGATCGACAACCTGGTCATACTGGCCGGTGACCGGGCTTTCCCCGATCAGCTTCTGCCGCTCGGCAGGGGTGATGGGTCCAAGCCGCGATGACGGCGGACGGATCAACGTGCGCTGGACCATGGACGGAATGCCCTTGGCCTCCAGGGTAGAGACCAGGGCCTCGCCGGTGGCGAGCTGGGTGATGGCGGTGGCGCAGTCGAAATCCGGATTGGGCCGGAAGGTTTCGGCCGCCGTCCTCACCGCCTGCTGCTCGCGGGGCGTGTAGGCGCGCAGCGCGTGCTGCACGCGGTTGCCGAGCTGGGCCAGGACCTTTTCGGGGATATCCAAGGGGTTTTGCGTGACGAAATAGACGCCGACGCCTTTCGAGCGGATCAGGCGGACCACCTGCTCGACCCGGTCGATCAGCACCTTCGGCGCCTCGTCGAACAAGAGGTGCGCCTCGTCGAAGAAGAACACCAGCTTCGGCTTGTCGGGGTCGCCAACCTCCGGCAGTTCCTCGAACAGCTCCGACATCAGCCAGAGCAGGAACGTCGCGTAGAGGCGCGGATTCATCATCAGCTTGTCGGCGGCCAGCACGCTGATGGCGCCGCGACCATCGCGGGTGGTGCGCATGATGTCGGCAATGCGCAAAGCCGGCTCGCCGAAGAAGTTCGCCGCGCCCTGCTGCTCAAGTACCAGCAGCGTGCGCTGAATCGCCCCCACCGACGGCTTGGTGACGTTGCCATAACGGGCGCTGATTTCCTCGGCGCGCTCCGCGATGTTGGCGAGCAGCGCCTGCAGGTCCTTGAGGTCGAGGAGAAGAAGGCCCTCTTCATCGGCAATGCGGAAGGCAATGTTCATGATGCCTTCCTGCGCGTCGGTCAGGTTCATCAGCCGCGACAGGAGCAGCGGGCCCATTTCCGAAATGGTGGCGCGGATGGGGTGGCCCTGCTCGCCGAACAGATCCCAGAAGATGACGGGAAATTCCTGGAAGTCGTAAGGGTCGAGCTTGACCTGTTCTGCCCGCTTGACCAGGAAATCCTGGGCGGTGCCTATCATGGCGATACCGGAAAGGTCGCCCTTGATGTCGGCGCAGAAGACCGGAACGCCGGCGTTGGAAAATCCCTCGGCCAGGATCTGCAAGGTGACGGTCTTGCCCGTACCGGTGGCGCCGGTCACCAGGCCATGGCGATTTCCGTATTGCAGCAGCAGGTTTTCGGCGCGCTGATAGCTGTCGTCGGGCTTGCGGCTGGCGCCGATAAAAATACTGGTGTCGTCAGCCATAGCTCGGGTCTCCGCAAAACTGATGTGTCTAAAGCCAGCCTTTGCCCGATGGTATAGTGAGGCTGCCGCACAGCGACAATGACAATTGTCCAAGGCAGGACCAATCGTTCAATCAGGGCTATCGTCCAAATCGGACCAATCGCCAAAATCGGATTTTGGAACTTGCGGATTTCGACGGTGTTTGGCAATCGTCCATGGTCCGTCCACGCAAGCGACCTATATCAGGTGGATCGAATATCAGGTGGTCGAATTCAAGCCCTGGGCGTGCATTGCGATAACTGACCGGGGACCGTAGATTAGGCTGCCCGGGCTGGTGCGGCCACATAGAACGAGGACGATGAATGGGCGCCGGAGCCTTGACCAGGGATGTTGAGCCAACGAATGCGGAGCGTCAGCGATGGCTGACCCTGGCGGAAAAAGCGTTGGCTGGCGCCTCCTTCGAGAAAAAGCTGGTCTCGCATACCGACGACAACATCCGCGTCGAGCCGCTCTATGAACGCGCGACCGGAACGGAACCGATCGTGCGCGCCAATCCTCAATCGCCGTGGATCGTCAGCCAGCGCGTCGACGACCCCGATGTCGAACGCGCCAAGAGGCAGGTCCTGGAAGATGTCGCCCAGGGCGCGACGGGATTGTCGCTCGTCTTCGAGGGCGCCCCGAACGCGTTTGGCTACGGCCTGCCGAGGACGGCGCAGGCGCTCGAGACGGTGCTGGAGGGCGTGCCCCTCAACCGGGTCCAGATCCGTATCGACACCCACCCCTGGAGCCGCCCCATGGCCGACTGGCTGGTGGCGTTCCTGAGCAAGCGCCGCTCCGATCCGGCAAAGCTCAACCTGTCTTTCGGCATCGATCCGGCTGCTATCCTCGCCGGCACCGGCCGGCTGCGCATGTCGATCGAGGCGCTGCAGGAATCCATGCCGCAATCGCTGGCGCATTTCTTCTCGATGGGCGTTCCGGGTGTGCTTCTGGAGGCGGACGGTCGCGTCTTCCACAATGCCGGCGCCACGGAAGCGCAGGAACTCGGCATCATGCTGGCCTCGGCGGTCTCGTATCTGCGAATGTTCGAGAAGGCGCGGCAGCCGCTCGTCTATGCCGCGCCTCATATCGGCTTCGCGCTCAGCGTCGACCAGGACCAGTTCCTGTCGATGGCCAAGGTGCGAGCCCTGCGCAGGCTGTGGGCACGGGTGCAGGAGGCCTGCTCGATCCCCAATTCCACGGCCAACATCCATGCCGAGACATCATTTCGCATGATGACGGCATTGGATTCCGAAACCAACATCCTGCGCACGACGATCGGCTGCTTCGCCGCGGCGGCGGGAGGCGCCGATTCGATCTCAATCCTGCCGCATACGATCGCGCACGGCCTGCCGGCGGCCTTTGCCCGCCGCGTCGCGCGCAACGCGCAGCTGATCATGGCCAATGAAAGCCATGTCGATCATGTCGCCGATCCCGCCCATGGCTCCGGCGCCGTCGAAGCGCTCACCTCAGACCTTTGCGAAGCCGCGTGGGCGGAATTACAGGCCATCGAGGCTGAGGGTGGCGTGCTGTCCAGCCTTCGGGACGGACATATCCAGCAGCGCGTCCGCAACGCCGCCGCCCATCGCGCCATAGCCTTCAAGTCAGACGAGCGGGCCATTGTCGGCGCCACGCTTTATCCGTTGAAAAGCGAGCGCCCGGTCGAGACGCTGGACGCAGAGAAGCGACCTGCCTTCACCGAGGGCGTCGTCCTGTGCGAAGCGTTGTCTCCGGTCCGCATCGATCAATCCATCGGGGCCGCTTCTTGATTCCGGATTTCAGTCAGATCGGCTGGGTGCCGCCGCGCCGCGCGCCTGTCGAGGTCAAGGGACAGCGAACAACGCCGGAAGGCCTTGTCGTCAAGCAGCTGTACAGTCAGGGCGACCTCAAGGGATTGTCGCATCTCGACACCTATCCGGGCCTGCCGCCCTTCGTGCGCGGCCCCTACCCGACCATGTATGTCCAGCAACCCTGGACCATCCGGCAATATGCCGGTTTTTCGACCGCCGAAGAATCCAACGCCTTCTACCGGCGCAACCTTGCCGCCGGCCAGAAAGGCCTTTCGGTTGCCTTCGATCTCGCCACGCACCGCGGCTATGATTCGGACCATCCGCGCGTCGCCGGCGATGTCGGCATGGCGGGTGTGGCTATCGATTCCATCCTCGACATGCGGCAATTGTTCGACGGCATTCCGCTCGGCGAGATGACCGTGTCGATGACGATGAACGGCGCGGTGCTGCCGATCATGGCGCTCTACATCGTGGCGGCGGAAGAGCAAGGCGTCGCGCAGAAGGATTTGGCCGGGACCATTCAGAACGACATTCTGAAGGAGTTCATGGTCCGCAACACCTATATCTATCCGCCGAAGCCCTCGATGCGGATCGTCTCGGACATCTTCTCCTACACCTCGAAGAACATGCCGAAGTTCAATTCGATTTCGATCTCCGGCTATCACATGCAGGAGGCCGGCGCGACCGCCGACCTGGAGCTCGCCTATACGATCGCCGACGGGATCGAATATGCCCGCGCCGGCGTCGCGGCGGGGCTCGACATCGACCGTTTCGCGCCGCGCCTGTCGTTCTTCTGGGCGATCGGCATGAATTTCTTCATGGAAGTGGCCAAGCTCAGGGCCGCACGCCTGTTGTGGGCGACGCTGATGAAAAAGAACTTCGCGCCAAAGGACGAGCGGTCGCTGTCCCTGCGCACCCATTGCCAGACCTCCGGCTGGTCGCTGACGGCGCAGGATCCCTACAACAACATCATCCGCACCATGATCGAGGCGATGGCCGCGACCCAGGGGCATACCCAGTCGCTGCACACCAACTCGTTCGACGAGGCAATGGCGCTGCCGACCGACCATTCGGCGCGCATCGCCCGCAACACGCAACTCGTCCTGCAGAAGGAATCCGGCACCACGCGCATTATCGATCCGTGGGGTGGTTCGGCCTATCTCGAACGGCTGACACACGATCTGGCGGCGCGTGCGCTCGCCCATATCGAGGAGGTCGAGGCTCTCGGCGGCATGGCGGCTGCGATCGAAAAGGGCATACCCAAGCTGCGCATCGAGGAAGCCGCGGCCCGCACGCAGGCGCGCATCGATTCCGGCGAGCAGATGCTGGTCGGCGTCAATGCGCATCGCCCCGGAGCCGATATCGAGGTCGACGTGCTGAAGATAGACAATGCCGAGGTCAGGGCCCGGCAACTCTCGAAGCTGCAACGGCTGAAGGGCACGCGTGACGTCGCCGCCGTCGAAAGCGCGCTCGATGCGCTGACCCGTGCCGCACAGAGCGAGGACAACCTCCTGGAGTTCGCCATCCGCGCCGCGCGCGCCAATGCCACTGTCGGCGAAATCTCGTTCGCCCTGGAAAGAGCTTATGGCCGCCATGTGGCCACGGTGCAGACCATTTCCGGTGTCTACCGCAAGGCGCTTGGCGACAGTCCGGTGATCGACCGCCTGCAGGACAAGCTCGGTGCCTTCGAAAAGAAAAACGGCGGCAAGCCGCGCATCCTCGTGGCCAAGATGGGACAGGACGGCCACGACCGCGGGCAGAAAGTGATCGCCACGGCCTTCGCCGATCTCGGCTTCGACGTTACCGTCGGCGCCATGTTCCAAACGCCGGAAGAGATCGCGAAACTGGCTGTCCAGAATGACGTCCACATCATCGGCGCCTCATCGCTGGCAGCGGGTCACCTGACGCTGATCCCAGAATTGCGCGACACGCTGAAGAAGCTCGGCCGCGGCGACATGCTGATCGTGGCCGGCGGCGTCATCCCGCCGCAGGACTATGATGCGGTGCTGCAAGCCGGCGCGGCGGAAATCTTCCCGCCGGGCACGGTCATTCCGGAAGCGGCGGAGCGGCTGCTGGATCGGCTGCTATCCTCGTGACGAATCTGTTATAATATCTGTTGCAACACCCGGCGCACCGCGTTATAATTAGCGTTGCAACAGGATGTTTCATCATGAACACCACAATTCGCAAGATCGGGAATTCGGACGGCGTGATTCTGCCGAAAGAGCTTCTCGATCGATTGAATCTCAAGACAGGCGACAACGTGGTCGTCGTCCAGGAAGGTCAAGAGCTTCGCTTGCGCCGATTGGAAGATTCTGCCGAAGAATTCGAGCGCAAGATGAAGGTAGCGCGCGAGCGGATGAGGAAATACGAGGTTGCCTACCGCGCGCTCGCAAAATGACGGCACATCATTCGCGAGAGTTCGTGGAGGCGATGCATGCCGAGCAGTTGCGTCTTCACGGCGGCGCGTCGGGCATCCGCGATGAAGGCCTGTTGGAATCGGCGCTCGCACGTCCGCAACAGAAAGAAGCATACGGCGAGCCGGATCTGAGCGAACTCGCTGCCGCCTATCTCTTCGGCATCGCAAAGAACCATCCGTTCGTCGATGGGAACAAGCGCACGGCTTTCGCTGCGGCCGACTTGTTTCTCTATTTCAACGGATTGAGCATCGAAGCCGAACAGGAGGAGGTCATCCAACTGGTGATGATGGTCGCTGCCGGCGAGATAGACGAAGCGGGTGCGGCCGCATTCTTCCGCGACCATGTCGTCAAGCTTGAAGACTAACTCTCCGAGAGCTTGACGATCTCCCACTCCTTGCCGTTGACGCTGGCCACGTCGCCAACCTTCTTGCCGAACAGCGCGACCGCCATAGGCGAGACGTGCGAGATGCTGCCCTTGGCCGGATCGGCTTCATCCTCGCCGACAATCTTCCAGTGCACCTTCCTGCCGTCGTCACTTTGCAGCGTGACACCCATGCCGAAGCGGACGACATCGCTGCCGGGCTCCGGCACGGAAAGCTCGGCACTCTCGCGTCGCGCGGTCCAGTAGCGCAGATCGCGCGACACGACCGCGATGCGCTCGCGGTCGGCTTTCCGCTCCGCTTTCGCCATGATATCGCGCAGATCGGCCAGATTGTCGTCGATCTGCGCCAGGCCGCGCTCCGTCACCAGGTTCCGGTGCGTGCTGATCGGCCGCTCGCCAACACCGGCGATCGCGTTTTCGCTGTCTTCTTCGCGGGTAAAAGCTCTGCTCATCCCCTGAACTTAGGCGCCGAGTGGCTGCACGACAAGTCATTGCCGCCGAGAAGAGGCGCGTTGAACGTCTGGCATGATTCCTGCGGTGTCGGGGCGGAACACTGGGATTCTGTGCCGATGTTGAACAGACGAACGCTGCTGACGCAGACCACCTGCTTTGCCGTCATGGGCCTCACGCTCGGCAAGGCGGCGGCCGCCAGCCTGACCGGCATCGAGAAAGCCTCGATGCGCGGCTCGATCAACGCCACCGAACTTGGCGTCCAACCCGGTACGTCTGACGACCAGAGCAAGGCCTTCGCCAAGCTGCTGCGCGACGCGAACGGCCGCGACATGCCGATCTTCCTGCCGCCCGGCACCTATGTGGTGTCCAATCTCTCGCTGCCTGGTCGCGTGCGTCTTTCCGGCGTGCCGGGCGCGACGCGGATCGTCTATGGCGGCGACGGCCATTTGTTCATGGCCGAACACGCCGACCATATCGAACTCAGCGGACTGGTTTTCGACGGCGCGAACCGCTCGATGGGCGACTACGCGCAAGGACTGCTCGATCTGCGCCGGGTGGCGCATCTGGTGGTGGACAACTGCCAGATCACAGGCAGCGGCAAGAATGGGCTGGCGCTGGAACACGCCGCGGGCCGGATCGAGCGTTCGGACATATCGGGGGCGGCGGACGCCGGCATCTATTCGGTGGAGGCCGCAGGACTGGCGATATCAGGCAACACCGTCTCCGATTGCGCCAATGGCGGCATCCTGGTGCATCGCTGGCAAGCTGCGGAAGACAGCACCATGGTCACCGGCAACCGCGTCGAACGCATTGGCGCGCGCAGCGGCGGTACAGGCCAGAACGGCAACGGCATCAATGCCTTCCGCGCCGGCAATGTCGTCATCTCGGGCAATGTGGTCTCCGACTGCGCCTTCTCGGCGATCCGGGCCAACAGTTCCAGCAATCTGCAGATATCGGGCAACACCTGCTCACGCTCGGGCGAGACCGCGGTCTATTCCGAGTTCTCGTTCGAGGGTGCTGTCATCTCCAACAACATCGTCGACGGTGCCGCCAACGGCATCTCGATCGTCAACTTCAACGAGGGCGGCCGCATGGGTGTCTGCTCCGGCAACATCGTGCGCAATCTGTCGACATCAGGCCCCTACACCGCGGATCCACCCGGCTTCGGCGTTGGCATCGCCGTCGAGGCCGACACCGTCGCTTCCAACAATGTCATCGAGAACGCGCCGCTCTACGGCATGTCGATCGGCTGGGGGCCGTATCTGCGCAACGTCGTGGCCACCGGCAACATCATTCGCAAGGCAGGCACCGGCATCGTCGTCAGTGTGGTCGAAGGTGCCGGCACGGCCGTCATCTCCGACAACGTCATCGATGGCGCGTCGAACGGAGCGGTTGTCGGCCAGCGCTGGGCCGAGCCGGTGACATCAGACCTCACCCAGACCAGCCGCAGCGGCTATGCGCACCTGACCGTCGAGCGCAACCGCGTCAGCTGATTGCCACCTTCAATTCAGGGCCGGCGTCGGCCTCAGCGCCCCGACCTTGGCGCCAATCCGGCTTTCGATAGGCGCATTCGCCAATTCGAGCAGCTTCGCCGCCAAGGCCTCGTCCGCCCGCAGCAGCCTGGCGAGGACCGCGGCGGCGATTGCATCGCCGGCGCGCCCGGCACCGTCATCGCATTTGACCGCGATGCCGAGGCCGAGTTCCGGAATTGCGGCACAGTGGACGCCCTCGGCCCCGCCTTTCGCGAAAATTCGCCCCGGAGCGGCTTCCATCAGCAACAGGTCCGCACGGCCGGTGCCGGCGACGAAGAACGGCTCCGCCATGCAGGCCGAAAGCAGCCGCTTCGCGGCCTTCGCCCGCTCCGGGCCAAAGCCCTGGGCCGTGGCCATGCGGGCAAAGCCGAGCGCGAAACTCCTGAGCGGCACCGCGTAGGTCGGGATCGAGCAGCCGTCGATCGCGCGTTCGGCGGGGCCGTGCACAGCGCCGGTGACTGCCTGCATGGCGTCGCGCACCATTTCCTGCAGGGCGTGATCCGGCCTGACATAGCCGCGATGCGCGATGCCCGAATGGACGCAGGTACAGAGGAAACCGGAGTGCTTGCCGGAACAATTGTTGTGCAGCGCATTCGGTGAGCCGCCCGCACGCGCGAGCGCAATCTCCGCGTCATGGTTCGAGGGCCAGTGGACCCCGCATTCGAGCGCCGACCCGTCCAGCCCGGCCCTGGCCAGCATGGACCGCGCCAGTTCGACATGCGCCGGCTCGCCGGAGTGGGAGGCACAGGCCAGCGCCAGTTCGCGGTCACCGAAGCCATAGGCATCCGCGGCACCCGTTTCGACAAGCGGCAGGGCCTGGATCGCCTTTACGGCGGAACGCGGAAAGACCGGCTTCGACGCATCGCCGATCTCCAGCACCGGCTTGCCGTCGGCATCGAAGACGGCAACGGCGCCGCGATGGGCGCTCTCGACAATGGCACCGCGCAAAACTTCGATCAGAACCGGATTTACCATGCTACCTCCCGCGAATGCCGAGGCGGTTTACCTGATCCGGTCGAGAATGGAAACGTAGTTGGCGACCGCCGCACCGCCCATGTTGAAGATGCCGCCGAGTTTCGCGCCCGGCACCTGGATGCCGCCGGCTTCGCCGACAAGCTGCATGGCGGTCAAGACATGCATGGATACGCCGGTGGCGCCAATCGGATGGCCCTTGGCCTTCAGTCCGCCGGAGGGATTGACCGGCAGACGGCCGTCTTTTGCCGTTGTGCCATCCAGCGCCAGTTTGGCGCCCTCACCCGGCTTGGCCAGTCCCATCGCTTCATACTCGATCAATTCGGCGATGGTGAAGCAGTCATGCGTTTCGACGAAGGAGAGATCGTCGAGCGTTACGCCTGCGTTCTTCAGCGCGCGGGTCCAGGCCTGTTCGCAGCCTTCGAAGGTCAGGATGTCGCGCTTCGACATCGGCAGGAAATCCTGCACATGCTCGTTGGCGCGGAAGGCGACCGCGCGGCGCATCTTCAGCGCCGTTGCCGTGTCGGCAAGGACAAGGGCAGCGGCGCCGTCGGAGACCAGCGAGCAGTCGGTGCGCTTCAAGGGTCCTGCGACGAACGGGTTTTTCTCGCTCTCCTGCCGGCAGAAGTCATAGCCGAAATCCTTGCGCATCTGCGCATAGGGATTGTCGACGCCATTCTTGTGGTTCTTGGCAGCGATCATGGCGAGCGCATCCGACTGGTCGCCATAGCGCTGGAAATAGGCCTGCGCGATCTTGCCGAAGACGCCGGCGAAGCCGGCTGGCGTGTCGCCGTCCTCGGGCAGATAGGAAGCTTTCAGCAAATTCTTGCCGATTTCGAGCCCGGGCGTCGTCGTCATCTGCTCGGCGCCAACCACCAGCACGATGCGGGCGGCGTTTGCATCAATGGCGCGGATACCTTGCCTGACCGCCGCCGAACCGGTGGCGCAAGCGTTCTCGACGCGTGTCGCCGGCTTGAAGCGCAGCCGGTCGTCCGCCTGGAGAACCAGGCTTGCCGTGAAATCCTGCGCCGAAAAACCGGCATTGAAATGGCCGAGCACGATCTCGTCGACCTCGTCCGGGCCAATGCCGGCATGGTCGAGCGCGTCCGTCGCGACCTTGACGATCAGGTTTTCGAGCGTCTCGCCCTCAAGCTTGCCGAAGCGCGAATGCGCCCAGCCAACGATGCATGCGGTCATGGCGGTCTCCATCCTTGGCGCCAGCGCCCACGGCTCGTGACGCACTTCGCCTTTATTGTTCAAATATAAACATTCTCGCCCGGGCCGTGAAGGGCCGCAACGCAACAATCGCTTGGTACAGGTCGCGTCGAGGTCGATTTTTTATTGATTGACGCGTCAATAAAAAATAATCTCCCGCAAAAATCGGAAACGGCATGCCAAAAGTCGGAATGGAGCCATTGCGCCGCAGGGCGCTCATCGACGCGACGATCTCGGCGATCGGCGAGCGTGGCTCGCTTGACGTGACCATGTCCGAGATCGCCGGACGCGCCGGTGTGTCTTCGGCGCTCGCCCACCACTATTTCGGCGCCAAGGACGAGCTGCTGTTCGCGACGATGCGGCACATCCTGGCCGAACTGACCATCGATATGCGCCGCGCCCTGCAGTGCGCCGGCACCGCGCGCGAGCGCGTCTCGGCCGTGGTCGCCGTCAACTTCTCCGATGTCCAGTTCCAGGCCGAAACCATTGCCGCATGGCTCGCGTTCTATGTCGAGGCGCAGCAATCGTCTTCGCTGCGCCGGCTGCTTAGAATCTATGCCCGGCGGCTGCATTCCAACCTGATGAGTGGATTGACCGGCATCCTGCCGAGGACCGAGGCCGACCGCGCCGCGGAAGCGACGGCGGCGATGATCGACGGGCTCTACATCAGGCGCGCGCTGAAGGATGGCGTGCCTGACGCCGCGACCGCGATCGCGCTGGTCGAGGATTATCTCGAAACCAAACTTGGCGGACGGCACAAGCAGTGACAGCGAAGCGACCCAATTTCCTGATCGTCATGGTCGACCAGCTCAACGGGACCTTGTTCCCGGATGGGCCGGCGGAATTTCTGCACACACCGCATCTGAAGGCACTGGCGGCGCGTTCGGCGCGCTTTGCCAACAACTACACCGCCTCGCCACTCTGCGCGCCGGGCCGTGCCTCGTTCATGAGCGGCCAGTTGCCGTCGCGCACCGGGGTCTATGACAATGCCGCCGAGTTCGCCTCGTCGATCCCGACCTTCGCCCATCATTTGCGTGCGGCCGGCTACTACACCTGCCTGTCGGGCAAGATGCATTTCGTCGGACCTGATCAGCTGCACGGTTTCGAGGAACGGCTGACCACCGACATCTATCCGGCGGATTTCGGCTGGACGCCGGACTACCGCAAACCCGGTGAGCGCATCGAGTGGTGGTATCATAATCTGGGTTCGGTGACCGGCGCCGGCGTTGCGGAAACAACCAACCAGATGGAGTATGACGACGAGGTCGTGTTCCTCGCGTCTCAGAAGCTCTATCAGCTTTCGCGCGAACAGGACGATGCGAGCCATCGGCCCTGGTGCCTCACCGTCTCGCTGTCGCATCCGCACGATCCCTATGTCGCGCGCAAGCAGTATTGGGATCTCTATGAGCATTGCCAGGTGCTGGATCCGGAAACCGGGTACATCGCCGAAGACGAGCAGGATCCGCATTCTCGGCGGCTGTACCATGCCAGCGACTATCCCTCTTTCGAGATCACGCCTGAAGAGGTGCGTCGTTCGCGGCGCGGCTATTTCGCCAACATCTCCTATGTCGACGACAAGGTCGGCGAGCTCCTCGACGTTCTCACGCGGACGCGCATGCTCGACGACACGATCATCCTGTTCTGCTCGGATCACGGCGACATGCTCGGCGAGCGAGGCCTGTGGTTCAAGATGAGCTTCTTCGAAGGCTCGGCGCGAGTGCCGTTGATGATTGCCGGCAAGGGCATTCGTGCCGGGCTGATCGAGGCGCCGGTCTCCAATCTCGACGTAGCACCAACGCTTTGCGACCTTGCCGGCATCGACATCGGGGCGATCGCGCCGTGGACCGACGGCCAGTCGCTGCTGCCGTTCACCAAGGGCGGGCAGCGCACGGCACCGGTGCTGATCGAGTACGCGGCGGAGGGCTCCTATGCGCCCTTGGTGGCAATCCGCGAAGGCAGGTACAAATTCGTCCATTGCGAACTCGATCCGCCGCAATTGTTCGATCTCGAAGCCGATCCGCTCGAGCGGGACAATCTGGCCGCCGACCCCGCCAATGCGGGTCTTGGGGCGGCATTCCTGGAAAAGGTCCGGGCGCGTTGGGACATGGCCGGCTTCGATGCCGCCGTGCGCGAAAACCAGGCACGCCGCTGGGTCGTCTATCCGGCGCTGCGCAACGGCGCCTATTACCCCTGGGATTTCCAGCCGTTGCAGAAGGCGTCAGAGCGGTACATGCGCAATCACATGAACCTCGACAATCTCGAAGAGAGCAAAAGGTATCCGCGAGGCGAATGATGGCAGACCTTCTCGTTCCCACTCTCGACCATCTCAGGCAGGCCTATGCGGTAACGTCACGGGCGACACAGGTCACGCCGCTGCTGGAATCGGCGGCGCTCGCAAGGGAAACCGGCGCGGCCCGGGTCTTCATCAAGCCGGAATCGCTGCAATGGGCCGGATCCTTCAAGGTTCGCGGCGCTTACTGGCGGCTGAAGCGACTTTCGCCCGACGAGGCGAAGAAGGGCGTCGTCGCCTATTCCTCGGGCAATTTCGCGCAAGGGCTGGCCGCGGCCGGCCAGGCGCTCGGCATTCCCGTGACCATCGTCATGCCGATCGACGCGCCGGCCGCCAAGCGCGATGCTACCGCGGGTTATGGCGCGCGCGTCGTGCTGACCGACCATGGCGATCGCGCGCGTGAAGAGGTCGCGGCGGCCAAGGCGCGCGAAATCGCTGAAACAGAAGGGCTAGCGCTCCTGCATCCATTCGACGATCCCGAGATCGTCGCCGGTCAGGCGGGTGCCGGCCTCGAAGCGCTCGACCAGCTGTCGGGTAAGGATGCCAGCGCCGATCTCTTGTTCTGCTCGGTCGGCGGCGGTGGGCTGATCGGCGGCGTTTCGCTCGCCTTCCACTATCTGTCGCCGGCGACCGAGATCATCGGCGTAGAGCCTGAAGGGTTCGACGGCATGGGCTCTTCACTGGCGCATGGCAGCATCGAGACCATGCCGATCGGTCCGAAATCGATCTGCGACGGACTGATGTCGCGCCGGCCCGGCGACGCGCCGTTCGCCGCGGTCAAGACCGCTGGCGTGCGCGGCATCACGGTCGACGATCAGTCGGTGCGGCGCGCGATGCGGATCGCTTTCGAGCGGATGAAGCTGGTGCTCGAACCGTCAGGTGCGGCGTCGCTGGCGGCATTGCTCGGTGGCAAGGTGGATGTGGCGGGAAAAACCGTCCTGGTGGTGGCTACCGGCGGCAACGTTTCGCTCGCCGATTTTATGGCGCATATGAACCATGCTTGAAGCGGATTTCGTTATCATCGGCTCCGGCTCCGCCGGCTCGGCCATGGCCTATCGCTTGTCGGAAGACGGCAAGCATTCGGTCATCGTCATCGAATTCGGCGGCACTGATATCGGGCCGCTGATCCAGATGCCTTCGGCGCTGTCGATACCGCTCAACATGAGCCTCTACGACTGGGGATTCGCCAGTGAACCGGAACCGCATCTGGGTGGCCGCGTGCTGGCGACGCCGCGCGGCAAGGTGATCGGCGGCTCGTCCTCGATCAACGGCATGGTCTATGTGCGCGGCCACGCCCGCGACTTCGACCATTGGGCCGAACAGGGCGCGGCCGGCTGGGGCTTCGCCGACGTGCTGCCCTACTTCAAACGCATGGAGGATTCAGATGGCGGCGAGGATGGCTGGCGCGGGCACGGCGGCCCGCTGCATGTGCAGCGCGGCTCCCGGCGCAATCCGCTCTATGGCGCCTTCGTCGAAGCGGGCCGCCAGGCAGGGTTTGAACTGACCGACGACTACAATGGCGCCAAGCAGGAAGGCTTCGGCCCGATGGAGCAGACCATTCTGGGCGGCCGCCGCTGGTCGGCGGCATCAGCCTATCTGAAGCCGGCGCTCCGGCGCAAAAACGTCAGACTGGTCAAAGGCTTTGCGCGCCGGGTGATCATCGAGAATCAACGCGCCATCGGCGTCGAGATCGAAGCTCACAAACAGATTCAGGTCGTTAAGGCGCGACGTGAAGTAATCGTCGCGGCGTCGTCGATCAACTCGCCGAAGATCCTGATGCTGTCCGGTATCGGCCCGGCCGGGCATTTGCACGAAAACGGCATTGCCGTCGTGGCCGACCGGCCTGGCGTCGGCGGCAACCTGCAGGACCATCTGGAGCTCTACATCCAGCAGGAATCGACCAAACCGATCACGCTGAATTCAGTGCTGAACCCGTTCTCCAAGGCGATGATCGGGGCGCAGTGGCTGTTCTTCAAATCGGGCCTTGGCGCCACCAATCATTTCGAGGCGGCCGCCTTCGTGCGCTCGCAGGCAGGCGTCGACTATCCCGACATCCAGTACCACTTCATCCCGGCGGCGGTGCGTTACGACGGCAAGGCGGCGGCGAAGTCGCACGGCTTCCAGGCGCATGTCGGACCGATGCGCTCGAAGTCGCGCGGCTCGGTGACGCTGCGCTCGCCGGATCCGAAAGCGAAGCCGGTCATCCGCTTCAACTACATGTCGCATCCGGACGACTGGGCGGAGTTCCGCCACTGCATCCGCCTGACCCGCGAGATCTTCGGCCAGTCGGCCTTCGATGCCTATCGCGGACAGGAACTCTCGCCGGGCAGCCATGTCCAGTCGGACGACGATCTCGACTTGTTCATTCGCGACCATGCCGAAAGCGCCTACCACCCCTGCGGCACCTGCCGAATGGGCCGCGTCGATGATCAATCGAGCGTGGTCGATCCGGAATGCCGGGTCATCGGCGTCGACGGATTGCGGGTCGCCGACTCCTCGATCTTCCCGCGGGTCACCAACGGCAACCTCAACGCGCCATCGATCATGACCGGCGAAAAAGCGTCCGATCACATCCTTGGCCGCACGCCGCTCGCGCCGTCCAACCAGGAACCATGGATCAATCCGCGCTGGCAGGCTTCCGACAGATAGGCCATGATCCGCCGATAGAGTGAGCTGCCCGACAGGCGCCCGCCCAATAGCCGCCTTGGGCACAACGATTGGAGACCTCCCATGCGCGCCCAGCCCACGGCTTCGCACTATGTCAACGGACGCTATATCGAGGACGAAGGCGGCGCGCCGCTGCCGGTGATCTATCCTGCCACGGGCGAGACCATCGCCATGCTGCGATCGGCGACGCCGAACGTGCTGGAACTGGCGGTCGAGGCCGCCCGCGCCGCACAGCCGGCCTGGGCGCGTCTTAAACCGGTCGAGCGCGGCCGAATCCTGCGCCGAGCCGCCGACATTTTGCGCGCCCGCAACGCCGATCTTGCCCGCATCGAGACGCTCGACACCGGGAAGGCGATCCAGGAGACACTGGTGGCGGATGCACCTTCCGCCGCGGACTGCCTTGAATATTTCGCCGGCGCGGTCGCTGTCTTCAACGGCGAAGCGGTCGACCTCGGCGGGCCATTCGCCTATACGCGCCGCGAGGCGCTCGGCGTCTGCGTCGGCATCGGCGCATGGAACTATCCGATCCAGATCGCCGGCTGGAAATCCGCACCCGCACTCGCCATGGGCAATGCCATGGTGTTCAAGCCATCGGAAAACACGCCGCTTTCGGCGCTGGCGCTGGCCGAGATCTACTCGGAAGCCGGCCTGCCCGACGGGCTGTTCAACGTCGTGCAAGGCTATGGCGACGTCGGCGCCGGCCTTGTCGGCCATGATGTGGTGGCCAAGGTCTCGGTGACCGGCTCGGTGCCGACCGGGCGCAAGGTGCTGTCGCTAGCGGGCTCCAGGATGAAGCACGCGACGATGGAACTCGGCGGTAAGTCGCCGCTGATCGTCTTCGACGATGCCGATCTCGAAAATGCCATTGGCGGCGCCATGCTCGGCAACTTCTATTCGACCGGCCAGATCTGTTCCAACGGCACGCGCGTCTTCGTCCAGAGCGGCATTCACGACCGCTTTGTCGAGCGGCTGGTCGAACGGACCAAGAAAATCCGCATCGGCGATCCGCTCGACCCGGAAACGCAGATGGGGCCGCTGGTCTCCAAGGCACAGCAAGACAAGGTCGTCGGCTATATCGAGGCCGGCAAGCAGGATGGGGCGACGCTGGCCTGTGGCGGCAATGTGCCGTCGCTGCAGGGCTTCCAGGGCGGCTTCTTCGTCGAGCCGGCCGTATTCACCGCTGTCACCGACACGATGCGGATCGCCCGCGAGGAGATTTTCGGCCCGGTCATGAGCGTTCTGAAATTCAACAGCGAGGACGAGGTGATCGACCGCGCCAACGACACCGAGTTCGGTCTTGCCGCCGGTGTTTTCACGCGCGACCTGCCGCGCGCCCATCGCGTCATCGCCGAGTTGCAGGCCGGAACCTGCTGGATCAACGCGTACAATCTGACCCCGGTGGAAATCCCCTTCGGCGGCGTCAAGCAGTCCGGCATCGGGCGGGAGAATTCGCTGGCGGCGCTGGCGCTCTATTCGCAGCTGAAGTCGATCTATGTCGAGACCGGGGACGTCGCCAGTCCGTATTGATCCCGCCTACTTCTCCGCCGTTCCATCCAGATACTGCGTCAGCGCACAGACCAGATGGTAGAAGATGCTCGCCGGCACGTCAGATGCCAGCGAGCGGCCGCGCTCGTCGATGCGATCGATCCACAGGCCGAGCGGCGCCGGGTCGACGTGCCAGCGGAACAGCCGGCCGACCCTCGCCTCGATCTCCGGCTTCAGATCGGGGCCGCCCGAGCCATCCAGGGCGATCGCCGCCTTGAGCGCCTCGGCCTGCGGCCAGCTGCGCGATATCAGGTCGAGCGGCAGTCCTTGCCGCGAGACTGCACCATAGGCAAGGCCAGTGGCCCGGTTGAGGCCATTGGCGATTGCCGAGGCGTAGAGTTTTCGGGCGAAGACGCTCAGTTCGGCCTGGCCGCTGCGGCCGGCGAAATCGACCAGCAGCGAGGCCCATTCGAAGTGATGGCCAGGTTCGGTCCAGGCCCCCTTCTCTCCCGGTACCGGTTTCCATTCTGCATCGAAATACTCGCCGAGCGTCCAGCTCTCGGCGTCGAAGAAATGGCTGCGGAAGAGGTCGATGATGCGCGCCGCGCGACGCAGATGCGCACGCTCACCGGTTGCCTGGTGCCAAGCCAGGAAAGCTTCGAGCAGATGCATGTGGGGGTTGGAGCGTCGCTCGCCCGCCCCGTCCGAGGTGTCGAGGAAGCCGGTCATGCGGCTGTCCTCCAGATGCGCATCGAGGAAGGTGAAGGTCTCTTGGCCGAGCCGCAAGGCATCGGCATTGCCCGACATATGCGCATGCGCCAGCGCCAGCAGGATGCAGGAATGATCGTAGGCGTCCTCGACGGGATCGACGACGGAGCCATCGACATTCAGCGTGCGCACCCAACCGCCCCGTTCGGTGCGGCCCTGCCCCGCCATGAAGTCGATGCCATGCGCGATCAGCCGGTCGGCCGGCCCGGTCCAACCGCGCTCCTTGGCAACCGCGAAGGCATAGACCTGCCTGGCCTGGGTGCGCATGCGCTTGGGCTTGACGAGCGGCTTGGCGTCGAAACCCAGCGCCTCGTGGAAGCCACCGTGGCGCTCGTCGACGCCTGATGTCGACCACAACGGCAAGGTCTCCTGGAACAGCCAGTGATGAACGCGCCGCCGCCAGGCGCCACTTTCGATGACGCGGTCATGCGCCGGCGTGAACCTGGTTTCCAGCCGTCCCGATTTTTCGAGTTGTTCGACGATCTTCTTGACGTGCTGGCTGTGGCTCACCGGGGCAACGAAAGTGGCATCCGCCGTCGAGACAATGGCAACGTCCTTCATGCCGATCGCCGACAGCAGCCGGCCGTCGCTGCGGATATAGGAATTCTCGCAATCTATGGCGACGACATCGCCGACAACGACGTTGCCCCGGTCGTCGGCGGGACCGACATCGAGGAGCGATTGCCAGGAGCCGAGATCGTTCCAGCGGAAGCCGGCCGGCACCATGGCTATTTTTTTTGCCCGCTCCATGATGGCATAGTCGATCGAGTTCGACGGGATCGCCGCGTAAAGTTCCAGCGGCATATAGAGGCCGGACAGGTCCGTCGTGGCCGCCTCGTAGGCCGCTTCGGTGGCGTGCCAAATGTCGGGCTGGAATGTCTTGAAGGCGTCGCGCATGGCACCGGCCCGAAACAGGAAGATGCCGGTGTTCCAGTAGAAATTTCCCGCCTTGAGATAGTCGTTGGCCGTCGCAAGGTCGGGCTTCTCGACAAAGCGCGAAACGTCGAACACCCCGCCCTTCTCGGCCGATACCTCGATATAGCCGTAACCGGTTTCCGGCTGGGTCGGTTTGATGCCGAACACCACGAGACGGCCGGCGCGCGCCGCCTGCGATCCCGCCTCGATACTTTGCCAGAATTGCCCTGCCGTCGCTATTTCATGGTCCGAGGGCACCACCAGAACCAGGCTGTCGCCGAATTCCGACAGCGTGCGCAGGGTCGCCAGTGCGACGGCGGCGGCCGTGTTGCGTCCCGCCGGCTCGAACAGCGGGCCGCCGCCGGCAAGATCGAGACCGGCCAAGTCGGCATGGACACGATCGGCATGACGCTCCGAAGCGATCAGGAAGATCGGCGTCTCGCCAGCCGGTCTCGCCGTCAGGCGGCGCAAGGTCTTGGCGAGCATGGAACCGTCGCCCGACAGGTCGTGGAACTGCTTGGGATTGTCCTCGCGTGACAGCGGCCACAGCCGAGAGCCGACGCCGCCGCTCATGACAAAACTGACGATGCGCTGGCCCATGGATGCCCTGTCAAAAAGTCTGGTTGTAAGCGCCGACTTCCGGACTGCGGCGCAGCACAGCATCGACGGCATCGAACATCTGCTGGCGACGCTCGGACGAGACCGGACTTTCGACGACCACGACCAGTTCCGGCTTGTTCGATGAAGCGCGCACCAGACCCCAGGTACCGTCCTCGGCAACGACGCGCACGCCATTGACGGTGACAACGTCGACGATCTTCTGGCCGGCGAAACTGGAGCCGTCCCGCTTCATCGCCTGAAAATCGGAGACCACCCGCTCGACCACGCCGTACTTCACATCGTCCGCGCAGTGCGGGGACATTGTGGGCGTGCCGAAGGTCAGTGGCAGTGCCCCGTAGAGATCGGCCATCGAACTGGCGGGGTTACGGTCCAGCATCTGACAGATGGCGATTGCCGTGACCAGTCCGTCGTCATAGCCGCGCCCGATCGGGGGGTTGAAGAAGAAGTGGCCTGATTTTTCGAAGCCGGCGACCGCGCCGAGTTCGGCAACCCGGCGCTTGATGTAGGAATGGCCGGTCTTCCAATAGTCGGTAACGGCGCCATTGGCGCGCAGCACCGCGTCGGTGTTGAACAGTCCGGTCGACTTGACGTCGACGACGAAGGTCGAACCCGGATGGAGCCGCGAAATATCCCGCGCAAGCATGACGCCGACCTTGTCGGCAAAGATCTCGTTGCCTTCATTGTCGACGACACCGCAGCGGTCGCCGTCGCCATCGAATCCCAACCCGACATCGGCGCCGGTCTCCAGCACCTTGTCCCGGATTGCATGCAGCATCTGCATGTCTTCCGGATTGGGGTTGTAGTTTGGAAACGTATGATCAAGCTCGACATCGAGCGGGATCACTTCGCAGCCGATGCGCTGCAGGGCTTCCGGAGCAAAGGCGCCAGCAGTGCCGTTGCCGCAGGCGGCGACCACTTTCAGCTTTCGTGTGATGCGCTTGTCCCTTGTCACATCGTGGAGATAGGTGGCGCGAAAATTGTCGACGAAATCATAGGAGCCGCCGCCGGTAAGGTCGAAATCGGCGGCCAGCACGATCGCCTTCAGCGCGCTCATCTCCTCGGGGCCGAAGGTCAGCGGCCGCGCCGCTCCCATCTTGACGCCGGTCCAGCCATTCTCGTTGTGCGATGCGGTGACCATGGCCACCGACTGCGTCTCCAGCGCGAACTGCGCGAAATAGGCCATCGGCGACAGCGCCAGACCGATATCCTTCACCCGTGCGCCGGCCACCATCAGCCCGGAAACCAACGCCAGCTTGATGCCGAGCGAATAGGATCTGAAATCATGCCCGGTGACGATGTCAGGCCCGGCGCCGAGCCGCCGGATCAGCGTGCCGAGCCCCATGCCAAGCGCCTGGACGCCGATCAGATTGAGTTCAGGCGGCACTGCCGAACCGGGATGGCCGAACCACCAGCGCGCATCATATTCACGAAAACCGGATGCCTTGATCAGCGCCGCGGTTTCGAATTCGAAGCTGTTTGGCCACGCTTCGCCGACAATATTTAGGGGCAAGACGGCAGGGCTCCAAGCGGCAGAAATACGATCCATCAAGGCAGCGGCTTAGCACACAAGGCTTTAAGCCGCGTTTATCCCGGACGGAAATTCGGGCCTTCCGGCAATGCCCGCAGAAAGCGGACGAAATGCGACAGAAGGGCTGCCATTGCCGCTTGCAGGAACGATGTGTGGCGGCTATAAGCCCGCGATCTGGTCACGGAGTGTAGCGCAGCCTGGTAGCGCACCTCGTTCGGGACGAGGGGGTCGCAGGTTCAAATCCTGCCACTCCGACCAGAAAAAACAATGTGTTAGCGCATCCCGACTTTAGCGCTCCACCCGAGATTCACCAGAGATAGAGCCTTGTCCAAGATGATGCCTGTTCCTAGGGAACGGACACGTGATTCGTTCCTCTTTGGGGGCATGGGCCACGAAGTCCCTACCCCCATATGCAGGCGTTTAACGGAGGCCGAAAAAGCTCAATACCGCTATGACGACGACCACCGCTCCCACAAGCCAAATGATGTTGTTCATAATCTCACTCCTGTTGCCTGGTGAAGCCCGCGCCTCTGCGGAGGACGCGGGCCGATCAGCCTTTGCCTGCTGATCTTCAGCGAACACCAAACCGTGATGTCCGCTGCGGGAAGAACTGTTAGGCCGGCCTAATGTTCCGTCGCCTGACGGGGATCTGGCGACAGGTGGGCGAACTGTCTTAACAATTGCGGCAGAGCGTTCCTCCCTGGCAGTGACAGAACGCGGGTGACGTTTGCCGCCGCCTGCGCAGATGGCCGGAAGCAAGCCTCCTCTTTGCCAATCGTGGCGACGCGATAGCCAGCCCTTCGCTTGCGTGCGGCTGTCCCCCGGGAACCGGAACCAAAGGGATCAGCAGCAGTTGTAACCAACGAAGGGCTAATCAAAGCAGTTGGAGAACTTGCAATGAAAACAATGATCATGTGCGCTTTGGCGCTTTCAATGGGATTGCCCGCTTTGGCTTCGGCAGCCGAGGCCGACGTCGTCATCAGGACCCACCATCGGCACCACCACAACGTCAGGATCATCAATGAGGAAGGCCAGCGCCTGCATCACCGACACCACGGGACGGTGGCATTCTATGACCATGGCCGCCGGCATCACGATCGGAATGCAGTCGTCGTCACCGGCTCCGTTTCCACCCACCACCGTCACCATCATCCGGTGGTAATGGAAAACGGCGGTTACTGATGCCCGACTAGGGGCCGGGCTCTCGCGAGCCCGGCCACCAGGTGACTTTGCCCAGCACGCTGCGCGCGCGTTTCATGCGAATAGCTTCGAGTTCTCGCCCGCGGCTGAAATGCAACCATGCGAAGCGATCGTTTCAACTTCGAATCTTCCATACCGCTCGGAAGCGTGGGAATTCTGCTGGTTGACCAGGTCATTGAGCTGGCCTGGCCAAGACTTCAGGGTTCGCCAGATCCATGCTCGCTCACACTTGCATGCGACGGACGAAGCCTATCGGCCTAGGAAAGAACTGGGCTGCGCCAATGTGCCAAGAGACTAGCTGAGGACTATTCCAGCCACCATGAAGGTGATGGCAACCGCGAAAATCGGTGCGAGCAACCAGCGCGCCTGACCAACACTCTTCTCCATCAAATTCCTCCGGTATTTGCAGCAGACAACGGTGACGAAGAGCGACTGTTCCGGCCGGCCCGCTTGGCAAGACCAATGCGTTCCAGGCCCAGACTTAGGTCCGACCTCCGCCCGACCGAAGCCCTGCCCTGGGAACGTTTCCGCTCGGCCCAAGTTCGAGATCGGGCGCGGGAAAACCAAGCGAAGCGGGAACGGATGAGCACCACCATGTCGAACCATGAGACTGTAACATCCCATGTGTTGGGGATGCGCATAGATAGCCTCAAAACCAGAATGCAACACGCTCAGATCACCGAGGGTGAAATGAAGACCTTCCAAAAGGTAGCGGCCGTGATTGAAGGCGGGCGAGGCCGCATCGACGGCGACGATCTGATCGCCGCATCCTTCGTTACCGACACGCTGACGGACGCGATGTCCGAGTAACCATGCCAACAATCAGTAAGCTTTTCGAATCCCATGCCGAAGCGGCGCGGATTGCCGGCGACCTGTTGGCGGCCGGGGTTCCGCGCGTACAGGTCGCCATTATCGGGCCCTACCGTGACGAAATCGATGTCCTGAGGTCTCCGGGTGTCATGCTGGGCGCTGCCGCCGGGCTGTTGGCGTGCCTCGGCGCCGTTGCTGTTTACGACATCAACCTTTTCCCGACCGGCCTATCGGCTATAGCCTTGGCCAGCGTGTTCTGCGGCGGCCTTGGCGGATTGCTCGAAGCCATTGTCGCGGCCGCCAGAAGACCCGAGCGGCCAAGTATTGGCGGGGGGATTGTGCTGGTGACGGCGCATGTCGACGACAATGCGACCGACATTGCCCAGATGATGCTCGGCGGTTGTGACTCCATGACCGAATTGGCCGCCCAAGCAGCGTAAAAATTCCGACAGCGATAATTGGCCGATAGCCAGTGCAGAACGCGAGCACTGGCCGGCCGGTGAAACTTTGACGAATTGGCTATCAGCGTTAGGTTGATCGATGAAGATCAGGGAGGCGGCATAAACGGCCGGGCCGGACGCGCGCATGAGTTTGATTTCAAGGACAAGGTCGGCACCCGCTCTTCTGGCTGCGGCCTTCATGGCTGCCGGATGCTCATCGATCGGCAGGACGGCCGATCCGGCCAAATACGAGAGAATGAGCTGTAGCGACCTCAACAGTGCGCTGGGAAGCAGCGCGCGCGACATCTCGCAGACGGCGATCACCCGCGGCAAGGTCGCCAACACCAGCGTGCCGCGCTGGCTGCTGGGCGGATCGCGCGTCAAGACCGCGGTCGCCAACCGTGAAACGGCCAGGATCGACCGGCTGAAGCGACAGCAGGATGCCATTGTCGCTGTGCGCGCACGCAAGTGCGCGAGCTGAGCGACAGACGACGCCACGACAATTGCCCCTGCCGGCGCCTTACGCGCTCAGTCGAAACCGTGTGACGTCGATCGCGGCGTTCATCAGCGTCTGCGTATAAGGCGCCCGTGGATTGCTGAAGATCTCTTCCGTCGGCCCCTCTTCGACGATCTTGCCTTGCTTCATGACGATGATGTAGTCGGCCATGGCGCGCACGACCGACAGATCGTGGCTGATGAAGAGGTAGGACAGTTCGTGGTCGGCCTGCAGCTTGCGCAGCAGTTCGACGATCTGTTTCTGCACCGAGCGGTCAAGCGCCGATGTCGGCTCGTCCAGCACGACCATCTTCGGCTTCAGAATCATGGCGCGGGCAATGGCGATGCGCTGCCGTTGTCCGCCGGAAAATTCGTGCGGGTAGCGGTTGCGGGCATTGGGGTCGAGGCCGACCTCGCGCAGGGCCTCAACCGCGCGCTGGTCGCGCTGCTTTCCTGAAAGGTTGGGCTCATGCACCAGCAGCCCCTCGGTGACGACCTGACCGACGGTCATGCGCGGCGACAGCGAGCCGAACGGATCCTGGAAGACAAGTTGCATCTGGCGCCGCAGTGGCCGCATCTGCTGCCGGTCGGCAGTGGAGATATCGCGATCGCCGAACCGAATGAGCCCATCGCTCGGCAGCAACCGCAGCAAGGCGCGGCCGAGCGTCGACTTGCCCGAGCCGGATTCGCCGACAATGCCGATGGTCTGGTTGCGCTGCAGCCGGATCGAGATGTGATCGACGGCCCGCAGCATCAGCGGTTCGCCGGCCAGAAACCCACCGCCGATCCTGAATGTGACTTCGACATTCCTACCTTCGAGCACCACCGGCGCATCGGCTGGCGGCGGCGCCTTGGTTCCCGTCGGCTCGGCCGCCAGCAGCATTTTGGTGTAGGCGTGCCGCGGATTGGCAAAAATGGCTTCCGCCTCGCCTTCCTCGACCACCTCGCCCTGGCGCATGACATAGACACGGTCGGCAAAGCGCCGGACGATACCGAGGTCATGGGTGATGAAGACGATCGCCATGCCGAGTTTGCGCTGCAGTTCGGCCAAAAGCATCAGGATCTGCGCCTGGATGGTGACGTCAAGCGCCGTCGTCGGCTCGTCGGCGATCAGGATGTCGGGGTCATTGGCGAGCGCCATCGCGATCATCACGCGCTGGCGTTGGCCGCCGGACATTTCGTGCGGATAGGATTTCATCCGTCGCTCCGGATCGGGAATATGCACGAGCCGCAGCAGCTTGAGCGCCTCTTCATGCGCTGCGGCAGCGCTCAGGCCCCGATGGCGGCGGATCGGCTCGATCAGCTGGTTGCCGATCGAATAGAGCGGATCGAGCGAAGTCATCGGCTCCTGGAAGATCATGCTGATCTTGCGGCCGCGGACCTTGTTCAGCTCGGACTTGCTCAGGGTCAGCAGGTTGCGGCCGCGATAGTCGACATGGCCCGACGCTTCGCCATTGGAGGCCAGCAGGCTCATCGCCGCCATCATCGTCTGGCTCTTGCCGGAGCCGGACTCGCCGACCACGGCAACCGTTTCGCCCGCGTTGACGTGGATGTTGATGCCCTTGACCGCTTCGACCGCACCGTCGAGCGTGCGGAAGCGGACGCGAAGGTCCTTGACGCTGAGGATCGTTTCGGAAGCAGCCATTTCAGCGGTCCCCATCTTTATCGATCCCGTGGGTCGAGCGCGTCGCGCAGGCCGTCGCCGACGAAATTCAAGGCGAACAGCGTCGAGACCAGAAAAAAGGCGGGAAACAGGAGCAGCCAGTTGGCGGTGCCGATGTTCTTGGCGCCGACCGAGATCAGCACGCCCCAGCTGGTCATCGGCTCCTGGATGCCAAGCCCGAGGAACGACAGGAAGCTCTCCAGGATGATGACCTGCGGCACCAGCAGCGTCATGTAGATCACCACCGGGCCAAGCAAGTTCGGGATCACATGGCGGATCAGGATGCCACGCTGGCCAATGCCCATGGCTTCCGCCGCCTGGACATATTCCTGCCGGCGAATCGACAGCGCCTGGCCGCGCACGATGCGCGCCATGTCGAGCCACAGCACGGCACCGACCGCCAGGAACATCAGCACGAAGTTGCGGCCGAAGAACACCACCAGCATGATGACGAAGAAGATGAACGGCAAGGAATAGAGCACGTCGACTATGCGCATCATCACTTCATCGACCTTGCCGCCGGAAAAGCCGGCGGCGGCGCCATAGATCACGCCGATCACCACCGCCACGACACCGGCCAGCAGACCGATGGCCAGCGATATGCGCCCGGCCATCAGCGTGCGGGAGAGAAGATCGCGGCCGGTATTGTCGGTGCCGAACAGGAAATACTGCTGCTTGACCGATGCGCTCATCGTCACTTCGAGGCCGTCGGGCGACTTGTTTTCGATCTTGGTGTCGTCGAAGGCATCGGACCGGTCGAGGTAGCGGATGTTGCGGTCGTCGATCGGCTTGGTCGACTTGACCGTCACGAAGACCTGGCTCCCCTCCTGATGCCACTCCTTGATGTCGACTCGCATGCGCTTGATCGCTTCGGTAAGTGCCGTCTCGATCATGTCGGGTTTCGGATAGGCTGAGAGGCTTGGCGGCATGCGCACATAGTCGGCGTAGATGGTCGTGTATTGATGCGGCACGAACCACGGGCCAAAGACGCTGATGATCCCAATCAGAACGAGGTAGTAGAGGCTGAACATGGCGGCGCGATTGGCCTTGAGGCGCGCCCAGGCATCGCCCCAAAGCGAGCGACCAACGATTGCGGGGGCCGTGGCTGCGATGTCAGTCATAGCGCACCCTCGGGTCGACGACCGCGTACATGACGTCGACGATCAGGTTGAAGACGATGGTAAAAATGGCGATCACCACCACCGTTCCCATCACCAGCGTATAATCGCGGTTGAGCGCGGCATCGACGAAATAGCGGCCGACGCCGGGAATGGAGAAGATCGTCTCGACGATGACCGAGCCGGTCAGCAGTGCCGCCGCCGCCGGGCCGGTGAAGGAGACGATCGGCAGGATGGCGCTGCGCAACGCGTGCTTGACCACCACCGACCAGTCGGAAAGGCCGAGCGCGCGCGCCGTTCGGATATGATGGGATCGCAGCGATTCGATCATCGAGCCGCGCATCAGGCGGGCAACGATGGCGATTTGCGGCAAGGCAAGTGTCAGCACCGGGCCGACCTTGTTGATGAAGGCGCCGTCACCCCAGCCGCCGATCGGCAGCAGCCTCCAGGTCAGCCCGAAGACAAGCTGGATCACCGGCGCGATGACGAAGGTCGGGATGGTGCTGCCGGCGGTCGCCAGGGCAATCACCGTATAGTCGCCAAGCTTGTTCTGGTTGAGCGCGGCGATGGTGCCGAGCACGCTGCCGAGCAGCAGCGCCAGGATCAGCGCCGAGGCTCCGAGCTGCACGGAAATGGGCAGGCCCTTGGCAAACAGTTCGGTGACGGTGAAATCCGGCATGTTGTAGCTCGGGCCGAAATTGCCGCGCAGCAGATTGCCGAGATAATGGACATATTGCAGCCAGAGCGGATCGTTGAGGCCGAACTGGGCTTCCAAGTTGGCCTTGATCTCTGGGCTCAGCCCCCGCTCCTGGTTGAATGGACCGCCTGGCGCGACGCGCATCAGGAAGAACGCCATCGTCACGATGACGAACAGCGTCGGGATGGCGGTCAAAAGCCGCCGGAATACGTATCGCAGCATCGGTGCCCCACTTGATCCAGAGCACGCCCTTCCACTCGGACGATTGCGCTCCAGCCTTCAAATCTTCGCACCGGATGTTCCGAAAATCGATTTCCCGCTTCCCGGGCCGATGCGACGGCAAACCAGCACCGCCGCGCTCTTTAGAGCGCGGCGGCTTGGCCAGGGATCAGTCCTTGCTGACGAAGCGCGACGGATGCACGTCCATCACATTGTCGACGAAGCCATGCAGCTTCGAGGAAACGATGTCGTGGTAGCTGTAGTAGAGAAGCGGGATCTGGCCGACGTCGTCGATGAGGATGCGCTCGGCCGCGGAGAGGTCCTTCATGCGCTCTTCGGGCTTGCCGCCCGCGGCCGCCGCCTTGTCCATTGCCGCTTCGTATTGCGGGCTGTTGTAGTTGGAATAGTTGTTGCCGCTGGCCTTGCGCGTGATACCGAGGAAGGTCTCTGGATCCTTATAGTCGGCAATCCAGGCGGCACGCGCCACGTCATAGTCGCCCTTCTGCTCGAGGAAGGAGTAGTGGGTCTTGGTGTCGGTGTTGAGCAGCGTGACGTCGACGCCAAGCGGCTTCAATTGTTCCTGGATCGCCACTGCCGTGTTCTTGTGGTTTTCCGAGGTGTTGTAGCGGATTTCCATCTTCAGCGGATGTTCGGGGGTGTAGCCAAGCTTCTCGAGGATCTTCTTGGCCGCGTCCTCGCGGTCGATCTGCGGCATGTCGGCGTATTTGGCCATTGCGGGCGTATAGCCCTCGATGCCGGGGGGCACCATCGAATAGCCGGGCAGCATCGAATTCTGCCAGACCTTCTCGGCGATGAAATCACGGTCGATCGCCATCGAGATGGCGTTACGCAGTTCGGGGTTGTTCCACGGCGCCTTGTCGGTCTTGATGGCATAATAGTAGGTGCCGAGATACGGCCCGACATGGATCTGGTCGCCGAACTTGGTCTTGAGGTCGGCGAGCTGTTCGGTCGGCAGATCGTCATAGCTGTCGAGTTCGCCGGCCTCGAAGCGCTTCATCGCCGACGAACGATCCTCGGTCGGAATGTAGTTGACCACGTCGAACTTGACGGTCGCGGCGTCCCAGAATTTGGGATTCTTGACCAGTTTCATGTGATCGTTGGGAACCCATTCGGCCAGCGTATAGGCGCCGTTCGAAACCAGATTGCCGGGCTTGATCCAGTCGGCGCCAAGCTTTTCAATCGAGGCCTTGCTGACCGGATAGGTCGCCTGATGGGTCAGCATCTCCAGGAAGTACGGCGTCGGCGCCTTCAGCGTCACCTCAAGGGTGCCGGCGTCGATCGCCTTGACACCCATGTCCTCGGGCTTGCCCTTCTTGGTGTTGACATCCTCCGCGCCCTTAACCGGATACAGCATCGAGGCGTATTCGGCGCCGGTCGCCGGATCTTCCAGCCTGTGGAAGGCATAGACGAAGTCCTCCGCCGTCACCGGGCTGCCGTCAGACCACATGCCGTCCTTGCGCAGCTTGAAGGTGTAGACGGTGCCGTCATCCGATACCGTCCAGCTTTCGGCCGCGCCCGGAATGAGGTTCGCCTTCTGGTCCTGCATGACCAATCCCTGGAACAGGTCACGCAGCACATTGGCTTCATAGACCGTCGAGGTCTTGTGCGGATCGACCGACTCCGATTCAGCGGCGGTGCCCCTGTTATAGACACTCTCCGCGAAAGCCGGCGTGTAGAATGCGCCGGCGGTTACGGCCATGGTGGTGGCGAATACCGTCGCCTTCAGCATGTTTTTCAGCATGAAGTTCTCCCTGTCGGCGCTGCCATCGGCGCGCCTTAAGTGTTGACGCCCCGAAGCCGATGACTGGCTCCTTTGAGCGCGCCCCCGGTTCCCTCCGGCGGCTGGTGGCAGGAGACTAGACAGGAGGTAAGCTCTTTTCAACCGAGTACTGATTGACCCTAAGTCAATCCCCATTGTCGAGAAAGCAACGGCTAAATTAGAGATTCGTTTTCAATCGACCGCACCCTTTGGTTGCACCCAGAGTTTTCGCTTTCTGCATGCGAATTTGGGCATGCTGGTGCCATGGTTCACCACCCCATTTTCGAGGCCCGAAGTCGCCGTTTCCGATCAGACAACTCGGGAACTTCAGCCGTCGAGTTCGCTTTGCTGTCACCGCTTTTCATTCTTCTTCTACTCGGAATGGTTGCATACGGCATCTATTTTGGCGCCGCCAATTCGATCCAACAAATTGCAGCCGACGCTGCCCGAACAGCCATCGCTGGGGTGAACCAGACCGAGCGGCAGACGCTCGTGGCCAGCTATCTCACCAACAATGCCGGCGGCTACCCCTTCGTGGACGCCAGCAAACTGACCTACCAGGCCAACGACAGCATCGCCGACGGAAGCCAGTTCGTGGTGTCCATCTCCTACGATGCCCGCAACCTGCCGATCTGGAACCTGTTCCCCGGCATAGCCATGCCAGGGACGACCATCAAGCGTCAGTCAACGATCAGGGTCGGGGGTATCTGAATGCTGCGGCGGGCGGGCAAGGGTATGGGTCGGCTTGCACGGTCGATGATGGGAGACAGGAAGGCGAACTTCGCCGTCATGACCGCATTGAGCGCGCCGGTTGCATTGGCGCTGGCAGCGGTGGCCATTGACGAAGCCTCCATCTATACCGAGCGCCGGGAAGCGCAGGCGATGGTCGACCTGGCGGCGATTACCGCCGCCTCGAACATCAACAACGTCAACACCGCGGTCGTCACCACACTGACCGACAACGGCATGCCGGGCGTCGTCGTTCAAGCTTCGGGCCAGACCATTGCCCCGGCCACCGGCAAAACGGTGGTGACGGTCACGCAGGGCCGATATGCCTCATCGACCGCCAATGTCAGCCAGCGCTTCCAGGCGGGTGTGACGCCTTACAATGCCGTCCGCGTCACTTTGGCAAAGATTCCGAACCGCTATTTCGCAAGTTCGCTGATCCCCACTCCCGTCATCGGCACCCAGGCCACGGCCAGCATGACGCCGCTGGCGACGTTCTCGGTCGGATCGCGGTTGCTCAGCGTCAATGGCGGCATCCTCAACGCACTTTTGAGCGGACTTCTCGGCGGCAACATCTCGCTCAGCGTCATGGACTACAACGGGCTGATCTCGGCGGATGTGAGCGTGCTTTCCTTCATCAGTGCGCTCGCCACGCAACTGAACATCACGGCCGGTACCTATTCCGACGTTCTGGCATCGAAGGCGACGGTCGGCCAGATCGCTACCGCCATGGCCAATGTTCCCGGCCTCGGCAATACGGCCAAGGTCGCCCTGCAGACCATCGCCTCCAAATCGACCAGCACCGTCAAGATCCCGCTCAGCAGCCTTGTCGACCTTGGTTCGGTCGGCAGCCTGGGCCTCGGCCAACAGCCGTCCGGGCTTGGGGTAGACGCAAGCGCCATGGGCATGCTGACGGCAGCCGCCGTGCTCGCCAACGGTACCAACCAGGCCGCGATCGATCTCGGCGCCACCATCCCGGGGCTGCTCTCCACCAAACTCAGCATCGCCATCGGCGAGCCGATGCAGTCCTCGCCCTGGCTGGCGATCGATGGTATCGGCACTGTCGTGCGGACCGCCCAGACGCGCATCAAAGTAGCCGCGACAGTCGGCGGCGCAGGCGGCAATGTCGGTGGGGGCATTACTCTGGTGTCGGTCAACCTGCCACTGCATGTGGAAGTCGCCTACGCCGAAGCCAAACTCACCGACATAAGCTGTCCTACGGGTCCCGACAGCATCAAGGTCACCGTTTCTGCCCGCCCCGGTGTTGTGGAAGCGCATTTGGCCGACAGCAGTAGCTCCGGCTTTGCCGATTTCACCAAACCGGAATCGTTCTCCGACACTGAAATCGCAAAGGTCAGTCTTCTGATCAATCTACTTTCAGTGACGGGCTCAGCGGCATTTGAAATGGCCAACAACGCGCCGACCGCATTGACCTTCAACAAGGCCGACATCGACGCCAAAACGATAAAGACAGTCTCCACGCAAAACCTGACACAGTCTTTGACGACCTCCCTGATCACTGATCTGTCGCTGACGACCAATTTGCTGGGCTTGCCGCTGCTGAATCTGAATACCTTGCTTTCCACCGTGCGGCCGGCAGTGGTTGCGCTCTTGAACGGCGTGGCGGCGCCGGTCGACGAGTTGGTTTACAATTTGCTCGGAGCCCTTGGTGTGCGTGTCGGCCAGGCCGACGTGCGCGTCACCGGCGCGACCTGCGGCCGGGCGGTGCTCGTTCAGTAGGACCGCCTAGCCACAACCGAAGTGCCAATCAGTCGAGCCGACCGAGAAAGCAGCCGAGAGTTGGCAGCGAGAGGGTGTTTTCCTCGACAGAAGCGGTCCCGCCGAAGATAGCCGTGACGGGTCCGATATTACCCACCAACGGCAAGGTCGCCGGCTCCTCAGCGAAATTGAAGACACAGATCAACCTCTCCCCGCCACCTTCGCGGATGAAGGCGAGCACGTCGCCCTCGGTATCGAGAAAGCGGATCGAGCCGCCGACCAGCGCCGGATGCTGTTTGCGCAAGGCAAGCGCCGAGCGGTAGGCCGACAGCACCGATTGCTCGTCGCCGATCTGCATATCGACCGCGCGGGCGCGATGGCTTGCCGGCACAGGCAGCCAGGGTTTTGCAGTGGAGAAGCCCGCATTGTCGGCGTCGGCCTCCCAGACCATCGGCGTGCGGCAACCATCCCTGCCCTTCACGCCGGGCCAGAAGCGGATGCCGACCGGATCGCGCAGATCCTCGTAGGCAAGCTCCGCCTCTTCAAGGCCGAGTTCCTCGCCCTGATAGAGGCAGATCGAGCCGCGCAAGCAGGCGAGCAGCATGATTGAGAATTTGGCCACAAGATCGGGATCGCCACCAGGCCGCATCCAGCGGCTGACATGGCGCACCACGTCATGGTTGGAAAACGCCCAGCAAACCCAGCCGTCGGCCACCGCGCTTTCGAAGGCCTCGACGCAGCCACGCACATGCGCCGCCGAAAACTGCGAACCCAGCAGGTCGAAAGTGTAGCTCATCTGAAGCTTGTCGCCGCCGGAGGTGTAGGCGGCGAGCGTCTGCAGCGAGCGGCCCTCGTCGCCGATTTCGCCGACGGCGGCGCGGTCACCATATTCGTCGAGCAACGCGCGGAAGCGCCGCAGGAATGCCAGGTTTTCGGGCTGGGTCTTGTCGAACAGATGCTCCTGATAGAGGTAGGTGTTGGTCTCCGTGTTGGTGCCGGCGACGCTCGAGGCCAAGGGCGGATTGCCGCGCAGCCAGCGGTCGTGGACATAGTAATTGACCGTGTCGAGCCGGAAGCCGTCGACACCGCGATCGAGCCAGAACCGCACCGTGTCAAGCAACGCATCCTGGACTTCCGGGTTGTGGAAATTGAGGTCTGGCTGCGAGGCAAGGAAATTATGCATGTAATATTGGCGGCGGGTCGCGTCCCATTCCCAGGACGGCCCCCCGAAGACCGACAGCCAGTTGTTGGGCGCGCCGCCGTCGGGCTTCGCATCGGCCCAGACGTACCAGTCGGCCTTGGCATTATCGCGGCTGGCCCGGCTTTCGATGAACCATTCATGCTTGTCGGATGAATGCGACAGCACCTGGTCGATGATGATCTTCAGGCCGAGCCGGTGGGCTTCGGCGACCAGCGCATCAAAATCGGCCAATGTGCCGAACATCGGGTCGACGTCGCGATAATCCGATACATCATAGCCCATGTCGGCCATCGGCGACTTGAAGAAGGGCGACAGCCAGACAGCGTCGACGCCGAGCGAGGCGATATAAGCGAGCCTTGACGTAATGCCGCCGAGATCGCCGCTGCCATCACCGGTCGTGTCCTGAAAAGAGCGCGGATAGACCTGGTAGATGACGCAGCCGCGCCACCATTCGGCTCCCTGCCCCAAACTCTCACCGGTCATCACGAACCCTTCCTGACGCCGCCGTTTCTGGTTCGGCTCTCGATCATGAAATTGACGCTGCGCCCCGGCAGCGGGCGCGCAAGGTCAGTCACGTGCGTTTCGATCGCCGGATGCCATCGAAAACCTTCCCGCGCCGGCAAGGTGAAGACGCATTGGCGGCGGTCGCCATTGATCAGAACGGCAAGCCTGCCTTCCTCGCCGCCAAGCAGCATGACGAGGCGATGCCGGCTGGTATCGTTCCAGTCGGTCGCGTCGAGCAGCTCACCGGTCTCGGTCAGCCAAGCGACGTCGGGAACGCCTGATGCCGCAATCGGTTCTCCGGTCAGGAAACGCGTGTCCGACAATGCGGGCACCGCCTGGCGAAGTGCCGCGAGTACGAATGCGTAACGCTCCAGCTTCTGATCGCGGCCTGCCCAGTCAAGCCAGGTGGTGGGGTTGTCTTGTGCGTAGGCGTTGTTGTTGCCCTTCTGGGTGCGACCGAATTCATCGCCCGCGGTCAGCATGATGGTGCCGTGCGAGGCGAACAGCGTGGCGAGCAGAGCGCGCTGGTCGTCGAAACGTGCCTTGACGATCGCCGTGTCGTCCGTCTCGCCTTCGACGCCATTGTTCCAGGACAGGTTCTCGTTATGGCCGTCGCGGTCCTGCTCGCCATTGGCCGCGTTGTGCTTGCGCTCATAGGCGACGATGTCAGCCAGCGTCATGCCGTCATGGGCGGCGATAAAATTCACGCCGTGGCTTGCCGGCTCCCCTGCCCTGTTAAACACGTCGGACGAACCAGCAAGGCGCGTTGCGAGAGCACCGACCATGCCGGCATCGCCGCGCCAGAAGCGTCTGACATCGTCGCGATAGCGGTCGTTCCACTCAAGGAAAGGCGGCCGGAAATTGCCGAGTTGATAGCCGTTTGCCCCGATGTCCCAAGGCTCGGCGATCAGCACGCGGTCGTAAAGCACCGGATCATGGGTGATGGCCTGGAGCAGCGGCGCTTCCGGATCGAAGGCACCATCGACCCGGCCCAGCACCGGGGCCAGATCGAAACGGAAGCCGTCGACACCGGCCTGGCGAACGAAGTGACGAAGTGTGTCGAGCACCATTTCCCGCATCACCGGATGGTCGCAAGCGATCGTGTTGCCGGTGCCCGTGTCATTGACCAGCCCGCCATCCGGCCGGTGCCGATAGTAGGCCTTATTGTCGAGGCCGCGCAGCGAGAGCGTCGGCCCCAGCCTGTCGCTTTCGCCGGTGTGGTTGAAGACCAGGTCGAGAATGGTGCCGATGCCGGCCCGGCGCAACGCGGCGACCGTGTCCTGCAATTCCGTCAGGCCGCCGGGCGCGAGGCGCGGGTCGAGCGCCATGAAGGTGACGGGATTGTAGCCCCAGGCGTTGCTCAGGCCGAGCGGCGGCAGATGCCGCTCGTCGATGGAGGCCGTGATCGGCATCAGTTCCACGGCGGAGACGCCGAGCCTTTGCAGATGCTCGATGATGGCCGGATGGGCAAGAGCGGCGATCGTGCCGCGCTTTTCTTGCGGTACATCCGGATGCAGCTTGGTGAAAGCGCGGACGTTCAGTTCGTAGATCAGGCCGCCCGGGCGAAACAGGGGCGGCAGGATCGGTGGAGCCGTGGGCGAGGCCTTGGTCACGGCCTTGGGCATCAGCGACGCGGTGTCGGCGCCCTCATTGCGCCGCGCGGCGAGCCGCCAGTGATAGGCGTAGGCCCGGTCGATTTCGACGGCGTAGGGATCGGTGAGCAACTTGTCGGGGTCGAACCACAGCCCCCGCTCGGGCGCATAGTCGCCATCGGCGCGCAGGCCATAGCGCGCGCCCGCGGCCAGGCCGGAGACAAAGAGTGAATGGACGCCGTTGCCTTCCGACGCCAGCTCGAGACGATCGAGTTCGCGGTTTCCCTGCTCGTCAAAGATCGAAACCCAGAGCCGTCTTGCCGACGAGGACCATGCGGCGAAGCGGATGCCTTCGCTGGTGATGGTGGGGCCGAGCTGGGTCAAGAGCGCTCCACCGCCCTCAAGTAATGACGCTCGGCTTGTTGCGCCCGGTGTGGCTCTTGATCCCGGCAATGTCGTCGGCCGCCGAAATCAGGTCGGCGAGCGCCTCCTGCGTGTCGAGGTCGTGCCTCGACTTGTCCGGCTCGTAGCGCTCGATATAGACGCGCAAGGTCGCGCCAGACGTACCGGTGCCCGAAAGCCGAAAGACCACGCGCGAGCCGCCTTCGAACAGCACCCTTATGCCCTGGTGCTCGCTGGTCGAGCCGTCGACCGGGTCGTGGTAGGCGAAATCATCGGCATTGGCGATCTTCAGGCCGCGCACGCTGGTGCCCGGTAGCGAGCCGAGCTTGGCCCTGAGTTCGTCGACCAGCGCATTGGCGCGGTCGCTCTCAACCTCCTCGTAATCATGGCGCGAGTAGTAGTTGCGGCCATAGGTCTCCCAATGCTCGGTGACGATCTGCTTGCAGCTTTCGCCACGGGCGGCGAGGATGTTGAGCCACAAGAGGACCGCCCACAGACCGTCCTTTTCGCGGACATGGTTTGAGCCGGTGCCGGCACTTTCCTCACCGCAGATCGTCGCCATGCCGGCGTCGAGCAGATTGCCGAAGAACTTCCAGCCGGTCGGCGTCTCGTAAATCCCGACACCTAGCTTGTGAGCGACGCGGTCGGCCGCGCCGCTGGTCGGCATCGAACGGGCGATGCCTTTCAGCCCGTCCTTGTAGCCCGGCGCCAGGCGGGCATTGGCGGCGAGCATGGCGACCGAATCCGAAGGGGTGACGAAAATGCCCTTGCCGATGATCAGGTTGCGGTCTCCATCGCCATCGGAGGCGGCGCCGAAATCGGGCGCGTCCGGTCCCATCATCTCATCATAAAGGTGCTTGGCATGGACCAGGTTGGGGTCCGGGTGATGACCGCCGAAATCGGGCAGCGGCTTGAAATTGCGGCAGGTGCCGTTCGGTGCGCCGAGGCGGTGTTCGAGGATTTCCTTGGCGTAGGGCCCGGTCACCGCATGCATGGCGTCGAAGCGCATGCGGAAGCCCGACTTGAACAGTTTGCGCAGCGCATCGAAATCGAACAGGCTCTCCATCAACTCGGCATAGTCGGTAACCGGATCGATGATCTCGACGGTCATGCCGGCAGCCTTGACTGTCGCGACCGTATCGATGTCAATCGGGTCGATGTCGGCGATCTTGAAGCTCGAAATCGTCTTGGTCTTGGCAAAGATGGCGTCAGTCAGCTTTTCCGGCGCCGGGCCACCATTGCCGGCATTGTACTTGATGCCGAAGTCCTCGTGCGGGCCGCCGGGATTGTGGCTGGCCGAGAGGATGATGCCGCCGAAGGTCTTGTATTTGCGGATGACATGCGAGGCCGCGGGCGTCGACAGGATGCCGCCCTGCCCGACCATCACCTTGCCGAAGCCATTGGCGGCCGCCATGGCAATGGCCTTCTGGATGACCTCCCGGTTATAGAAACGGCCGTCGCCGCCGATCACCAGGGTCTTGCCCTTGAACCCGTCGAGTGCATCGAAAATCGACTGGATGAAGTTCTCGGCATAGTGCTCCTGCTGGAACACTGGCACCTTCTTGCGCAGGCCCGACGTGCCGGGCTTCTGGTCGGAATAGGGCTTGGTGGAAACGGTGCGTATCATGCTTCAGGCAACCCTTTTCGAAAGCAGCAGGCGATAGAGTTCGACGTATTTTTCGGCGCTTCGATCCCACGACACATCGGTCTTCATGCCCTGGCGCTGGATGGTTTCGAAGATTGCGGGACTGGCGTGGGCGTCGGCCAGGCGTCGGATCGCGTGCAGCAGCGCGCCGCCATTGTTGGGGGCAAACTGGAAGCCGGTCGCCACGCCGGCGGCAAACGCTGCTTCATTGGCATCGATGATGGTGTCCGCCAGGCCGCCGGTGCGGGCGACGACCGGCACGCAGCCATAGCGCAGGCCGTAAAGCTGCGTCAGCCCGCAAGGCTCGAAGCGCGACGGGATGACGATGGCGTCGCAGCCGCCCTGCATGGTGTGCGACAGCCCCTCGTCATAGCCGACGACCACGCCGATGCGGCCACGATGGCGTGCGGCCGCGGCCAGCAGCGCGCCTTCGAGGCCGGCGTCGCCCGAGCCGAGGATGGCCAGCCTTGCGCCTGTCGCGACGATGCCGTCGACCACCGTCGCCAATATGTCCATGCCCTTCTGCCAGGTCAGGCGGCTGACGACGCAGACAATCGGACTGCCGTCGCGGTCGAGGCCGAAACGGTCCTCGACCGCGGCCCTGTTCGGCGCGCGGGCCTTCAACGTTTCGGCCGTATAGGTAGATACCAGATGCTTGTCGGTTGCCGGATCCCAGATGGCGGTGTCGATGCCGTTGACGATGCCATGGAGATCGCTGGAACGCATGTTGATAAGGCCGTCGAGGCCCATGCCGAATTCCGGCGAACGTATCTCCTGCGCATAGGTCGGGCTCACCGTGGTGATCGCCCAGGCGGCCTGCAGGCCAGCCTTGAGGAAGCCGACGCCGCCATAATATTCGACGCCGTCAAGCGCCATCGCCGCGGCCGGCAGGCCGAGCTCGCCGAAGATGCCGGCCCCGAACTGGCCCTGGAAGGCGAGATTGTGGACGGTCATCATCGATGGCGTGCCGACCGCCGTGCCATAGCGCATATAGGCCAGCGTCATCGCCGACTGCCAGTCATGGGCATGGACGATGTCGGGGAGGTAGCCCGAGATGGCGCCCCCGGCGATATCGGCGCCGGCCTGGCTCAGCGCCGCGAAGCGCCGCCAATTGTCCGGCCAGTCCGCGCCCGAGGCGTTGCCATAGGGGCCGCCGGGGCGGTCGAACAGATGCGGCGCATCGAGCACGAACAAATCGAGCCCGGCGACCTGGACGGCATGGACCGACGCCTTGCCGCCTTGCAGTAGGGGATACTGATAGACGGCCTTCTTTTTCTTGAAGGCGCCCATCACCACGGGAAAGCCCGGAACGAGCGTACGCATGGCCACGCCCTTGGCCGCGAGCGCGATGGGCAGCGCCCCGGTCACGTCGGCAAGCCCGCCTGTCTTGATCAGCGGGAAGATTTCGGGCGTGACCGACAGAACCTGCATGCGCTTAACGATCCGCTTCCCATCCATGCCGCCCAAACCGTGTGCGGTTTGGACCACGACATGCACAAAACACCCTAAGTGACAGCTTGTTGATCACCTGTTCAGGTTGACAACTTGTTGATCATGTCCTGTGTGATCAGGCAGATACCCTTTTCCGAAACCCGGAAGCGCTTGGCGTCGAGGACGGGATCCTCGCCGACCACCAGCCCTTCGGGTATCCTTACGCCGTGGTCGATGACGACGCGCTTCAACTTTGCGTTCCGGCCGACATGAACGTCGGGCAGCATGACAACCTCTTCCAGCGTCGAATAGGAATTGATGCGCGCGCCGGTGAAGATCAGGCTTTTCTTCAGCGAAGCGCCCGAGACGATGCAGTCGCCCGAGACCAGCGACGAAATGGCGGAACCGCGCCTGCCGTCCTCGTCATGCACGAACTTTGCCGGCGGCTTCAGTTCGGCATAGGTCCAGATCGGCCAATCGCGGTCGTAGAGGTCGAGTTCCGGCGTCACGTCGGTCAGGTCGATGTTGGCCTCCCAATAAGCGTCGACCGTGCCGACATCGCGCCAGTAGGCCTCGTTCTCGGCGGTCGAACGCACGCAGGACTTGGTGAAGCGGTGCGCGATCGCCTTACCGTGCGTGACGATATAGGGGATGATGTCCTTGCCGAAGTCGCGGCTGGAGCCCGGCTCGGCGGCGTCGCGGCGCAGTTGCTCCATCAGGAACTTGGTCTTGAAGACGTAGATGCCCATCGAGGCCAAGGCGAATTCCGGGTTACCCGGAATGCCGGGCGGGTCGGCCGGCTTTTCGACGAAGGCGATGATGTTGTCCTTGGCATCGACATGCATGACGCCGAAGCCGGTCGCCTCCATGCGCGGCACTTCGAGGCAGCCGACTGTGACATCGGCGCCGGCATCGACATGCTGGCGCAGCATCATCTCGTAATCCATCTTGTAGATGTGATCGCCGGCCAGGATTACCATGTATTCCGGGCCATAGGCCTCGATGATATCGATGTTCTGGTAGACGGCGTCCGCCGTGCCCTCATACCACTGCGTTTCCGACACACGCTGGCTGGCCGGCAGGATGTCAAAACTCTCGTTTCGTTCGGGCCGCAGGAAGTTCCAGCCGCGCTGCAGGTGGCGGATCAGCGAATGCGCCTTGTATTGGGTGGCGACGCCGAGGCGGCGGATGCCGGAGTTGAGCGCATTGGAGAGCGCGAAATCGATGATGCGCGTCTTGCCGCCGAAATAGACCGCGGGCTTGGCGCGCCGGTCGGTCAGTTCCTTGAGGCGGCTGCCGCGCCCGCCGGCCAACACGTAGGCCATGGCGTCGCGGGCCAGCGGCTGGGTTCTCTTCAAGTCTGCCATTTATACCCTCCCAAGTTACTCGTATCGATGCGCTAACCAGCCTTAACGAGTTCAGTCGGCAGCGAGTTCAAGCATGATCGTCGACAGCGGAGGCAGGAGCATCGTTGCCGAGATGCCCTTGCCCTCCGCCCTTGCCTCGACCATGCCGCCATTGCCCATGCCGGAACCGCCATATTCGGAAGCGTCGGTGTTGATGATCTCGCGCCACTTGCCGGCCTTCGGCAGCGGCACACGATAATTGTCGCGCGGCACCGGTGTGAAATTGGAGATGACGGCGACCGGATCGCCGCCGGGAGCGCTGCGCACCCAGGCGAAAACCGAATTCTGGCTGTCGTCGACGATCAGCCAGGAAAACCCTTCCGGCTCGCAGTCGCGGCCATGCAGGGCCGGGCGTGAACGATAGAGATAGTTGAGGTCGCGCACCGTCTGCCAGACCCCGCGATGCGGGCGGAAATCGAGCAGGTCCCAATCAAGCGCGCGCGCTTCGCTCCATTCGCGGCGCTGCGCGAATTCCTGGCCCATGAACAGCAGCTTCTTGCCGGGATAACCCCACATGAAGCCGTAATAGGCACGCAAGGTCGCGAATTTCTGCCAGTCGTCGCCGGCCATCTTGCCCAGCAGCGTGCCTTTGCCGTGCACGACCTCGTCATGCGAGAGCGGCAGCACGAAATTCTCCGAGAAGGCGTAGGTCAGGCCGAAGGTCAGCTCGTTGTGGTGATGCTTGCGGAAAATCGGCTCCTTGGAAAAATACTCCAGCGTGTCGTGCATGAAGCCCATGTTCCATTTGAAGCCGAAGCCCAGCCCGCCTTCATGGACAGGCGCCGAGACCTTTGGCCATGAGGTCGATTCCTCGGCGATGGTCATGACGCCTGGATGGTGGCCGTACACCTCCTTGTTCATCTTCTGCAGGAAGCTGACCGCCTCGAGGTTTTCGCGCCCACCCTTCTCATTGGGGATCCACTCGCCGGCCTTGCGCGAATAGTCGAGGTAGAGCATCGAGGCGACCGCGTCGACGCGAAGACCGTCGACATGGTATTTTTCGGCCCAGAACAGCGCGTTGTTGACCAGGAACGACACCACCTCGCGGCGGCCGAAATTGTAGATCGCGGTGTTCCAGTCCGGATGGAAGCCCTTGCGTGGGTCGGCATGCTCGTAGAGCGCGGTGCCGTCGAAATGGACCAGACCGTGCTCGTCGACAGGAAAATGCGCCGGCACCCAGTCGAGGATGACGCCGACGCCGGCACGGTGGGCGCCGTCGACAAAGCGGGCAAAGCCGTCCGGATCGCCGAAGCGGGCCGATGGCGCGTAGAGGCCGGTTGTCTGGTAACCCCAGGAGGGGTCATAGGGATGCTCGGAGATCGGCAGGAATTCAATATGGGTGAAACCGGTCTCGATCACATAGGGGATCAGCCGGTCGGCCAGTTCATCCCATGACAGGAAGGAGCCGTCATCGCCAAGCTGCCAGGACCCGGCGTGGACCTCGTAGATCGAGATGGCCTCGCGGCGAGGGTCGGCGTTGCGCCAGAAATTGCGATGCGCCTCGTCACCCCATGCATGCGCCGGCGGCATCGCGGTCACCGAGGCGGTGGCCGGGCGCAGTTCTGATTTGAAGGCGAACGGATCGGCTTTCAGCGGCAACCTCACGCCATCGGGACCGATGATTTCATATTTATAGGGCCGGCCGGCACCGATATCGGGAATGAACAGCTCCCAGATGCCGGTGTCGCGACGGTCGCGCATCGTATGCTGGCGGCCGTCCCAGTCGTTGAAGTCACCGACCACCGAAACGCGCCTGGCATTTGGGGCCCATACGGCGAAATGCACGCCGGACGCGCCTTCGTGCTCGATGACATGCGCGCCAAGCTTGTCGAACAGCCTGAGATGCGAACCCTCGGCGATGTAGTAATCGTCCATCGGCCCGAGTACCGGACCGAACGAATAGGGGTCGGTCAGCCACCAGTCGCCGCCGGCATTGCGGGCGTGGTAGCGCAGCGGCTGGCGCTTCTTGATCGACAGCTTGCCTTCGAAGAAACCGGCCTCGTCGCGCCTGGTCAATTCGCCGACCTCGACGCCGGTCAGGGTGTAGGCCGTAACCGACTGCGCGTGCGGAACGAAGCAGCGTGCGAACAGGCTCTTGCCGGCCTCCTGGACACCGAGAACCGCAAAGGGATTGCCGTGCGTACCGGCGACAATCGCCTCGACATCGCTGGCTGGCGCCAGTCCGTCCGGCCCGCTTGTCGCAGCGGTCGCGCGCGGCTTCCTCATCAGGCGGTCGCCCTCCCCGGGCACCAAGTGTTTGTTTTTGCGGCCATCGTTCGTGGCCTTATGCAATCATATCAGACGGGTACGTTCCAGATTTCTTTCGCATATTGACGGATCGTGCGATCGGAGGAGAACCAGCCGACGCGCGCGACGTTGCGGATGGCGCGCGCGTACCAGTCCGGGCTGTTGCGCCAGACAGCGTCCACCTCGCGCTGGCAGGCGGCATAGGCGTCGAAATCCGCCGCGACCATGAACCAGTCGCTGTCATAGAGGCCATTGATGAGGTCGCGGTAGCGATTGGGATCATCGGGCGAGAAGACGCCCGATGAAACGGCCGCAACCGCCTGCGCCAGTTCAGGGGATGCCTCGATCACGCCGCGCGGATTGTAGCCATTGTTGCGCCGCTCGGCGACTTCTTCGGTGGTGAGGCCGAAGATGAAGATGTTGTCGTCGCCGACATGCTCTTTGATCTCGACATTGGCGCCGTCGAGCGTGCCGATGGTCAGCGCGCCGTTCAGCGCGAACTTCATGTTGCCCGTGCCGGAGGCTTCCATGCCGGCGGTCGAGATCTGCTCGGAAAGATCGGCGGCTGGCATCAGCACCTCGGCCAGGCTGACATTGTAGTTCGGCACGAACACGACCTTCAGCAGGCCGCGCACCGAAGGGTCGCTGTTGATCACCCTGGCGACGTCGTTGGCCAGTTTGATGATCAGCTTGGCGTTATGGTAGCTGGGCGCGGCCTTGCCGCCGAAGAATTTCACGCGTGGCATCCAGTCGCGTTCGGGATGCGAACGGATCTGGTCATAGAGCGCGATCGCTTCGAGGATGTTGAGCAGCTGGCGCTTGTATTCGTGGATACGCTTGACCTGAATGTCGAAGAGCGCCGAAGGGTCGAGCTTGATGCCAAGGCGATCGGCGACCAGATTGGCAAGCCTCACCTTGTTCTGGCGTTTCACCGCGGCGAATTTTTCGCGAAAGGCGGTGTCGTCGGCTAAGGGATCGAGCCCTTTGATCGCTTCGATGTCATCCATGAAGCGGTCGCCGATCGCCTCGCGGGCAAGCGCGGTGAGGCCTGGATTGCACTGGATGAGCCAGCGCCGCGGCGTGATGCCGTTGGTCTTGTTGTTGATGCGATCGGGATAAAGTTTGTGGAGGTCGGCGAAGACCGTCTCCTTCATCAACTCGGTGTGCAGCGCCGACACGCCGTTGATCGAATGCGAGCCGACAAAGGCCAAATTGCCCATGCGCACCCGGCGGTCGCCATTTTCCTGGATAAGCGAGATACGGCTGATCTGCTCGTCCGAGAACTGATCGGTGGCGCGGGCTTCGAGCAGTACCTGCGCGTTGATGGCGTAGACGATCTGCATGTGGCGGGGCAAAAGCCTCTCGAACAGCGGCACGGGCCAGCTTTCCAGTGCCTCTGGCAACAGCGTGTGGTTGGTGTAGCCGAAGGTGCGCTTGGTGACATCCCAGGCGAGATCGAAATCCATGCCATGGACATCCATCAAGAGCCGCATCAGCTCGGGCACGGCGATCGCCGGATGGGTGTCGTTGAGGTGGATCGCCGCCTTGTCGGGCAGAGACTTGAGATCGCCATATTGGCTGAGATGGCGCTGCAGGATGTCCTGCAGCGAAGCGGTGGAGAAGAAGTATTCCTGGCGAAGCCTGAGTTCCTGGCCGGCCATGTGGGAATCGGCTGGATAGAGCACCCGCGACAGTGCATCGGCCTTGTTGCTTTCGGCCAGCGCCCCGATGTGGTCGCCGGCGTTGAACTTGTCGAGCCGGATCGGGTCGATCGGCATGCCGGACCAAAGGCGCAGCGTGTTGACGCGCTTGGCCCGCCAGCCAGCCACGGGCGTGTCATAGGCGACCGCAAGCACATGCTCCCTCGGCTTCCAGACGTGGCGTTCGAGGCGGCCGTCCTTCGAGGTGATCGATTCGACCGAACCACCGAAACCGACTTCGAAGGAGCGCTCGCGCCGCTCGAATTCCCAGGGGTTGCCGTGGTCAAGCCAGGTCTCGGGCAACTCGACCTGCCAGCCATCGTGGATTTCCTGGCGGAACATGCCGTTGGCATAGCGGATGCCGTAGCCATGCGCGGGGATGTCGACGGTGGCCATGCTTTCCATGAAGCAGGCGGCGAGCCGGCCAAGGCCGCCATTGCCGAGGGCCGCGTCCGGTTCCAGCGCGGCGATCAGGTCGAGATCGACGCCGAGCGACGACAGCGCCTCACGCATGTTCTCCATCAGGCCGAGGTTGGAAAAGGCGTCGCGCATCAGACGCCCAATCAGGAATTCGAGCGACAGGTAATAAACGCGCTTTTCCTGTTGGTCGTAGGCTTCCTTGGTCGCCTGCATCCAATGGTCGACGACGCGGTCGCGCACGACCTTGATCGTGGCGGTCAGCCAGTCGTACTGGGTCGCGACGGTGGTGTCCTTGCCGACCCGGTACTTCAGGGACATCAAGACTTCTTCAGCAAGCGTCTTGGGATCGGGATTGTCGAGAGCGGGTGCTTCGATCGTCATGGCGGATGTCATATCGCCTCTCGTTCGGTTTGGCCTGATCATACCGGCTTTCACCGTTTCTCCCAGCCCACCCTAGTGCATTGCAACATCTTTTCAATCGATTTAGAGAACGCCGTCATCTACTTACCCTGCGGCAAGTTGGCAGTCAGGCCGCCAATGCCGCCTCCGGGGGTGTTTTTGCCCCGGTCATGAAGGCAACGGCGTCGGACATCGTATATTGCTTGGGGTCGATGACGCACAGTCGACGGCCCAGACGGTGGATGTGGATACGGTCCGCCACCTCGAAGACGTGCGGCATGTTGTGCGAGATGAGCACGATCGGCAGGCCGCGCTTCTTCACGTCGAGGATCAGTTCAAGCACGCGGCGGCTCTCCTTGACGCCGAGCGCCGCCGTCGGCTCGTCCATGATGACCATCTTCGACCCGAAGGCGGCGGCCCGGGCCACCGCCACGCCCTGGCGTTGGCCGCCCGACAGGGTCTCCACCGCCTGGCTGATGTTCTGGATGGTCATCAAGCCGAGTTCGGTGAGCTTGTCGCGGGCACGCTTTTCCATTGCCGGACGGTCCAGCATGCGAAGCCACTGACCGACGAAGCCGGGTTTGCGGATCTCGCGGCCGAGGAACATGTTGTCGGCGATCGAAAGCGCCGGCGACAAGGCCAGGTTCTGGTAGACGGTTTCGATGCCGGCTTCACGGGCTTCCATCGGCGACTTGAAGGAGACGGGTTTGCCTTCAAGCCGGATTTCGCCTTCGTCCGGCACGGCCGCGCCGGAAATCGCCTTGATGAGTGACGACTTGCCGGCGCCGTTGTCGCCGATGACGGCAAGGATTTCGCCGGGGTAAAGGTCGAAATCGGCATTGTCGAGAGCGGTGACGCGGCCATAGCGCTTGACCAGACCGCGCGCGGTGAGGATGGGTTCCTGGGTCATGCCGAAACCTTTCTGATCCATTGGTCGATGGCGACGGCGCCGATGATCAGCACGCCGGTGAGCAGCACTTTCCATTGCGGATCGGCGCCGAGCATGTTGAGGCCCATCGAGACGACGCCGACGATCATTGCGCCGAACAGCGTGCCGAGGATGGAGCCGCGGCCGCCGAAGAGAGAAATACCGCCGATCACAGTCGCGGTGATCGCCTGCAGATTGTAGTCGGTAACAGCGGCGGACGGCGAGATCGAGCCGTTGCGGCCGATGGAGACCCAGGCCGCGAAAGCGGCGATCAGCCCGGCAAGGGTGTAAACCGTCATCAGCACCTTCTTGGTCTGGATACCCGACAGCTTCGCCGCCTCCTGGTCGTCGCCGACGGCGTAGACATGACGGCCCCATGCGGTGTGGTTGAGCACGTACCAAAGAACCAGCACGAGCACGACCGTGGCGATGACGCCGAGCGTCAGCACCGCCGTGCCGACCTTAAAGCTCAGGGCAAACAGGTGCAGCAGCGGTGCCTGGTTGTCGACGTCGGTGTCGCGGATCGTCTCATTGGCCGAATAGATGAAGTTCGTGGCCATGACGATGTTCCAGGTGCCAAGCGTCACGATGAAGGGCGGCAGCTTCATATAGGCGACCAGCAGCCCGTTCAGCAGCCCGCAAGCCGCACCGGCGGCAAGCCCGATCGCCACGGCGAGCACGCTCGGCATGCCGTAGCTGACCGCGCAATTGCCCATGATCACGGCCGAAATCACCATGATCACCCCGATCGACAGGTCGATGCCGGCGGTCAGGATGACCAGTGTCTGCGCGGCGCCGAGAATGCCGACGATGGCGATCTGCTGCAGGATCAGTGTCAGCGTGTAGGACGAGAAGAACCGCCCGCCGATCGTGATGCCGAAGATGACGATCGACAGAAGCAGCACGATCAGCGGCACCGCCGCCGGCGTCGAATGCAGAAAATGCTGGATGCGCTTGACGGCTGATTTGTGCTCGTCAAAAGCGGCTACACTTGTATCGCTGGCCGAGAGAACCTTCTCGAATTCCTGAGCTTGAGCCATGTTTCCTCCCCGTAGGGCTTCAGCCACACGCTGACGCCGTCCACGCCTTCCGGTCTGTCGCCGGGATTATTCGCGTTTACAGTGATGCATCGTCCACCCGATGCGACCGGGGATCAAGTCCCCCCGGTCGCATCGGTTCCGTTGCCGGTCAGGCCAGTATCAGCCCCAGCACTTGGCGAGGCCTTCCTTGGTGTCGATGGACTTGACGCCCGTCGCCGGCTTGTCGGTGACGAGGTTGACGCCGGTGTCGAAGAAGTTCTTGCCCTCGGTCGGCTTCGGCTTGGTGCCGTCCTTGGCGAAAGCGGCGATCGCCTCGATGCCAAGTGCGGCCATCTGCAGCGGATATTGCTGCGAGGTGGCGCCGATGACGCCTTCGGCGACCGACTTCACGCCGGGGCAACCGCCGTCGACCGAGACGATCAGCACCTGGCTTTCGAGGCCGACAGCCTTGAGCGCCTGGTAGGCACCGACCGCGGCCGGCTCATTGATGGTGTGGATGACGGTGATGGTGTTGTCCTTCTGCAGAAGGTTTTCCATCGCCTTGCGGCCGCCTTCCTCGTTACCGTTCGTCACATCATGGCCAACGATGCGCGGATCGGTCTCATCGCCGATCTTGTTGGGGTCCTTCACGTCGATGCCGTAGCCCATCATGAAGCCCTGGTCGCGCAGAACGTCCACGGTCGGCTGCGAGGGCGTCAGGTCGAGGAAGCCGATCTTGGCGTCCTTGGCCTTGTCACCGAGCGTGGCGGCGGCCCAGGCGCCGATCAGCTTGCCGGCCTCCAGATTGTCGGTGGCGAAGGTCGCGTCGGCGGCGTCGATCGGATCGAGCGGCGTGTCCAGCGCAATCACCAGCAGGCCCGCATCGCGCGCCTTCTTCACCGTCGGCACGATGCCCTTGGTGTCGGACGCGGTGATCAAAATGCCCTTGGCGCCGTCGGCGATGCAGCTTTCGATCGCCGCCACCTGGCTCTCGCTGTCACCGTCGATCTTGCCCGCATAGGTCTTGAGATCGACGCCAAGTTCCTTGGCCTTGGCGGTCGCGCCCTCCTTCATCTTGACGAAAAACGGATTGGTGTCGGTCTTGGTGATCAGGCAGGCGCCGACGCCGGCCGCGGACGCAGACGAAGCGAACGCCATCAGACCCAGCGCGGCCGCCGCGAAAACGGTGGACTTCAACAATTTTGTATTGGTCACGATTTCCTCCCAGTGGAACATTTTTCGAATGCCGGCCAACCGGCACCCGCACGGCATCCAGGCGACTTCTCCCAGCGCGGATGCTCCCTCAAGGAACACCACGCCAGCGCATCTGTCAATAATTAAATCACTCTTATTTATTATTGACACCCTTGCGTCGTTCACTCATTCTGACCCAAAAGCATTGTGGGGAAACGACGGGAGGAACAGGGTGGAGACGGCCACTGCGAGGCATGGTTCGCCCGAAGCGAACGAGAGCCTCATTCACCGCGGCACCAACCAGAGTGGCATGCGCGACCACAACGAGCGCCTGGTGCTTTCGCTGGTGCGCCAGCACGGCAGTCTGGCGAAGTCCGACATTGCCCGCATGACCGGACTTTCGGCGCAGACGGTTTCGGTCATCATGCGCGAACTGGAGGAAGAAAGCCTGCTCGTGCGCCAGGCGCCGTTGCGCGGCAAGATCGGCCAGCCCTCGATCCCCATGGCACTCAACCCCGAAGGCGCCTTCTTCATCGGCCTCAAGATCGGCCGCCGCAGCGCCGAACTCGTGCTGATCGATTTCCTCGGACAGGTGCGCGCGATGCTGCAGCATTCCTACCGCTACCCTGCCCCCCGCGAGACGGTCGAGTTCGTCACGTCAGGCATGAAGACGATGCGCGGCGAGCTGACGCCGGCACAGGACAAGCGCATCGCCGGACTTGGCATCGCCATGCCGTTCGAGCTCTGGAACTGGGCCGACACCGCCGGCGCGCCGCGCGACGTGATGGACGAATGGCGCCATCGTGACATCAGGACCGACATCCAGGCGCAATGCGATTTTCCGGTTTATCTGCAGAACGATGCCACCTCCGCCTGCGGCGCCGAACTGGTCTTCGGCCAGACAGGCGCGGCGCGGGATTTCGTCTATTTCTATATCGGCGCCTTTGCCGGCGGCGGCATCGTGCTCAACGGCCGGCTGTTTGGCGGGCCGACCGGCAATGCCGGCGCGCTCGGCTCCATGCCTGTGCCGGGGCTGGATGGAAAACCGACCCAGCTGATCGACGTGGCCTCGATCGCCATGCTCGAAAAAACACTCAACGCGCGTGGCGTCGAGGCCTCGTATCTGTGGACCTCACCCGAGGATTGGGGGGAGATCGGCGCCGCGCTCGACGAGTGGATCGCCAGCGCCTCGCAGGCGCTCGCTTATGCCATCGTGGCAGCATCCTCGGTCATCGATTTCGAAGCCGCGGTGATCGACGGCTGGATGCCGAAGGCCGTGCGCCAGAGGCTGGTCGAGGCGGTCGTGACGGCAATCGGCGCGATCGACGGCGAAGGGCTGAAACTTCCGGCCGTCCGCGAGGGAAGCGTGGGTATCCATGCCCGGGCGCTCGGCGGCGCCAGCCTGCCGCTTTCCGAACGCTTCCTGATCGGTTCGACGACGATCTCCAGGGGCGCGTGAAATGCTGATCGGGATTCCGGCGCTGCTTGGTCCAGAGCTTCTGGCGACGTTGCGCGCCATGGGCCATGGTGACGAGATTGCCGTGGTCGACGGGAACTATCCGGCACAGGAGCAGGCAAGGCGCCTCATCAGGACCGATGGCCACGCCCTCATGCCCGTACTCGACGCGATACTGACGCTGCTTCCGGTCGACGATGTCGTGCCGGAGGCGCTGTTTCGCGCCTCGGTGAAAGGCGATCCGTCGCTTGCCGACCCCGTCCATCGTGAAATGGAGGCGATCTGCGCCAAACGCGCGCCTGGCCGCAAGGTGGTTGCACTGGCCGGCGCCGACTTCTATGCACGGGTCAAATCGGCGCATGCCATCGTCGCGACAAGCGAGCCGCGGCTTTACGCCAATATCATCATCCGCAAGGGCGTGATCTATCCGCCGGAGACCGAGAAGCCATGATCCTCTGCTGCGGCGAAGCCCTGATCGACATGCTGCCGCGCACCACTACGGAGAATGAGCCGGCTTTTGCCCCCTATGTCGGCGGCGCTGTCTTCAACACAGCGATCGCGCTCGGCCGCTTGGGCGCGCCGGCCGGCTTTTTCTCGGGCCTGTCGTCGGACCTGTTCGGCGGTCAGTTCAGGGACGCGTTGGGGGCGAGCAAGGTCAGTTCCACCTACGCGCACACCTCGCCCCGACCGACGACCCTAGCCTTCGTGCGGCTGAACAATGGCCAGGCGACCTACACCTTCTATGACGAGAACACGGCCGGGCGCATGCTGACCATCGAAGACCTGCCGCAACTCGGCAGCGAGATCGAGGCGATGCTGTTCGGCGCCATCAGCCTGATCTCGGAGCCGGCTGGGTCGGCCTATGAGGAATTCATGCAGCGCGAGCATGAGACCCGCGTGATGATGCTCGATCCCAACATCCGGCCGAACTTCATTCCCGACAAGGCCAAGCACCTCAGGCGCATCCGGGAGATGATGGCGATAGCCGACATCGTCAAACTGTCGGACGAAGACCTCCAGTGGTTCGGCGAAGCCGGCTCGCACGAGGATGTCGTGCGCAATTGGCTCGACCGCGGCCCGAAGCTGATCGTCGTCACGCATGGCAGCGAGGGTGCCGTTGGCTACAGCAAACAGCATCGTGTCACCGTCATGCCGGAGACAGTGAAGGTGGTGGACACCGTCGGCGCCGGAGACACGTTCAACGCCGGCATCCTTGCCTCCCTGCATGAGCAAGGCCTGTTGACGAAGGCGGCGATTTCCAGCCTGTCCGAAGACGCCATCCGCAAAGCATTGGCGCTCGGCGCCAAGGCGGCGGCAGTGACAGTGTCACGAGCCGGCGCCAATCCCCCCTGGCGGCACGAGATCGGCTGATCGGCTCTCCAGCGCGATCACTTTATGTTTCCAGGCGCCGGAAAACCTCGATAAGAATGGGCTGAATTGCACCGCCAAGCCCGGATTCCCGGCTTTGTGGGACAATATGCCGGCAAAACGTGGTAACGGGCTGCGACACTTGCACCAAGTCCCCGATCCGCAGCCGGCTTTTTCAGCCGCGCCAAGTCTGGTACCAGCGGGCCGGTTATTGGCAGGGTATTGAGGCCGACATGCAATTCATCGATCTTGGCGCGCAGCGCGAACGAATCCGCGACCGGCTGAAAGCCGCGATCGACCACGTGGTCGAGGATGGCCGCTACATCCTTGGCCCGCAGGTCGCCGAATTCGAGAAGAAGCTCGCCGCCTATGTCGGCGTCAAGCATGTGATTGCCTGCGCCAACGGCACCGATGCACTGCTTTTGCCGCTGTTCGCCACCGGCATCGGCCCGGGTGACGCGGTGTTCGTGCCGAGCTTCACCTTCGCCGCCACGGCGGAAGTGGTGGCGCTGGCCAAGGCCGAGCCGGTTTTCGTCGATGTCGATCCGACAACCTACAACATCGACATCGCCAGCCTCGAGGCGGCGATCGCGGCCGTCAAGAAGGAAGGTCGACTGAAGCCGAAGGCGATCATCCCTGTCGACCTGTTCGGTCTTGCCGCCGACTATGAGGCGCTCATGACTATTGCCAATCGCGAAGGCTTATTGGTGATCGAGGACGCAGCCCAGTCCATGGGGGGCTCGCTCGAAGGCAGGATGTGCGGCGCGTTCGGCCATGTCGGCTCGACCAGCTTCTATCCGGCCAAGCCGCTCGGCTGCTATGGCGACGGCGGTGCGATGTTCACCAATGATGACGCGCTGGCCGACGCGCTCAGATCCTTCGCCTTCCACGGCAAGGGCGAGACGCAGTACGACAACATCCGCGTCGGCATCAATTCACGGCTCGACACGCTGCAGGCGGCGATCCTGCTCGAGAAGCTCGCCATCCTCGAGGAAGAGATGGTGGCGCGGCAGGTGGTGGCCCAACGCTACGCTGAAGGCCTCGGTGACGCCGTCACCGCATCCCGCAACCTGGGTGGCAGCCGCTCGGCCTGGGCGCAATACGCGATCGAAACGCCGAAACGCGACGGGCTTAAGGCGCATTTGAGCGAAAAGGGCATTCCGTCCGTCATCTACTACGTCAAGCCGCTGCATGAGCAGATCGCCTATCGCGACTACCCGCGCACGCCGACCGGTCTTGCCGTTTCGGAGGACCTGCCGAAACGCATCCTGTGCCTGCCGATGCACCCCTATCTCAGCGAGGCAGACCAGGACCAGATCATCGAAACGATCCGCAATTATATCGGCTCGAACTCGGCGCAGGCCGCGGCCGAATAGGCGTCGGGCACGGGATATCCGACCGACACCTCCTTGGCATAGGGCGACGACGGCGCAGGCCGTGCGCTTCGCCCGTTATTTTGAGAAGGCCGCCACGTGTCTTGTGATCCCGTCTTCCATCCCCGATCGGGTCATGGAACGGCACTGCACTATGCAGATCCCCGCGGCGAAGACCAAAGTGCCCAGCACCCATGACAACCAGATCCGATGGTCGACCGAGAGTTCGACGACAGCTATCATCAGGTAGCAACTGGCTATGAAATGGCAGGGGCCGCTCAAACCGCCGATCATTCTTATGATCGCCGCCAGGAGCATCCCATACACCATGATGCCCAGCGCTCCCAGTTCGTACCACAAATCGAATACGATATTATGTGCGCTTGGGAGATCCGCCTGCGCATAATATGTCGGACTCACGACCACCCCGGCCGCGTTTCTCATCGTATTGGCGCCATGGCCGAGGATCGGCTGGTCCGCGATGCGGGGCGAAATCATCTGCCATAGATCAAGCCGCGCTGCGAAGGTTCCTGGATAGAAAACCAGCCATCCCGTTGTTTTGAGGTAGGCGAACAGCGGCGCGACGACGAAGGGGGCAATCAGGGCAAGAGACAAATAGATGGCGAAAAATCCAACCAAAACTTGCTGGCGGTATTTCGCGGGCATGACAAACATCACCGCCACGAGGACAATCGCCAGATTGACGCCGGTCGATTGGCCGTAGAGCAATGTCAGAACGGCAAAGAGAGCCGCAAGCCCTTTCCAGACCAGCCTCGGCTGGGCAAGAAATATGACGGCAAAAAAAGCTCCGTAAACCGTGATCTTGTGGAGGGTGAAAACGTTCTCCACAAAGCGTGGATCTTCGGTCAGAAACGCAAAATACAGTTCCCAGCCCATCACCGATACGACGCCGATCAACAGGCCGGCCAATGACACCCACGCGAGCCGCTCGCGTTGAGCGCTCGCAAGCGCGAGGATGCCCTGAAACAGCAGGATAGCGGCGATCGAGTAGCCAAACACGTCCCTCGCCGCCGTGAGAGAGCGGCTCGCATCGACCGACCACAGGGCGCTCGAAAGGATAAAGCCTGACAAGAGAGCGAGAACAATTGCGAGGCCTGTCGTGCCTCTGCCAAAACGCGCACGCTTCGTCAAAAGGGCGAGAGCGCCCATGAGTGCCCCGACAAGCGTTAAGACCGTTGGGGACATTTCGACGAAGGCGAAAAGGGCGGGAGAGAGGGCGTAGAGGCCCAGCAACATCCTGAAGACTATTTCATCACTATTGCTGGTCCATGCGGGAAAGCCGCCCAAAATGACGGCATGGCATTTCTGAAACAAGGACATTCACTTACCGACTCAGGGACGTCGACAAAGGATAGGCCATCGACGAGGGCTTTTCACCTAGGTTCGATACGTCCCTGGATTGCAGCCTCGCCGCTGGCGATGAAATGCGGATTGGCGAAGTCCGCGTCATCGGCCTGGTTGCGCTTGCCATAGGTCAAGGGCTTGCCGTCCAGCGTCCGCGTCGTGCCGCCGGCGGCACGCAGCACCGCGTCACCCGCAGCGGTGTCCCATTCCATGGTGCGACCGAACCGCGGATAAACATCCGCCTCGGCATTGGCGAGGAGGCAGAATTTCAGTGACGAACCGACCGAGACGATCTCGGCGGCACCAAGGTCGCGAATATAGGCTTCGGTTTCCGGCGTGTTGTGCGAGCGGCTGGCAACCACGGCCAGCGGCGTCGCGGCCGTTCTCACCGAAATCGGCCGGCGGGAAACGATCTGGTAGTCGCCATCGACTTCGAGGGCTTCCGCCCTGCCCGGTCGCCCGGAAAAAAACCGGCCGCTGCAGGGTGCGAAGACAACGCCGACTTCCGGCACACCATGGCGGACAAGCGCGATGTTGACGGTGAAGTCGGTGCGCCGGTTGACGAATTCCTTGGTGCCATCAAGCGGATCAATGAGGAAGAAGGTCTCGCCGAGTTCGCCCGGCATGACGCCGGCCGCCGCTTCCTCCTCGGCCACGCAGGGAATATCGGGGAATGCGGCGCGCAGGCCTGCAAGAATGATCTTCTCGCTCTCGCGGTCCGCCTCGGTGACCGGCGAGGCGTCCGACTTGCGGTCGACCGCGCACCCGGCGTGGAATACGCGCATCACCTCGCGCCCGGCCGCTAGCGCCAGCCGCTCGAAGATTTCAAGCATCGACGTGTCGTCAGATACCGCCGCCATTGTCATATTGGTCTTCGGCAATGTCACGCTCGTTCAGCCAGTGTTCCAGGGCATCTACCATCTCTTCAGCCGATCTGCCGAGCGTCTCTAGATGGATCTCCGGTTTCTCCGGTGCTTCGTAAGGCGAATCGACACCGGTGAAATTCTTGATCTCGCCATTCAGCGCGCGGGCATAGAGGCCCTTCGGATCACGCCTGGCGCATTCCTCGAAAGGCGTATCGACAAACACCTCGATGAACTCGCCATCGGCCATCAATTCCCTGGCCATCCGCCGCTCGGCGCTGAACGGGGAAATGAAGGAGACAATGACGATCAGCCCGGCGTCGGCCATCAGCTTGGCAACTTCGGCGACGCGGCGAATGTTCTCGACGCGATCGGCATCGGTGAATCCAAGGTCGCGGTTGAGACCGTGGCGGACATTGTCGCCATCGAGAATGTAGGTATGACGCCCAGTGGCGAAAAGCTTCTTCTCGAACAGGTTGGCGATGGTCGACTTGCCGGAGCCCGAAAGCCCCGTGAACCAGAACACGGCGGGCCGCTGGTTCTTCATGTCGGCACGCACGCGCTTGCCGACATCGAGCGATTGCCAATGGATGTTTTCGGCGCGGCGCAGCGAGTGTACGATCATGCCTGCGCCAACCGTGGCGTTGCTGATGCGATCGATCAGGATAAAGGCGCCAGTGGTACGGTTCTCGCCAAACGGATCGAAGGCGATCGGCGCCCGGGTCGAAATGTTGCAGATACCGACTTCATTCATTTCAAGCGACTTGGCCGCCTCATGCGCAAAGTCGTTGACATTGATGCGGTACTTCAAGTCGGTGACGGTGGCGCTGGTCTGGTCGGTCTCGGTGCGCAGGATATAGGAACGGCCCGGCAGCAGCGCGTTCTCGTCGAACCAGACGATGTTGGCGGCGAACTGGTCGGCGACCTGCGGCCGTGCGGACGGCGAAACCAGCATGTTGCCCCTGGAAACCTCGACCTCGTCGTCGAGAACGAGCGTGATGGCCTGGCCGGCCACCGCCTGTTTGAGATCGCCGCCATAGGCGACGATGCGTTTGACATGCGAGGACTTGCCCGACTTGGCGACCACGACCTCGTCGCCTTGCGCAATCATACCGGACGCGATGGTGCCGGCAAAACCGCGAAAATCGAGATTGGGGCGATTGACGTACTGAACCGGAAAGCGGAACGGCAGCTCGGCCGTGGCTTCGTCGACGGAGACGGTTTCGAGATGCTCGATCAATGTCGGGCCGGAATACCAATGCGTGTTTTCGGAGCGGCCGCTGACATTGTCGCCGTAGCGGGCCGACATCGGGATCGGCGCGATGGCCTGGAAGCCGAGATCGCGTGAGAACTGCCGGTAGTCCTCGACGATCCTGTTGAAGACCACCTGATCAAAGCCGACGAGATCGATCTTGTTGACCGCCAGCACGATGTGGCGGATGCCGAGCAGCGAGGCGATGATCGAATGGCGCCGCGTCTGGCGCAGCACCCCCTGCCGGGCATCGATCAGCACGATCGCCAAGTCGGCGGTCGAAGCGCCTGTCGCCATGTTGCGGGTATATTGCTCGTGGCCGGGCGTGTCGGCGACGATGAACTTGCGCTTCGGCGTGGCAAAGAAGCGGTAGGCGACGTCGATGGTAATGCCTTGCTCGCGCTCCGCCTCGAGGCCGTCGACCAACAGCGCGAAGTCGACGTCGTCGCCCGTCGTGCCATGCTTGCGCGAATCGCGTTCAAGCGCGGCGAGCTGGTCCTCGAAAATCTGCTTGGTGTCGGAGAGCAGGCGTCCGATCAACGTCGACTTGCCATCATCCACCGAACCGCAGGTCAGGAAGCGCAGCAGCGACTTCTTCTCCTGCGCGGCCAGATAATCGCGGACGCCGTCCGTTGGAGCGAGGCTCTTTGCCATGATGTGGCGCATGGTCAGAAATACCCCTCGCGCTTCTTCTTTTCCATCGAACCGGCTTCATCGCGGTCGATCAACCGACCCTGCCGTTCGGAGGTGCGTGCCGTCAGCATCTCGCCAACGATGGCTTCAAGTGTGTCGGCGTCGGATTCGATGGCGCCGGTCAGCGGATAACAGCCAAGCGTACGGAATCGCACCAACCTGTCCTCCACGACCTCGCCGGGCAGTAGCTTCATGCGATCATCATCCTTGAGGATCAGCATGCCATCACGTTCGACAACCGGCCGCCGCTTGGCGAAATAGAGCGGCACGATCGGGATGTTTTCCTGCAGAATGTACTGCCAGATGTCGAGCTCGGTCCAGTTCGACAGCGGGAAGACGCGGATCGATTCACCCTGCGCGATACGTGTGTTGAATATCTTCCACATTTCGGGCCGCTGGTTCTTCGGATCCCACACATGCTGGGCATTGCGGAAAGAGAAGATGCGCTCCTTGGCGCGCGACTTTTCCTCGTCGCGGCGGGCGCCGCCAAAGGCAGCGTCGAAGCCGTATTTGTCGAGCGCCTGGCGCAGCGCCACGGTTTTCATCACATGAGTGTGGGTGTTCGAGCCGTGATCGAACGGATTGATGTTGTCGCGCGCGCCATCTTCGTTGACATGAACCAGAAGATCGAAACCCAGCTTCTTCGCCATCTGATCGCGAAATGCGATCATCTCGCGAAATTTCCAGGTGGTGTCGACGTGAAGAAACGGGAATGGCGGCTTGGCCGGATAGAACGCCTTCATCGCCAGATGCATCAGCACCGACGAATCCTTGCCGACGGAATAGAGCATGACCGGCTTGGTGAAGGCTGCCGCGACCTCGCGGAATATGTGAATGGACTCGGCTTCAAGCCGCTGCAGATGCGTAAGCGCTGGTATCATGGACCGTGAGCGTTCTCTCATGCCTTGCAACAAAAGATCCTGCGTCAAATCATCGAGCCTTTTGCGCCCGGTTCAAAGCTTCGCTTCTGGACAAGTGTTTCGTGCGGGCGTTCTAGCAGATCGTCGCGGCCCAGAACAATGCAAGACGAGCCCGACAGCCATTCGTTCGGGAATGAATTTTCCACGGTTGCGACAAAACCCGGAAATTTCTGCTTGGAGAGCTTCCAGCCGTGAAAAGGCTGGAAAAATATTGCCTGTGAGAAGGCCGGGGATGCTGCAGGGTCAACCGGTGCCGACCGGGAGTTTCAGCGGCAATCGATCACGGCGTACTATCGAAACAGCGGCCCAGCCGCTATACGCTTAGAAAGGGCAAGATGCACTATCAATGGGCAATTTCGAGGTGAGCATGTTGGGTTTCACCGAACACGATGTGCCGCATAAATTTTCTCGAGAATAGCGGGTCCGAAAATTGAACCGGCTTTCATTCATAAGACAGCAAATCACGCCTTCGCGGATCAATGTCTACTTCTCCATTCTCTGCTTCTTTTCTCCCCCGGTCCTGGGATCGGCGGTCAGCTTCGTGTTCAATGGCGGCGGACTATGGTCCGTCCTGTTAATCGTCTTGAAGAGAAGGCACTTCAATGTCGACCGGGCGATGATGGCGCTAACGATCGCGATCTACGCCTATTGCGCAAGCAATGTCCTGGCGTCCATCGTCAACCACGCGATCGTCAAGGACGCACGGCATCTTGTCCCGCTGATCACCTTTCTGTTTTTTCCCATTTCCTATTCGACCTGGAGCACTACGCAAAAAACAACGCTCGTCCGCATCATTGTGTTGGCCAGCATGGCGGCTTGTTTCGGAGCGCTGCTGCTGGCGGTTTATCAGCAATATCGACTTGGTATGCGCGCCGAGGGTGGGGCGGGGAATGCGATCGTTTTTGCTGAGGTCCTCTGCCTTGCGGTGGTGATCTGCGTGGCCGCTGCCCTATCCGGTATAGAGAAATACAGGATCGCCCTCGCCTGCGCCGCACTCGGCGGAACGATCGCCATCATCTACTCCGGTACGCGCATCGTCTGGCTGGCACTGCTGATTGTCGGTGTCGCCGTTCTGTTGATCAACCAGCAGAAGCTAAGAGGGAGAGATGCCGTTCGCGTGCTTTTGCTGCTGGCCGCGATTGCGGTCGCTATCGCGTTTTTCGGGTTCCAGACGATAGCGGGGCGCGTCGCATTTCTGCACTCCGACTGGGATGCGCTGGCGGCCCATGGTGACCACACGACTGCTTTGGGACTACGCGTCGCGCTTTGGGATATCGGCCTGAAGGCATTTCATGAGATGCCATTGTTTGGACATGGGGTGGGTGCCACCCGGCTCTTGATCAAGCAGGGCTTTCAGGATCAGTTCGGGATGGATGCAGGTTTCAGTCATTTCCACAACGGCTTCCTGACCGCCTTGGTACAAGCGGGAATCTTGGGTGCGGTGACGCTGGCGGCGATCTTTGTGGCTGCCGTCAGAAATGCAGCCCTGGTCCTCCGTGACAGCACCGATCCGATCGAACGGTTCGGCGCCACCATGATCGTCGCCGTCGTGATCACCTACCTGACTGCCGGCATGACGGGCATCCTGATCGGCCATGACATTCTTGACTCGGTCTTTATGGTCTTCCTGGTGTCGGGAACATATCTTGCCTGTGGCCGCCAGGCCGCGTTGGTGGAAAGGCAAGCCCTTCCACCAGTGGTGGGAGCCCAGGCGACGTCACCACCGAAAAGCCAAACCGTTCCACTGGTGACGGAAGCCATTCCATCAGACCTGGCACCTCCGCCAGCCGCCCGATAGCCGGTCCGGGCAAGACAATGAAAGTCCTGGTTACGGGCGCGACGGGTTTCATCGGCCGCCAGGTGGTCCATCGGCTTCGTGAGGCCGGTGTCGAACTTCGCCTTGCCTCCCGCCAGCCGGAGAGACTTGATGCTGGACCCGACACGATGCAGATGCCGGGGTACGATGCACCTGCCGAGGCTTTCCTGGCGCTGACCAGGGATGTTACGGATGTCGTCCATTGCGCGGGTCTGAACAATGATCAGGGCAATGCCGCCGAAGCTGATTTTCGGGCAGCCAATGCGCAATTGAGCGCACGTCTGGCGCATGCCGCCGCCACGCAGGCAAGCGGACGGTTCATCCATCTTTCCTCGATCCGGGCCGTGATCGGCGCGCGTGCCAGCGCAACGATCGACGAAAACACGATCCCGGACCCGCAAGACGCCTACGGGCGCTCGAAACGCGAAGCAGAAATTGCCGTGTTGGGCGCCTATGCCTCGCATGGCCGTGCCGACGCGGCCATATTGCGGCTGCCTTCAGTCTACGGGATCGGCATGAAAGGAAACCTGGCGACGCTAATGCGGCTCGCCGATACGGCTCTGCCGATGCCGACAGGCGCATTGACGGCGAACCGTTCGCTGCTGTCATCGCAATCCGCGGCACGGGCGGTGTGGCATCTGCTTTGCCATTCCGAGCCACTTCATCCGACCTATCTCGCCAGCGACGAGCCGCCGGTGTCCGTCGCTGCCGTCATCGGTGCCTTTCGCCGCGGCTTGGGGAGGCCGACGCGCCTGATGACCGTGCCGGCTGGACCAATGCGGACAGCCGCCACACTGCTTGGCAAGCGGATGTTCTGGGACAGCCTGACGGCGACGCAGATATGCGACCCGTCGCTGCTTGCCTCGGAAGGCTGGGCGCCGGAAGCCAGCACGCTGGAGCGGCTGACCGAAATAGCGCGGCTCCGAAACCCCCGACGTCCTGTTTGATGCCGGCCCAAAGACAGGTTTCCGCTTCTGGAGCGGGGCTGCTCAGCCGCGATAAAGTGTTCCAAACAGGATCCGAAGGTCGAGCCAGAACGACGCGGTCCTGAGATAGGTGGCATCGGTTTCGGCCAGAAGTTGCGGGTTCGACATGTCGATGCCCCTGATCTGGGCCAAGCCTGTCATCCCGGGCAAAGCCTGCAGAACGCCCAGCCGCCTGCGGCATTCGATCAGTTCCGTCTGGGTCGGCAGGCAAGGACGCGGCCCGACCAGGCTCATTTCGCCGCGCAGGACATTCCACAGCTGCGGCAACTCGTCGAGCTTGAATTTCCGCAAGCCCCTTCCAACCGATGTCACGGCGCTCACCGGGGTTTCATGCGAGGGCAACGATGGCGTTCCCTGGTACATCGTCCGCAACTTGTGGCAGCGAAAAAGCACACCTTCGCGGCCAATCCGCGTTTGTGAAAAAATCACCGGACCGGGCGAGGATACTCGGACGGCAACAATGGCCAGCAATAGAATGGGAGAGGTTGCCACCAGCAGCACAGCCGCACCGGCGAGATCGAAGATTTTCTTGGCTGTCTTCATGTGGCCGATAGGGCTCCCTGCCAGGGCTCTACGCGATAACCGCGAGCGATGCCCGTCAACCCGGCCGGCGTAGCACGAGGTCGCCTTCCCAACCAAGCGCGCCACGCGATCCGCGATCTCAGATACGGCCTAGGACAAAGGCGAGATAGAGCCCAAGGGTGCCGGCAAAAGTCTGTCGATAGACGCCGCTTTTGCGCAGGGCGCCCAGGCGTTGGAAAAGGGAACCTCGCCGACCGTTCGCGAACAGGTCGAGGCACGCCACCGCATCCTTCGTAAGGAGATCGCGATTGACGGCAAGGCCGGCAAGATTGAGATCGGTCCAGTCCGCGAACTGGCCCTTGAACAGGCGACCCAGCCGCGAGATCCGCGCCTGCCAAGATGCATTGGCGCCGACCAGATCAAGCACTCAAGATTGTTTTCTGCACAGCCTAAGTCGCCTGCCCAGCCGTTTTCGGGATCACCTCTTGAGGCGTGACCCCCCTCGCCTTCTTGGCGCGGTCAAGACCGGCAAGCGCGGCAAGCGCGGCTGCCTTGTCCTGGCTCTTCATCTCCTGCTGAAGCGCCGCAAGTGCTGTCTGGACATCCGACCACTGCGCGACATCGGTGCTCAGGCCGAAGATCTTGGCAATGCTGAGTTCCACCAGTTCCTCGTCCTCGCCGTGCAGGGTCTCGTGGAGCTTTTCGCCCGGGCGGATGCCTGTGAAGCGGATTGGAATGTCCGTATAGGGGCTTTTTCCCGCCATGCGGATCATCGTCTCGGCCACTTCGACGATCGGCACGGGCTTGCCCATGTCGAGCATGTAGACGGCGTAATCCTGGCCGGCCGGCCGCGAGGCGGCATCGGCCGCCGACATGATGACGAGATCGACGGCTTCGGCGACAGTCATGAAATAGCGCGTCATGCGCCGGTCGGTTATGGTGACCGGCCCGCCGGCCTCGATCTGCGCCTGGAATATGGTCGCCACCGAGCCATTGCTGCCGAAGACGTTGCCGAAGCGCACGGCGATGAACTTGGTGGAGGCGCGACGCCCGCCCGGTTCGCCGGCCGGCGTGCCGTGCAGGGCGCTGACGATCTGTTCGGCGGCCCGCTTGGTCATGCCGAGCACGGAGGTCGGATCGACGGCCTTGTCGCTCGAGACCATTACGAATTGCGCCACTCCGCATTTGGCGGCGACCTCGGCGCAGACAAGCGTGCCGAAGACGTTGGTCTGGATGGCCGATTCCCAATTCTCCTCCAGCAGCGGAACATGCTTCAACGCCGCTGCATGGAAGATGATGTCAGGTTTGAATTCCGTGACCACGCGCGTCATCTGGCGCCGGTCCGCGACATCGACGATGCGGACCTTGAGGCGATCATGATGCTTCTCGTCGATATACTGGCTCAACTGGAAGATGCCGAATTCGGAATTGTCGGCGACCAGCACGGCCTCGGCTCCAAGCTCCAGCGACCGCTTGACCAGCATTCGCCCGATGGAGCCGGCGCCTCCCGTGACCAGGACGCGCTTGCCGCCGACGAAGGCGCCGATGCGCTCGATGTCGGATGGCACAGTCGGGCGGCGCAGGATCGTTTCCATCTCGACGGCATCGAGAACGAGCTTTCCCTCCTGGCCCAGCTGCGAAAGGCCAGCGAACTGCACGACCGCAATGTCGCCGTGACGCGCGACGCGGACCAGCTCCGAATATTCCTCGATCTCATGCTCGGCGCCGCTGCCGAAGATCAGCAGATCGAGGCTTTTGGTGCCGCTCGCATAGTCCTCCAGGACATCGATCAGGCGCGGCCGGGTCGCCACCACCGGGACCCCTTGAATGCGCGTGCCGAGCGGTGCGCCATGCTCGGTGGCCATGATGCCGGCTATAGTATGCTCGGGGGGTTGCGCCGTGCGCGTGAAACGAATGATCAGGTCGGCCTCGCCGAGCCGGCCGACGAACAGGGCCTGCTTGGTGCGCGCCGTGTCGGCCTTGCCGCTGAGAACACCCCAGCTCGCGCCGTCACGCAGGAAGCGGTAGAACAGCCGGGGCGCCGAGATGACGGTGAAGGAGACGAGCAGGAAGACGATGAACTGGCGCTCGTTGAGCCCCGCGACAGGCTGAAAGGAACGCACGAACAGCGAAACGGCGTAGAGGACGAATGTCAGTATCGCGCAGCTCTTCAGGATGTTGAAGAAATCAGGCGTCGAAGCGAAGCGCCAGACCGTGGTGTAGAGGCCGCAATATCTGAACAGCAGATGGCTGATGACCACGATGCCGGCCCAGGTGACAAGGCCCTCCGTGGAGAGCGCCCCAAAGGAAAGATCCGACCGCGACAGGACGAGGCTGAGCGCCACGGCGACCAGGACCATGACCACGTCCTGGACCATGATGAAGGCGCGCCGCATCTGAGGCCTGAGCCCGAACACAGCTTCTATATAGGATACCATTGGGCAGTACTGAACTCCGGACGTGAGAACTTCAACACCAATGCCGCGCCAGGTCGAATACCATTCGCCACCGGCCACCTATGTTAGCGCAAATTTCTCGGCCCCCGCCGCCTTTATCGCATAGCGTGGACTTGAAGCCATCGCCAGGGATTTTTTCACCGGCGTCTCATGAACGAGCGCGTTGATGAAGATATCATGTAACAGCGACTGGAAAAGTAGCTTCCGCTTATAAACACTGTCGCGCGACTCAGGTGGATTACAAGACCGGCCGAAAGATTGGAAATTTCGGCGGATTTGACGCCGCCTTTCTGGTCAACTACTCACGAAGTCTCGCCCAAGCCATTACCGACGCACTATTTGGAGAGCCCGAGGAACACTGGACGGCTGGCCAAACGATTTCCGGTTGACAGATGGGCGCACTGCAATATGACGGCCTTCCCCCACACTAGCCAAAGTGAAGTAATGAAATTTGGATCGAGTGGCCTTCGAGGCTTGGCTTCGGAACTGGTCGGCAAACCGAGTGGACTTTATACTGAAGCCTTCGCTTGGCGCCTAGCAGCAGGCGGGCTCCAGCCGAAGGCCAAGGTGTTCATAGGTCGCGACTTGCGCGATAGTAGCCCGACCATTGCAGCCAACTGCATGGCTGCCTTGGTGGTTGGTGGATTTCAACCGATCGATTGCGGTGCCATTCCAACACCAGCTTTGGCGTTGTATGCTCGGCAGCATGGCGCAGCGGCGCTTATGGTGACCGGTTCGCATATACCCGCTGACCGCAATGGCATCAAATTCTATAACCCGCAGGGTGAGATCAGCAAGGCCGATGAAGCCGCTATAGCACGCTATGCCGCGGAAAGGTCAGACGCTTATAACGCCCCGCCGGCAATAGGAACGGCTTTGCCAGGACATCATGACCAGGCGATTACCGCCTATCGCGCGCGCGCTGACGACATCCTGGAGCCTGGATCCCTTTCAGGCATGAGGCTCGGCGTCTATCAGCACAGTTCGGTCGCGGCGGACCTTCTCGTGAAGGTTCTCCAATCTTTTGGCGCCCATGTGATACCTGTCGGGAAATCCGATACCTTCGTACCTGTCGACACCGAAGCCGTTGACCCGACCACAATTGCAAAGTTCAAGGGTTGGGCTCGAGACTTCAAGCTCGACGCCATCGTGTCGGCCGACGCCGATGCCGATCGACCACTTATCGCCGACGAGAATGGCGATCTGTTTCGTGGCGACCTGATCGGCCTCGCCACGGCCTTGTTCTTGCGGGCTGATATCGTAGTGTCGCCGGTGACCTCCAATTCAGGCATTTCGGAAGCCTTCGGTTTTACGGTTCTGAGAACAAAGGTGGGATCTCCATTTGTCGTCGAAGCCATGGAAGCCTCCTATCATCCCGAAAAAATCGTCATTGGCTTTGAGGCCAATGGTGGCGTTCTCCTGGGGTCGGACTGTTCAATTCACGGAAAAACGTTGACGGCATTGCCGACACGAGATTCCCTGCTCCCCATCCTCGCCGTTCTCGGTATGGTCGCGTCGACAGGAAAATCCCTGTCGCGTTTGCGCGAACTGTGGAATCTTCCCGCCTGCGCAAGCGAACGTCTCGAAAATTTTCCGGTGGAGAGTTCCCGCAGCTTGATGCGCCGGCTTGCGGACCGGGATGCACTGCAGCGATTTCTGGCGCCGTTCGGGACCGTTGCCGACGTCGACGAGACTGACGGGCTAAGGACAAAAATGGAAACCGGCGAGATCATCCATCTGCGGCCGTCCGGCAACGCGCCGGAGCTTCGCTGTTATTCAGAGGCTATGGACCCAAGCAGAGCGACAGCGATCGTGGCGCTGACGCTCAAAAGAGCGCGGGCAATCACATCCACAAACGAAACAGAGGTCGTTTAATGAAAGTGGTTCCCGTCATCATCAGCGGTGGAGCCGGATCGCGACTGTGGCCCGCCTCCAGGCAATCGCACCCCAAACCTTTCCTCAAAGTGGCTGACGGACATTCTCTTATCCAACACACAGTGTTGCGCGCAGCTTCGATAAAGCATGTCGTGGAACTCGTCGTGGTAACGTCCGGAGAACACCTGTTCCTGACGAAAGACGATTTCGACGAACTGGATTCCGTGATGTTGCCGCGCACATTTCTGCTCGAACCGGAAGGCCGCGATACGGCCGCCGCGGTGGCGGCGGCCGCTATCCATGCCAAGGCAACGCAGGGTCCTGAAGCGATTCTGTGTGTCTTCCCGGCGGATCACATGATTGGCAACCTGCCTGCTTTTTTGGCCGTGATGGGCCGGGCCATCGAACACGCCCAGCTGGGGCGGATCGCCACATTGGGCATCAGCCCGACCAGACCGGACACTGCATTCGGTTATATCGAAGCGGATGGTGAGAAAGTCGTCCGTTTCGTTGAAAAACCTGATCTCGAGACGGCCAAGGCCTATGTCGCATCCAAGCGCTTCTTCTGGAACGGCGGCATCTTCTGCTTCAGCGCACAAACCATGCTCGACGAAATGGCTTTGCATTGTCCCGCGGTGATCCAGGCTGTCTCCGACAGCTATGAGAACGGCCACTTCAGTCAAGGCGAAGGCTTTGCCAAGATCGAACTCGCGCCCGAGCACTTTGGCTCCGCCCCGCGAGTCTCGCTTGACCACGCGGTCATGGAGAAGACAAACAATCTTGCCGTGGTTCCCTGCGACATGGATTGGAACGACATCGGGTCGTGGAACGCAATGGCCGACCTGATCGCTCCCGATGCAAGCGGGAACAGGATACGCGGCGATGTTCACATGATCGACACAACCGGTAGCTATGTGAGCTCCGATAAGCGCGTTATCGGCACGGTCGGCGTCAGCGACCTGGTGATCGTGGATTCCCCGGATGCGTTGCTTGTCGCATCCCGCGACCGTGTTCAGGACGTCAAGAAGCTGTTTGACGACCTCAAGGCTTCTGGACATGAAGCGCACCTGCTTCACAGCACGGTGCACCGCCCGTGGGGTACCTATACGGTTCTGGAGGAAGGCGAGCGCTTCAAGATCAAACGCATCGAGGTGAAGCCCGGTAGACGTTTGAGCCTGCAAATGCACTACCATCGTTCCGAGCACTGGGTCGTGGTCAGCGGCTCCGCGAAAATAGTCAATGGCGACCAGGAGCTGTTTCTGGCGACCAACGAATCGACTTACATCCCCTGCGGCCACAAACATCGGCTGGAAAACCCGGGAAGAATCGACCTGGTGATCATTGAAGTACAAAGCGGCGATTATCTCGGCGAGGATGACATCGTGCGCTTCGACGACGTATACGGCCGCGCCTGACAACCGGTTGGCTCGCTGTGCTTGGCGAGCAACCACTAGATAGAACCGAGAACATTGATGACAAAGAAAGCCTTGATTACCGGCATTACCGGGCAGGACGGCGCCTATCTGGCGGAACTCCTGCTTGCCAAAGGATATGAGGTTCACGGACTTGCGCGGCGTTCAAGCACCGCCGATGTGAACACCACGCGCCTGAAGTGGCTTGGCATTGAAAAAGATGTTCGGATCGTGGACGGAAACCTGACGGATTTGTCTGGTCTGGCTAGAACGATGCGCGACGTGAAGCCGGATGAGGTCTATAATCTTGCCGCTCAATCCTTCGTCAAATCGTCGTGGCAGCAGCCGATCCTGACCGGCAACGTGACCGGCATAGGCGTGACCAATGTGCTTGAGGCCATCCGCCTCGAATCGCCTGAAGCCCGTTTCTATCAGGCATCGTCCTCGGAGATGTACGGCCTTATCCAGGAACCGATGCAATCCGAGACGACACCTTTCCACCCACGCTCTCCATATGCGGTGGCGAAACTTTATGGCCATTGGATTACGATCAATTATCGTGAAAGTTTCGGTTTGCATGCCTCGAGCGGCATCCTGTTTAATCATGAATCCCCGCTTCGCGGCATTGAGTTCGTCACCCGCAAAGTCACTGACGCGGTCGCGCGCATCAAGAAGGGCATGGCAAAGGAATTGCGGCTCGGGAACATCGACGCCAAGCGTGATTGGGGTCATTCCAAGGACTATGTCCGCGCGATGTGGCTGATGGTGCAGCAGGCCCAGCCGGATGATTACGTGATCGCGACAGGCAGGACGACGACTGTGCGCGACATGTGCCGGATTGCATTCGAGCACGTCGGGCTCAATGTTGACGATCACCTTGTCATCGACCCCGACTTGTTCAGGCCGGCGGAAGTCGAAATCCTGCTCGGCAATCCAGCCAAGGCAAAGGCGAAGCTGGGCTGGGAGGCGACGATCTCGCTGGAAGAGATGATCCGCGAAATGGTGGATGCGGATCTCGAACGCCACGCGAACCCAGCCAGACGTTAAGCTGGATGGGAACCGTTTTTGCCTCATGGTCGGTAATTTGAAGCATCGTATCCTGATTACCGGGGCAAGCGGATTTGTCGGCTCTGCGCTGTTGCGCCTCCTGGAACGGGAACACAGTTCCTGCGAGGTGTTCGCGTTTGGCCATGGCGAAGGCCAGCGAAATGCCATCGACCTGCTGGACCGGGATGCGGTCGACACCGCCGTGCGGGAGGTCCAGCCCACCTCGCTCATTCATTTGGCCGCGGTTGCAGCACCTTCCGATGCCCGCAACGCGCCGCGCCATGCCTGGAACGTCAACTTCACGGGAACGATGAACCTTGCCGAATCGGTGATGCGCCACGCGCCGAAGGCCCGGTTCGTCTACATTGGCAGTTCGGAAGCCTATGGGGCTTCGTTTGCGAGCGTGGCCGGCCCAGTGACGGAAACCGTGCCGCTTCAACCGATGACGGTCTACGGCGCCACCAAGGCGGCTGCGGACTTGATGATCGGGCAAATGGCCTATGACGGCCTGCGCGCGGTGCGCTTTCGCCCGTTCAACCATACCGGCCCTGGTCAGTCGGACGCCTATGTGGTTTCCGCCTTCGCGCGGCAGATTGCCGAGATCGTGTCGGGAAAAAGCGAGCCCGTCATTCACGTCGGAAATCTCGAAGCCGAGCGCGACTTCCTCGATGTTCGCGACGTGGTGCGCGCTTATGCGAGTGCGGCGCTTCTGGAGCTGGATGCCGGGCCCGACCATGTCTATAACATCGCATCAGGACGACCGCGGAGGATCCAGCATATACTGGACATGCTCATAGCGCAGTCGGGCATCAACATCGAGGTGCGTACCGACCCGGCCAAATTCCGCCCCAATGACATTCCCGTCATGTGCGGTGATGCGGCAAAAGCACACAATAAGCTGAATTGGACGCCTTTGGTGCTGTTCGAACAGACAATTGCCGACGTTTTCGGATATTGGCACCGGCTATGTAACGCCCGCTGACGGCAAGACGCAGCGCGCAAAGGGTCCATCACATGCTGCGAAGCTTATGGCACTACCGCCATTTCATCATTTCCTCCATCAGAGGCGACTTGAAGGGGCGTTTCGTGCGGTCGCGCCTGGGCGGCCTGTGGTTCATCCTTCACCCGCTTGCGCAGGCGATCATCTTCTCCATCGTGCTTTCGGAAGTGCTCAAGGCACGGCTTCCGGACACGGACAGCCCCGCGGCCTACCCGATCTACCTTCTGTCCGGCATGGCCGCGTGGACGCTGTTCAGCGAGATCCTTACGCGCAGCATGACCGTCTTCATCGAGCAAGCACCGGTCATGAAGAAGATCGCGTTTCCGCGCCTGTGCCTGCCTGTGATCGTCGGCGGCACGGCGCTAATCAACCACCTGCTGCTGCTTGTCGCCATCTTCGTGATCTTCATCTTCCTCGGCCACATGCCAGGCCGCGCATTGATCCTGCTGCCGGTCGGGATCATCCTGATTTCCGCAATCGGATTCGGTCTCGGTGTCATCCTCGGGGTGATGAACGTTTTCATTCGCGATATCGCGCAGGTCATGACGATCGTGCTACAGCTCTGGTACTGGCTGACGCCGATTGTCTATCCAGCCAACGTCCTGCCGGAACAATACAGCTTCGTGCTCAGCCTCAACCCGATGGCTCCCTTGGTTGCATTGTACCAGGATGCGTTGCTGTTCAACCGCTGGCCCAGCCCCGAAAGCCTCATCATGCCGGCCATTCTGGGGCTGCTCAGCATGGTCTTCGCGATGATTTTCTTTCGCCGTGCAAGCCCTGAACTCATCGACGTGCTGTAACCATGACCGTGCTCTCCGTAAGTCATTTGTCGAAACGCTATGCGAACTATGCCAGCAACCTCGAGAGGTTTGCCGGCTGGTTCGGAGCGCCAGTTACCCCGACGGAGGAATTCTGGCCGGTCAGGGACATCTCCTTTTCCCTGTCCCCGGGAGAAGCCCTTGGGCTGATCGGGCAGAACGGCGCCGGCAAGAGCACGCTTTTGAAGCTAATCACCGGCACCGTGCGGCCAACCGAGGGTGCGGCGAGTGTCTCAGGCCGCATAAGCGCCATCCTGGAACTCGGGCTCGGCTTCAATCCCGAATTCACCGGGCGCCAGAATGCCTTCCATGCCGGCGGGCTGATGGGTCTCTCGCACGGGCGTCTGGCCGAACTCATGCCGCATATCGAGGACTTCGCCGAGATAGGCGAGTTCTTCGACCAGCCGGTCCGAACCTATTCGAGCGGGATGCAGGCACGGCTGGCGTTCGCGCTTGCCACCGCCGAGCGGCCGGAGGTGCTGATCGTCGACGAGGTGCTCTCGGTTGGCGACAGTTATTTCCAACACAAGAGCTTTGATCGGATACGCAGCTTCAAGGCGGCGGGCACATCGATCATTCTCGTCACTCACGCCCTGGCCGACGTGAGGGCATTGTGTGACAGGGTGATCCTGCTGGACAAGGGACATGTGCTGAAGGACGGGGCGCCCGACGAGGTGATCGATTACTATAATGCCCTGATAGCAACCAAGGAGAATGCGAAGCTGACGGTGGAGCAGCGGCGGGAAAAGGATGATTGGCTCTACAGCAGAAGCGGGACCAAGGCAGCCGCGGTAGAATCCGTGGCGTTGTTGGACGGCGAAACCGGTGCCCAGGTAAAGATCGCCGTTTCAGGACAGAGCATGACGGTTCGAACGCGGATTGTTGCGAAAGAGGATATTCCGGAGCTTGTCATCGGCTTCATGCTGAGGGATCGCGCCGGTCATATAGTGTGGGGAACCAACACCTGGCACACTGGTCAGGTGCTTTCGAACATTGCGGCTGGAGACAAGCTCGAATGCCGACTGCGCCTTGCCTGCTCCCTTGGCCAGGGCTCATATGGTCTATCGGTCGCGCTGCATACGGGAGACGTCCACATCGACAACAATTTCGACTGGATAGAGAACGTCGAGGTTTTTGACGTCATCAGTTCAGACAGCCCCTTCTTTGTCGGGACGAGCCGCCTTGAGCACGCTTTCGAAATCGTCCGATGAAAAAAAATTTTGACGATCTGTACAAGGCCTTCGAGGACCGCTTTCGTGGGTCAAGGGAACTCGTCAAGGGCCGACTTGAGATCTATCAACCCCTGTTGGCGCAGGTGCCGAGGCAACCTGAAGGGCCGACTCTTGCGATCGATCTTGGCTGTGGACGTGGCGAATGGCTTGAGATACTCACCGAGGCCGGGCTGGAAGCCGTCGGCGTGGATCTGAACGGAGGCATGGCGCAGGAAGCCATCGAACGTGGACTGAGAATCGAGCTTCGGGATGCGATCGAATATCTGCGAGAGCAACCGGATGAGACTGCGGCCGTCATTTCAGCCTTCCACATGGTCGAGCACGTGCCTACCGATTATCTGATCGAACTCTTGAACGAGTGCCGCAGAGTGCTGGCCGAAGATGGCCTGCTTATCCTGGAAACCCCGAATCCGGAGAATATTTCCGTCGGCACGCACACCTTCTATCTTGATCCGACCCATAAAAGTCCCCTGCCCCCGAGCCTGCTCGAGTTCCTGGTGGAGCAGGTCGGCTTCCCCGAAATCGCGATCCTGAGGCTGAACGGCAGTCCCATGATCAAGGCAGGGCCGATCGAGCGCAGCATTCATCTGATGTTCGAGGTAGGGCGCGACTATGCCTGCCTGGCAAGAAAGCAGGGCATGCAATCCGAGGGGAAAACCGGATCACTTGCAGCGTTTGTGCAGGCCGCGTCGCAGCAAGTGCCCACGGATATGGCAAAAATAAAAGGATGGCTTCATTCCGCTGACGAAGAGATCGTCAACAGCTCGGACGGAGGAGCCACGTCGTCCAACGCGCTTCAGTTTCAACAATTGACCGAGAACCTCGCCGCCCAGTCGGAGTTGATGCAGGCTGGAAACAAAGCACTCACGGACACGGTAGCTTCTATCGGCAAGCAACTGCGGGACGTCATTAAGGACAGGGCTGTGGCCGCCCGCGATGCCGAAATCGCCCGTCTCCAGCAACAGATGGCGGAGACGGACGCTGTAAGCACGGAGCAATTGACAGGCAGACAAGCTGCCATCGAAGAGCGAGATGCTGAAATTGCACGCCTCCAAAAACTCATGGCGAACATGGAGGCTGCAACCTCGAGGCAGGTGGCCGAGCGGGATGCCGAAATTGCCCGACTGAATGAAAGCGTTACGAAACTGGCCGAACAGGTTCAACCGTTGGCTGTTCTGGTCGACGCCTTTCAGAATTCGACGTCTTGGAGAATTACAGCGCCAATGCGCGGACTTATCGGGGGGGCAAGCGCTGTAGCGCGGATTCCAAAGGTAAATGCCAAGCTCCTGATGCAGCATGGCCTGCTATGGTTGCGCCGAAGACCTCGAGCTTCGGTATTTGTTCAACGCTTGATACGGTTCGCTCCGCTCCTCGAACGCCGGCTTCTGGGTTTCGCACGGTCAAGCAGCGGTTTGGTCCCAATCGACACAGGCTGGAAGCTTGATCCGGACCCCGCCGTGCTTGATGCGTGGCGTAGACGCCTCAGGGCTGGAAAATAGACATGACATCGCAGCCATTGAGACTCTGGGTCGACGGCCAGTGTCTGCAGACGCATAGCCGAAAACGTGGAATTGGACGATACGTATTGGACTTGCTCCGCGCCCTTTCGACCCACGAGAGCGGCATAGAGCTGCTCGTCTCGCTTAATGCTGCGATGCCTGAAGCGACAATTGCCGCTCGATCGCTGCTTTCGGGTATCGTGCCATCGCACCGCATTCACGTCTGGCACGGGAAAGTCGAAGGGGGCGAAGCCGACTACGGACACACGACATGGCGCAGCCGTAGCGAAATGGCTCTCGTCCATCACGTCAACCAACTCAGTCCAGACATTGCCCTGTCCGCGAGTCCCTTCGAAGGCGCCGTCGACCCCGCGGTTCCGTATCTCGGTGGCTCATTGGCGACGGTCAGGACGGCAGCCATGTTTTATGACGCTATCCCGTTCAGGTTTCCTGACAAATACATTCGCGACCCTCGTCAACGGGAGTATTACGATCGGCGTCTTTCCAGCTATAAGAATTTTGACCTAGTGTTCACCATTTCAGATTTCTCCTCCCGGGAATTTCGACATTTCTCTGGGTCGGAAAAAGAGCTATGCATTGGCACCGGCATAGCTGAAAGCTTTGTTGAGCTTGTAAACGGCGGAACAGATGAAAATTTTTACGACTGTAAATACGTTCTATATGTTGGCGGCTTGGATTGGCGAAAGAATCTTGAGATAATACCAAAAGCTTTTCAAAGCATTCCTAAACCGCTGCAAAATTCTTTGAAATTTATTCTAGCCGGAGAGATTAACTCCGACGAAGAAGGTGAATACTCCAACATCTGGCAATCTCATGGTTTGTCGGCTGATCAGATCGTATTCACAGGCGCGGTCGATGACAGAACGCTGGTCCGCCTCTATAAAGGGGCGGTTGCACTGGTTCAGCCCTCGTTCATGGAGGGCTTCGGCCTAACGGCGCTTGAGGCAATCGCCTGCGGAACGCCTGCAATCGCGGCCAGAGCGGGCGCGGTTCCCGAGGTTGTCGGAGATGACGCCTTGCTCTTTGACCCGACGTCACCTCTAGACCTTGCTCAGAAAATTGAAACAGTAGCAGCGGGCAAACTCGACTCAAAAAAGCTCAAGGAACTCGCGCAGAATAGAATCGATACGTTCAGCTGGAGAAACGTCGCAGATCATGTCGTTAAGGGTCTGCACGGACTCGACCGCCGCATGGCTGCGCCGCAGATCGAACTTGTCGAAGCGCTCGGCACTATCAAGAGAAATGAAGAGGAAGACGTCTCGACCTTGATGGCTCTCGCCGAGCCCGAGCCCACAAGGCCGCGGCTGCTGGTCGACGCCAGTGCAACACTGATAGACGACCACAGGACCGGCATTCAACGGGTCGTTCGGCGGATCTGCGAAAGTATGTTCCCGAGCGGGTCAAAAGACGAGGGCAAGTACATCTCGTTCTGCGACGATAATACCGGCTGGTACTTTGCAAGAGAATGGGCCGGGCGCCCGCCTTCGAAACAGCAGTCAAACCGGCTCCGGCCACAGGCCGGCGATACCGTGTTGATGCTCGACAGTTCCTGGCCTTTCCATACCCTCCATCCGGCGTTTCTCCGCCCGGTCTTGCTCAAAGGCGGCGACGTCATATCCTGCCTCTACGATATGGTTCCCTTGCGTTCGGCAGCCTTTTGCCATGAAGGCATGCCACCTATTTTCAGCGCGTGGTTTCAAACCGCGCTCATTTATTCCACCGGCATTATCTGCATCTCGCGCGCAGTCGCCGACGAATTGCTGGATTTGCTCGCAGGCATCCGGTTTCCGCGCCGAATGAAGGTCGGCTACTGGCAGCTTGGTGCAGATTTCGCGACAATGGAGTCTCCACCGAAGCCAATTCAGCGAAGCGACGTGGGCCGTCCTTGCTTCCTGATGGTCGGAACGCTGGAGCCGCGCAAGGGCCACCGAGTCGCGCTCGAAGCGTTCGAGGCATTGTGGGCCGAAGGCGTCGACGCAGAGCTCGTCATCGTCGGAAAGATCGGCTGGGGCATCTCGCATCTTGCCGAGCGCATTCGGCATCATGCGGAATTTGGCAAGCGTCTGCATTTGCGCGAAAAGGTCAGCGACAACGACCTTGGCGCTCTTTACAGGGGGTGCGACGCCCTGATCGCGGCCTCCTTTGCCGAAGGTTTCGGCTTGCCCGTCGTCGAGGCGGGCCATTTCGGCAAGCCGGTGCTTGCCAGTGACATTCCGGTGTTCCGTGAGGTGGGCAAGGGCGCGGCCGCAGCGCATTTCTTCGAGGTCGGCTCACCTGCCGCGCTAGCCATGGAGGTCAAGGGCTTCCTGAAGGGCACACCTGCCAAGCCCCGAGAGACGCCATGGCCGACCTGGGCCGAAAGCGCCGTACAATTGGAAGACGTCGTCGTAGGACAGAAATGGTACAAGATCTATGAGCCACAGTCCCCCAGGCCTTTCGCACCGCCGATAGACCTTGGCGACACACGGATGACGGACGCCCTCGGGGATGAGCAACGCGCCCATCGCCTCGAACTTGTGGAAGGCCCTTACAGGACCGATGACGGCGCCGCATTGAAGATCGTCGTCAGTGTGACCAATCTATCCGGGACAGTGTGGTCGAGCTTCGGCCCGACCGACAGACGCCTGGGAATTGCGCTGGGCTATTTTGCGGTCGGCATTGCGGGCGAGCGCTTCCAGTATGACAACGCGCGCGCTTATATCCCGTTTGTCTTGGTGCCGGGTGATACGCACTATATGGCCCTCAACATACCGGCCTCATTGAAAGAGCGCGGGGGCGGCGCGTTCATCGACATCGAATTGGTTCAGGAGGGCATCAGTTGGTTCGGTAGCCCACTACGCGTGCCTCTATAGTACTTGAACGCTCGTTCCAGACTAAATGCCAGCGATCCATAGCTAACGTCTGTTCGTCTCGATTGAGCTTCAATTAGGCGGAGTTCCTACGGGTTTCCGTTGTGGTTGCGCCATTCGGTTGCAAACTGGACAGACAGTTTGAATTGCTCTTCGAATAGCCGGCGGGGAAAGCCAGTGCGGAGAGCAGAAAAACCATTGGGTGCATTCTCTGACATCGGCTATAGCGGCTCCTAACTTGAGAGTGGAGCGCATGTCGAAGAGCCGATTATTTCGCATTATCGTAGCAATTGCTGCCTTGCCTGGTTTGGCGCTCGTTCTATTGCTGCACGGGGCGATCCCCGGCGCGATGGTTCCAAGTTACGGGCAATCGATTTGGGCTATCGGTTTCGCGAAAGCAATCACAAACGACCTTAGCATTTTTGCGCACGGCATCGGTGGCCCGGCCCCGGCGGCTATCGCTTTTGGACTCCCAGCAGTCCTCACTATGGTGCCATTTTTGGCAATCGGCCTGAGCGATGGCGACGCATATTCGACTTCCTTCGCGATCTGGCTAGTGGCGGCGTATTGGGGCACCTTTCGTCTTAGCCGTCAGATCGGAGTTGGGCATCTGTTCGCAATCACGAGCGCAATTGTCTGGATGACAATCCCGGTCATATGGATGCACCAAGGATATTCGATGTTGGGCCTGGGAATGTCCTTGGTACCGTTCTACGTCTCCTTCGCCTGGCCCATCGCTTGGCGTGGGCCTCCGACGCTCTATGATTTCGGTGCATTCACGGCAGCGACAACGATTGCCGCGTTCATGGATGGCTATACCTTCGTGATCTCCGCAATGGTGGCGGGTTGCCTTTGGTTTGCGGGCGCTGTAACAGGCGAGCCAAAAGAGGTCCTTGCTCGCCGACTGACGATGTTGGCGGTTGGCTACGGTGCTGCCTATCTGCTGTACAACCAGTTCACTGGCTCCTCCGGCACTGAGGGCTTCGATCTAGACTTCTTTCGTGGCTGGGGCGCTAATATTGAGTTCTTGCTGGTGCCGCCCAGCGGCCTACTGTGGATACCGGACACGCTGGGGCTTTCCGAATCACGAGCGTGGGATGATTACTTCGGCGATCCTTCTGTATTCACCACACCATTTGCCCTTCTGGTCATCATACTTAGTGTCATCGCTGTTGCGTCGAGGAAGGGCGACCGCCGTGCAGTCTGGGCGTTCTTTCTAATCGGGCTCGTCGGCCTTTATCTGTCGCTCGGCCCCTCATTCAAATTCTATGCGATGCGGCCTTCCGGCGTCGCTGGACCGGTTATGTCGGAAGACTTCGCGCCGATCCCGACCGGAACGGGGTTTCTGTCAACTTACGTGCCGGGCTTTATGGCCATGCGGGCAAGCTATCGTTGGGTTGTTCTGGGCATGCTCGGGATGTGGGCGGCATTTGTTGCATCAATGGCCGGAAGGCGCAGCCTGACAGGGTGTGCGCTTCCCCTCGGCGTCGCGGTGATCGCTCTACATATGCCATATTCGAGCCGGATCGGTGGACATTCAAACCAGCGAGACATGCACCTTCTACTGGCAGAGTTCGCTGAGAAGGTTCGTCCATCATTCCGTCCAAATGAAAAGACGCTGTTTCTGCCGTGGGGCAACGATTTCTTCGTGACCTATCTCGCGCCAACAATTGGTATCCAGTCTTTCAACATAGGCGGTGACAAAAACCTCGGAGCCGCAGTGGCTAATTGGCCCGACAGCATCCGTGCGATACCAATGCGGAAGCCGCTAAGCGTGGACTATGTTATTCCGATTACGACGATGCTGACCTCTGGTGACGTGGATGCGGTCGCTCTGTCGTTCATCGACAATACCGCACCCGTCAACAACTGGCCGGTTCCGCAGGACAACAAAGCAGCAGCACTGGAACTTGCCGAAGCGCTGGAGACAAACCCAGCCCTGCTCGTGGCGCGCACTGAAGATTATGTGATCATCCGGCTTCGCTAGTCGTCTGATTGCCTAAAACCAAGAACGCAAACTCCCTCACGAAACCGCGCTTTGCCGGGCGCTTGTACCGTTTCAATCTCTCGCTTTCGAAAAAACTTACCGCCTGGCGATCGGATGTGGCATGATAGCATAAGGACCATAGCTTAATCTAGATCGCGCCATCGGTATTCAGCGTAAAAGAGCAGTAGAGGTCGTCTACGCATCCCGCGGACACCAGATTATCGTGAATGAAAGTAAGCGCAGCGTGGTCGCTGTCGATCAATAGCGGCTGCCCATCTTTAAAACGATAAACATATGGGAACGTCTCTCGCAATAGCCGCAGCAGGTCGCGGGGATTAATGTCACGGAAGCCGACCATCGTGAAGGCATTAAACTCGACGAGCAACGAGGGCTTCAGGCGCTCTATCGTTTCTCTTCCGCCCCGCAGAACGTCTATCTCGAAGCCTTCCACGTCGATCTTGATGAAGTCGACCTTCTCGATACAATGGATCCCCACGAACGCATCAAGTGTCGACATCTGAACAGTTCCTGTCGACGAATGTCCAAGTGTGTCTTCCGTGACGAGATGGCTGGCAGATGCCGAATCAGGGTTGGAGAAGAAGAATAGTGATCCTTCTCTTGCTCCTAACGCAATATTATGAGCATCTACTAAAGCTGCATTGACCTTGATCGTATCTAGCAGGAGTGGAAAAACATTCGGGTCTGGCTCAAAAGCATAGACCTTTGCAGCACCAGATCTCGCGGCGATAACCGCTGTCATCCCGATATTTGACCCGATGTCTAGAACGATGGCATTATTGGGAAGAGCACGCATTGCAAATGCGAACGGTTCGTCAGGTTCTGCATGGTCAAAGTAGCTGTCACCTTCTCGCCCACAGAGGATGATGTTTTTCCCACCAAACTCGACTTTCCTACTATGCATTAACTCTCTCCGATTGCTTTGCGCCGACTCCAGTAGAGAAAATATAGGCGTTCCCTTTTTACAGGCTTGAACCGTCGACGCCGCTCCTCCTATGCCGGCGCCACCTGTACCCGACGATCCCCTCTACCGACAACCATTCGAGCCTATCGATCGGTGATTCCAGATGCCTCCATCGTCAGTCATTGGTTATCCGATAAAAACCAATCAGCAATCTGCCCGCCAACGAAAAGAAGAAGATCCCCCAGAACCGTGATCGTCCGCCCGATCACCACCGCCAGAAGGATGACGGGGCCAGCGCTTAGCCCGCCGAGCAGGAAGAGCAGAACGGCTTCCCTGACGCCGATACCGGCCGGCGCGCCGGGGGTCACAAGTCCAGCGAGCCAAGCCAGCACATAGGCGCCGGCTATTGCCGGATAGAGGGCGAATTCGCCCGAGCCGCCAGCAAGCTGATAGGCCCCCGCAAAAACCAGACCGGAAAACGCCAGAAATGCGAGGTAGAGAAGAGCAGCCACACCCAAATCTGTACCAAGGAAAGCGGTTGAACACAGCGCGACAGCCACTAGCGCGGCAAAGGAAATCCAACCGAACCAGTCGGAAGCTCCGACCGCCATCAGCGGCAACACAAGCGGCGAAAAGAGAAGTCCGCCGACAATGAGGGCCGCCACTTCATAAGCGGTCGACTTGACGAGCGGTCCGTTGCCGATGCCGGCCGCCACGCCGATCGCCTGCCGTCCTGCAAATTGAAAGATATTGCCGGGAACATATTTGGCGAGTTGCGAAATGGCATAGGTGCGAATCGCCCAAGGCCGCGAGACGGGAGCACCAAGATGGTGCAGAAGATGTCGCCAGCCGAGAGCAAGCAGCAGGTTCGACACTCCATAGACGCCGGCCAAGGCTATAATGGCGGTGTAGCTGGCTGCTCCCATGCGGCGAAAATCGATCTCGCCGGTGTACCCCTGAAGTCTGATCCCTACGAAAACAACACCGGCCAACCCCAGGAAGGCTCCAATGCGATTGAGCCAGGTCTTGGCACGAGGGCCAAGCGCCACGATCAATGCCTTTTCTTCGGCTTGCAGTGCATCATGGTCCATGGCAGCGGAGACAGAACCTCGACCACATCGAAAAACTCTGAAGCCAGCGCGACGATGCCGCGCTGCGACCAGTGCTGCAGATGGCCGGGCGTGTTGCCCAAGGCCGAGATGTATTTCCCGCGCGCCAAGTTCAGGACACGCCAGATCGGCTCCCGGGGTACGCTGAGGATCAGGTCCGACCTGACGATACGCTCCAGCGCTTGCAATGCCTTCCGCGGCTCCTCGAGATGCTCCATTACTTCGCAACATACGATGAGATCGGCGCTGTCTGGTTCAGGGGCCACCTCATAAATACTGCGGACAGCGAAACGCCGGTGGTCAATATCCTTTCCGCGCGCGTTCTCCTTTGCCATTCCGATGACTTGGGCAGAGAAATCGGTGCCTCGCGCGTCGATACCCTGCTCCAGCCAGCGCATGACCCAATAGCCTTCTCCGCATCCGACTTCGTGAATAGTAGCGGGCCTCACCTTAGTCACCAAGCTGGACAATGCCGCTTCGAAACCTTGCACCATCCGGCGGGCGATCGGGTTGCGCGTGCCATATTTGTCATAGGTGTTGCCTATGACGATACCGTCTTCCGCCTGCCCGCCAGCTACCTTCATCTTCCTATCCTGCTTTCCTGCTGAAGCGGGCTTCGGCGTAGTTGCCATTCTCTCCCTGCGTGGAACGCTGCGTATAACGAATGTCTTCGAGAAGCTTGCGGTTGGCGGCGATCACGTCGGCCAGAAAGGCGACGAGAAGGGACTGGAAACCCATCGTCATCAGCACGCCCGCCAGGACCACCGACTGAATATGGCCGCTAACCCCTTCGGTCAAATAGAAATAAAGGAAGCGCAGGCCGAGCAAAAAACCAAGGCTGAAGAGGATAGCCGCGATCCAGCCGAAAAACCGAGCCGGCTGGTAAATGACGAAGATACGTATGATCGTGAAGATGGAGCGCTTCAGATAGGAAGGAATGCTCTTCACCAACCTTGACGGCCGCAAATCACCATTGACTCGGATCGGAACCGAGACCACGCGCATGTTCTTGCGCCCGGCCTGGATGATGGTTTCCAGCGTATAGGTATAGCTGTTGAACACGATCAGGCGCTGGGCCGCGTTTTTCGAGATCGCGCGAAAGCCGCTCGGGGCATCCCGCACATCAGTGCCGCTGGTCACCCGCACGACCCAGCTGCCCAACTTCTGCAGAAGCTTCTTCACCGGGGAGAAGTGCTCTATCTCCGATATCGGCCGCGCGCCCACGACCATATCCGCACGCCCCTCCAGCACCGGCCTGGTGATCGCCGGAATGTCGGCGGCGCGATACTGGTTGTCCGCATCGGTGTTGACAATCACGTCGGCGCCGCGCGCGAGGCAAGCTTCGATGCCGGTCATGAAGGCATAGGCGAGACCGCGGTTGCTGGTATGACGCACAATGTGGTTTACGCCGTTTTCCTCGGCGACCCTCACCGTCTCGTCGCTGCTGCCGTCATCGATGACCAGCCATTCGACGCTGTCAAACCCGGTGACGGTCCGCGGCAGATCACTCAGCGCTGTCGCAAGCGTCTCGGCTTCGTTATAGCAAGGAATCTGGATAATCAGCTTTGGCAGCGGCGTACTCTCGAATTGGATCCTGACACTCCGTGCGTCTACCACCATCGGGCGGAGGCGCAAATGATTTTTCCTCGGGAAAACCGTATTTCCCATTTCGAACCACGGAACCTGCGAAATGTATATTAGCGTTGCTTCATAATGATCTGCCGCATGATCATCCCTCGCAGCGTTGTCCTGCTATCGCCGCAAAAATGTCCGGCATTCTTTGCCTAATTCGCTTCCGGAGAGACGATTGAAAATAGGGATCGACGGCAGGAATCTCGGATCAGCCACCGATGGAATTGGCAGGTTCGTGCACAATTCGGTCAAAGCGCTGGTGGCGCTCGGCGCCGATGTGTTTGTCTATGCGCCGAGCAAGATCAATGCGAGTTATGATATTCCGCCTGGCGTTTCCGTCCAGGTCGCCAACTTCAATGGTCCCTACGCGAGGGTGTTCTGGGGACAGGCAGTCCTGCCCTCCTGGGCCTTGCGCGATCGGGTGGATGTCTTGTGGGGGCCGTCCCATCGCCTGCCCTTCATCCTGGACAGGCGCATCGGAAGGGTGGTCACGATTCATGACCTCGTCTGGCTGTACGCCGCACAGACCATGCGGACCCGGACCTGGCTGGGCGACCGCTTGATGATGAAGCCCGCGCTGAAAACCGCTGATGTCGTGGTCGCGGATTCGACAGCAACGGCCGCCGCCTTGACCGCCGAGTTTCCCTGGCTGAAATCGCCAATCAAGACGGTCGCACCCGGCACGACCGCGTTGCCGGCTCCGAGCGATTTTTCGAGTTTGGCGCCCCTCGGCATCACCAAGCCCTACGCGCTTTTCGTCGGCACGCTTGAGCCGCGAAAGAACCTCGGCAACCTGGTTAAGGCCTATGGCCTCCTGCCGCAGAGCGCCCGGTCGCGCTGCGACCTGGTTATCGTCGGCGGCACGGGCTGGAAGCAGACGAGCCTGGCCGGCGACGTGCGCGACAGCGCACTTGAGACGAATATCAAGTTTACCGGCTTCGTCGATGACGCGACGCTCGCCACGCTCTATGCGAATTGCCTCTTTCTGGCGATGCCATCGCTTTACGAGGGGTTTGGCTTTCCGATCGTCGAGGCACAGTCTTTCGGCAAACCGGTGCTGACGTCGAACACCTCGTCAATGCCTGAAGTGGCGGGAAGCAATGCCGTGCTCGTCGACCCGGAAGATCCTGCGGCAATCGCCGCTGCATTCCACCGCCTCTGTACCTATGTGGAATTCCGGAACGGGATCGCTGCGGATGCGAAGAAAAATGCCGGGCGCTTCACCTGGGAGAACCACGCCAAGGGCATGCTGCAAATTTTTCAGCAGGCCATCGAGCAAAGACGGAAGACCCGCGTTTGAAAGTCCTGCACTTCTTCAAGACATACTGGCCGGATACGTTTGGCGGCGTGGAGCGGACGATCCATGCCATCGCGCAAAGCACGGCGCGCCACGGCATCGAAACCGAAGTGCTTTCGTTGAGCCGAATCCCTGGCGAGAACACACGGGCTTTCGATGGGCATATGGCCCGCAAGGCGAAACTGGATTTCGAGCTGGCATCGACCGGTTTTTCACGCGAGGTCTTTCGGGAATTCAGAGCGCTCGCCAAAAATGCCGACCTGATACATTACCATTTTCCATGGCCGTTCATGGACATCGTGCATTTTCACGCCCGTCACGGCAAACCGACGGTCGTCACCTATCATTCCGATATCGTCAAACAGAAACTCATCCTGCCTCTTTATCGACCGCTGATGCTGCGCTTCCTGAAGGACGTCGACGCTATCGTTGCGACGTCTCCGGACTATTTGAAATCGAGCCCCGTTCTCAGAGCCTTGGAGGGCAAATCGACGATCATTCCCATCGGCATAGATGAAACGGCTTATCCCACGCCGACCGAAGCCGACAACAGCTGGTGCCAAGCGGCTGTGGCGGAGCCTTTCGCGCTATTCGTCGGCGTCTTGCGCTATTACAAGGGCCTGGACGTGCTGATTGAGGCAGCCGACAAGGTCAGGTGCAAGATCGTTATTGCCGGGTCAGGGCCTATCGAGGAGAGCCTCAAGCTTCAGGCCAAGACGTTGCGCCGCAACAATGTGATGTTTCTCGGCGAGGTCACGGAGCAGCATAAGATGGCTCTGCTGCGCAACTGCCTCGGCTTCGTTTTTCCGTCTAACCAGAGGTCGGAAGCCTACGGGCTTTCACTGGTGGAGGCTGCCATGTGCGGCAAACCGATGATTTCGTGCGAAATTGGAACGGGAACAAGTTATGTGAACAAAGCCGGCGAGACGGGGCTAGTCGTTCCGCCTTCAGATCCGGCACGCCTTGCCGAAGCCATCAACCAGATCGTCGATTCGCCCGCCGAAGCAGCGAATTGGGGGCGAGCTGCCCGTGATCGCTATACCAGGCTCTTTACAGCCGACAGGATGGGAAAGGCCTATGCCGATCTCTACCGCCAGCTCGATGATCGCCGCCGCTGAAAGGCGGCTTTGCGCCGCGGCAACCAGTGAATGCCTCCACCGGCCGCTGCTTGGTCATGCATAGGGACCATTGGAGCCCCCGCTTACGAGACGATGGACCACTTCTCGGGCCGACTTCTGCCAGTCCGGCGCCGTCCATCCGAATGACGCGCCGAATTTCGCGCTCGATAGCCGAGAGTTGGCGGGGCGGCGCGCCTTGGTTGGGTAGTCCATCGTCGTGATATCCCCTACCCGCGCCCAGGGACCACCAAACTTCAGGCTTGTGTCGAGGATATGACGGGCGAAGCCGCTCCAGTTGGTCTCGCCACTGCCGGCCAGATGACAGGTGCCGAACGCGGCGAAGCTCTTGTCGCCATGCAGCATGGTGGCCGCATGCAGGATCGCGTCGGCGACATCAAGCGCGGATGTGGGATTTCCCCATTGATCTGATACCACCGAAATCTCATCGCGGTCGGCGGCGAGCCGCAGCATGGTTTTCACGAAATTCTTGCCAAACGGACTGTAGACCCAGGCGGTGCGCAGGATCAGGTGGCGCGGATTGGCTGATGCCATCGCCTGCTCGCCGGCTAGCTTGGAGGCGCCGTAGACACCGAGCGGCGCCGTCGGGTCGGTTTCGATATAGGCATCGGCCTTGGTTCCATCGAAGACATAGTCGGTCGAAAGATGGATGACCGGCACGCCCAGCCTCGCCGCGGCCTCCGCCACCTTGCCGGCACCGGTCGCGTTGACCGCAAAGGCCAGATCGGGCTCGTCCTCGGCCTGGTCGACGGCGGTGTAGGCGGCAGCGGATACGACGATATCAGGCTTGGCACCCGCGATGGCGTCGATGATGGTGTCGGGCCGTGCCAGGTCAAGCTCCGGGCGACCGATGGCGACGACCTCCACGCCCGCGCGCGCCTGGCCGGCCGCGAGCAGGCTTGCCGCGACCTGGCCGTCGCGTCCGGTGACAAGCAGCCTCACGCGCCCACCTTGCGGGCTTCGCCCAGTCTTTCGCCGGCATAGCGCTGTTCGCGGATCGGCCCCCACCACCATTCGTTGTCGAGGAACCAGTCCACGGTCCTGGCAAGGCCGCTGTCGAAATTCTCCCTGGGCGTCCAGCCGAGCTCGCGGCTTATCTTGGTGGCGTCGATGGCGTAGCGGCGGTCGTGGCCGGGACGGTCGGTGACGAAGGAGATCAGCTCGCGATAGCGCCTGCCGCCGGCGCGCGGACGCCTGGTGTCGAGCAGGTCGCAGATCGTCTCGACGACGGCAAGGTTGGTGCGTTCCGAATTGCCGCCGACATTGTAGCTCTCGCCCGGCTGCCCTTTCGTGGCGACGAGTTCCAGGGCGCGCGCGTGATCCTCGACGAACAGCCAGTCGCGCACATTGGCGCCGGCGCCATAGACCGGCAGCGGCTTTTCGTCGAGCGCGTTGAGGATGACGAGCGGGATCAGCTTCTCGGGAAAATGATAGGGGCCGTAATTGTTCGAACAGTTGGAAAGCACGGCCGGCAGGCCGTAGGTCTCGTGCCAGGCGCGCACCAGATGGTCCGAGGCCGCCTTCGAGGCGGAATAGGGCGAGGACGGCGCGTAGGGCGTCTCCTCGACGAACATGCCGCTGTCGAAAGGCAGGTCGCCGAACACCTCGTCGGTGGAGACGTGATGGAAGCGGAAGCGGCTTTTCCTGTCGTCGGACAGGCCACGCCAGTATTCCAGCGCGGCGTTGAGGATCTTGTAGGTGCCGACGATGTTGGTCTCGATGAAGGCGCCCGGTCCGTCGATCGAGCGGTCGACATGGCTCTCGGCGGCCAGGTTCATGACGATGTCGATGTCGTGCCGGCGCAGAAGGTCGAGCACCGCCCTCTCGTCACAGATGTCGGCCTGGGCGAAGCTGTAATTATGGGCGTTCTCGATCGGCCGCAGCGAGGCCAGGTTGCCCGCATAGGTCAGCTTGTCGAGATTGGTCACCCGGTAGGCCGGGTTGGCGCACAAATGCCGGCACACCGCCGAGCCGATGAAGCCGGCACCGCCCGTCACCAGAAAATTCATACCGCAGTCCTCCCGCAAACACCCATCAGGCGAATACCTCGGCGACGGCGAGCAGCGGCGCCTTGAGGTCCTTGTCCGAAAGCTGGAAGCCGCCGGCCAGCGACGGCCACTCGATATCGATGGCAGGATCGTCGAAACGGATCGACCGGTCGTGCTCGGGCGAATAGGTGTCGGTCACCTTGTACAGCACCTCGGTGTCGGGCACGAGCGTGACGAAGCCGTGCGCGAAGCCCCTGGGCACCAGGATCTGGTTGCCTTTTTGCGCCGACACTTCGAGGGGGACCCATTTTCCGAAGGTCTTCGAGGCCCGGCGGATGTCGACGGCGACATCGAGAATGCTGCCGCGGATCACCCGCAGCAGCTTGTCCTGGGCACGCGGCGCTAGCTGGTAATGGAGCCCGCGCAGCACGCCCGCGGCGGCGGAATAGGAGTGGTTGTCCTGCACGAAAACCAGGTCGATGCCGGCCTGCGAAAAACGCTCGGCATTGTAGGTTTCCATGAAGAAACCGCGCGCGTCCCCATGGCGTTTGGGAATGATTTCCAGCAGACCTTCGATGCCAAGGGATCTCACCTCGAGCATTTAGCCCTCCGACAGCTCGACGACACGTCGGCGTAGATAGGCGGCGTATTCGTTCCTTCCCAGGCGAGTTGCACGCTGCAACACCTCGTCAGCGCTCAGCCACCCTTGTTCGAAGGCGATTTCCTCCGGACAGGCAACCTTGATGCCTTGGCGGCGTTCGATTGTGCGCACGAACGAAGAAGCGTCATCCAGGCTGTCATGGGTGCCTGTGTCGAGCCAGGCATAACCGCGTCCCAGCCGATGCACCTGCAACTGGCCACGCTCGAGATAGGCATTGTTGACCGCCGTGATTTCGAGCTCGCCTCTCGCCGAGGGCCGGATCGTCGAGGCGATTTCAACAACATCGTTGTCGTAGAAATAGAGACCCGTGACGGCCCAGTTGGACTTCGGCTTTTGTGGCTTTTCCTCGATCGTCAGCGCGGTTCCGGTCGCCTTGTCGAAAGACACCACGCCATAGCGCTCGGGATCCTCGACATGATAGGCGAACACCGAAGCGCCGCTTTCACGCGATGCCGCCGTGCGGCAAAGCTTCGACAACCCATCGCCAAAATAAATGTTGTCGCCCAGGATCATCGATACGCTATCCGCACCAATGAAATCACGGCCGATGATGAAGGCTTCCGCCAGACCATTGGGATGCGGCTGCTCGGCATAGGTCAGCTCAAGCCCAAATTCCGATCCGTTGCCTAGCAGATCGCGGAAAACCGGCAGATCCCGTGGCGTGGAAATGACCAAAATCTCGCGGATTCCGGCGAGCATCAAAACGCTCAGCGGATAATAGATCATGGGCTTGTCGTATATTGGGAGTATTTGCTTAGAGACTGCCAAGGTCAACGGATAAAGACGCGTTCCGCTGCCTCCAGCAAGGATGATCCCTTTCAAGAAGCTCTCCTTGCCATGCCTAAGTCCCTCCCCTCAGGGCCTGTGCTTAGGTTTCATGCATTGGCTTGTCAATCGCGGCAAGCAACAAACGCATCGGCTGGGTTCGATACCGGTCTACCGGCGCCTCCCGCTTCGGCCGAACCCACCTGGTTCTACCTTGGCAAGGCCGATGCCTTGGCCGGGACAAGCAGATTGTCCTCGTCACGGCGGCTGGCCTTGCCCGGTTCATCCCTCTGGTCGAGCCGATCGGCAAAACCGCGGTGAAAGACAATACCGTTCAAACAGGCAAACGTCATCGCAAGGGCGGCGGTTCGCAAGGGATAATCGACGAGGGAATGAACGAGCAGAAAAGCCAGCGACAGAAAGGCCGCCTTCTGCAACGGTTCTCCGCGAATTCTAGCTGACGATGCGGACAGCAGCACCGCATAGGCAACCATCAGCAGGATAGCCGGCAAACCGCCCTCTAGCGCCAATTCCAGATAATCGTTGTGCGCATGATTGACATAAGACTTGAAGATCATGCTGCCTTTTTCATGGATCTGGTAAACCTTCTGAAAAGCGCCAAATCCGACACCGGTGGTCCAATTCTGTTCAATTCCCTCAATCGTGGTCCGTGCGAATTCGGCTCGTCCGAAGGCCGGGTCGACCACTTTGGCATCGATCTTTGCCCACGCGCCAATCGTGTAGATCGAAAGACCGATGAAAACCGCGAGGATGCCATAACCACCAACCCTCGAGCGCGCGGACAGGAAGACAACGGAGATGGCGGTGATCGCCAGCCCGATCAAAATGCCGGCCCGCGAACCGGCGGCCAGAAGCAGCAGCAGGAGGGTTACCAGGCCGAGCGCTCCTGACAGAAGGTGGCCGCGGAACAAGCCATAATAAACCACGAAGGGGATCGAGACGAAGAGCAAGGCCGAGAAGTGGTTCTGGTTGGCAAAGAGACCCGCATTGATGGTAAACGGCAGCAGTCCCTCGATGGCGACGGTATCGGAGAGCGAATACTGGATCGCCGCCGCCAGGCCATTGCAGATCACCCCCATGAAAAAGAACGGCAGAAGACCGTGGACCTGCTCGGCGCGCAGGCGCAGGACGGCGAGGAAGAACGCCGCGGCCGCGACAAAATAGAGCATGCACTCGATGGTGCGCCCCACTCCGACGCTGACGAAGCGCAACCGGCTTTCGCCATCCAGCCATGGATCCGCAAGCAGCACCGCGGGCCGTACCCCCTCGAGCAGGGTCGCGGGCAGCGGCACGACCTGAAAACAGAACACCGCAACCACAAGAGCAAGCAACCACAACACGGCGCGGGGAATTGCCTGTTCCGACGGCCTCGAGAGGATCGCCGCGGCGCAGATGACCGCCGCAATCTCGATCAGCGTCTCGGTGTACAGACCGCTCGCGGTGCCGCCACCAATCAGCATCGATAGAAAGAGCACCGAGCCAAGCAGATATTTATCCCACTGCGTGGGCTGTCGCGACCGTTCTCTCACGACGATACTCTTTCGATGCTCAATTTGTGCATGACCAACGTCCCGACATACCGAAACCGCCAACTCTGTGCGATCGCGGCCGTTTCCAGTCTCAGCAACTGCATCGGGCACGCCGCCGGCCCAACCGTGAAGTCCAGGCTCAGGCTTCGCCTGTTGAAGGTGCCTTCCGGTATGTTGAAGCGCGCGATCTCATGTGAGGGAGCGACGCATCTGAGAGACCAGAACAAATCCTTCGGCAGTTTGAGATTCGTGGCCGAAGCGTTCAGGGAAATCCTGTAGGAGCCAGGAGGAAGTTCGATAAATTGCTGAAGCGCCGCGTTCTTGACGGGCGTGTTCAGAAATCGAATCGTCGCTCCGCGGTCGCTTTCACCTGCATCCCGCGATCCGGCGAAGGTGATCTCCATACCCGACCGGTCGTGTATCACCCAGTCGAATGGTTTGCCGCTGTGGACCGGTTCGAAGCCGCCGTTGAAAATGTAGCCGCCCAGTTTCCGTTCCTCGTCGGACAGGCTGAAGAGAAACAGCCGATAGGCCGGGTCATATTGCCTTTGCTTGATGTAGCCATCGATCACGGCCGACAATTCGTTGGACGTTGGAGACGTCGGGGACCCCGCGAGATCGAGCAACAGTTGGTTTGCGGCTGCCAAACCCTGGGGGTTCTGGCCAAGGGTCGAAAAAAGCTTGCCCCGCCATGGCGCCTCCGCCCGGATGGCGGCGAGCACGGCCCCGTACCCTTCGGGATTGGCGAGAATGGCCGGCCAACCGGCGGCCACGGTTGAAAATTGATCAGGCCACCGACGCAGCAAGATATCGATCTCGGCTACAGCCCTTACCAGGTTGCCCGTCTCGACGGAGCGATCGATGGATCTCTGCAATGCGTGTATTTCGGTCTTGGACAGCATTCGAGCCCGATCAAAGAGTTCGAACGCCTGGTCCTTCTCGCCCTGGCGATACTTGATCTCACCGATCAGGCTATAGAGGCGTGCATCCGCGACGTTGAAGCGAAGCGCATTCCGGGCCTTTGCGGCCAACCCGTCGAGATCGGCACCGTCGTTCGTCTGGTTCAGTTCGCCGGCGATCTCGCCTATCAAAGCATCTACGTTCAACGGATCCAGCGCGAGAGAGACGCTTGGCGTTCCCGTCTCAAGAAGACGACTTAGCCCGGTCGACGAAGCCATCAACACCAGAACGGAGGCGACGAACCAAACGCCTGAACGCAGGAGACTTTGCATGCGCGGGCTGGCCTGCTCCACCATCGACTTTGCCCTCGATTTTCGGAGTATTCGTGCCGTATTCGTAATACTGGGAATTCATGTATTTGTAGGCGTAGTTGTAGTCGAACTTGTTCACCTGGAATTTCGACATCGCTGCCCCGATGACATTCGCTCCGGCTGCTCGTAGACGCTTCAGAGCCGTTTTGGCGGATTTGCGGGTTACCTGGTTGGTGGAAATCACCATCAGCGTGCCTTCGGCAAGCCGGCCGAGGATCGGCGCATCCGAAAGGCCAACGACGGGCGGCGCATCGATGATGACCAGATCGAAGCGCTTGCCGAGATTGGTGATGATCAGCGCCATTTTGGGCGAAGAGAGCAGGTCCGCCGGGTTCGGCGGTATCGTCCCCGATGTCAGAACAGTCACATTGGGATATTTCGTCGCTCTGAAGATACCGGCCAGATCTTCCTTGCGAACGGTGTTTGTCAGGAGATTGCTCAAGCCGATCGCGTTGTCGAGGCCGAACAGCCGATGCAGATTGGGTTTGCGCAAATCACCGTCGACAAGCAGAACCTTTGCGCCGAGAGCGGCAAAATCCTGGCCAAGCTTGAACGATGTGGTCGATTTACCCTCCGACGGTTCGGAGCTGGTCACCAGCAGCGAACGCGGCGCCCCTTCCGCTCCTGAGAATTGCAGCGACGTCCGCAACGAACGATAGGCCTCCGAAAGCCCCGACTTCTGATCGGCTATGCTGGCTATGAGTTCCCGGTCATCGACGAGCGGCAAGATGCCGAGCATGGCCAATCCGAGTTCTTTTTCGATCTGCTCCGGATTTGTGAAGGTGTTGTTGAGCAATTCGACGATGTAGATGATCGACGCACTCAAGGCCATGAACAGCGCCAGGGCTATTGCAAGATTGATGCTGAGGCGAGGAGAATCAGGGCTCAAGGGCCGGGTCGCGAAATCGACAACGGCAGCGCTTTGCGTCTTGAGCTCAGAACTCACGCCGACTTCGTTCAGCTTGGCGATCAGGCCGTCATACTGCGACCGGTTGGAATCGACCTCGCGCTTGAGGATGGTGTATTTGATGTTCTTGTCGTTGAAGACGATCTGCTGCTTTTCCAGCTCCGTGAGCTTGGCCTTGAGGTCGGCTTCCTTGTTCTGCGCTTCCTGAAATTTCAACCGTAGCGAGTCGGTTATCGCCAGCACGCCATTGTTGTAGAGCCGCTGCAGTTCCTTGATCTGCGACTGCAACTGCTGCATTTCTGGAAAGCCAGGTTTCAGGATGCCTAATTTCTGCTGGTATTGGCTTGTGAGGTCCGCGAGCTTTTCACTGAGCTTCTGCAGTCCTTCGCTCTCCAGAACCGGACCGAGACTGGCGCCACGCCCCTTGTCCACCTGATCCACCATCCGCCCGGCATCGAGACGCTCCTGGATTGCGGTCGCGAGTGCCGTGTTGAGGGCCTCGATGTTTGACCCGATCAGCGATTTGTCGCCGCCGGTGATGGTAATGCCGGCATCCTTGGCATAGGCGACCAGTTCCTCCTCGGACTTCTGCAGCTTCTGTTTGACCTGCAGGACCTGCTCCTGAATGAACTGCCTTGCCAGATCCGACGTCTCGCTGGTCTGGTCGAGACGTTGATCGATGAAGCTCTGGGCGACCTGATTGGCGACATCGCTCGCATATTTCGGCTTCTGGTCGACGAAGGTGATCGACAGCAGGCTGGTGTTCGTCACCAGATTGACCGTGAGGTCATCGAGGACGCGCTTGATCGCCATGCCTTCCCGCTCTTCGGGCGTCTTTTCCTGGATCGAGGGCGATTTGGAAATTCCGAAGGCGCGGTAGAAGATGTTGCCGATTGAAAAACTCGGAGTCGGAAACAGGAAGTCCGGCTTTTCGGCTAGGCCCAGTTGAAAGACCACGCGCTGCGCCAAGGCCCTGCTCTTCAATTTCTCCCGGGCGGTCAGAAACGCCCGGACGTCACTGTTTTCGGAAACCACCTCAATGTCCTGGAAGACCTTTGCCGAAGGGACCAGAACCTCCAGCTGCGTCGTCGCTTGATATTTGGGTGTCTGCATCATCGTCACAATGACACCGGCGACGAGGCCCGCCACGGCCATCATGACGATCAGCCAGCGATACTGGATGACATAGAACAGCAAACGGAGCGGATTGAAGCCCTCGTCCTGGGCGGCATAGTCACGGCCATACGGGCTATAATTCTGCGCCCCATCGTAATAAAGATCCGCGGACAGGGCTTGGCCATGTCCGGGACCGGCAATTTGGGGCTGCCTGTTGCGATCGAGCATGGCGCAAAGTCATCCTGGTTTGTCCGTGGGCCGGCCGTGCCTGTCTTATGGAATGACCGCAATGCGGGCCGCGCTCGAGGCGAGACCCAACGCGTCCTTGAGATTGTTCATCGCGATTTTCGACTTCGAAGCGAAAACGACGATCACGTCGCCGCCGTAGATGCGCGGGTTGCGATTCTTGCCTGCGCGAATTTCCTCGACATTGTAGTTGGCGACCAGCCTGCTCTGGCCAAAATTGCGATAGACGAAGACCTTGCCGGCGTCGCCGACAGCATTGAATCCTCCGGCGAGCGCGATCGCATCCAGCAGGGAAGCGCTGCTGGACACCGGATAGATGCCTGCCCTGTTGACTTCGCCGTCGACCGTAATGCGCTGGCCTACCGATTCCTTCACGAAAATCGTCACGTCGGGCGATTGCAGATATTTTGCGCCGTACGCGGTCTCGATTTCCTTCTCGAGCTGACGAACGGTCTTGCCGGCCGCGGTCATCGCGCCAATGAGCGGAAGGGAAATCTGGCCGCTGGCATCGACCTGAACGGTCCTGTTCAAATTATCGACCTGGAAGACGCTGACTTCGAGCACGTCGTTGGCTGACAGCGGCTGCTCGCTGCCATTTTGCGTGTTTTGCGGCGCTGGCAGGTCTTTCACCACCTGCAGCGCACCACCGCCGGCAAGGGCCGTCGAAGACGATGTCGGTTGCAACGCTTCGACGGAGGCCGTCGATGATGTCGAAGAAGAGCTCGCGCAAGCAGAGAGTGCAAGCAACGCGGCCAGCGTCGGCATACCTGCATTGTTTCTGGCAAGATCGAAAATGTTCATCCCAGAGACCCGCTCTTGAACAGCCGACCCAATCCGCCGAAACGGCTCGCGCTGCCGGCATACAATTTCTTGGTGCTCACTTTTCCAATGGGCGCGAGCAGCTGATTCTGCAATATCGCGCCCGGGCGTTTCACCGCCATATTGTAGGCTTCATCTTCGCCGCACCGATTTGCGATGGCGACCACCGCCTGGGAAAGCCCCGGCCGACGCCTCGACAGGCCGTGCGCATCGGATGCGATGATGTCCACCCTGCCTTCGTCGAGCAGCTTTTCCGAGTAGTAGAGAGCGGTCCGGCCAAAGGCTCCTACGACCGAATCCGCCGTGAGCTGGATAAGGCAGCCCAATGCGTTCAATCGCTCGACTACGCCATAGTTCGATTTGATCCAGGTCAACCGTTCAGGATGGGTCAGGATCGGAATATAGCCGGCGCCAACGAGGCGGGAAGCGAGATCCTCGAGCCGCGGTGGCAAGATGTGATGCGGTGGCTCGAAGAGGAAATAGCGCGACCCGTTCAACGTCGGCACTTTGCCGAGCTTCAGCCGGTCGGGAAGATCAGGCGAAACATGAACGTCGGCGCCGACGTAGAGGACAAGCGGGATGCCGGCGCGAGCAAGTTCCCTGACCAGCGCCTCGACTGCCCGGGCAATATTTGTCGTGCCGTTCTCATAGACGCCGGGCATGACGTGCGGGGTGCAGACCATATGCGTTGTCCCATCAGCCGCTGCCAGCCGCGCCATTTCGAGCGATTCAGCCAGACTGGAAGAGCCATCGTCGAGACCAGGCAGAATATGGGAATGCAGGTCAATCATTGGCGTTTCTGTCTGCATGGAGGCAAAGCGACGCCGCTGCCTCGACAAAATACAAACGCATCACCCGCATGGCGGCGAATGACGCATTTCACAAGCTTACGCAGAACAGGCTGGGGACCGACTAGCGGCTGACGGCGTCATCGTCATCCTGCAGGCCGAGAAGAAGGGCCGCGCCACCGCCAATCGCACCGGCACCGAGGAGAACCGGCAAAACGCCGGGCTCGGAACCGGCCGGCACGACAGCGGCTTGCGGTGCATCGAACGACACGCACATACCGCCCTCGGCAGGGTCGATCTGGACGGTCACATTCGCCGGAACGTCGAACGCGCAATTGGTGCCCACAACCAGGGAAGCCGAAGCCTGCGCCCCCGTCATGATGCGTGCGCCCGAATAGACCGGCGCCTCGCCATTCACACCGGTATAACCGCCAGCCTGTGACATCCGCACGTCACCGTGGACGTTGGTCAACTGGCCGACCACACTTCCCGAAACCGGTATGGCCGCAAGGCAGGAACACTGCGCTGCCTGTGCGAAAGCCGCGGACCCGGCAAACAAAACATTTCCCGCTGCGAGCGCTACAAAAGCAATAACAACTCCAACTCGACCCGTCATTTCCGCCCCATCGAAACCAGCTATTCCCCGCCAGGATCGCCCACACTATTTCAACAACTACTAATGCAATATAGTTAACGAACCCATCTAAAGACACTATCGGCGCGCCGCGGCCAATCACGGCAATGGGCCACAGCCTTCAACGGCTGACAGCGCTGTCGTCGTCCTGCGTAGCCGCAAGCACGCCGGTCGCAAGAAGCGCACCAGAAAAAATTCCCTCGGGCGGACCGAAACCGCCGACCGCTCCGCCAGACTGCTGGATGGCGGCGGTCTGCTCGGAGCCAACCAGCTTGAGGCAGATGTTGCCCTCGACGCGCGAGACATCCAGGCTCGAACTCGCCGGCACATCCAGGTTGCAGCCGCCAACGGCCACGGACGCCGACCCCTTGGCCCCGACCACCACACGACTGCCGGAATCAAGCATATTTCCTGCCTTGGCCGGGCCGTAGCCGGCGGCCTGCGACACCATCACATCGCCATTGACGGAAACAATGGATCCAACCGGATTTGACGCACCATGATAGGCAGTCGCGCAACTGCAAGATGCTTTCTGAGCAAATGCGGAAGCGGAACCGAAACCGACGGAAACAACAAATCCAACCACCACGGTTCTGACGATGAGATTCATTCGTTTTGCCCTTCTCTCGAAGCCGCTCCTTGGAACTTGCAAATCAAAAGTTCATGACATCAGCGCGTAACAGTTTTTTGCCACAATTCCAACCTGTTTCGCGCCGGCGCTAGAATTTTGACTTGCCTCGTGCCTTTGGGAGCTCACCATTTTAGCAATAGCGCATGAAAAGTTCTGATTATCGCCGGCGAATTTCAGATTACCCGAAAAACAATTGAGATATCCTTTGCCCCGTGACTGCGCGCGAGCGCTCCTGATCAGACTTGGCGAACGGGAAGGTGGTTCACCATCACCGATGCAGCCACGGCAGCTTGCGCCTGGTCGGACAATCGTGGACTGGCAGCGGCTCATGAAGCCCCGGCGATCGGCCGCTAAGACGGAAATAGATCCGGTGTCAGCCGGCTCACGGCCGAGAAGCGGAAGGCGATGGCCGCTCATCACGTGGCGGCAGCCGTAAGCTTCTCTATCTGATGCATGTAGCTCTCGACGACGATCGTTTCCGAAAACTGCCGTTCAACCTTTTTCCGGCTCTCGTTCCCCATCGCGTCCCTGGAGTGGCCGTCCATCGTCACGAAATCGATCATCCGTGCCGACAGGTCGCTGGCATCCCTGACCTTGCAAAGGAAACCGTTGACGGCATGGTCCACCACCTCCTTGCAACCGGGCACGTCCGTGGCGATCAGAGGTTTGCCCATCGCGGCCGCCTCGAGCAGTGAGCGTGGCGTACCCTCCCTGTAGGAAGGCAGGACGACGCAATCGGCAGCGCCCAGGAAAGGGCGAACGTCGTCGGTGGCACCGAGATACTCGACCAAACCCTCATCGACCCATTGCTCGATTTCAGCGCGGCTGACCGCGGTTCGGTTCTCGACATCGAGAAAACCAAGGAGTTGGAAGCGCACCGCAGGCGCTTGGCGACGGACGAGGCGGGCAGCTTCGATGAACTCACCGACACCCTTGTCCCATAGCAGCCTGGCCACCAGCAGAAACACGATGGCGCCGGACGGCGCGCGCTGGCGCGTCGACGGCGAGAAGCGCGCGAGATCAACGCCTGAGCCGGGCAGCAGCGCGGTCCGTTCCTTGCGCACGATGCGCGCGCCGACGAACAGCATCCGGTCGTCGTCGTTCTGAAAGAAGACCACCTTCGAACGGGCCAGCGCCAGGCGATAAAGGGCTTTGGCGATTCCCTGGAGAAGGCCGCCCCGGACGAAGACAGTGCCGAGCCCCGAAACATTGTTTATGACCGGAATGCCATTCAGGTTTGCAGCCATCGAGCCGAACACGTTGGGCTTGATGGTGAAGCCTACGAACGCCAGCGGCTTCTCGCGGCGCAGGATAAGCCAGTAGCGCCACAGAAGCGCAAGGTCGCGAACAGGCGAGGTGCCGGAATTGTCGATTTCGATGTCGACGTGGCGGCAACCCATCCCTGGGATCAAGGATGAATACTCGTCCCTCGGCGCGACGACGACGACATCATAGCCGCGCCGCCGCAACGCCTCGATCAGGCCCTTGCGGAAATTGACCACATTCCAGGACGTGTTGATCGAGATGACAATCTTCCTTCCCACCTCGGACCCCACTCCCCGCCCCTCCGGATGTCCTTCAGCTCATCGACGCGCGCGTCCGCACGGTTCCAGTCCCAAAAGTCTCGAACAACCGCAAGATCACGTCATCATCGGCAACTGAAGAAATGCGCATGAAACATGCATCCCTTGCAAGCCGCAGGTCCTCGGGCCGGGCAATAAGCCCGGCAACCGCGCGAGCGATGTCTTGCGGGTCGTCTGGGTCAAAGTCGAACCCGGACCCCGGAGGGAGGTAATGCCTCGTGCCGCTGTCGCGCGACATCAATACGGCACATCCCGCCCAGGCGGCCTCGACGGGAGATACCGCGGAAGGTTCCGTACGCGAGGGCAATATCAAGAGATCATGGCTGGCATAGATCGAGATCATCCTGTCATGAGCTATGTTGTTTTGAAACCGAAGTCTGTCCGCCAGTCCAAGCGCTTGGGCCTCTTGCCGCAAGGCCTCACAAAAAGCCGCGTCGGAATGCGTCGCCTCCTCGCCGCACAACGTTATGGAGAATGGTGTGGACGCCGAGATCACCGCCAGTGCCCTCAGAAGCAAACTGTGCCCCTTTCGCTCCCGGTATTTTGCCACCATTAGGATTCGGGGCGGCGAATGCAACGGCCTGCCTCGCAGCGCTCCGATCCGGATCGGCTCGAAGGGATTTCCGAATGGCAGGGCCATGGCGCCTCCCGCACCGACGGAGCCAGGATTCGACGGGAGCCGTGACGTGAAGTGCGCAATCCCGAGTTGCCGAAAGACAGCTCTGCGGATCCATGTGCCGCTCCATGCCTGAGGCCTGACATTCTCCTGATCGTAGATAACCAGCTTGCGGCCTTGCAAAATCGCACACAACGCGGCGACCCTGCAGAACCATCGCGTCACGCCGCGCACGATCACCACATCGGGATTCTCGACCCGAAGATGTCTCCAGTAGGAAACAAGACCGGGAAAGGAAAAGGGCGAGTTTGGGATATCGCTCGGACCCATGTGCATAACTCTTCGTGACAGCGCCGATGGTGCCACTACATTGGGAGAAACAAGTGTGTAATTCTCCGTTGCCCCTGTTTCGACGACGTCGATTGCAACATGATGCCCGGCCGAGGTCAGTATGCGCACCCAAGGCACAACATTGGTGTGGTATCTTGGTAGGCAAAACAAGTATCTCAAACTGTCAGACCTGGGATATTTTCCGTGATTCGGATCTGCTTTTTCAGCAATAATTGCGAAACCACCATCATTGCCGTGTAGACCAGCGCCGATGCGATCAGACCGGCCCAGGCGATGCCCGGAATTCCGATCCACCCCGACAGGACGAACGAAAGCGGCAGGTAGACGATGAATGCCGACGCCATGATCTTGAGAAGCGGTTTTGTTCCGGCCAGAACCTGGATCAAAGGATTGAAATGCATTCCGGCCAGGCCGAGACACTCGGCCGCGAACAAGATAGCGAAAAGCAGCGAGGCATCGGCATAGGCCGAACCGGCGGCCAGAACCACGATGAATTCTTGCAGCACGACACCGCCCGCCGCCATGCCCGCGGCGACACATGCCGAGACCATCGTGATGCGGGCGTTCAGCCTGTTTAGGCGGGACGGAGATTCTTCGTTGGACAGTCTCGCGAGTTCAGGAAAGATCACCTGGTTCAAGGGCCCAGTCAGCCGGGACATCATCGTCGCCAGACGCGACGCCACGGAATAGGCGCCGGCGGCAACATCTCCTAAAAGACCGGCAACAAGGAACAAGGCTACATGTCGTCTAGCACTCACCAGGGTCGACAGCACACTGGTCCCAGTGGCCATGACAAGGAATGTCCAAAAGAAACGCCGCCTGGAATGGGAACGAAGCGGATTGAATAGTTTGATGTTCTCGCGCCGAGCATAGACAAGCAGCCGGACGAACAGCGCCAGATTGTAGAGCGCACCGATCGCCGCCAACACAGCCACATAGGCGATCAGAGGCGCTTCGATGGCCCAAAGGACGAGCGAGGCAACAACCACGGCAGCCCCCTGGGCGAGTTGATTGCCGGCAATGACGTCGTACCGCCCATTCAGGCGAAGCACGCCTTTGGGAGTGCCCGCGAGGCTGGCCAGCAAGGTGAGACTATAGATCAGCGCCAGAAGCCGATCCTGGTGGGATACGCCGATCGACTCCCCAAACAGCAGGACCCCACCAACCGCCACCGCAGTGGCGACAACGGCCGCTGAAACGTCGAGCGCGATCCCGCATGAAGCTGCCCGGCCAAGGCGCGAGCGGGACCTGGCGGACAGCCTGATGACAGGCTGCCAACTCTCAAACGTAGCGAGGCCGGAGATGAACGTGACATAGGCCTGGATTACGGCGAGGGTGCCAAAATCTCCGGGGCCGAGCGAGCGTGCATTGAGCGCCAACGCGATGACGGAACACAAAGCCGCCACTCCACTTGAGGATGTGGTCATGGTGACGTCCCGAGCGACCCTGCGCGCGCGTATCCATCCAGAAGGTTTGGCTATCGCCGTCATGTCCTCAGCCATGGTCCCGGCGCAGGCCCCGCACTCCCGCTTCCATCGCAGGCGCTTGCGGGAAGCACTTTCGATGGACATACACCAGCCCGAATATGAAAAGCGACACAAGGATGACCCGCTTGGCGGAGATGAACGCGCCGAGCAGTTCCTTGCGCTGGATGTAGAATGTGAGGTGGATGATCGCCACGATCAGACCAGACTTGAGCGTCGCGCTGCGCACGTTGCGGATTATTGCTTCGATGGCGACACAGACCAGGGAAAGAATAATGACGAGCAGCGGAAATCCGGCGTATCCGAAATTTGCATAGAACTCCGCCCAGATATTTGCCGCCACACCGCCACTGTAGCCCGGAAAAAGCAGCGGCTGGACCTGCTCGTTGTAAGTACAGCCATCCTTGCCGAAGACCGCATCCGAAAATGGAATGAAAGAAAGTGGCACCAACCAGAGATTGGAACAAGGCAAGGTGTAGTTATATTTTACGATAAGGTCCAAATGAGCCAATGTCACGAACTGCTCCAACCCGACAAGGGTGGAATCTGACAACTGGTCGAATTTTATTTTTTGGCCGACAAGCTCGAAATTCCCCGCCTTCACCGCGGAGTAGACAGACTTGTACACCGCCAAAAAAAAGAATGCTGAAAATCCGCCGATAACATACCGTTTTCTTATCATCATCAACGGAACATTCCTGTATCTTAAATACAGTAAAGATAGGATAGTTATCGCAACCGAGGATCTATGCCCAATATAGAGCGTTAAAATTAATCCTAGGCAGCTCAGGGCCATAACAAGCTTGGATTTCCTCCACCCGGCCAGAGCCCCAAAGACCACGCCGATGATACAGGCATTGTAAAATATATACTGAAACCGACCAGTTGACGATAAAACATCCGCCTTAGACGCGGAGAAAAGTGCCGGGTTCGCAATCGAAATTCCGCCGAAAATAATGATCATCGCGATTATTATCAACGACTCTCCTTGGCTATCTCCCTCAATTTCGAAACTCTGGCGTCTCGGAACGAAGCCAACCATCGCCGCGGCGATGCAAACCATGGAAACGGCGATGGCATACCCCGTGCCCAAATCATATGTAAAATCATACTTCCTTCCGCCAACGTCAACGTACTGAAAGCCGCCGGCAAGAAATGGAACAAAATAAAGTAGGCTCGATATAAGCAAAAGCATTTGCGGCGTAAGCGCAAAGGGTGAAACCAGGTAATCTCTTCTGACGTCCCGCGCCTTCACCCTATTGCCTAGCTCCCAATATCCTCACGCCCGGCGGCTCACAAATCCGGCTGGTGTCTGCGGCCCTCCGAATGCCATCCGAGTGCGGTACGGCGGGCGACATGTCGTGCGGAACGGGCCTGCCGACACCTAGACCTCGGCCATGATTACATGGGCCTGAATTTTGGCGGCGACTTCACCGCTGCCGTGTCGGTCTGCGATGGCGGATGCCGCGTAATCGGTTGCAGCGTCCAGTTTTCCAGCTTCCCTGGCCTCGATTTCGGTGCGAAGAACAGTGCCTTGACAGTAGGCAACGGCCGGAAGGCGTGGCGAGGATGCGCGGCTCTGTTCGGCTCTCGTCTCGATCACCACTCGAGAGAAGCCTGCATCCTCCAGGTCGCGACGGATCAGCACCTTGTCGTGATAGCCGTGCGGCGTGCGTGCCAAGAAGCGCGGGGGATCGTCGGGAAAGATCCGTGCCAGAGCGTTGGTCACGTCATCGGCGAACACATTCTCCTCGATGCGATCCCATACATTGAACAAAAACCGTCCGCCGGGCTTCAGGACCCGCCTGGCTTCGCGATAAGCAGACGTGCGGTTCGGAAAGAACATCGCACCGAACTGACAACAGACAAGATCGAAGGCCGCATCTTCAAATGGCAGCGCCATCGCATCCGCTTGGCGCCACTCGATGCGGCTATCAGGAGTTTGTCGCGAAGCAGCGTAGTCGAGCATCGGCTGGTTTAGGTCGGTCACGACATAGCTTGCGTCGGGCGACAGTCTTGGCGCCAATGCGCGGGTGACGACCCCGGTGCCCGCGGCGATTTCCAGGACCGCGCCGGGCGATAGGGCCGCTGCTCGCCGCGCGATATCCGCAGCGAACGGCTCAAAGATCAAAGGCACCATGTAGCGGTCGTAGTTTTCCGGAATTGAGCCCGCGAACAGCTTGTCGGTTTCCAACATGACAATCCCCACCGTCTGCCTGATGACTCGCGAGCTTAACATATAGTTGTCTGTTCCTGGTCGTTTTCCGTGCGCTAGCCCTTGGCAGACAATCTCTCCCATAGCGCGCTGTATGCCCTTGCCATCCGCTCAACTGAAAAATCGGACGCGACGCGGTTGCGGCATGCCTGCTGTCTTGTCTCCCAGGATGGCGAGTCACGGTTTTCCAGCGCCATGTTTGTAATGGCGCGAGAAAGCGCGTCGGGATCCTGGCTCGGAACAACACATCCGGTGTTGCCGACAATCATGCCGATATCGCCGACATCCGTCGCTACGCAAGGCGTACCGCACGCCATGGCTTCGGCGACGACGTTAGGGAATGCCTCGCGCCTCGAGGCAAGGACATGGATGTCAAACGCACTCATGAGAGCAGCGACACTGTCGCTCGGACCAAGCAGCATCACCTTGTCGCGAACGCCGTAACGGTCCAGCAGTCCGGCAAGGTCGGTATTTTCAGGAGAGATTCCGGGGCCGGCGAGAATACACTTGAAAGGAAACTCGGCACGCGCCGACAGCTTGGCCAAGGCAGCGGCGAGATTCCTGTGATCCTTGTCGGGATGCCAGCGGGCGACGCTTCCGATGACGAATTGGCCTTCATCTATCGACCAGGCCCGGCGCAGCCGACTGCGCGCCCTCTCATCCGGCTCGAAGACAGCCAGATCATAACCGTTCGGAATTATCGTCCAGTTAGAAGCCGAGTAACCCGCACTGATATGGCGCCGTGACGCCTGTTGCGAACAGCTCACGATCTGGGTCGGGACCACCCGGGATATGAGCGCGCAGGCCCGGTCCGCCATCCGCGTGGCCAAGGGGGCGACAAGCGGATCCAGACCGGAATTGTGCATTCCCCAAACCACCAGCCGGATACCCGCAAGCCGAGACAGGACGCCTCCAACCAGATTTGCGTGGTACATCCAGCACTGGACGATATCAGGCGGATGGGCTGACAAGACACGCCGAAATGCCGCGAGCCCGCCGAGGCTTAGCCTTCCCTTCGGCATCGACAGACAGGTCAGGGGCACCCCCGCCTCCCGAAGCAGCGGGCCATATTTTCCTTCGTCGGAAAGCGAGACCACTGCGTGCGAATGAGTGTGCTCGGCCATGCAGAGACGGAACAAAGCCGCCTCAGCACCGCCATTGTGCAGCCCGGTGATGACATGCAGGACTTTAATCCGGGAGCTCCTTTCGGGTGGCGCTCGCCAAGCCCATACCCATCGCGAGCAGATACGCGTCAGCCACTTTTTCGACACTGAAATCTTGGGCTCGACGTCTGACATCGGGTGGGCTGATGTCATCGAGGCCGGCCAATATCGCGGCCGCGAAGGCTTGCACGTCGCCCACCGCGACAAGCCGCCCCCACTTGCCGTCCTCCAGGATTTCCGCTGGGCCGCTTTCGCAATTCGTGCTCACCACCCTGGCTCCGCAGGCCATGGCTTCGATAATCGTATTGGGAAAGCCCTCCCTTCGCGACGAATGGAGAAACAGCGCGGCGCGGTGCATCCACGGATACGGATTTTTCGAAAAGCCGACCAGGGCGACCGAGGAACGCAACTCCAGTTCATCGATCATCGTCTGCAGCGACGCGCGCAGCGGCCCTTCCCCCACAATCGCCAGTTTGACGGGTCGTTTCCTTACGACCTGTGAAAAGCTGCTAATCAGAGTGGCATGGTCCTTTGCGAAATCGAGGCGACCGACGGCGACCAGCAGGGACCTGCCGTCCTCGTCCGCGAACGGATGATCGATGGGCGCGCTGGCCTGTGCCTGAATGTGTTCTATATCCAACGGGTTGTGGATCACTTCGACAGAATTCGGGTCGAGCCCGATGCGCCTGATCAGATCGTCCGCAACGCCATGTGAGACGGCTATTATCCTGTCGGCATAACCGTATGTCATTCGCATGAGGAACGGCAGAAATCTCTCACGGATCAGTTTCGTATCCGCAAGGGTCCTGGACAGGTTGCTTCTCTCGGATATGACCGTACGCACCCCTTGCCGTGACAGGAAGGACGACACTATTGCCAGGATGTTCGCGTGAGGCAGCGCCGCCAGCATCACCCGCGGCTGCTCCGCCTTGACGTAGCGAATAAGGCCGGACAGGGAAAACAGCATGCGAGACGCCTGCAGATCCACTATCCTTATCGTGTCGGGAACCAAGGGAAGATATTCACCTATCGCACATCCAAGTACCAGATCCGTCACCAGCCCGCGCCGATCGAATTCCCGGGCCAGGGTAAGCATCGCGCGCTCGGTGCCACCTGCCCGCAGCGAGGGGATGAAGACGGCGATCCGGGCATCCGGACCGCCCGGCGACTTTCTATCTTTCCTCGTTCGCTTCATCCGGTTCGAAGCCCGGTCGCCGCCATACCGCCTCGTTCGGCTCTAGCTCTCCCGTCGGAAAGCAGGCGCAACCGGAAACGGGCCAGGACCGGCGGAGAATATCTTCGACGGATCACTGTTTTCGCCGAAAGACATAGGCATAGGTCTCCGCCGCATCCTTGCCGAGCAAGAGAGCGGTGATGCCAAGCCAGAGGCGCCAGGCGAGGAAAGCCGGCACGAAGGAATAGAAGTATGAACTTCTCCAGAACAGGCGCCGCTGGACAAGCTCCAACCCATTTTGCTCCGCGATCCTTTCCACCTCGCTTGGCAGGCATTTGTCATAGAAAGCCGGAAATCCGTCATGACCCCTGCCTTTGTCGGGATAGATGGCAAACAGCAGCCGCCGCTTGATCCTCTCTGGCAAAATCAGGTTCAACCTGGCGAAAACGGCATTGCGTGACGGCGAGAAAATGGCAACCAAACCGCCCGGCTTGACGCAACTGGCGATGCCGCGAAGCGCGCCCTCTCCATCGCGAACATGTTCCAGGGTCGCCTGGCATATGACCAGATCAGCGTCCTGCCTTCCCTTGAACACGGTAAGGTCCGCCTCGATCTGCTCGTCATAGAGTCCATCGGGGGCCTTGGACAGTTCCTCGGCGGCGAGATCAAGCCCGACCACGACGAGCCCGAGGCACCGCTTCTGCGGCAGGCTGACGAGCGGTCTTGCGCCTCCACCCAGATCGTAGACCAATGTGTCCGGAGACAGCAGCGCCGGCGCGATTTCGGTCGCAAACGTGCTATTGCCGTCCGCGCGAAGGCGTGGCGGCAAGGCCCTGTCAAGATATTCAGAGACCGCCACGTTCGCGCGTACAAACCCCCTCAGCAACGACACTGCCTCCTTATCGGTTCGCGCTATCCCCGCCCAAAATAATCCTGGTACCACTCGACGAACCGCCCCACCCCCTCGGTGACGGAGGTGCGGGGGCGATAGCCGACCGCCGCCTGCAGCGCCGAAGTGTCGGCGAAGGTGTCGGGCACGTCGCCGGCCTGCAGCGGCAGCAGCTCGATCACCGCCTTGCGGCCGAGCGCGTTTTCCAGCGCCTCGACATAGGCGGTCAGCTTCACCGGGTTGTTGTTGCCGATGTTGAAGATGCGCCAGGGCGCGCTGCTGGTCGCCGGATCCGGACGGCCGGAATCCCAGGCCGGGTTGGCCGCGGCGGGGCTGTCGCTGGTACGGATCACGCCCTCGGCGATGTCCTCGACATAGGTGAAGTCGCGCGTGTGGTTGCCGTTGTTGAACAGCTTGATCGGCTCACCGGCCAGGATGTTCCTGGTGAACAGGAACAGCGCCATGTCAGGGCGGCCCCAGGGACCGTACACGGTGAAGAAGCGCAGCCCCGTGGTCGGCAGGCCAAACAGGTGGCTGTAGCTGTGCGCCATCAGTTCGTTGGCACGCTTGGTGGCGGCGTAGAACTGCAGCGGATGGTCGGCCGGCCGATGCTCGGAAAACGGCATGTCGGTGTTGGCGCCGTAGACGCTCGAGGTGCTGGCATAGGTCAGGTGCCCGACACGGCTGCCGCGGCAGGCCTCGAGCATGTTGGTGTAGGCGATAATGTTGCTCTCGACATAGGCGCGCGGGTTTTCCAGGCTGTAGCGCACGCCGGCCTGGGCGGCGAGATGGATCACCCGGTCGAAGGCATGGTCGGCAAAGCAGCCGTCGACCACGCCCCTGTCGGCGAGATCGCCGTGGATGAAATGATAGCCGGCATTGGTCTTGCGGCTCGCCTCGTCCAGCAGCCGCAGCCGCGCCTGCTTGATTTGCGGGTCGTAGTAATCGTTGATGCTGTCGATGCCGACAACCTCGTCACCGCGCTCCAGGAGCCGCCTGGCGACATGATAGCCTATGAAGCCGGCAGCGCCGGTGACCAATACCTTCATCAGAAGCGCCCGTCCGTAACGTCCCTAGGGAACAGCCCCTTGATGTCGTAGATTACACTGGGGTCCTTGCAAAGCGACTTCAGCCCCGCAACGCCCAAGCTGCGGAACTGCGCGTGTCCGACAGCGACGATGACGCCGTCATAGCGCGCGGCGGGCATCTCCTTCACGCTCGCCGTGCCGAAAGCGCGTGCGCATTCCTGCGCGTCGACCCAAGGGTCCCAGATATCGATGCCGGCATTGTACTGCCTCAGTTGCGCGACGACGTCGACGACCTTGGAATTCCTCAAGTCCGGACAGTTTTCCTTGAAGGCCGCACCCATGACCAGAATCCGGCTGCCAACGACAGGTATGCCCTTGCGCATCATCAGGCGGGCCGTCTGGTCCGCCGCATGCTGACCCATGCCGTCATTGATGCGGCGGCCAGCGAGAATCACCTCGGGATGATAGCCGAGTTCCTGGGCCTTGTGGGTGAGATAATAAGGATCGACGCCGATGCAGTGCCCGCCGACGAGGCCCGGCGTGAAGCGCAGGAAATTCCATTTGGTGCCGGCCGCCTCCAGCACCTCCGACGTGTCGATGCCCAGCTTGCCGAAGATCAGCGACAGCTCGTTCATCAGGGCGATGTTCAAGTCGCGCTGCGTGTTCTCGATGATCTTGGCGGCCTCGGCCACGGCAATGCTGGAGGCACGATGCGTACCCGCCGGCACGATCGAGGCATAGAGCGCGTCGATGGCCTCCGCCGCCTCTGGCGTGGAACCGCTGGTGACCTTGACGATCGTCTGCAGCCGGTGCTCGCGATCGCCGGGGTTGATGCGCTCTGGACTGTAGCCGAGGAAGAAATCGCTGTTGTAACGCAGCCCGGAATGTTTCTCGATCAGCGGTGCGCAGACTTCCTGCGTGCAGCCGGGATAGACGGTGGATTCAAAGATCACCACCGCGCCCGGGGATATGACCTCGCCGACCGTCGTCGACGCCATGACGAGAGGCTTCAGGTCCGGCCTGTTGGCCCGGTCGATCGGCGTGGGCACGGTAACGATGAAAATTCCGCAGTCGTGCAGATCGGCTTTCTCGCTGGTGAACTTCAGCCCTCTGGCGGCGGCGATTTCCTCCTCGCTGGCTTCTAACGTATGGTCCTCGCCGCGCTTCAGTGCCTCCACGCGCGACGGGTTGATGTCGAAGCCGATCACATCCCTGGTCGCCCCGAAGGCCACAGCCAGCGGCAGACCGACATAGCCAAGTCCGATGACAGCTATTTTCCTTGAGGCGAGATCCATTGCTCCCTGCACGTGCGATCGGATTCAGGCCCTGATTTGGCTATCGCGCACCAAAACCGGTGAACATCGTTTTTATGGTCCTGAGAACGATCAGTACGTCCAACCAAGGTGAGAAGTTCTTTATGTAGTAAAAATCATAGTGCAATTTTTCCATGACATCGCCGACCGCCGCGACATGGCCCTGATTTACTTGTGCCCACCCGCTCACGCCCGGCCTGACGATGTGCCGGTACCGGTAGAACGGCAATTCCGCCTCATACCATTGCGACAGCACGACAGCTTCCGGCCGTGGCCCGATCCAGCTCATCTCACCGCGCAGGATGTTGATGGCCTGCGGCAGCTCGTCGATCCTGAACTTGCGCAGGAAGCTCCCGACCCGCGTGATGCGATCGTCATCCCGTTTGGTGATCGCCTTGTCCTTGTCGCTGCCGGAGCCGGTCTGCTGCCTCATCGAACGAAATTTGTAGACGGTGCAGATCCTGCCCCGGTAGCCCATGCGGGGTTGGCGAAACAGCACGGGGCCTTCTGAGTCCAGCCGGATCGATAGGGCGACCAGCAGCAGAACGGGACAAAGAACCACGACAAGGACAAGCGCGGAGGTCCAGTCGATGGCCTGCTTGATCTTGAGATAAGCCTGGTTCGGATTGAGCGAGCCGAGCGTGTTCTCCGACAGATGTTCGATCTCGACACGACCGGTCAACGATTCGCTGACCTGCTTGACGTGATAGACGGGCGTGCCCGACAGCGCCCGGTCGGCGATGTAGCGCTCCCATTCGGCGCCGAGGTCCGCACGCAAATCGACAACCACGCCGTTAACTCTTTCGATAACGGTGCCGGGCGACTTGAGCCAGAACCAGTGCACGCCCGGCAGGGCCCTGAGGCGCTCGACATTGCCGCCGGGAATGACGGCCAGCCGGTACGGCTCAAGACGCCGGGTCATGAGGCTCAGGCCGAAATACCAGAGCGTGGACTGCGTGAAGCTGGCGGCGGCCTGAAACCGGCTATACTCGAAGCGGACAAAGAAAATCGTCAAGAAAACAAGACCGTAGGACAGGACGAATGTCGGCAGGATGTAGCTGGCCGCGGCCACGCCCGGAAAATTGCCAATGCGGCGATAGGCAAGAAAGCCGGTAACATGCGCAATGATGGCAGCCGCGACCGTTATCTGCAGATTGGCCGAATAGATCGCGTCCGGATAGGATGCTATCCGGATCAGTGCTGGCGCGATGATCGCGAATGTCAGTCCGCCGATGAGTTGAAAACGAATTCTGAACAGGAAGTGCCGGCTTCCGACAATCGTTGATGTTGCGACATTCAACTTCTTCCCCTTCCCCCGAAAGGTGCCCGTGTCGGCAATCGCCACTACACTTGGCAGGCCGTTCCTTCGCAAAGCGAACCGGACCCCTCACCATTGGCGATTCGACTCAGTCGAAGATCAAGAGCTACGCCAGTGCGACCTCACCAGCAAGCATCTATTTAGCGGGAATAGTTGGCAGAAGTTCTGATCGGCAGCATTGCTGCATTGCAATTTAAAAGCCGCGGCTAATGTCCCGGCTTATTCTCCAATCCTTGAGAAACCTGCCGAACCCTCAGCCGATATATAGAGGTGATGTCTTTGGTGCCGACCAAGCGCCCATGCCAAATCGGCCAACCGCCTGGCCAGATCGCCATCGATGGCCGGTCCGGGCCCGATGCAGCCAAGCGAAATCAAAAAGCCATCCGGATTCAACCGTTTGCCGATACAGGTTCGAACTCCGACTTTCGCCCGCTGCGCTTGTGGACGCTGGACAATTCCCCGGTTCGCTTCACAATGCGATCAAAAGCGCACCGTGAAAAGCGTGATGGAGGAACCCGGTATGCTGGGACTGATGCAGGAATGGCCGCTGCTGTGCCACAAGCTGATCGACAACGCCGAGCGGCAGCATGGTGCGCGGGAGATCGTGTCGCGTTCGATCGAGGGGCCGATCGTGCGCACCACCTATGCCGACCTTCATCGTCGTTCCCTCAAGGTCGCCCAGCGCCTGGAGCGCGACGGTTTTGCCTTGGGCGACCGCATCGCCACCCTGGCCTGGAACACCGCCCGCCACATCGAGGCCTGGTACGGCATCATGGGCATCGGTGCTATCTACCACACCCTCAATCCGCGCCTGTTTCCCGAACAGATCGTCTGGATCATGAACCACGCCGAGGACAAGGCCGTCTTCGTCGACCTCACCTTCATCCCGTTGCTCGAGAAGATCGCGGGTGCCGTCAAATCGCTGAAGAAAGTGATCGTGCTCACCGACAAGGCGCACATGCCGCAAACGACCCTGCCCAACACCGTCGCCTATGAGGAGTGGCTCGGAGAGGTCGATGGCGATTTCGCCTGGAGGAGCTTCGACGAAGGCACCGCCGCCGGCATGTGCTACACGTCGGGCACGACGGGCGATCCCAAGGGGGTCGTCTACAGTCATCGCTCGAACGTGCTGCACGCCATGATCGCGGCCATGCCCGACGCCATGGGCCTGTCGTCGCGCGACACGATTCTGCCGGTGGTGCCGATGTTCCACGCCAATGCCTGGGGTCTTGGCCAGAGCGGCCCGATGATCGGCGCCAAGCTGGTCATGCCAGGCTGCAAGATGGACGGCGCCTCGATCTATGAATTGCTCGATCAGGAAAAGGTGACGTTCAGCGCCGCCGTGCCGACCGTGTGGATGATGCTGCTGCAATATCTGGAGGAGACTGGCAAGACGCTTCCCCATCTGGGCAAGGTCGTGATCGGCGGCTCGTCGTGCCCGCGCGCGATCATGACGAAATTCCAGGACGATTACGGTGTCCAGGTCATCCATGCCTGGGGCATGACCGAAATGTCGCCGCTCGGCACGCTGTGCACCTTGAAGCCGGACTATGCCGGGCTCGAAGGCGAGGCTCGGCTCGACGTCCAGAGCAAGCAGGGTTACCCGCCCTTCGGCGTCGAAATGAAGGTGACCGACGACGAGAACAATCCGCAGCCTTGGGACGGCAAAACGTTCGGCCGGCTGAAGGTGCGCGGCCCGGCCGTCGCCCGCGCCTATTATGGCGGCGCGGGCGCGGAGCAGTTCGACGTGGACGGCTGGTTCGACACTGGAGACGTCGCCCATATCGATGCCGGCGGCTACATGCAGATCACCGACCGTGCCAAGGACGTCATCAAGTCCGGCGGCGAATGGATTTCGACCATCGACCTGGAGAATCTGGCCGTTGGCCATCCCGATGTGGCGGAAGCCGCGGCCATCGGCGTCAAGCATTCGAAATGGGGCGAGCGGCCCCTGCTGGTCGTCGTTGCCAAGCCGGGCAAGGAACCGACCAAGGCCGGGATTCTCGATTTCATGGAGGGCAAGGTGGCCAAATGGTGGATGCCGGACGACGTCGCTTTCGTCGGTGAGATACCGCATACCGCCACAGGCAAGATCCAGAAGATCACCTTGCGTCAGCAGTTCAGGGACTATCGCTTGCCGACCGATTGAGAGGATGTTGCGTGTTTCCGCAAAAAGGCACTAAACCTCCATCCGGGTTGGGGCAGCGCAGAGAATAATGGTTAGCATTCCCGAACGGCAAACGTCGAAAGCTGCCGGCTGGTCGCGGGGCACGGGCGCCTTTTCGGCGGTGCTTTTGCTGACGAACTTTGTCGGCCATAGGCTCGGCCTCGTCCAAACGCCGGTCTTCCTGTGGGTACTGGGCATTGCTGCCCTGCTGGCGGCGCTGGCGCTGCTGTTTGCCGGCCTGGCCTTTGCGAGGCTGTGGAATTTCGGTGACCGTGGTGGCCGTGATCTCACCGTCGGCGCCTTGCTGGCGCTGCTGGTGCTCACCCCGTACGGCGTTGCCGCCTACTGGGCGACGATCTATCCGCCGCTGCGGGACATTTCGACCGATTTCGATGAACCGCCCGCGCTCGATGTCAGCGACCGGACCAAGGACATGAACGCAGTGTCCCCGTCGACGCCGGGTGAGCAGACGTTGCAGACGGACAGCTATCCATTGGTCACCGCACGCAGCTACGACCTGCCGTTCGAGACCGTCGTCAATGCCGTTGAAACTGTGCTCGACCGGCGCGGCTGGGACCTTTCGGAGCCTTATCCCGAACTCGCCGGACAGACGGAGGTGACAATCACCGCCGTCGCCTCGAGTTTCGTTCTTGGCCTTCCCGCCGACGTCGCCATTCGCGTCACGGATGACGGCGACACGGTCATCGTCGACATGCGCTCCGCCTCGCGTTACGGCCGCCATGACCTTGGCGACAATGCCGCGCGCATCACTGAATTCCTCACGGAGCTCGATCAGGAAGTCGCCGGCCAGATCGGCGCGGCGCCGGCACAATAGCCATTTTTCGAGCAAATCGCGCGCCGCGACGATGATTGGTGAACGGGTGGGCGGCGGCAGGGCTATCGGCCAGGCGTGAAAATGCCATCTATGGCGGGAGCGGCGTCCGTCGCCACCACGCCGCGCGCCACCAGGTCCTCCAGATGGGCAAGCACCGACAGGCCGGCGGCGCCGTGCAGCCGGGGATCGGTATCCCTGTAGATCGCCTTGACCATGTCGGGGATTGTCCTGTCGCCGGCCCTGATCCGTTCCAATATGGCTCGTTCGCGCATCTTGCGATGGGTCTTCAGCCCGCGCATGAAAGCGCGCGGCGCCGTCACCGGTCCCCCATGGCCAGGCAGCAGCAGCCGGTCACCGCGCTCGATCAGGCGGTCCAGCGATGCCATGTAGTCGGCCATTGCCCCGTCCGGCGGCGCGACGATCGAGGTTGCCCAGCCCATGACGTGATCGGCTGAAAACAGGATGCCGGTGCCTTCCAGCGCGAATGCCGCATGGTTGGCGGTATGGCCGGGCGTCAGGACGGTCCGGATCGCCCAGCCGTCGCCGCTGACCAGCTCGCCGTCCGGCAAGGCGATGTCGGGAATGAAAGCGGTGTCGGCGCTGGCGTCGAGCGCATTGGTTTCGCCAATGTGCAAGGGCCTCGCCGGCCGGTGCGGTCCCTCCGCCAGCACTTGGGCGCCGGTGCGCTCCTTCAACCGGGCCGCCAGCGGAGAATGGTCGCGATGCGTGTGGCTGACGAAAATGTGGCTCACCGGCCGGCCCGCTATCACGTCGAGCAAGGTCTGAAGATGCGCTTCGTCATCGGGCCCCGGATCGATCACCGCCAGCGTATCGTGGCCCACGACGTAGCTGTTGGTGCCGTGGAAAGTGAAGGGACTGGGATTAGGGGCCGTGACGCGTTGCACGTCGGGGGCCACCCTTACACCTCGGCCGTAAGCAGGGTCGAAGCTGATATCGAATTTGAGAGCCATGTCGGCGCTTTGTTCCCGGAACGGCAAAACAGATTGCCGCATAGCACGCAAGCCAATATAGGAAAATGCAAGACCGCGATTTCTGGTTCGCGGCAAGATTGAATTGGGGAAGACCATGACAACCGCAACGACGACGCGCCCGCTTGTTTTCCTGGCCTTGCCGCAGGAAGGTGCCGCGCGACTTGCAACGCAGTTTTTGCTGGCGATCGCCGGGACGCTGCTCCTGACTCTTTCGGCCAAGACCAAGGTGATGCTCGGGCCTGTCGACCTCTCGATGCAGACGCTTGCCGTCCTGCTGATCGCCGCCGCCTTCGGCATGCGGCTCGGCGTCGCCACCCTGCTGCTCTACATGGCGGAAGGCGCCATGGGCTTCCCGGTCTTCCAGGGCACGCCGGAAAAAGGCATCGGCATTGCCTACATGCTCGGCTCGACCGGCGGCTATCTCGCCGGCTTCGTGGTCATGGCGGCGATTGTCGGCTGGGCCGCCGACCGCGGCTGGGACCGTCATCCGATCAAGCTTTTCAACGCCATGCTGGTTGCCGAAGGGGTGATGATGGCGATGGGTTTTGCCTGGCTGGCGCTGCTCATCGGTCCGGAAAAATCCTGGCAGTTCGGCGTCGTGCCGTTCATCGTCGGCGATCTCATCAAGGTCGCGCTCGCGGCCAGCCTCGTGCCGGCCGTCTGGTCGTTGCTGAAGCGCTCCTGAAATTTGGGGGTCCCTGCCGCCGATCGAATGGCAGGAGCTTCAAATAGATTCCATCGGCGCAAACTCCTCGTGATCGGACCAACAGCAAAAAGTGCCATAATCCGGCCATCGTCGGTGTTAAGCTTCGTTAACGGGCAAAGGGGTGCGATTGGCGACTGAAAGAGGTTCGCATGGACGCGCTCGACGATAAGGTTCTCGAGAGTACGCTTGCCGAAAGCCTGGCCGATCTGGTGCCGGACGAAAAGACCGTTTCCGAAGACGAGTTCGTCGAAGTTGTCGGCGGCGCGCTCGAAGCGGTCGGCGGCACACTGCTGTTCAAGATGTGCGTCCAGAACGAAGGCGAAGGCCAGCACGTCGCGGCGGCATCCGTCGGTGATGGCGGCAATCGCCAGTTCCTTCTGCTCACCTTGCCAACCGTCGGAGGGGCGCTGAAGGTCGAGACGATCTCGAGAAGCAGCAACCCGGTGGCGGGCATCGCGGCCGCCTATGCCGGGCTGATGGACGCCTTCAAAACCGCTGCCTGATTTTCCGCTGCCACGCCAAGGCCAGTCTTGCGCCACGCACGGGCGCTTGGTGTCTGCTTGTTTGTGACCACGGGCCTTGTTCTATCCGGTCGCCCACCACACCTAAGGTCGGGGCAAGGAGAACCAGCATGGACAAGATCGCCAACCCGGCACCCGGCTTCCAGCGCAATCCCGACAAGATCATTACGATAGAGCCCTATTCCGGCACCGTCACAATCCGCGCCGGCAGTACGGTCATCGCTTCTTCCGCCAAGGCGAAAGTGCTGACGGAGGCCCCCTACCCCGCCGCCTTCTACATTCCGTTCGCCGACATCGATTTTGACAAGCTCAGCCGAACGGATCACGCGACGCACTGCCCCTACAAGGGTGATGCCAGCTATTGGAGCGTGCTGCCGGCGGGCGAAGCGGGCAAGGACGCGATGTGGGCCTATCGGCAGCCCTTCGACGAGATGACCGACATCCGCGACCACGGCGCGTTCTACGCCAGCAAGGTCAGCATCGAGGCCAAGCCGGACTGAACGCTTCGGCTTGAAGACACTCAGGGGCATTGATATTCAGGTGATGCCGGCCCTTAGTCGGTGGTGCCGTGATTACCCGTTCCGTCGGCATCGTCGAGGCGCACGAAGGTCATGCCCTTGTCCTTGAGCGCCAGCAGGCCCTGAACCACGCCCTCGCCGGCGGCATGGGTCGGCTGATTGATGTGGGAGATGATGACATCACCGTCCTTGGCGGCGGCGATGCGCCTGGCCGTTTCCTTGGCGCCGAGCAGCGAGCCACCGTCGCCATTGATCGAGAAGCCGGCAATCTTGAAGCCGAGCTTGCGGATCATCGCAATGGCCGAGGGACTGTATTCGGCTGTTGCGCCACGGAACCATTTCGGCGCCGGTTCGCCGGTCGTGGCCAGAGCCGCGGCCCCCGACTCGACTTCGGCAAGGACTGCTTCCGGGCTGCCGGCGCTGCGTATGCCATAGATCTTCTGTGGCGTGTCGACCGCCGGGATATGCCGGCCACCGTGATTTTCCAGCTCGAACAGGTCGGGATGCGCCCGCATGATCGCGACGGCCTCGGCGTTGCGCTTCAGCCAGACGCCGGTGACGAAAATGGTAGCCGGTATCTTGTTGTCCACCAACGCCGAGAGAATGCGCGTGTCGGTCTTGCCGCCGCAGGCATCGAGCGTGAGTGCAACGCGACCGGTTCCGCTTGCAGCCGGCTTGATGTGCAGCGTGGGTTCGACCAGCGGCGTGGCATGGGCGCTGGATATCAGCGCCACCGACATGGCGATCATGCAGAGATGTTTTTGCGGCAAATGCATCGAACCAAGTTCCCGACCGGCGGTTTCAAGCCGACATCCCAAGACCCGCATGAAGGCGGAAATCGGACGAGGGATAGCAGAAAAACGCCTGGCGCGGCAATTTGACCTCCCACTTGGTCGACGAGCCGTTCAGCGACAGTCTTGCCGTTCCATCGCCCTCAGACAGCGCGTTCATTTTTCAGCTCGGTGCGCGCGAGAATTTCGCGCGCCGCTTCGACAACCGGCTTCACCTCCAGGCGCCAAACGCAGCACGCCTTGCTGGGATCGGTTCGGCGACACAAATCCTTGGCCACGCAGTCACATGGCATTGACGGCCGAAGCGCGATGCTGGGCACGCCGACAGGTCCCCAGCGTGACGGATGCGTCAGGCCGAAAAGGCCGACAACCGGGGTGCCGGCGGCAGCGGCCATATGCATCGGCCCGCTTTCATTGCCCACAAACAGCCGAGCCTGTTCCAGGACGGCCAGTAGGGTCTCGAGCGACAGCGCTCCGACCAGGTCCACCACCGGCGTCGCCGTCTCGGCAACGATCCGCGCGGCGGTTTCACCTTCGCCCGGCCCTCCCACCAGGACGATGCCCAGTCCGGTTTCGGCCGCAATCTGATCAATCGCCTCGGCAAACCGTTCCGGCTGCCACTGCCGGCCCTTGAAACTCGCGCCTGCGTGGACAGCGACGAAGGCGTTCGGACGGATGTGGTGCGTGCCCAGAAGCGCCAAGGCTTTCGCGGCCTCGAATGGCGGCGGCTGGAGGCTCGGTACCGTCACCCGCAGATCAATGCCGAGCGCTTCAAGAGGGGAGAGATAGCGATAAACAAAATGCTGGCCGCCAAACCCGAATGGTTTGGCAAACACATTGGCGGGCTGCCGCTCCAGCAGCTTCAGCGGCCTTTCCGGGGGATTGTAGCCGACGCGCGTCTTTGCGTTGACCAAGCCGCTGATAAGCCGAGAGGTCTTCGAATCGGTCAGGTCGATCGTCAAATCGAAGCAGAAGCCGCGCAGCGCCTTCACCGTTGCGTAGAGCTCTTTTCCGCGCTCCAGCGGGGTGCCCCGCGCGCGAGCCCGCCTGAACGGAACCACCTCCGAAGCGATGCCATGCGCAATCACGAAGCTCTCCAAGTGCGCTTCGCAGAGGAACACGATCCTGGCACCGGGGAATTCGAGCCGAAGGTTCCTGGCGAGGGTCGAAGCGAGGACGATATCGCCTATGAACTTCGTTTGAATGATCAGGATCGAGCGGAACGGAGCGGGTGAAATCTGCAACATATGTTTCCGGAGACGTTTGGCGATCATCACGAAATTGGTCAGAAACAATGGCGAGATTGCGCGATACCTCTAGCACGTTCGCGTGAGTTTTCATACAAAACCGTAAGCTCGGACCGGTCTATCCACGCCCCGTGGTCGTTGTCTGCACTGCAGCCTGCGCCGCTGCCAGTCTGGCGATCGGCACGCGGTAGGGCGAGCAGGAGACGTAGTCGAGCCCGACCTCCTCGCAGAAGCGGATCGACGAGGGATCGCCGCCATGTTCGCCGCAGATGCCGAGCTTGATGTCGGGTCGCGTCGCCCTGCCCTTCTGCGCTGCCATGCGCACCAGTTCGCCGACGCCCTCGATGTCGAGCGAAACGAACGGATCCTGCTCGATGATGCCTTTCTGGCGATACGTCTCCAGGAAGGAGGCGGCATCGTCGCGCGAGATGCCGAAGGTGGTCTGGGTGAGGTCGTTGGTGCCGAAGGAGAAGAACTCGGCCGACTCGGCAATGACATGGGCGCGGATCGCCGCGCGGGGAAGCTCAATCATGGTCCCTGTCAGGTAATCGATGTTGACGCCGCTCTCGTCCATGACGCTCTTGGCGACGGCGTCGATGCGTGCCTTCACAAAATCGAGTTCCTTCGCCAGACCGACCAGCGGCACCATGATCTCGGGGACGACCAGCGCGCCGGCTTTCTTGCCGGCCTCGACCGCCGCCTCGAAAATGGCGCGCGCCTGCATCTCGGCGATCTCGGGGTAGGAGACGGCGAGCCGGCAGCCGCGATGGCCTAGCATCGGGTTGAATTCGTGCAGGGCCTCGGTGCGCTGCCTGAGCTTGTCTGCCGACACGTTCATGGCGGCCGCGACTTCGGCGACTTCCGCTTCGGTCTTGGGCAGGAATTCGTGCAGCGGCGGATCGAGCAGGCGGATCGTCACCGGCAGGCCGGCCATGATCTCGAACAGCTCCAGGAAATCCGAGCGCTGCATGGGCAGAAGCTTGGCCAGCGCCGCGCGGCGGTCCTTCTCGGTGTCGGCCAGGATCATCTCGCGCATGGCGACGATGCGGGCGCCGTCGAAGAACATGTGCTCGGTGCGGCATAGCCCGATGCCCTCGGCGCCGAAGGAGCGCGCCATGCGGGCATCGAGCGGCGTTTCGGCATTGGTGCGCACCTTCATGCGGCGTACCGCGTCCGCCCATTCCATGATGGCGGCGAAATCGCCGGACAATTCCGGCTGCAGCATCGCCACGGCGCCCTTGAGCACCTGGCCGTTGCCGCCGTCGATGGTGATGATGTCGCCCTTGCGGAAGGTCTGCCCCATCGAGACCAGCGTGCCTGCCTTGTAGTCGACGCGCAGCGAGCCGGCTCCGGACACGCAAGGCTTGCCCATGCCGCGCGCGACGACCGCGGCGTGGCTGGTCATGCCGCCGCGCGTGGTCAGGATGCCTTCGGCCGCATGCATGCCATGGATATCTTCCGGACTGGTCTCGATACGCACCAGGATCGCCTTGCGCCCCTGCGTCTTCAGATCCTCGGCATCGCCGGAAGAAAAGACGATCTCGCCGGTGGCAGCCCCCGGAGACGCCGGCAGCCCGACGCCGATGATGTCTCGTGCGGCCTTCGGGTCGATGGTCGGGTGGAGCAATTGGTCAAGAGAAGCCGGATCGATGCGTGCGACGGCTTCTTGCTTCGTGATCAGGCCGTCCCTTGCCATTTCAACCGCGATCCTGAGCGCCGCCTTGGCGGTCCGCTTGCCGGACCGGGTCTGCAGCATCCACAATTTACCGCGCTCGATGGTGAATTCGAGATCCTGCATGTCGCGGTAGTGCTTTTCCAGGCTGTCGGAGATGGTGACGAAGGACTGGAAGGCATCCGGCATCAGCTTCTGCAGCGAAGGCTTGTCGGAACCGGCCGCGATGCGCGCCGCCTCGGTAATGTTCTGCGGCGTGCGGATGCCGGCGACGACATCCTCGCCCTGCGCATTCACCAGGAACTCTCCATAAAGCATTTTTTCACCGGTCGAGGGGTTGCGGGTGAAGGCAACGCCGGTGGCCGAGGTCTCGCCCATATTGCCAAACACCATGGCCTGGACATTGACCGCCGTGCCCCAGCTTTCCGGGATATCGTGCAGACGCCGGTAGGTGATGGCCCGGTTGTTCATCCAGCTTGAAAACACCGCGCCGATCGCGCCCCAGAGTTGCTCGTGCGGATCCTGCGGGAACGGCCTGCCGAGTTCCTCCTCGACCTTGGCCTTGTAGAGCGCGATGACGCCTTGCCATTCGATCGCCGTCAGTTCGGTATCGAGCTCGTGGCCGAGGCTGGCTTTCTGGTCTTCCAGGATTTCCTCGAACACCTCGTGATCGAGGCCCATGACGACATCGGAATACATCTGGATGAAACGGCGGTAGCTGTCATAGGCAAAGCGCGCATCGCCGGAATCGGCGGCCAGCGCCTCGACTGTCTCGTCGTTCAATCCGAGATTGAGCACGGTGTCCATCATGCCGGGCATCGACGCCCGGGCGCCGGAACGCACCGAAACCAGGAGCAGCTTCGACGGGTCGCCGAACCGGCGGCCAGTCAGCCGGCCGATATGGTCGAGGGCGACTGCGACATCAGCCTCCAATCCCGCCGGGTGGGTGCGACCGTTGGCATAATAGGCATTGCAGACCTCGGTGGTGATCGTAAAGCCCGGCGGCACTGGCAGCCCCAGGCTGCACATCTCGGCCAGGTTGGCGCCCTTTCCGCCCAGCAGATTCTTGTCGCTGGCACGGCCTTCCGCCGCACCATCGCCAAAGGTGAAAACCCATTTGGTCATGCTTGCTCTCCGGTTGCAGGAGATTGGAAAGATTGGCGAAACGCAAAGTTCCATCCGTGCCCGACTTTGGAGCGATATGATGCTGCAGTGCGAAAGGCAAGGCGTCGGCAAGCCGTTCGGCCGCTACAATCGATTAAGAAAAAACTCCGCCTGGGCCTGTGGCAAAAAGACTTGCCACCTCACGGCTCGACGTCTAGAACATAAAGGGAACAAGAGGTGCGTCATGAAACAGCCTGGAAAACTGGACTATCTGGAAATGCCGGCGACCGGCGGCACGCTGGATCGGTTGAAGGCCTTCTACAGCGCCGCCTTCGCTTGGTCTTTCACAGATTATGGGCCGACCTATTCGGCCTTCGCCGAGGGCCTGGATGGCGGCTTTCAGGCCGATGCCGCGGAAGCACCGGCCAAGCCGTTGCCCGTGCTTTACAGCGACAATCTGGAGGAAACCCTTCGCGCCGTCGAAAGCGCCGGCGGAACGATCGTCAGGCGGATATTCTCATTCCCCGGCGGCCGACGCTTCCACTTCGTCGATCCAGCCGGCAACGAGCTGGCTGTGTGGTCCCACTAGTCCGCTTGTGGATCACCAAGCGCCGATTGCACCGCTGGTCAGCCGAGCGTCTTCGCGGTCGTTCATAAGCATTGTGCTTTTCGGCTGCTCTGCTAATAACGCGCCGCACAGCGACTCTGACGGCTATTGGGGCGTCGCCAAGTGGTAAGGCATCGGTTTTTGGTACCGACATTCCCAGGTTCGAATCCTGGCGCCCCAGCCAAGCGCAGACTCCATTCGAGGCCGAAGCGCGCACCGAATAAGCCCTGATCCAAACACTCTGCAGCCTAGACTTAACCAAGAAGTGTCACGCTCGGCAGTGCGTCAGCGATCTCGCAAACCACAGCGGGCGCGACCAGAACATGTCGTCAATCTGGGTGGGCCGGACCAAATCCTTCTGCACCCGAGCTGTTGAAGGCGCCTTATTGCCTCCGCGAGAGCAACTTTGTTTGCGGACATGCGTACTCATCGGCATATGCCAGAACAGGCTTGCTGTTGCCCATCTTCAATATCTTGTCTCGGGGCTTCAAGTTTCGATGCCGGCATTTGATCCCGCCGGCGTCCCAAATGTGTGCTATTTTTGCTACATTTTTTGACCGTCTGCCTAAATTCTATGATTTAGTCACAGCTTAATAATGAAACGCGCACGTTAATTTGCAAGATAGTGGCAAGGTCAGGCGCCAAGCCCGGCTGGGGCGCTCTTAAAAAGCGCGGGGAAACGTGGGTGGGAAAATGAAGACGACAGGTCTGTCGACCAAGGTCATGGGCGTTGGTCTCTTGATGACGGCTACCATGCTGAGCTGCTGGGGCGCGCATGCGCTGACACTCAAGGAAGCCATGGCGGTCGCGGTGGAATCCAACCCGGAAATCGGCCAGGCCATCGAAAACCGCGAGGCCATCGAGTTCGAACTGCGGCAAGCAAAAGGGCTCTATCTTCCAAGCGTCGACCTGGAGGCATCCGCTGGTGCTCGCCGCCTGGACAACTCCTCCCGCCGCGCGCTCTCCATCGAGCACGATGCGCTTTATCCCGCGGAGACCGATCTGACGGTTTCGCAAACGCTTTATGATAGTGGCGCAAGGCGAGCCGAACTCAACCGTCAAGCCTCGCGAGTGGATGGCGCCTCATTCCGCGTGCTGGAGCGATCTGAGTTCATCGGGCTGTCTGTCGTCCAGGATTACCTGGAATACATGCTTCAGGCCTCGATCGTGGCCGAGGCAAAGAAGAATCTGGGCTTTCACCAAGCGATTCTCCACGACATCAGGGAAGGCATAGCAGGCGGCGGATTGAACGAAGCCGACCGGCAACAGGCCGAGGAGCGCTTGTTTGCGGCCAAGGCCCGCATGCAGGAGGCTTCCGAGGAACTCGAGGCCTCGAGAATACGTTTCTTCAAGACCGTCGGGAAACCGCTGACCAATGCATCGCGGCCAGGCGACGTTTCCTCTGCACTGCCAAGGTCCCTGGACGACGCGCTGGGCATTGCGCGGGAGAACAACCCGCGCGTCCACATGGCCAATAGCGATATCGCCGCCGCGGGCTCGCAGGTTGACGCCGCTCGGGCGAAATACGGCCCGTCGGTCGTCGCCGAAGGCGTTGCCCGGGCCGGATACGACATTGACGGCGACAATGGAGACACCTCCGATCTGCAGGCACGGGTGGTGCTGCGGTGGAACCTGTATCGGGGCGGCATCGACAAAGCGAATGAGCAGGAGCAGATCCGCCGCGCCAGCGAACAGCGGCTTGGGCTGCATCAGGTTCTGCGGGAGATCGAAGAAGCCGTTCGCACGTCGTGGGATCGCCGCTTCCGGCAAGCCGACCTGGCAAAGACCCTGAAGCTGCAAGCCGCTTCCAACGAGAAGCTGGTTGCCTCTTATCGCGAGCAGTTCAAGGTCGGACAGCGCTCGCTGCTCGATGTGCTGGATGCGCAGAATACGCGGTTCAACACAGCAACGCTGGCGGACACCGCGTCCTACGCATCCCTCTTTGCCCAATACCGACTTCTGGCGGCAACCGGGCAGTTGCTGAAAACGATGGACATCCAGCCGCCGAAGCAGGCCGCGGCCTACGCCAAGGATGAATTCGCGGTTCCGGAGATCCCGGACACCGAAACCTATGCACGGACCCCGTCGGAACAGAAGAACGACCTGCCCTTCGATATCCTCGCCCCTGTCAGGAAGAAGTGAGCCGTAAGGAGTGTTGAGGGTTCTGGCGGGCGGGTCGTGAATCAGCAGCCACATATTCTGTCGCCCAAGGAGGCGTTCAAGGCCTGCTTTTCGGCGGTGGCTGCCTATCTCGGCAGGCCGAGCGCCGAGACCGTGCTGTTTGCCGGAGTGCCGATTTCGGACACGCGCATCGAGGTCACCGAGATCCGGCATCTTGCCGAGCGCATCGGTCTCGAGACCCAGGAATTCAACCATCGCGACTTCCTGCGCGGTCGTGTCGATCTTCCGGCAATTCTCTTCCGTGTCAGTCAGTTGCCGGTCGCCCTGCTGGCGGAAATCGACGGCGACGGGTATCTTACGGCCCCGCAGGAAGACGGGCGCACGACTATCGGCAAATCCGAGCTGGCCGCAAGTTACATCAGTGGCGGTGTATCCTTCTCGATCACCTATGCCAACGCCACCGAGGGCATGAAGGTCGGGTCGGCGCAGCAGATCGAGCGGCGCCATTGGCTGACGGGGACGATGGGCGCTTTCTGGCGCACCTATTCCAAGGTCGTGCTGTCGGCGATCTTCATCAATCTTTTGGCCATCGCCTCGCCGATCTTCACCATGAATGTCTATGACCGCATATTGCCGAACAAGGCGATATCGACGCTTTGGGTGCTGGCGATCGGCATTGGCGCCGTCATTCTCTTCGATCTGCTTTTGAAAACGGCCCGAGCCTCGCTCATCGACTATGCCGGGCGCAAGGCGGACTTGCGGATATCGTATCTGCTGTTCGAGAAGGTGCTGAATTCATCCCTGTCCGCGCGCCCGGGCTCGACAGGCGAATATGCCAACCGCGTCACCCAATATGAGTTCGTCAGGGAATTTTTCACCTCCAACACGATCAGCGTGTTCATCGATACGGCTTTCGTCTTCATCTTCCTGCTCGTCATCTATGCGATCGGCGGCTGGCTGGTCGTCATCCCGGCCCTCGCATTTGTGGCGTCGGTGGTCGTTGGCCTGGTCACGCAACGCCGCATCGGCAAACGGGTCGCAGCCTCCATGAATGAAGCCTCCCAGCGCCAGGCTCTGCTGGTCGAGTCCATCTCCACGCTGGAAACGATCAAGTCGCTGCGAGCCGAAGCCTATTTGCTGAGGAAGTGGGGCGAGCATTCGAAGAATGCGGCCAACACTTCCGAGAAGATCAAGCAGCTCTCGGCGGCGGCCGGCAACATCACCCAGGCCATCCAGCAGCTTGTGACGGTCGCCCTGGTCGTGGCTGGAGCCTACGCCTTTTCGGAAGGGCATGTTTCGACAGGAGCCATCATCGGAACGGTGATGCTGGCGAGCCGGGCCGTGGCTCCGCTCGGCCAGATCGCGATCACCTTGTCGAGATTTCGCCAGGCCATGCTCTCCTTGAGAATGGTGAATTCCATCATGGCACAGCCGGAGGACCGGCCGGATACTGTGGGCTTCGTCAATCGCCCGATTCGCAATGGCGCGATGACGTTCAAGAATGTCGGCTTTGTCTACCCCGGATCGGAAAACGAGGTTCTGTCCGGCCTGAACTTTTCGGTGAAGCCGGGAGAGCGCATCGGCATCATCGGCCGCATCGGATCGGGCAAGACGACGATGGGACGCCTGATCGGCAGGCTTTTTCTGCCAAGCTCCGGCGAATTGCTGCTGGATGGCATCGACATCCGCCAGTATCACCCGTCAGAGGTGCGCGCCGCCGTCGGCATCGTCGCGCAAGCCGGCGATCTGTTTTCGGGCACCATCAAGGAGAACCTGCTGATGGCATCTCCGGAGGCGACCGACGAGCAGATCATCGAAGCCGCGAAAGCCGCCGGCGTCGACGAGTTCGTGTCTCGCCACCCGCGTGGCTACGACATGAACGTCGGTGAACGGGGCACCAATCTTTCCGGCGGGCAGAGACAGACGGTGGCGATCGCCCGGCTGCTTTTGACCAAGCCGAAGATCGTCTTTCTGGATGAACCGTCCGGCTCGATGGATCTGGCGTCGGAACGGCAACTGATAAAGCAACTCAAGACCGCTTTCGACCACAACACGACGCTGATCGTCTCGACGCATCGCTTCAGCATGCTCGAATTGGCTGATCGCCTCATTGTTATCGAACAAGGAAAGATAGTTGCCGACGGGCCAAAAGAACAAGTCATTCAGGCGCTGCAGAGAACGAATTCCTGAATGAACAAATTATATCGGGCTGAAACCGATATGATAACGGGGCGTGGGAAATGCTTGCCAGGGAAGACCGCCCGCCGCTTTTCGCGACGGCGTCCATATTCATCATAGGGGCGCTCTTCGTCGCCTTTGTCGCTTGGTCGTCCTTCGCCGAGGTCGACGAGATCGCGCGTGGCGACGGCAAGGTCATACCGGCCTCCAAGACCCAGGTCATTCAAGCCAGCGAGCCGGGCGTCGTTCAGGAAATCGCCGTGAAGGTGGGGCAGGTCGTCAGGAAGAACGACCTTATTATCCGTCTCGACAATACTTTGAACACATCCAGCCTCGGCGAACAGCAAGCCAAGGCGCGGGCCCTGCAAACACGTATCGCCAGGCTCAAATACGAACAGAGCGGCAGCATCACCGGATCGTTTCCCTGTCCGCAGGACATCCAATCCGTGGCGCCGGAAATCTGTGACAACGAACAAAATCTCCTCGTTGCCCGGCGCGAAAACTTCGACAACAAGCTGTCGGTGCTCAAGTCGCGACTCGACCAGCGCGAAAAAGAACTGGACGAGGCGAACGCCAATCTCGACCGCCTGACAAAAAACCTGGCTGTGAGCGACCAGCAGGCGAAGCTGGTCGAGGCGATGGTCAAGAAAGGTCTGATGGCAAGGACCGAGCAGCTCAAGGTCGAGCAGGAACAGACCGAACTCAACGGCCAATTGAACCTGGCCGGCGAGACGATAAAGAAGGGCAAGTCGGCGATCACCGAGGCGCAGCTCCAGGTCGAGGAACTCGGGCTGCAGTTGAAGCAGGAAGCGCTCGATGACCTGACGCAGGCCTTGGCCGATCTTTCAGTGGTGGACGAAACCATTCGCGGCGCGACCGACAAGGTCGCGCGAACGGATATCCGCTCGCCGGTGGACGGCATCGTCAACACGATGGAACTGAACACCGTCGGCGCCTTCGTCCAGCCGGGTACTGTCGTGGCCGGCATCGTGCCCACTTCCGAGACATTGCTGGTCGAAGCACGTGTTTCGCCCCGCGATGTCGCGTTTATCCGCCCAGATCAGGATGCCTTGATCAAAGTCACGGCTTATGATTTCTCGATCTTTGGCGGCATCGAAGGCAAGGTTTCAAACATTACCGCCGACAGCCTGGTCGATCAGAAGACGGGCGAGCCCTACTATCAGGTGCGTGTTTCAACCGATAGATCGACACTGGAGCGAGACGGAAAGGCATATTCGATCATCCCCGGCATGATCTGTTCCGTGGATATCAAGACCGGTCGCAAGACGATCCTGAGCTACCTGCTGAAGCCGATCAACAAAGCCCGCCAGGAGGCAATGAGTGAGCGCTAGCGCCACCTCTCCCGCGACCCGGAGCGACCACTTGCTTCTGCCACTCCCGACAGAAGACTTCGAACTTGAGTTCCGCGTCGTGGCGCGCGGCGGTATCCGGCGCGGCATTCGGCTGGAACGGGCTTTCTGGGTTTCGCTGAAACAGATGGCTGAGAGCCGCAAATGCACGATCGGCATGCTGGTCGACGAGATCGCCGAAGGTCACGCGGAGAAAGGAAACTTGACCTCGGCAATCCGGGTGGCCTGCATACGCGAGTTGGGGCGCGAGAACCTGAATTTGCGCAGGCTTGCATCGATCAGGACGATAAACGCCATTCTGCTTGCCTGCCCGTCGCCGGCCTTCGCCTTGGCCTCGACGAAGAAGATCGTGACCTTCAATGCGCCGTTCCAGCAATTGGTCAAACGACAATTGCCGGCGGCATTCGACGAAGACACGCGCCAGGACCTGAAGCTGGCGCTGGATCTCAACGTAGCCGATATATTCGCCCGCCTCGACACCAATGGCGATGTTGCCGTTGCGAGCGGATTTGTGATTGGAGCCGGCGAACGCCGTTACCGGGGCCAATTGAACGTGGTGCGGGCGCCGGTGCTGGACCTGGAATTGCTGATGGCTTTCGTCTTCAACGGCTAGCGCCGTTCATCGTTTCACGCAAACGCCGAACCGCCCTATCTGCTGACGCGATTCCGCCGGAAAACCAACAATAGACTTTTCCAGGAATTGTTCCGCCATTCAACCAGGACAAGAAAGCCGGCGCGCGGGCCCTTACTTGACTTCCGCCTGGAGGCCTTCGCCAGGGGCGACGGTTGCGAAACCGCCCTTGACATCGGCCATCTGGGCGTCCCCCGACTTGGACCCGTGGATCCACGCCCGGTCGGTGCTGAACGAGTACAGTGGCTGATAATTCGGAAGGGCGCTGTCCTTGAGCACCGTATCGTTGAGACTGTCGAGAATATAAGCGCCGCTTGCGGTGCTGACCGAAAGCACGGCGTGGAAGAAGCCCCGCTTGCGGTCCTGGAGAACGACGAGCGACATGCTGCGTGCCGGAATGCCGGCCCTCAGCAACGCGGTCATCTTGAGAATGGCGAAGTCCTCGCAGTCGCCGGCACGATTGGCGAGGATCTCCGAAGGCTTCGCCCAATAGTCAAGCTTGCCGTAAACGACGCTGTCCTTCTTATAGGCGATCAGGTGGTTGATGCCGCTGTCGATGAACGACAGTTTTTCGACGAACCCCTTGCCTTGGGCGGCCGAGACCATGGCCGCGAAGGCCGGGCTCTCGTGATCACAGGGGCTGCCCGCGGTGCAATCGGTTATGGCCTGGTAGACAGGTGCCCAGCGCGCCGAAACGGGAAAATTGCGCATGGACAGCGCAACCGACCCGAAAACGCCCGGAATGATCGACGCCGTCGGCATCGGGTCGATACCCCTGCCCTCTCGCGCCATCGAGGCGCTGGACCCGTCTTGAGCGGAAAAGGGACCATATCCGTTCAGGACAAGGCTGATCCGGTAGGGGGTGGCCGGCTGCCAGGGCTGGTATCTCTGCAGCGAAATGCCGCCGAGGCCAGGCGGCGCCTGGACCACTCCAAGCAGTGCTGCTTCGGGCATGAAATTCCTGATGACGGGCCCGGCAAGGGCTGGCTGCGCCGAGCCGGCTATCCCCACCGCCAGCAGAAGCAGCTTGAGCTTGCACTTCCCCGGAGCATTCTTTTGTTTTTTCATGACGCCCACCTTTGACTGTGGACGCTACCAATTTTGTCTCAAATTACTGGAAAGGAAGATGGATAAGTTTCCCACGAATTCACTTTGCTGATTTTAGTAAAATTTTACATGTATTTATACTTATATTTACCAAGTTTTCCGCGCCGCCGGTGGCGAAGCGCTATGCCTTCCAGGCAACATATAACTGATTATATGTTCACAGTTTACCAAGCGTAAAAAAAGTCATCGAAGGCATATCCAAATATATAGAATGCATTGACGGACCGTTGCAAAGTCAAGCCGCCGCCTGTCTCTATCCGGGAAATACCGGAGGGGTTTAAGCTATGGCGAACAGTATTGAACTGGACAATCTTTCGAACTCGTGGGACGAGCATTCCGTCTCCAGCGATCATCACGACCTGACAGCGCCGACCCAGGTGGTGGCGCAAGCCGCGCCGGCCGAGCAAGCGGCGGCACCGGTCCAAACAGCGCCGGCCGCGGCCGAGCCTGTGCCGGTCGATGTCGGTGGCGGCGCGCCGGCGGCAGCTCCGCCAGCGGCAAACGCCCCGCACGAATACGTCGCGGACGCAAGCAACGTCGTCAAACTTCCCGCCAATGTCTCGATCGACAACATCAAGGTCGACGGCCACAACCTCGTGCTCGAGCAGGCGGACGGCTCGGTCATCGTCATCAAGGACGGTGCCCTGCATGTGCCGACCTTCATCATCGGCGACGTCGAAGTGCCGCGCGTGGCCTTGATCGCAGCGCTGGAAGCGAGCCATGTCGATGTCGCCTTTGGCGCGGACGGCTCGATATCGGCCGGTGGCAGCACGACCTCGAGCGCCGGCGGCAATTTCGAACAGCCTGCCGGCGGGATCGGCGACGGCTTCGGACTATCGGCGCTCCTGCCGCCGACGGCTTTGCAGTTTGGGCAGCTCGAGCGGCATGAGCTGTTTCCCTCTTTGGTCGACAGAGGCGTCTCCGTCGTGGCCATGTCGCTGACCAACCCTGATCAGGCGGCCAGCGAAACCGGACTCGATGGCGGCGCGCAACAATCGCCGGGCAGCGAGGCACCGACCAACTCCGAAACTTCCGGCGTCGGGACGATCAGCATCGACGCACCCGATGGCATCGGCTCGATCGTCATCAACGGCACCACCGTGACCGGCGTCGGCCAGCAAATTTCAGGGCAGTTCGGCTACATCACGATCCTGTCGTTCGATCCTGGCACCGGTGCCATCCAGTATGACTACACTGTCACCCAGTCGGTGACGCATCCCGTTAACACGACCGGATACGACGCCAACGATACGGTTCCGGACAATTTCAGCATCACCGTCACGGATGTCGACGGCGATACGGCGAGCACGACCTTCACCGTTGCCATCATCGACGACGTGCCGACGGCGGTTGCCGACACCGACATTACCACGGAAGGCGGCACAGCGAATGGCAACGTGATCACCGGGCTTGGTAGCGACGGCAATGCTGCCGGCGGCGACACCAAGGGCGCGGACGGCGCCTCGGTGAGCGGAGTTACGGGCGCCGGGGCAACGACGGTGGTAGGCGGCGACTTCCATGTCGTCGGCCAGTACGGCACGCTGACGCTGAACCCGGACGGCACTTATAGCTATGTAGCCAACTCCAACATCAACAACGCCTCTCCGGTGACCGACACCTTCACCTACACGCTGAAGGACGGCGACGGCGACACCTCGCAGACGACGCTCAATATCACCATAGGCGATGGGGAAGGCCCGTCGGTGGTCTCGAACGCCATCATTTCGGTGGACGAGGCAGGGCTCGGCACCGCCAATGCGACCGGCAGCGCGGCCGCGACCAACGTCGAGGACAGCAGCGGGACCGTGACGTTTCACGCCGGTTCCGACAACATCACCGGGCTGACGTTCACGTCGGTTGCCGGGATCACGGCGGACGTCAACGGAGTTGCAGGCGCCGACATCGTCTGGACGCTGGCCGGCCCGACTCAGATTATCGGTTCCATCAACGGCATCGAAGCCATCCAGATCGACCTCGTCGCATCGTCCCTGCCGATCCTGGCGGGAGGTAACGGCTCGGCGACAGTCAATGTGACGCTGCTCGACAACTTCCCGCATCCCGACGCGGGCGGACAGAACGTCATCAACGTGACCGGCATCAACGTGGTCGCCACCGATACGGACGGTAGCCAGGCGAGCGCGGCGGTTCAGGTTAATGTTACTGACGACGTGCCGGCTGCGGTCAATGACGGTCCTTACACGGTCGTCGAGGACGGCGCCGGGGCGGCCAACACGCCGCC
>NZ_VFVB01000012.1:0-202057 GCF_006658535.1 Mesorhizobium sp. B2-4-13 | reverse complement strand
AAACGGTCCAGAAGTTCCTTCTCAATAGCCATGCGATGATTCTCCTTTCCATCATCATGGCCTCACGCACAAGATTCTTGACAGTCCCGTGTCCCGCCGATCAAAGAGACCAGCTCCGATACCGATCTCTCACCATCCATCAGATGAACCAGGATCAGCAACCGCTTGCGGAAGCCCAGCGTTGCGAGTAGCCGCGAGGCAGCGGAGAGCTGCCTTAGGGAAGGCCGGCCCTTAGCTCGCGGGCGCCTGCGAAGGTTGGAATCATCTTTGATTTCAGCCATACGCTGTCTCACGTAGGTACTCAAATCCACCTCGCCGCGGCTAAACACGCTAAAGCCCGCCACTGAGGGAACGGTGGCGGGCTTCGTTTGAAAGCTGTCCGAACAACTCTCGGGCGCCTCTGTCCGGGGGGCGCTGGGAAGTCAACTAGAGCCGCTACAATCGGTTCCCGCCGCAAGGAAAAATCAGTAGCGGGGCAAGTGCAGGAGTGCGCTGGAATCAACCAGCATGGGTCAACGGGTGAACGCCTGGGTGGGTTGCGCGCAGGCCTGGTCAGCGAACTTAGGGGGCGGCGCTGTAACGCTGCGCCAGGCTCGATAACGCCACAGCTATATGACTCCAACCGTAAGTTCCGCACACGACGGGCTGGAATGTCTCAATCGTACACGAGCGGATTTCTGATTTCGTAGCGCGTATACAGCAGTATCGTTTGATACGTTTTGGGCGCGGACGACTGGGAGAACGCGTGCTCTTGCCCCCTTGGAGCAGAGCGATGCACGAGCAGGTCGAGCGAAGCAGAAGTTGGCTTCTGCAACGGATAAATCAGGCTGACTTCGAGCTAATAGAGCCGCATCTCGAAAGCGTTCGCCTGGATCTGCGCGCGTCTTTGGAAAAAGCCGGCGAAAAGATCCAATTTGTCTACTTTGTTGAAAGTGGGCTAGCCTCGGTCGTCGCGAGCACCGGGGAAGGCTACGACGCCGAAGTTGGAGTGATCGGCTTCGAAGGCATGACCGGGTCGGCTTTGATCATGGGTGATCATCAGGCCACGCACGACTGCTTTGTGCAAATGACGTGCGAGGGGCTGAGGATGGATGCGGCGGCGTTCGTGACCGTATTGAGCCAAAGCAACACGCTTCGGACATTCCTCCTGCGATATGTTCTCGCCCTTCATGTCCAGACGACTTACACCGCCCTAATCAATGTGCGCTGCACGATTGACGAAAGACTGGCAAGATGGCTGCTGATGTGTGCGGACCGCGTCATTGGCAACCGGCTGGCGATCACGCATGCTTTCCTTTCGATCATGCTTGGGGTGAGGCGCCCGGGCGTGACGCTGGCGCTCCAGGTGCTAGAGGGGCAGGGGCTGATTCAAGCCCGACGAGGAGAGGTCACAATACGGGATCGAGCGGGGCTAGTGGCTTTGGCGGGCCGCAGCTACGGTCTGCCAGAGGCCGAGTACCGCCGACTGGTCACAGAGTTAGCTCCCGCCTGAGATTTCCGGTGCGGACCAACAGCGCCTTACTTCCTGACGATCCAGTCCAACAAGCCGGCATCAACACGCTCGCACCAGGTAAACTCGTAAACGATGCTCCTGGCTACGTTGCGCCATTCACGCTCCGGTGTCTTCGTCTCCATAACGAAATCCTGAAAGACCTTGCGGAGAATGTCTGCATCGAACGCGGACACGCGATGCTCCTCGACCTCTCTGGTCCCCTCGTCAATCTTCCGCTGGCGCAACCGCTTTAGAAGATCGCGTGACGCAGCAACTGCCCGCCGGGACTGGTCCAGATCACGACGAAGCGAAGCGATGTCACTTATAGAGCGGTGGCGCGAGACAAAGGTGGCGTCGATCATCGCCCGCGCAATGTCTGTATGACTTTCAATCATAGCTACCTCCCAATAGCTAAGACTTTAAGTACCTCTATTTGAAGCGGGTCCCCAAGCAATTCAATGTCGATTTCATACCAAGGAAGCGCCTGGCGTTCAGCCTGATCGGGCTGAAATTGGCGCCAAAGGCTCTATATCCGGGTGATTGTACGCAATCCTAGCCGTATCCGCTGGCCTTCCGCAAAGGACAGCGCGAATGATTCCAGTTCAAATGATCGGGTAAGCTCTTGGGCGTTTTCGGTGACGCGAACGAGCCATTCGCCAGAGACTTCCGCCAACTCTACACGAGCCGACACATTGCGGAACGGAACCACGTTATCCATCGCATGCCTCGCTAGAAAGCAATGGGGAACGTTGATTTTTATAAGACCACCTAAATAGTTAGATCAAGTGCTATTTTGCGTTCGATTCCTACCAAGGAAGCGCGCCATGACCCGGTAGTTCTAAGCCGCCTGGCTTTGCCCAACCACCGGACGCGGCTCGCCAGTATCCCCAGCGTGAAACGTGCCGGTATGATGGCATCGGCGATCAGCCTGATCGGGCTGAAATTGCCGGCAAAGACCAAGCGCACCCGGCGGCCGGTCTTATCCTCCATCTTGATCCCCCAGGCCGCCGATCTGCACCGCCTGGCCGATCCGAACCGATAACGTCAGCATCGAAACCCCCGTTCGTGCCTATTGCGCCAAATAGCGTTCCTGATCGTCGGCCGACAGCTTGCCCGAAGCTGTCTGGAACGCCAGCGATGGCGGGATCTTGCGCTCGCGGCAGGTTTGGGCGTCGGCTTTGGCGTTGGCTCCTTCACGCCGAGCGCCTCACGCATCGTCTTGCTGAGCGCTGCATGGGCGCTGCCACCGTCGAGGCGGCAAACGCCGCCGCCGCTGCAGCGGCCGCGCCGAAACCAGGTGACGCCCCGGCGCCGAAGTCAGCGCCCGCAGCTGCTCAGCCGGCGGCCGCTGCTGCGCCGGCGTTCCCGGTCTACAAGGCTCCGGCGGACGCGCAGGCCAAGATCGCCGATTTCGACACCAAGCTCGATGATCTGGCGAAGAAGTTCGACGACGGCGAGCTCCCAGCCTCGGAATATCGTGCGCAGTCCAAGCCCCTCGAGACCGGCAAACAGCATCTGCGCGAGCAGGTGATGAAGGCCTCGATGTCGGCCGACTCCGTGGTGACGAGGATGAGGACGAGCCCTTGTACTCGCGCTACGAAAGCTGGCGCAACCTTCTGTGGGATAGCTCTGCCACGGAAATGGATCTGAAGGACGCGCGTTACGTGTTCCGCTCGAAGTGGGTCGATCTCGACATCGCCTGCTCCATCTTCAAGAACCGGAAGGCCATCCTCGAGCGGTCCGCGTCCGAATCCGTCGACTACCAGTCGATTGACCAATATGGCGACCAGGCCATGGATCAGCAGGAGCTCTCGCTCGAGCTCAACGGTGCGTCAACCACGAGCGATCGATTGACGGTTATCATCGCCGGCGCGTTCGGATCACCAAGGCATGGATCACCATCCCGACGAATTGCGACAAGACGTCGGGCGGCACCTTCACCGGCGAGATCTACGACGGGGTCGCCGACTTCTTCGGTCTACTTCCACGCGCCCTCGAGCGAGAGTCGCTTATAGATAGAGTAAAGATTTTCTTAGGTAATGTCTTCGAAGGCAGACGCTCAGCTGAGGCTTCGTGTTACCGAATGACATGGGGATTAACGCTGCGCATTTCACTTTGAGTTGCGCCGGCAGTATCAAGAAACAAACGCTTCAAGACAATCCACCCGAGATGGCGGGCCAAAAAGGTGAGCCTTAATCTTAGGTGACCATAGCCACAGGTCCGCATAGTTTCGCTAGCGGCACCATTCCTCAACAGCGATAGCGATCGCCTTTGTGCAGTCGATGAGGTCGCGCACCGCTACGCGCTCATTTGGTTGATGCGCTTGCGCGGGATCGCCGGGACCGAAGTTGACGGTCGGCGTATTACCGAGGCTGGTGGGCAGCCCAATATCGCTGTGTGCGCCAAAGCCACTGAGCGCTGGCGACAGATTGGCGACCTTCACGGCCTGCTGGAATACGCCGACGAACAGACTGTCCGAAGGGACTTCGGCGCAGTCGGCGTCAAGGATCCATTCGACGCGGGCAGGGTGTAGACGCAAGTATGGGTCCGCCTGGCAGACATTGGCAATATGCTCTTCGATCTCGCGCTTGACCTTGCCGCCCAGCCTGAACTCGTCGTGCTCGCTCGGCAGATATTGCGCATCGATGATGATCTCGCCGCGACCAGCTATCGACGAAGGGTGCTCGCCGGCGTTGATCTGGGTGACGATGATCTGGTTGGGCAGGTCCATCAGTGGATGGTTCTTCTTCGGATCGAACATCCAGCGCCGGTTGAGGATGTCGATGCCGTCGAGGATCTGCCGGCAAAGCTGCACGGCATCGACCGGGCCGCTCGAATACCACGCGTTGGGCGTGAGTTCCGCATGGCCGCCTATACCGTCGATGATGATCTTGCCCCACAAAATGCCGTGGCAGAGCGGCGCGATCCTGTTCGCCGTCGGTTCGGTCATAATGCCGGCATCGGCGCGAAAGCCGCGATCGACCATCGCGAGCGATCCCATACCGCCGATTTCTTCATCGACGACAGTGGTGAAGACGATATCCCCGGAAAGGCCGACATTCAGCTCCTTGAGGATCTCGAGCGCCATCAGCATGCAGGCGACGCCGCCCTTCATGTCGACCGTGCCGCGGCCGTGCAGGAAGCCGTCCTGCAGCACAGGCTGGAACGGGTCGGTCGTCCAGTGTCCAGCCGCACCAGGCGGGACGACGTCGATATGGCCGGTAAGCATGATGGAGCGCCCCCCGCCTGTGCCCTTCAGCACGCCGCCGAGATTGGGCCGGCCATCAAAGGTTCTGCCCTTGTTGGCGCCGGCGCGTCCCTCGTATTTTTCGTAGAGCGCCGGGCCATCCGGTTCCCAAAGATCGGTCGTAAAGCCGAGCGCCTCGATGCGCTTTTGCAGGTAGAGCTGGCAATCCCGTTCGCCCGGGCCGGCCTCCTTCGGTTCCGACTTAACGATCGAGGGGAAGGCGACGAGATTACTCAGCGTCTCGACGATGCGATCGGCCGCTGCCTCGACACGCGCGGCGATGGTCTCTTGCATGGAAGGCATTATGATCTCCAACGTTGGGAAAGCCGGTCGGCTAGCAGGACCAGCACCAGAAGGGCGCCGACAATTCCCACCTGCCAAACCGTGTTGATGTTCAATTGCAGAAGGCCAGTCTTCAGCGTGACCAGCAACAGCACGGCCGCGAACACGCCGCCAACGCCGCCCCGTCCGCCGGTGATGGCGATGCCTCCCAGCATGGCGGCCGTGAGCGATTCGAGTTCCAGGTTCTGACCGATATTGGGTCTACCGCTGCCGAGCCAGGCGAGTGAAACAAGACCGGCGGCACCAGCCAGCGCGCCGCTCAACACATAGAGGATGAAGCGCACGCGCTCTACAGGAATGCCGACCAGCCTGGCCGAGCGTTCATTGAAGCCCATCGCGTAGATCCAGCGCCCCCAGGCCGTCACCATCAGTACGAGGCCCGCCAGCGCGAAGCATGGAATGGCAAGGGTGAGGAAGGGCACGGGAATGCCCGCCACGACACCGCGCCCCCACAGGAGCAGCCAGGCGGGCACGCCAGACTGGGCTGCGCCGCCGCTGACGGCAAGCGCCACGCCAGAATACACGAAGAATGTTCCGAGCGTGCCGATGAAGGGCAACAGCGCCAAGCTGTTCACCAGCAATCCGTTGAGGGCGCCGAGTAGCGCACCGGCCAGGATGCAGACGGCTGGCAGCAAGACCGGTGGCAACCCCAGTTTGAGCGACAGCATGGCGATGATGGCTGACAGCGAAACTGCGCCGCCGACCGACAGGTCTATGCCGGTTCCGCCAGCGAGGATGACCAGACCCTGGCCGAGGCCGACCAGGGCCAGGATGGTCGAGAACTGGAGGACGTTGGTAACTGTACTGAGATTGAAGACGGAAGGCTTCAGCGCCAGCAGGCCGACAATCACGATCAGCCAGAGCGTGCACAGAAGCGCGAGGGTAAGGGCCGGGCCTTGCAGGTTCCGGAGCGTTTTCATGTGCGGGCCCGCTGGAACCGGGCCAGAGGAAGTTGGTTGGACACAGCTTCGAAGCCAAGCACGCCAATGATGAGAGCGCCGGTGACGACGGGCTGCCAGAGCGAAGGAACCCCGACCAGGAGTAGGCCGTTCTGGAGGATTCTGAGCAACAGCACGCCAAGCACGGTGCCGATGAGGCTGCACCGGCCGCCTAATATGCTCGTGCCGCCGAGAATGACCGCGGCAATAGAATCCAGCGCCAATGTGCTGCCGATCGACATTTCCACGTTGCGGTAGGTCGCGACATAGAACGTCGCTGCGATGCCGGTCAGCACGCCGCTGATGACAAAGGTCACGAAGCAGACCTTGGTCACTGGGATTCCCGAAAGCCGTGCCTTTTCCTCCGAATTGCCGATCGCCAGCAGGTGCAACCCATAGGGCGTTCGCCGCAGCGCCAGCCAGACCACGAGATAGGCAACGGCGATCACCAGGGCAGGGACGGGAACCCCAAGCACTGTCGCCGCGAGCAGATCGGTGAGGCTGGAGGGCAGGCCGGAAAGCCATTGTCCGCCAAGCAGGGCGAACACGGCCGTGCGGTAGACGCCGAGCAGGCCAAGCGTTCCGACGATCGCCGGAACGCGGCCGACGACGACAACGGCAGCCGTCACACATCCCAGCAACGCGCCGACCGAGGGCCCGGCAATTAGCGCCAGGAATGGCGTGCCTCCAGCGCCGAGGATGCGGCCGATGGCGATGGCCGCGAGACCCATGACAATGCCGATGGACACATCGATGCCGCCCATCGCGAGCAGCAAAGTCATGCCGAGGCCGATCAGCAGAAGCTCAACGGCGTTGCGCAGGACAGTGACTGCGTTGCCTAAGGTGGCGTAGTGCGGCGATGCGACAGAGAAGATGACGATCGCCAGCAAACAGGCAACAAGCAGAGACCACTCCCGCCCGTTCATGGAGAAGACACCAATTCCATCTGCCGCACCGCGTTCACGTTGGGCTCAGAAGTTGAACTTGTCGACATTGTCCTTGGTGAAGATAGCCGGCGGCCCGAGTAGCAGGATGCCTTTCGTCGCGTCATAGGTGGCGGGCTTCTCCAGGCCGGCAATCTTGTTTTCGGCCTCGAAACTCTTGCCGTCGATCAGCTGCTTGCCGGCCCAGACGGTCAGATAGCCGAGCTGTTCGGGGTCCCACAGCACGGTGAAGCCGAAGGCGCCGCTCTTCAGATAGGAGCGGGCGGTGTTAGGGCTGCAGTAACCCGTGCCGATCACAGAGCCGATCTTGCCGGCGGTTTCAATGGCCTGGGCAACACCCGGGCAGGTCGAGGACGCAACGGCGATGATGGCCTTGATATCGGGGTTGGCGGCCATGAGATCGCCTGAGATCTGCGCGGCGCGCTCAGCCGTGCCTCCGGCATACTGCGGTTCGAGCAACTTCAGCTTCGGATATTTGGCGGTAGCTTCCTTCTGCATGAAGCCGATCCAGGCGTTGAGGTTGGACGCCGTTGCCTCGCCGGAGACGATGCCGATTGTGGCGTCCTCCCCGACGCGCTTGACGAGTTCGTCGATGATTGTGGTGCCAAGCCCCTCGTCGGTCGCCTGCGCCACATAGACTGCGCGCCCGCTGTCGGGCGCATCGCTGTCACTGGTGAATAGCTTGATGCCCTTCGCCTTGGCGCTCTCGACTACGGGCGCGATGCTCGAGGCATCAAGCACACTGACTGAGATCGCTTCGACGCCCTGGTCGATCATATTCTGCACGATCTGCAACTGGTCGACCGGATTGGTGTCGACCGGGCCTGAGTAGACGAAATCAACGCCCAGATCTTTGGCGGCGCGATTGCCGCCGGCTTCCATGGCGTTGAAATAGGGAATGCCGATTAGTTGCGGGACGAAGGCGATCCTTTTCTTGTCCGCCGCATGCGCTCCCGTGACAACGGCGAGTGACAGCACGGAGACAGCTAGCGCCTTTTTGAATGGTGAAAGCATTGTCTTGATCCTCTCTGGAATGACGTGCGTTTCAGTTTGTTTTTTCGAGCGCCCGCACGTCGGGATGGGCGCCTGTTATGAGCGAAACGACTTCTTCGTGGTTGGTTTCGGTGGCCATCCGTTCGGCCACTTTTCGGCCGCGCCGGAACACCACGATCCGGTCGGCAACCTCGAAGACTTCGGAAATGTTGTGGCTTATGAGGACAACGGCGCAGCCGCGCGCGGCAAGCCGCCGTGTCAGCGCCAGCACCTTGCGGGTCTCTGCGACGGCAAGGGCGGCCGTCGGCTCATCCATTATGACCAGTTTGGCGTTGAGATTAAGAGCCCGGCAGATGGCAACGGCCTGGCGCTGACCGCCTGACAGGCTGCCGACAGGGGCTTCAGGGTCCGTGATATGGGCGTCGAGTTCCTGCAGAAGACCGTCGACGCGCTGGCGCATTTCCCTTCGCCTCAGAAAGGGAATGCCCAAAATGGAGCGTTTCAATTCTCGTCCGAGAAAGACGTTTTCTGCGATCGACAGGTTCTCCGAAAGCGCAAGTTCCTGGAAGATCGTTGCGATGCCGGATGAGGCTGCATCCTTGGGCGAAAAGAACGCGACGGCGTTGCCCTCGATGAGAAGCTCGCCGTCGCTCGGCGGATGGGCGCCCGCCAGAATCTTGATGAAGGTCGATTTGCCCGCGCCATTGTCGCCAAGCAGCGCAAGCACCTCGCCGGGCCGAATTTCCAGGTCGACATTGGCAAGCGCTGTCAGAGCGCCGAATCGCTTGGCGATGTTCCGGGCGACAAGAAAGGGTGGTGTCATGGCGGTTCCTCCCGCGGTTGCGGATTGGCTACACGGCCTTGCTGATCCAGCGCAGCACGTTGGTCCAAAGGCTGGTGTAGCCGGGCCACTCTACGAAGCTGTTCGGCAGCCAGTGCGGCCCGATGTCTGATGTCCAGACCAGCGTGCGGCCTTGGCCATGACGCCCGGTGACAAGCAGTGGATGGCCGCCTTGGTCCTGCGGAAGCCGCGCCAGGACCTCGACATCCGCGCGATCACGAGCGACAACTTCGTTGGCGCCGAGCAGGATCGGCCACTCGCCCTCAATGCCGGCAAAGATTGGATGATCCCTGGGGCCGGTAATCTCAGGCCGGAAGCCCTCCGGGATTTCGAGCCGGTCGTCATTGGGGAGGCAGGTCACCGGCAGTGCATGTTCAACAGCGGTGCGATGCCAGCGGGCCTTGCCGTCGATGCCCTGGAAGCTAAAATAGCCGCCGATCATGATTAGACCGCCGCCGCCTTGCGTCCAGTCGCGCAAGAGCTTGAGCCGATTGGGTACTGTCTTGCCGTGCAGCCAGACATCGGGATGCAGCAGCAGCGAGTTGGCGCCGATATCGGAGAGCACGATCGCCTTGTAGTGCGACAGGCCGTCCATGGTGAAAGGCAATTGTTCTACGGCTTCGTGCGCCGGCATGTATTCAAGATCGAACTCAGTTTCCTTCAGGGCGTTGACCAGCGGCGTCGCGCCGAGATGGAAGGTAACGCTGCCGAATTGGTCGAAGCCCTTGTAGTGGGTGGCCGAACTCATCCAGCTCTCGCCGACCAAAAGGACTTTCGTTTTCGCCATGACCATGTTCTCCCGATATTGCCTTGTTGGTCGCCTGCCGGATGCTTTGGACCCGGTAAGGCATTGAGCTAACTTGCCATCACGACATTTGCCGAAGCGGTGGCCTTCAATGTCGCGAAGTCGGCGATGTAGCCTTGCGCACCCTCGACGGTTGTCGTCAGGCTCGCGCCGATCGCTGCGTAGCGGGCTGCTGTTTCCAGCGATGCGCCATGCAGCCACAGACTGAGGAAGATGCCTGCGAAGCTGTCGCCTGCACCGGTCGCATCCACCCGGTTGACGGTTAGTGCCGGCACTTCGATTTGCGGCCCGCCGGTTGCCGGGAAGACGACCGCGCCGAATTCGCCGAGGGTAAGCACGACCGTGCCACGCGGCTTGATGCGTGACAGCATCTGCCGCACTTCGTCGATCATGGTCGCCATGCGCGTGCCAAATGCGTAGATCTCGCGGATCATCACATCGTTGATGAAGGTCAGGTCGATCTGTTTGACCATCTGGGCAAAGACTTCCGGTTTGCGCGCGCTTCTCGGCAGGCCGGCCGAATGCAGGCTCACCTTCCAGCCGGCCTGATGAAAACGGGCGATGGAGGCAGTCATCGTCTCATAATGGAAGCCTTCGATATGCAGGCAGGCCGGGCGCTGCTCGGGTTGGACATCGAGGTTGGCTGTCAGGTCGACCTCGCCGAGTTCGAATGGTTCGCTGATAATGGTCCGGCTGCCGTTGCGCTCGATGATGACGATCGCCTGCGAGAGACGGTTGTTGGGCGTGCTGCGGATTGGCAGGGCGTGGACACCCAGTTTGGAAAGCTCGACCATCGCCCAGTCGCTCTCCGCGTCCTGGCCGACCGCTGTCGCCAGTTCCACGTCAAGTTCATAGGGTGAGCCGACGCCGGCTGCGGCAACCGCAAGATTGGCCGCGGGACCGCCCAATGCTTTTTCGATGTGGCTTGCCGTGATCCGGTCGTCGCGATGCGGGAGCACCTCGATTCGGCATAGGAAGTCGATGCTCACTCGTCCCGCAACCAGAAGCCTGGGCAAATGGTCGACATTCTTCACTCGTTGCGCCGCTCGGCCGGGCAGGGAACGCGCAAAGGAACTAGGCCTGTACATCAAGGCGGCAACAGCCTTTTCGATACGATCTCGTGTGCCGTCCTTGAGGGCTGCGGTCCCGTTGATGAAATTCGAAACCGTGCCGATGGAAACGCCGGCGGTTCGTGCGACATCCGCTATGGTGGGGCGCTTGCGTAGCATAGCCTAGCTCCTATTGAAGCGTTTCAAATGCTAGCAACGGAATCGCGCCACCTCAACGAAATCATTTTCCAAAGAATCAAGGCATGCCGTCGCAGATTGGAATCCATATTCGAAAACGGTGCGAATCCTGATGGCGCCATTCCAACATTGAATGATTTTCAATTCAGGAAGAAGAAGCGAGCCATGCTGGTCGGAATGGTCCAGAAGAACCAACGCAACCCTTCGATGATTTGCATTCGAACGGTCGATTGTTTACCGCAGCATCGCAACTTCCGCCCACCAGACCGAACTCGTTTTGCCGGAGGAGCAAGGAATGCGAAATGAAAAAGTGGACAGACCACTTCGATCTCGCTATTTCTTACCTGGCGATAGCTGGAGGAAATATGGAAGGCTTGGCGGGTAGAGTCGCGTTGATCACCGGCGCCGGCAGGGGTATCGGCAAATTGGCTGCAATGCGGCTTGCCGGAGGCGGCGCAAGGGTTGCGTTGGTCTCGCGAAGCATGGACCAGCTCAACGATACACTGGAGCACATTGAAGCTAGGGGCGGATCCGGCATTGCCATCCCCGGCGATGTGGCATCCGCCGAGTCCGTCGCCTCGATCAAAAGTGAGGTCGAAGGCCGCCTCGGACCGCCATCGATCCTGATCAACGCGGCCGGCATCTTTGGCCCTATCCAGTTGGTCTGGAAAACCGATCCGGCGGCCTGGATCAACACGGTGATGATCAACACGGTCGGCCCTTACCTGACCAGCCGCGCCTTCGTCGAAGCAATGGTTCGCCAGCGCTGGGGGCGCATCGTCAATATCACCTCCGCCGCAGCGCTGCATGAGCCGGGGCCGATCAACAGCGCCTATGGCACCAGCAAGGCCGCGCTCAATCAGTTCACCCGCCATCTCGCCGCCGAGCTCGAAGGCACTGGGGTAACGGCGAATGTGATCCATCCGGGCGACGTCAAGACGGAGATGTGGGCCGATATCCGCGACGGCGTATCGGATCTCGGACCTGTCGCCGAACGCTATCGCGAGTGGGCGGCGTGGGTTGAGCGGACCGGTGGCGACGATCCCGAAAAGGCGAGCGAGCTCATCGAAAGACTGATGGGTGAAAACGCCGCCCACATAAACGGGCGATTTCTCTGGATCAAAAACGGGCTACAACTGCCCATACCGAGCTGGGGCGAATTCAAGCCCGCAGAGGCGTGGGAAAGCTGATGACACAAGGTCCCAACAGGCCGTCGAAGCGGGGAGAAGCGAAGCTCCATCCGATTGCCGAGACCTTTCAGTCGGGCAATACGGGCGTTGCCCAATCTGTCGTCAACCGCATCCTTGACCTGGTCCGGACCGGAATGTTGCGCTCCGGAGACCGGCTGCCGTCGGAGCGCGAGTTGATCGAAATCCTTCGCATCAGCAGGCCAAGCCTGCGTGAGGCGATCCGGGCGCTGTCGACGCTAGGCGTGGTGGACACCCGGCATGGCGGCGGCGCCTATATCACCAGCCTCGATGCGCGAACCCTGCTTGCGCCGCTCGATTTCTTCCTGTCGTTGACGCCGTCGAACCTGGCGGATGTCTTCGAAAGCCGCCGCATCATCGAAATCGAGATCGCGCGCAAGGCGGCAGTCAATCCTAGCGATACCGATGTCGAGGCGCTCAACGGCATGCTGGTCGCGCATGAGAACGTATTGGCTGACCCTGTTGGTTTCAGAATTCTCGACGCGCAGTTTCATGGCAGGCTTTGGCAGATGTCCGGCAACACGGTTCTCGATCGCATAGCCTACGGGCTCTACAACATGGGGCTCGATGTGCGCCGCCGCGCCACCGAGGACATTGCCCTCATCCGCCGCAGCCTTGGCGAACATAGAAGGATCGTTCGCGCCATTGCCGATCACGACGCCATAGGCGCGGCTGAGGCCATGTCGGCGCATCTCGACCATATCGAGGAAAGCACTCGCGCGATGATCGAGTCCGACGTCGCCGCACTCTCACGAATATCTGCGCTGCGACGCTGACTCGAACACGCGGCGCTTGCGTTTGAAGGTGACTCAAGTTAAAAGTGGTCTGTCCACTTTGGAATGGGAGGAAACTTTCCATGCGCGACATTTCCCGCCGCACGTTCATGAAGAGCGCGACGGCTTTAGGCGTGATAACAGCTCTGGCACCTGCCGCGGCCCGGGCAGCCAGCGAACCAGCCAAGATAGGCATCGTAGGCAAGGTAAAGATCCCGTGGTTCGACAACGTCGAAAAAGGCGTGCTCAAGGCTGGCAAGGATCTTGGCGTCGACGCGTCGATCATCAATCCGACGACTGATGATCCCGCCGAGCAGGTGCGGGCCATTGAGGATCTGATCGCCAAGAAGGTAGACGTGATCGGCGTTGTGCCGAATGACGGAAAGGCGCTCGAGCCCGTCCTCAAGCGGGCGCAGGATGCTGGCATCAAGGTCATCATGAATGAATCGCCCGGCCAGAAGCACGCCGACTGGGATATTGAACTCATCCAGGACAAGGCTTTTGGCGAGGCGCACCTCGAAGCCTTTGCCGAGGCGATCGGCGGCGAGGGCAAGTATGTCGTCTTCGTCGGCGGTCTGACTGTGGTGCAGCACAATCTGTGGGCTGATTTCGCGCTCAAGCTTCAGAAGCAGAAATATCCCAAGATGCAGCAGGTAGGCGACCGCTTCGGTGTCTCGAACAGCGTCGACGACAGTTACAAGACCGCCATGGACCAGATGCAGGCAAATCCCGATTTGAAGGGGTTCCTGATCTTCGGTGCAAACGGGCCGATCGGCGCGGGCAATGCCGTCAGCGACCGCGACCAGATAGGCAAGGTCATCGTCGTCGGGCCATTCATCCCGAGCCAGGGCCAGAAGCTGATGAAGTCCGGCGCCATCACCCGCGGCTTCCTTTGGAACCCAGTCGATTCAGGCTATGCAATGGTCGCGCTCGGCAACACGGTCGCGGCCGGCACGGAGATCAAGAACGGCGTCGACATCCCGGGCATGGGCCCCTGTGAGGTCGACGCCTTGAGCCATGTCATCCGGGCCAACAAGCAGATCGACCTTAACCCGAAGACCATCGATGAATGGGCCAAGGTGATCTGACCAGACAGATGTCGGAGCGGACCCACGGTATCCGATGGGCAGTCGGCAAGATCCCAGTCCAGTCGGGGATGGGACGTTGTGTTCGCTTGCCTTTCGAGAATCCGGCGGCGGATAAAAGCAGGTCAGCTGATGAATAGCCCTTCCGCCGGCGACGCAAGCCTCCTCACATTGTCCAGGATCAGCAAGCAATTTGGCGGGACGCGGGCATTGGACGCGATCGATTGGTCGATCGCGGCCGGCGAAGTGCACTGCCTGGTCGGCGAGAATGGCTCCGGCAAGTCCACCTTGATCAAGATCCTCTCTGGCGTCCACGCGCCTGATGCCGGCGGCTCGATCACCGTCGACGGGACAGCCCATGCCCGGCTGACGCCGCAGCAAGCGAGAGCGCTCGGCATCCAGGTGATCTTCCAGGACCTGTCACTGTTTCCGAACCTCACGGTCGAGGAGAACATCGGCATCGGGTTGGAATTGTCAGCCCCCCTGAAGCTGCCGCCCCGGGCCGAAATGCACAAAGTCGCCAAGGCAGCGCTGGAGCGCCTGGATACTCAACTTCCCCTCGATCTGCGGGTCGGCAGGCTGTCGGTCGCGCAGCGGCAGATCGTGGCGATATGCCGGGGCATCGCTTCCAACGCGCGCGTCTTGTTCATGGATGAGCCGACCGCCTCGCTGACGCGCCACGAGGTCGACCTGCTGCTGGCCACCGTCCGCAGGCTGAAGGCGCAGGGCATCAGCATCGTTTTCGTCAGCCACCGGCTGGAAGAGGTCACCGAAATCGCCGAGCGTGTCACCGTGCTGCGCGATGGGAAGAAGGTCGGCACCTTTCCCGCCCGCGAGATCGACGACAACCGCATCGCCGAGCTGATGACCGGCGAAAGCCTGGAGAACAAGGTTTCGGCGCGCCCCGTCAACGAAAGAAAGCCGGTGCTCGAAGTAAGGGGCGCGACCCGTGTCGGGGAATTTGAGGACGTGTCCTTCACTATCCGCGAAGGTGAGATCCTCGGCCTGATCGGCCTTCTTGGCGCCGGCCGGACCGAACTGGCGCTCTCGCTTTTCGGCATGACCAAACTCGATCGCGGCGAGATCCTGGTCGGTGGACATCCCGTTCGCGTGCGCTCCAATAAGGCGGCGATATCGGCAGGCATTGCTTATGCCTCGGAAGACCGGCTCGCACTGGGGGTGAACCTGCGCCAATCGATAGCCGACAACATCGCGATCACCGTGCTGAAATCGCTCAGTGACCGGTTCGGCATGGTGCCGTTCGGTCGCCGGGCAGCCTTGGCGAAGTCATGGGTCGAGCAATTGAAGATTCGCGCCGCAAGCGTGGAGGCCGCCAGCCAGACGCTGTCGGGTGGCAACCAGCAGCGCGTCGTTCTTGCCAAATGGCTGGCAACCAACCCGAAGGTGCTCATTCTCGACGGCCCGACAATCGGCGTGGACATTCGCAACAAGGCCGGCATCCACTCGCTGATCAGGTCGCTTGCGCGGGAAGGAATGAGCATCCTGCTGATCTCGGACGAGGTGCCGGAAGTGTATTTCAATAGTGACCGCGTACTTCACATGCGACAGGGCCGCATCGTCGGCGAGTTCTTGCCCGGCTCGGTCGCCGAAGCCCGGCTCTCGGAGGCGGTGCATGCCTAGACTGCTTTCGACCATTTTCGGGCAGCCCGAATGCGCCCTTGGCTCAGCCATCATCGTGACGGCCATTATTCTCACAGCGTCGTCTTCCCACTTCCTGACGGCGTCGAACCTTGTGAACCTCGTCGAGGCTTATTCGGTGATAGCGATCCTGGCCGCCGGCGTGTTCGTCGTCCTGGTCTGCGGCGGCATTGACATTTCGTTCACGGCCACGGCGGCGGCCGCCCAATATCTGGCAGCGACGCTCGCCACCGCCTACGAAATGCCGGTCATTCCGACGCTGGTGATCGCGGCAGCCTTTGGTACCGCACTTGGCGCGCTGAACGCGGTTCTCGCGCATTTTCTGCGCGTCGGCTCGATCATCATCACTATCGCGACATCGAGCATCTACTACGCGCTCCTGATCTACATCACCGATGCGCATGAGATCTACAATCTGCCCGACTGGTGGGCCGAACCCATCGTTGTCTTCCGGACAGTCCTTGCCTCGGGCGACGTGGTCAAGATCGGCCTACCCACCCTCGTCATGCTGGCGGTGGTGCTGCTCACGCACTTTCTGATGAAGCACACACGGCTCGGCCGGCAGGTTTACGCCTTTGGCGGCAACCCGGAAGCGGCAAGCCGCATTGGAATCAACGTGCTCGGCGTCCAGCTCTTTGCCTATGGCTACCTTGGCTTTCTCGCGGCGGTCGGCGGGTTCATCCAGGCCTATCGCGTTCACCAGGCTGTTCCGACCGCAATGGCCGGGCAGGAGCTCAATGTGCTTGCCGTAGCCATCCTCGGCGGCGCCAGCCTCGTCGGCGGAAAGGGATCGATGGCCGGTGTCCTGCTTGGCGTGCTCTTCCTGGCCATGTTGCAGAACGGGCTCAATCTTCTCGGTATTTCCTCTTATTTCTTCGGCGTCGTCACCGGCCTGGCGATCCTGGTCTCAATCGTGATGACCGGATACGCTGAAAAGCGTTCCACTCGACGGCAACGTGTCCAGGTAGGTTGAGGGAATCCGGTGTCGGAGCAAAGGGTGCGCCAGCTCAACAGCCAGTTCGACAGTGTGATGGCGCTCTTGCGCCAGCCGGTCATGGGCAAGAGCGGCCTGCTTGCACTCCTCGTGGCATTGATGGCTGTCTTTTCGATCCTGGAACCGGGCACCTTCCTGCGCGGCGCGACGCTGCAGGCGATGATGTTCCAACTGCCCGAACTCGGCCTTCTGTCGCTGGCGATGGCAATTCCGCTGATTTCGGGCGGCATCAATCTTGCAATCATCGCCACCGCCAATCTGGCGGGCCTGCTGATGGCCTGGATCTTAACCTCGCTGATGCCGCCGGACGCCGCGGGCCTTGACCTCGCTCTATGGATGACGGCTGCCTTGCTGGCAGGGCTGGCGCTTTGCGCACTGATCGGGCTGATCACCGGCTTCCTCGTCGCGTACGCCGGCGTTCATCCCATCCTGGTCACGCTTGGCACGATGACGCTCCTTCATGGAATCAGCATTTACTGCACGCGCGGACGCACGGTGTCAGGCTTTCCCGAGGCTTTGATCGCGGTGTCCAACGAAACCGTGCTGGGCGTACCCACCTCGTTCCTGCTGTTCACGGTCGTGGCGATAATCATTCATGTGCTGCTTACCCGCACGGCGCTTGGCATCCGCATGCACATGATCGGATCCAACCCCGAGGCGACCAGGTATTCGGGTGTTGACACGGGCCGAGTGCTAATTTGGGTCTATGTCCTGTCTTCCCTGCTGTGCTGGCTTGCGGCTATTGTCATGATGGCCCGGTTCAATTCAGCCGGGGCCGAGATCGCACAATCCTATCTTTTGATAACGGTTCTCGCTGCCATCTTGGGCGGGATCGATCCGTATGGTGGTTTTGGAAAGATCGCAGGCCTGTTCGTCGCGCTCATCATTCTTCAAGTCATCGCCAGCGGCTTCAACATCATCGGGCTAAGCCCTCACCTGGCGCTCACAGCCTGGGGGCTTATCCTACTTTTCGTGGTCGCCGCCAAACGTTTAGCAGTGCGAATTTGATGCACGCGATGCTGCATCGCGAGCAGCAGGTCGAGAGAGTCCCGGCCGCCCGTCTCGGAGATAATTCCCATGGCTACGCCCAAGCAGAAGATTACTCTCAATGCCTCGCGCGACATCCCCTTCAACAAGCTGAAGTTGAGCCAGTCCAATGTCCGGCGTATCAAGCGCGGGGAAACAATCGCGGACCTCGCCGCCTCAATCGGGCGGCGCGGCCTGCTCCAGAGCCTCAACGTCCGGCCGATGCTGGATGGAAAGGGCAACGAGACGGGCATGTTCGAAGTGCCTGCCGGTGGGCGCCCGCTATCGCGCCTTGGAACTGCTGGTCAGGCAGAAGCGCATGGCCAAGACCGAGCCGGTGCCCTGCGTCGTCACCGACGCCCACAGCGTGGTGGCGATCGAGGAGGATTCGCTGGCCGAGAATTTCGAGCGCGAGGATCTCCATCCCGTCGACATGTTCCGCGCCTTCCAGACCCTGCACGACCAGGGCGCCAGCCACGAAGAGATCGCCGCGCGCTTCTTCGTGTCTGCCGCGTTCGTCCAGCAGCGTTTGCGGCTTGCCAAGGTCTCGCCGAAGCTGCTCGATGTTTACGAGCAGGACGGCATGAAGCTCGAGCAACTCATGGCCTTCACCGTGAACGACGATCACGCCCGCCAGGAACAGATCTGGGAAGCCCTTGAGCATTCCTGGTCGAAGGAGCCGCATCAGATTCGGCGCATGCTGAGTCAACTGAAGGTTTTCCGAGAAGTGTTGCGGGCCGGTTCGACAAGGCGAGCGGCGGCAGCACTTGGGATAAGCCAGCCGGCCGTCAGTCAACATGTGAAGCAACTCGAGACCACCCTTGGCATCACTCTCTTCAAGAGATCAGCCAACCGCATCGTCCCCTTGCAGGAAGCCTGGGAACTCCTGCGAAACGTAGAACTTGCCCTGACGTCCCTGGATCGCCTGGAAGCGTCGATCTTCGCAATGAAGAATGAGGAAAAGCAGAGGATTGCAATTGCTGCACCCTCCGTTTTCGGTTTCGTGACCTTGCCCAAGGTCGTGGCGACTATCCACTCAAAGACCGCTTCGAATGTCCGGTCGATTTCTGGAAGCTACGAGCAGATCGGCGAGCACATCCTGGCTGGGCGAGCAGATCTTGGAATATCGAGATTGCCCCTGGACCCAAGTCTGTTTGAATGGGCGCCCCTTGGGTCAGCGCGCAACGTATGCATTTTCCATCCCGACCATCGCTTCTCAAAACAGACCTGTATCGAGGCTCACGACCTGGCAGGCGAAACGATCGTCGATATCGATCCGCAATTCGCCGCCCACCAAATGAATTTCAATGCCTTGCGCTTCGCCGGCGTTGAGCCGGACATCCTGGTGGAATTCGATTGCAACGGTCACGAAGCCGGATACGTTTCGGCTGGCCTAGGCATTTCAATAACCAATGAGATCATTGCGCGTGAGTACGCGGCGTTTAGCCTCGAAGCAAAACCGGTGGAACCGTCCGCACTCTACCACTACGTGGCGATTTGGCAGAAGGGCAGGACCTTTTCCAACGCACTGAATGTCTCGCTCGAGGCGATCATCGCAGCGTTTTCGCGAGATGCCGTCTGCGAGAGGGCGATCCTCCCTTGAGGGGTGGTGTCCTCGACAGCCGCTGCCCTCCAACAAGGGGCAGGGGTACATTCCATCGAACAACAATCAGCCCGTGCCCCTCAGCACCAGAACGCGGGCCTCACCTCAGGCGACGCCGAGCGACAAAAAGAAGACGCTGCCATGAAGGCCAAGAGCTTTGTTGGACCTGGCCTTGGACTCCTACATTTCGCTGTTGTTGATGATGCCAGCTTCGCCTTGGCGAATGATCGGGCGCAGACCCCTGGGCTTTCGGAGCCGAACCCAAGCCCTCCCTCGGCTACCGTTTGTGACTTATCACTGGTAAACGAGAATTCGCTTATATTGCAGTGTTCTGGCGGGGGAGCCCTAGCTCCCTTTACCCAAAATGGGGTTCGTCAATAGACAGCTGGCCTTCCGTAATGCCGTAGGGAGCGCGTCATGGCTTCACCCCAAGGTCTGCGTTCGCTTCTCTCATACGGCACGTCCTTTGCCCTCGCGAAAACGGCCGCCAAGTTTGCGGCGATGGCGTTCAACCACACCCTGAACAACTCCTTCACCTACGGAAACCAGCGTTGGCGCGGCTGGCGGTTTCTGAGCGGCTTCGGCATGTTTGCAGGGCTGTGCAGTGTCGGCGTCGTGGGAGGGGTCGGGGTATCGACGCCTCTCTACACCAGGCCCGTCACGCTGGTGGGCCGCTGGTCTTGCCGCAGTGGATCACGCCGTCTCCCGCACGAAATGCGTAGGTGAAACAGCGTTCATTGCCCGGCGGACCGGAACGAAATCGACCCCGCGTAGCGCGCTTGGAATCTCGTCTGACATCGGCTCTCGTCCAACCGATCGTTGTGCCGGATCAGCAACCGGAACCGTTGACAGCAGCTTGCGGGTATAGGGGTGCTGCGGGTTGCCGAAGACCGAACGACGGTCGCCGATTTCCACGATCTCGCCCAGATACATGACGGCAACGCGGTGCGCGATGCGTTCCACCACGGCCATATCATGGCTGATAAAGAGGATGGCAATGCTCATGTCGCGCTGCAGGTCCATCAGAAGGTTGATGACCTGCGCTTGGATCGTCACGTCGAGCGACGCGACCGCTTCATCTGCAATGAGCAGGCGAGGATCAAGCGCCAGCGCCCTGGCGATGCAGATGCGCTGCCGCTGCCCGCCGGAAAAGGCATGTGGATAGCGGTCGAGATACTCAGGGGGCAGATGCACTTTGGCAAGCAATTCCGCTGCTCGTTTCTGCAGCGCACCGCGCGGTGCAATGCGGTGGACGCGCATGGGATCGGTCAGCGCCTGCCCGATCGTCATGCGTGGGTTGAGAGACGAGAACGGGTCCTGAAAGACCATTTGTACTTCGCGCCGAAACCGCGCGAGCGCCGCTCGCCGCGCACCGACCATCTCATTGCCATCATAGCGAATGGAGCCCGCCAGGGGCTTGTCCAATTGCATTATGCTGCGCGCCACCGTCGACTTGCCGCATCCGGATTCTCCCACCAGCGCCAGCGTCTCACCGGGCAAAATATCGAAGGAAACGCCCTCCACGGCATGAACCCGCCCGGTGACGCGGCCAAAGACCCCACCTTTTAAGTCGAACCGGGTTACAAGGTCGCGGACTTCGACCAGGGGCTTGCGGTCCGTCGCTTGCGATCCGGCGCTCATGCTGCAGCCTCAGGCTCGGAGGCCTCCGCCTCGTATAAGACGAGCGGGAATTTTTCGGGCGCATCCTTGTCTGCCATGCTGCCCAGTCGCGGCACCGCGGAGATCAACGCGCGCGTGTAACGATGGCGGGGAGCCGCAAAGATTTGGCCCACGGAGTCCGACTCGACGATTTCACCTTTCAACATGACGCAGACACGGTCGGCGATTTCGGCGACCACGCCCATGTCGTGGGTGATGAAAAGAACCGACATGCCGATCTCACGCTGCAGTGCGCGCACGAGATCCAGTATCTGAGCCTGGATAGTCACATCAAGCGCGGTTGTCGGTTCGTCGAGGATCATCAGCGAGGGCCGGCACGCCATGGCAATGGCGATCATGACGCGCTGGCGCATGCCGCCAGACAGCTGGTGCGGATACTGATCGAGCCGTCGGGCAGCGTCGGGAACGCGTACCAGCTTGAGCATATTCAACGCGATGTCGCGCGCTTCGCGCGGTGGCTTGCCCTGGTGGCGAATGACCACCTCAGCGATCTGGTCGCCGATGGGAAACACAGGATTAAGGCTCGACATCGGGTCCTGAAAAACAATCGAGAACTCGAAGCCGCGAAGCCGCTCCATGCGCTTTTCCGAAAGCTGCGTCAGATCGGCTACCTGGCCATCCTTCAACCGCATCAGGACCCGCCCTGCCGTGATCCTGGCGCCGTCATATTCGGTGAGTCGCATGACGGTCATGGCGGTTACGGATTTGCCCGAGCCCGACTCACCAACTAGTGCCAGCGTCTCACCGCGCCGGATCTGAAAGGAAACACCTTGAACTGCCCGAACAGCCTTTGTCGCGCCCGCCCCAAAGCAGACTTCGAGGTTTTCGACCGACAGGACAATATTGTCGGGAAGGTTCGCTGTGGCGGCGGACTTGGCTGTCAAAAAGGGGCTCCACGTGCAAACGCTGATCCACATCGAACGCGGTGAGCTCGCCGGCTGTCAATAGGGCCACTCGCTTGCGAGCCTTGTGAGCTACCCCACCGGAAGGCCTCCGGGCATCTTCGAGCACGGCGCCAGCCTTACAATGTCCGGCCTACAGCTGTGCTGCGCAGCGTTATGCAATTTCTGCATGGGCCCATCGGATTTCGCATTATGTGCGAGATCGGTTCGTTCAACCGTCTCAGCGCATGGTGAGTGTTGGATCAAGTGTGTTGCGCCCGTGCGTTTGCTCGGCGGTCCGCAGGAGATATTTCCAAAGCGCGTCGCCTTCTCTATTGCGCGCGCCGACGCGACGAAAGATCCTGATCTCGATCTCCAGCGACATCTGCTGACCGCCGATCTGCACCAGTTCGCCCTGGGCGGTCGATTTCTGGACGCAGATCTGCGGCAGCCACACGACGCCTTGTCCCGCGATCGCCATCTGTTTGAGGCCTTCGGCAAGTGACGACTGATAGACGATGCTGAGATTGAGAGGACGGCGCCAGCGGGACTGGATGAGCGAGATCAGCTTTCCCAGATAGCCGTCGCTCCAGGAATAGGCGAGATATGGGATGATGGTCCCTTCGGGCACATCGATGTCGAAGAGCGGCGCTCCGTCCTGGTCTACACCAGAGACCAGAACCAGGCGATCCTTGCCGATCTGCAAGGATTCGAACGGGCCTCCCTCAAGCACAGGCGGACCGTCTGGGTGATCGTAAGTGATGGCAAAGTCGCACTTGTCCGATGACAGATGTTCGACGCATTCCAGAAAGTCGCCAGTGTGCATGCTGCTGCGGACCGGCGCATTGGGCATGTCCGGCTGGCTGATCCACTTGGGGAAAAAATAGATAGCCAGCGTATGAAGTGCTGCGAAGGTCAGGAGTCTTGAGCTGGCGCCCGCAGCGTTGCGACAATCGGTGCGCAGCCGATACATGTCACGAACCATTTCCTGGCAGCGCGGATAAAAAACGTTGCCCGCGCTGGTGAGACGCACCGGGTAAGTGCTGCGGTCGACCAGTTCAATGCCGACCCATGCTTCCAGCGACTTGATGCGCCGGCTGAAGGCTGGCTGCGAGATGTTGCGGGATGCGGCCGCGGTCGAAAAATTCCGCGTTGCGGCGATCTCGAGGAAATCTTCAAACCACGCCAGCTCCATGATCAGCCTCATGCATTATTCGCATAACTGATCCTATCTACGCATTGGACACCAGCGCAAGGCTCCTCCTAGCTTTCCCTCGCAACGATAAAAAAACGACCTCGGGTCGAAAAGGCCCTAGGCCAATTGTGGGAACAACACCATGAAAATGAAATGTGCCCTGGCCATAGCCTTCTGCATGGGTATTGGCGCTGTTGCGGCGCCTGCCGCGGCAGAAACCAAAAACCCCGGAACCTTCGTTTTCCTTTGGACCGATGACGTTCAGTCCTTCGATCCGGCCTATATCGCCAATACTCCGAGTTCGTACGGCGTATTGAACGTCTACAGCCGCCTGCTGAACTACAACGGCTCCCAGATTTCCGAGTTCGTACCTTCACTGTCGTCGCAAGTGCCCAGCCTCGAAAACGGCCTGATCAAACAGAATGCAGACGGCTCGGTCAGCTATACATTCCCGATCCGCAAGGGCGTCCACACCCACAAGGTTGGCATCAAGGGAGACGACGGCAAAATCACCTGGCAGTATTTTGACGGGCTGACCGCCGAGCAGAAGGCCAAGGTCGAACCCGGCTATGGCGAGATCACGCCCGAAGACGTGCGCTACTCGCTGCTGCGTGCCATTCTCATGGGCCAGTCCTGGATGTCCAACGCCATCACCGAAGTGGTGACGGCCAGCAAATACACAGACGTCGCCAAATGGGTCGAAGCTGAAGGCAAGGTCTCGGATATCAAGGCTGCCAGCCCTGAAGCGCTTCGAAAGGTCTATGACGAACTCGCTTCGCAGATCACAGTCGAGGGCGACAATGTCACACTGAGGCTGCCGAAATCCTTCCCTGCCACGCTCGGCGTCCTGGCCTTGCCGTTCGGCGCCTCGATCGTCGACAAGGAATGGGTCGCCTCCGTCGGAGGCTGGGACGGCAATGGTGACACCTGGAAGAAATACTACCGTCCTGAACTCGGCGACGATCCGCTGTTTGCCGAGGAAAACGGCTCCGGTCCGTTCATGCTCGATGAGTGGGACAGGACGGACCGCCGCATCACACTGAAGCGTTTCGACAATTATTTCATGGGGCCGGCTTCGCTCGAGCGCGTGGTCATGCGCACCGTTCCGGAATGGACGACGCGTCGCTTGCAATTGCTTTCGGGCGATGCCGATTTCGTCGCTACACCGGTGGAATTCCTGGACGAGCTCAGCAAGACCGACGGGGTCAAGGTCATCGATGGCCTACCCAAGGTTTTCAGTCGCGGCCTCTATTTCGCCTGGCCGATCGACGATGCCGACAACGCCGCCATCGGCAGCGGCCAGCTGGACGGCAACGGCATTCCCCCTGACTTCTTCTCCGACATCGATGTCAGGCAGGGTTTCAACTATGCTCAGAACTACGATGCGCTGATAAAGCAGGCGTTGCTTGGCAAGACCGTGCAGGCACGCGGCCCGACCGTGCGCGGCATCATGGGCTACCGTGCAGACTCGCCGATCTACACCTACGACCCGGCCAAGGCCGCGGAGCACTTTAAGAAGGCTTTCGGCGGCAAGCTGTGGGATACCGGCTTCACCTTCACGGCCTTCGTGCAGGAAGGCACGCCGCAAGGCACGGCAGCGCTTTCCGCACTCCAGCAGGGATTGCAGCGCATCAATCCGAAGTTCAAGATGAAGATTCAGTCGCTGCCCTGGTCATCGATCTCCGACAAGCTCAACAATCGTGAGAAACCCGCCGCGCCGCTCACCTATATGGGCTGGGGACCGGACTATTCCGATCCAGGTGGTCCGCTGGGCGCTGCAACCTACTATCTGTCGCCGACCGGTCTCGTTGGCGGCATGCTGGGCCAGGGCTACCGCGACCTGATGGCGGAAAAGTTCAAGCCGCTTCTCGACCAGGCCTGGGCCTCGAGCGATCCGGCCGTGCGCGAGCCGATCTACGCCAAGTTGCAGGAAATGTCCTACGACTACGCCACCACACAATTCCTCTGGGAGGACTTTGGTTACATCGTCACCCGCAGCAACATCGACGGCTACGTCCACAACATGATCCTGTACGGCGCCTGGGACTTCTATCCCGTCAAGAAAAAGGCTGACTGAGTTTCGCGTCTGCCGGGCGGCATCGTCCGCCCGGCAGGCGATCCATTCCTCATGGCTCGGATGCTGATGTGCTGAACTACGCCTTGCGGCGGCTGCTGGTGTTGCCCGTCGTTCTGTTTGCCCTGTCGCTGATGCTTTTTGCGCTGCAGATGTCGCTGTCGCCAACGCAGCGGCTGGCCGCCTACGCGCCGTCGCCGGACTTCCTGAAGGGCGGTCAGGAGAGCATTCGCAAGATGATCGAACAATACGGGCTCAACGACCCCTTCTACCTCCAATACGGACGCTGGATCGGCAATATCCTAACAGGCAATATGGGCTGGTCCGAGACTGCGCGCCAGCCCGTCGCCCATGCCCTGGCGTCGCTCCTGCCGGCGACGCTGGAGCTGGTCCTGCTGGCATTCATCCCGGGGTTCCTGCTTGCCATTTATCTGGGATCGCGGGCCGGCATCCATCTCAACCGCTGGCCGGACCATTTGATCCGCATCTTCACCATATTGGGCTGGTCGTTCCCGGTGTATGTCTTCGGGCTCCTGATGCTGCTGATTTTCTATTCGGCGCTCGACTGGTTCCCGCCCGGCCGCCTCAGCCAATGGGCGCAGGCTGCCGTCACTTCACCGGGCTTCACCCGCTACACCGGCGCGAACACGATTGACGCGCTGCTCAACGGCAATCTGGCAATCTTCGGGGATTCCTTGAGGCATCTTGCTGCCCCCGTGATCACGCTGACTTATGTCAACCTTGCCAACATGACGCGGGTGATGCGCACCTCGATGCTGGAGACCCTGCGCCAGGACTATGTCCGGACCGCACGTGCAAAGGGCATGCCCCGGCGGGTGGTGGAGCTGCATCACGCCCGGCGCAACGCGCTCCTTCCTGTCACGACCATCGCAGGCATGGAGCTCGCAGCCATGATGGGCGGCGTCGTCATCACCGAGACCATTTTCGACTATGCGGGCCTGGGCCAGTTCGCGGCCAAGACGGCGGCCAATCTGGATTTTCCCGCAGTGCTTGGCTTTGGCCTCTATTTTGCGGTCGTACTCGTGGTGCTGAACCTTGCAGTCGACCTGATCTATCCATTGCTTGATCCAAGGGTGAAGACGCGATGAGGGCGCTTGGCTATCTGAAGCGCAATCCGATGTCGCTGGTCGGCGTGCTCCTGCTTACAGCCTTCGTGCTGGTAGCGATTTTCGCACCTGTGCTTGCACCGCCCCAGGAATTCCAGATGTCGGTCTACGACACCCCGCGCGCGGGCTTCCTGGCAACCCCGCAGCCGCCATCGCCAGAAGCGATTTTTGGGACGACCGAAGGACAGTATGACATCTATTACGCCGTCATTTGGGGCACCCGCACGGCCTTCAAGATCGGCCTCGGCGTCGTTGCCATCTCCGTCCTGATTGGAACGGTCGTAGGGTCGATCGCCGCCTTCTACGGCGGTGTCGTCGACGAGGTGTTGATGCGCATCGTCGACGTCTTCATGGCGGTGCCATTCCTCATCGCCGCAATGGTGCTCACTGCTCTGCTGGGCAAGGGCCTTGGCCCGATAACGGTCGCGCTGACGACCTTCGGATGGATGGGCTATGCGCGTGTTGTGCGCAGCGAAATCCTGCGCATCCGCGAGATGGATTTCGTCAGTGCGGCCAGATGCTATGGCGCTGGCGACTTCAGGCTGATCGTGTTCCACATCCTGCCCAACGCATTCTTTCCCGTGCTCGTCCTGGCAACCATGGCCACCGGTTCAATGGTGCTCACTGCCTCAGCGCTCAGCTTCCTCGGCGTCGGCACAGAAGAGGGCTACGCCGATTGGGGGCAGTTCATCGCCTACGCCCGCAACTGGATCGTTGGACAACCCGGCAATCCGTTCCAGTACTGGTATACGCTGGCTTTTCCAGGCGCCGCGATCTTCCTGTTCGTGCTGGCATGGAACCTCGTCGGCGATGCGTTGCGCGACATTCTCGATCCCCGCCAAACAGATTGAAAATCAGGGAGTATCTTTCCGTGTCTTCGCTTTCCCCCAGCGCTATCGAGCTTCTCGAAGACCTTATCCGCCATGAGGTGGAGGACAAGGCGATCCCGTCCATCTCCTATTCCCTTGTCGACAGGGAAGGTCTGATATCGCAGGGCCACATACAGCGGCATGATCGTCACTTCGATATGAAGAGCGATACGTGTTTCCGCATCGGCTCGATCACCAAGACCTTTACATCGGTTGCCATCATGCAGCTTGTCGAGAAGGGCCTAGTCGACCTTGATGTCGATGTCTCGGAATACCTGCCAGGATTCCACCCGGTCAATCCGTTCGCCGGTCGCGAGAGCGGACCGCACGGTTCCCAGATCAGCCTGTCCAAGCTGATGAGCCACACTGCCGGTATCGTGCGCGAGCCCAAGAGCGGCCATTACCTGGATTCGCACAAGCCGCCGCTCGCCGACACAGTCGCCGAACTTGCGACGTCGACGTTGAAGCAGGACCCAAGCACCGGCATCATGCACTATTCCAATGCCGGCATTGCAGTTGTCGGCATGGTGATCGAGCGTGTGACGCGAAAGAGCTATTCCGACTACATCACCGAAAACATCCTCAAACCGCTGGGCATGAAGGACACATCGTCCGGGATGGCTCCGGGCATCCGCGAAAGGCTGGCGCCCGCCGATATGTGGACGCTGGACGGGGATAGTCCAGCGCCGGTGTTCAACCTCGGCGGTTCGCCTGCCGGCAATATTTTCTCCACCACTTCGGACATGGCCAGCTACACGCAGTGCCTGCTGCGCGGCGGCTTTGCCCCCAATGGCGATCCCATCGTCAGTCCCGCATCGCTGCGCAAGATGTGGACCCCGATCGGCAAGCGCCCTGAAGGTCACAACAAGGACCTGAACGGTTATGGCCTCTGCTTCGGCGTCGGCGATATGGACGGATGGACGTCCGTCGGTCATGGCGGCGCCGTTTATGGCTACGCATCGCAAATGATGCTTTTGCCCAGCGCCGGTTTCGGTATCCTGATCTTCGCGACGCTTGATTTCGCCAATCAGATCGCCTCGCGACTGGCCGGCGACGGCCTGCGGATCGCACTTGCCGATCGGGGCATTGGACGCATGCCGTCTCGCAACCAGAACCCGCCATCCATTACGCAAGATCAGTTCGCGGCGCTGCCTGGCCTCTATCGCCAAGAGGCGAGCGGCGAGGTGGTTGAGGTCAAGAACAAGGACGGTAAGCTCTATCTGATGGGCGAGGGCGTGCCGCTTCAGATCCGCCCGGTCTCGGGCAATGACTTTGTCATCGACGGACGCATCTATGGGCGCGGCGCCGACTACGCGCATATGAACCTGTCCTTCTCCAAGGCGAACGAGCTGACCTGGAAAGGAGCCAATTGGTCGCGTGTCTACACGCTTCCTGTCGAAAAGGTGCCGCCCGAGATCGCGCCGCATCTGGGCGAATACGGACCGGATTTCAACATCACTTATCTCAGCTACAGCCACGGTCAGTTGAAATGCCTGATCGAATATTTCTGCACCCATACATGCGAGCCGGTTGATGCTGGCCGCTTCCGCATGCACGGCCTTCTCTACGAGGAAGAGATCCTCGAACTGGACGCCGTCGACGACAATGGCCGCCGGGGCATTCGGGTCGGGCCGATGTTCCTGGTGCGCCGGCAGGCTGAAATGGCGGCCTGAGTAACAGGCACTGAGCCATGTGAGGTCGGGCCGTCTGAGGTCGGACCTTGCGAGGCGCGTATCATGGGTCGCACGGCCGGCAAGAAATACAGACGCCGCGTGAGCGGCGACACGACGACAGCTGCGAAATCGAAAGGCAAGAACATGAAGGTCTTCATCAGCGCCGACATCGAAGGCACGGCAGGCATCACCAACTGGGACGAGGCGCGCAAGGGCAATCCCGACTATGCGGAATTCCGCGAGTTGATGACCGACGAACTGGTCGCAGCCTGCGAAGGCGCCAAAGCGGCAGGCGCTACCGAAGTCGTCGTCAAGGACGCCCACTCGACGGCGCGCAACCTCATCTTGTCCAGGCTTCCCGAATATGTGCGCATCGTGCGCGGCTGGAGTGGACACCCCGATGCGATGATGTTCGGCATTGACGAAAGCTTCGATGCCGCTCTCTACACGGGCTATCACAACAAGGCCGGAACCGACACGAACCCGCTGGCACATACGTTGACCGGCACCGTGTCCAGAATGCTGATCAACGGGGAGGTGGCATCCGAATACACCCTGAACGCGCACTGCGCTGCCCGCTACGGTGTGCCCTCGGTCTTCCTGTCGGGCGATGCCGGCATGTGCGGTGAGGCAAGGGCACTGGTGCCCGAGATCTCAACGGTTGCGACCAGCGAAGGCTTCGGACCGGCCACGTCCTCCCTGTCGCCGCAAGGCGCCGTCAAGGCCATCCGCGAGACCGTGGAAGCCTCGCTGTCGCGCGATCTGTCGAAATGCCTGCCGAAACTGGCCGACAGGTTCGAACTCATCGTCGAGTATACCACGCCGATCGAAGCTTACAGGGGAAGCTGGTATCCCGGCATCGAGCACCCTGCGGCGCGCACGCTTCGCTTCGAGGCAGACAATTTCTTCGACATCCTTCGCGCGATACGGTTTGTCGTGTGAACCAACAGGCGCCGTGACAAGGATTTTGATCAGAAATAGGTCTTAACAGCACCGATGATGTCGTAGTCGTCATTGACGAGGAACAGCACATCCCATTTGTCGAACGTCGTGCAGGGATGCGAGATGCCGAGGCTGATGCGGTCGCCAATCCGCACAGCCGCCGCGGCGGGGTAATGCATATAGGCGTGCTGGTCGTTGCTGGCAAAAATCTCGCATCCGATCAATGGTTCGGGCAACTCGCCGCCGCGCGAAATCAGAAGCGGGGCGGGCAGGCCGGAATCGGTACCGAAATCGCGCTTGCCGGCGGTCAGTATGGCGAGGCCAGGCTCGGGACATGACTGCACATGGGTCCACACTTCCAGTGCATTGACCAGTCCGACAGGTTCTCCGGTCGCGGCAAGAATGCGCTGCTGCTCGGCTTGGTAGACACCTGAATCATGGCTGACATAGCAGCCACTGCGTGTGACGATCTGCGCGTTGCTGCCGGCCAGGCCCTTGACCACGACATCATAGAAGGAGGAGCCGCCGGCGGTGACGATTGGCGGGGTGCGTTCGAAAAGACCTTCGCGAACGCAGCTGTCGAAAAGAGTGACGATCTCGTCGATGAAGGTGCTGACCGTATCGGCGGGGCCGCCATTCCCAGGCCTCAACAACCCTTCGAAGGCCTCGATGCCGCAGAACTTCAGTTCCGGCGCTGCAAGGGTCGCCCGCGCTATTTGGAGTGCGGTCTCATTGTCGCGGCATCCCGTCCTGCCGCCCGCATATCCGCGCTCGACCAGAACCTGGATAGGAGGAGCCTTCGCCCCGCCCCGCCTGACGGCCTCGGAGGCTGCCCTGACGCCGTCCAGGCTGTCGACCAGCATGAAGAAATCGAAGCCGGGCGACGCGGTCAATTCGGCAACCAGGACGTCGAGCTCGAGCCTCCCGATAAGCTGGTTGGCCAGCACAATGCGATCGATGCCGAAGCGGCGGCAGACTTTCAGTTGATGGAGCGTGGCGACCGTGACACCCCAGGCGCCGTCGCGCATCTGGCGCTGCATGATCTGCGGCGCCATGGTCGTCTTAACATGCGGTGCGATGACCGCATTGCGCTTGCCGACAAAGGTCTGCATCCAGCGCGAATTGTGATCGAGTGCCGACTCCCGGAGGATGGCCGCAGGCAAGGGGACATCTCCACGTATGAGATTCCAACCCATAGATCCTATGTCCAGCAGACGCGCCGAGACGCCGGGTGGAATGCCTTTGGTAGTCTCGTCGAGGATCAGATCGTCCAGTGGGTCTAAGTTCATTGGCGTTGCGCTCCCTACTGCGCTCCTGGCGGGTAAAATTTCCGGCGCCATCGGCCGGCTCGCGACTTGTTTTCCGCCTTCAAGGTGCTTGCATGAATCATATAATGGTTTGATGATGAGAAAAGAATTTTCTTAAACGAAAGAATGGAAAAGAGGGCACGATGCGGATTTTCATAGCCGGGATGGATACGGAGACCAACACCTTCGCGCCCATTCCCACGGGCTACAATAGCTTCGAGGAAATGGGGATCGCGCGCGGCGACGCAACCAGCAAGGCGCTCAACGAGCCTTCATGCCAGCTATTCGTCTGGCGCCAGCGCGGCGAGGAAGATGGGCATGAGATCATCGAAAGCCTTTGCGTGTGCGCCGAGCCTGGCGGCATCACCATCCGCAACGTCTACGAGCAGTTCCGCGACGAGATTCTGGCCGAGTTGAAGGCAGCCATGCCCGTCGATTGCGTCCTGCTTGCCTTGCACGGAGCCTTTGTTGCGGAAGGTTATGACGATACGGAAGGCGACTTTCTGGCCCATGTGCGCGCTGTTGTTGGCCCCGACATCCCCGTTGGCGCCGAACTCGATCTGCATTGCCACACAACTCGGCAGATGGTCGACAGCGCCACCGCGATAGTCGCCTACAAGGAGTATCCTCACACCGACATTATGGACCGCGCCGGCGAGCTCTACCGCATCATCGTCGACACGGTGGAAGGCAAGGTTCGGCCGGTCATGGCGCTCTACGACTGCCGCATGATAAGCACCTTTCGGGTGCAGGAGGAGCCGATGCGCGGGTTTGTCGATGCCATGACCGCAGCCGAGAAGGAGGACGGCATCCTGTCTGTCTCTCTCGGGCACGGCTTCCCCCACGGCGATGTCGAGGATGTCGGCGCCAGGATGCTGGTGGTGACTGACGGCGACACGGCGCTGGCCGAGAGGACAGCGGAGAAATTCGGCAGAGAACTCTTTGCACTTCGCCACGAACTCAGCCCTAAATTCCTCGGCATCGACGAGGCGCTCGATCTCGCACTCGCCGAGCCGGAAGGGCCGGTGGTGATTGCCGATGTGTCCGACAATGCCGGAGGCGGCGCGCCTGGCGATTCAACCTACATCCTGCACCGACTGGTCGAGCGCGGCATCACGAATATCGCCAGCGCCATGTACTGGGACCCGATCGCCTACCGCTTCTGCGTCGAGGCAGGGGTCGGCGGAACCATAGACCTTCGCGTCGGTGGCAAATGCGGCGTCTTTTCCGGCATGCCAATGGACCTGCGCGTTACCGTCAAAGGCCTTGGCCGCGAACTGACTCAGCGCTTCGGCACCATGCCCTGGCCACTCGGCGACGCTGTCTGGGTAACGACGGACAGTGGCATCGACCTGATCATCAACACCGTGCGGACACAGGTCTTCCATCCCGAGTGCATGACCGCACTTGGCCTCGATCCCACGGCCAAACGCATCATCATCGTCAAATCCAACTATCACTTTCAGGCTGGCTTCGCGCCGATCGCCAAGCGCATCCTGTTTTGCGCGCCGCTTGGTGCGACCCAGCCGAACTTCGCATCCATCCCCTATACGAAGCTCAAGACGCCCTACTGGCCCAAGGTGGAAGACCCGTTCGCCACAGAGGCGGCTTAAGCCGTCGCATCGCTGGGGAAGGCCGGCCGCGGCGCTGAGCGCGGACGGCCCATCCCGTGGACGTTTGTGACGAGGTGACAGCGCACCTTTCGCAAACCGTCGGCATCGACCAGAAGCTGCGGCTGCTCGCAGCCGACCGTCGCAGACAGGCATCGCTCCCGAAAGAAGCACCCGGTCGGCAGCGTGCGGTTGCTCGGCAACTCGCCGGCGCGCGGTGCAATCGAGGCCAATGGACGGTCAAAGCGCGGAACGGCATCAAGCAGCGTCTTGGTGTAGGGGTGCCTTGGCGCATCAAGCACGTCGAGCGTCGGACCTTCCTCAACGATCTGGCCGAGATACATGACGGCGACATGATCGGCGACATGACGCACCAGCGATACGTCATGCGAGATGAGCACATAGGAGAGCTTGCGCTGTGCCTGCAACGACAGCAGCAGATTGACGATCTGCGCCTGCACCGACACGTCGAGTGCCGAGGTCGGCTCATCGAGGACCAGCAGCGCCGGTTCGACCGCGAGCGCCCTGGCAATCGCGATGCGCTGGCGTTGGCCGCCAGAGAACTCATGCGGGTAGCGATCGACGTGTTCCGGCCGCAAGCCGACCGAGACGGCGAGCTCGCTCGCGCGTTCGATCAATTGTTTGCTTGTGTAGCCGCCGCGAATGTGGAGGGGCTCGGTTATCAGGCGCCACACGGGGAGACGCGGATCAAGCGAGGATTGCGGATCCTGGAAGATGATCTGGATCTGGCTGCGCCGTGCACGGTCGCGCCCCGTCCCCCTGAGCTTGATCGCGCCCGCGGAGATATCGGTCAGGCCAAGGATCGCCTGACCAAGCGTGGTTTTCCCACAGCCCGATTCGCCGACAATGCCGATCGTCTCACCTTCAGCCACGCTGAACGACACGCCGTTGACGGCATGAACGTCGGCGCCGCCGAACCAGCCCGAGGTCACGCGATAGCGGACTTCCAGGTCTTCAACGGAGAGGAGAGGCGGCTCGGTCACGCGGCTTGCGTCTCCTCGATACGGCGCCAGCAGGCGGCCCGCCGGGCAGGGTCTATGGCGGCAAGCGGCGGGACCGCCTCGCAGCGTTCATCGGCTTCGCGGCAGCGGGCTTTGAAAAGGCAGCCGGCAGGCGGGTCAAGCAGGTCGGGCAAGGTGCCGGGAATCTGTTCCAGCGGCTGTTTGGGTGCGGCAAGCCCGGGCAGGCAGCGGATCAGGGCACGCGTATAGGGATGCGCTGGCGCTGCTAATACCGAGGCGGTCGTGCCTGCTTCCGCGACGCGTCCGGCGTAAAGCACGTAAAGGCGGTCGCAAAGCTGCGACACCACGGCCATGTCGTGCGAGATGAAAACAACCGCCGTACCGGTGCTCGCCGCCTTGTGCTTGATGAGGCTCAAGATCAGCGCCTGCACGGTGACATCGAGTGCCGTCGTCGGTTCGTCGGCGATGATGAGCTTTGGTTCGCACGAGAAGGCCATGGCAATAAGGACACGCTGCCGCATGCCCCCGGAAAGCTCGAACGGATAGGCTTGCATGATGCGTTCCGGCTCGCTGATCAGCATGTCGCGCAGCAGGCCTATGGCTTTGCTGGTTGCCGCCTTGGGACCGAGCGACTGGTGACGGCGGATGACCTCGACGATCTGCTCGCCGATCCGCCGGGTCGGGTTCAGCGCATTCATCGGTTCCTGGAAGATCGTCGATACAAGCTTTCCACGCACATGCTGAAGTTCGCGCTCGCTGAGCTTCATGGGATCGCTGCCAAACAGCCGGATACCGCCGCCGGTAATGTGCGCGCTGCCTTTGGGCAGCAGCCGTGTCGCCGCCATCGTCGTCACCGACTTACCGCAGCCGGATTCGCCGACAATGCCTACAATCTCGCCGGCGCGGACGTTGAGGCTGACGCCGTTCAGCGCCTTGGTCGGCCCGCGAGAGGTGCGGAACTCAAGCGACAGATCGGAGATTTCGAGCAGGACATCGGCAGACGGTTCGCTCATCGGCCACCCAGCCTCGGATCGAGCATGTCGCGCAAACCGTCGCCAAGCAGGTTAAAGCCCATGGCGCTGATCAGGATGGCGAGGCCCGGAAAGGTGATATACCACCACTGGTCGAGGAAATAATTGCGCCCGCTCGACACCATGGACCCCCATTCAGATGTTGGCGGTTGGGCGCCAAGCCCGATGAAACTGAGGGCTGCTGCCGTCAAGATGGTGCCGCCAAGGTCAAGCGTTGCCTGCACGATAATGGGCGACAAGGCATTGGGCAGTATGTGCCAGCGCAAGAGATAGCCAGGCGAGGCGCCAAAGCTGCGCGATGCCTTCACATAGGTGCGGTTGCGCAAGGACAGCGTCTGCCCGCGCGCCAGTCTGACATAGGCGGGCACCCGCACCACGGCAACGGCCAGCATGGCGTTGAAGAGGCTTGGCCCCAATGCCGCCGACAATGCCATGGCGAGGATCAGTGCCGGCAGCGCCAGGAAGACATCCATCAACCGCATGATTGCGGTGTCGACTATGCCGCCGATGACGCCGGAGAGGCAGCCGATGATCGAGCCGATGGCGGTCGAAAGGATGACGATGGCAAAGGCGATGCCGCAGGATGCACGCGCGCCGAAAAGCACCCGCGAGAACAGGTCGCGCCCGACCTCATCGGTGCCGAAGAGATGCTGCAGGCTTGGCGCGGCAAGCCTCGCCGACAGCGAGATCTTGTCTGGCGGATAAGGCGCCAGGAGAGGTGCCGCGATGATGACGAACAACACCACCAACGCGATCGCCGCACCCACCAGGGTGAGGGGACTTCCCTTGACGCGGTACCACAGGGGGCCCGCACGAAGCCGCGATACAGCCTGGCGCGGTGCGCCGATGCCAACCACCGCCATCAGCCGAGTTCCCTGATCTGCGGATCGAGCACCATATAGGTCAGGTCGACCGCCAGGTTGATCAGCACGTAGCCCAGCGAGGCAACGATGGTGAAGCCCATGATGGCTGGAAAATCGAGCGTCTGGATCGAAGACACGACGTAGCTGCCCATGCCGGGCCAGGCAAAGATCGTCTCGGTCAGCACGGCGCCATAGAGCAGGTCGCCGAATGCCAGCCCAAGCAGCGTCACCGAAGGGATCAGGGCGTTGGGGAGTGCATGCCGCAGGATGACAGCCGTGCGCGACAGCCCGTTGGCACGCGCGGTCCTGACATAGTCCTCCTGCAGGACGTCCAGCATCGAGGCCCGGATCTGACGCGTGATGATGCCCAGATTGGCGAAGGCAAGAACGAAGGCCGGCAGGACGAGATGATAGAGCGAAGACCAGAAGGCCTTCATATTGCCGGCTACGAGAGAGTCGACCAGGAAGAAGCCGGTGATGCGCACTGGGGCCGCGATGCCAAGCGTGATGCGGCCGCTGCCGGGCAGGATGGGTATCTTCACATAAAACAGCAATATGAGAGCCAGACCAAACCAGAACACCGGCATCGAAATACCGGCAACCGAAACGACGCGTGCCGCTTGGTCGATCGGACCGTCCTTGTAGATCGCCGACAGCACGCCGAGCGGCACGCCGATCATGATCGCTATCAGCAGCGCGGTGATGCCGAGCTCAAGCGTGGCGGGCAAAAACAGTGCGATGTCACCGGCCACCGCGCGCCGCGTGCGCAAGGACTGGCCGAGATCACCAGACAGGAGCTGCTTGACGTAAATGACAAACTGCTGGGTCACAGGTTTGTCGAGGCCAAGCTCCTGGCGCACATGGGCGAGCGTTTGCGCTGACGCTTTATCGCCGGCGATCAGCTGTGCCGGATCACCGGGGATCAGATGCGAGATCGTGAACGTGATGACAGCCACACCGGCCACGACGAAGACCAGCAGGACGAGGCGCCGAAGGATCGTTGAGATAAGCGACATACCTTCGGCGCCGATGTCTATTCGGACTTGGACATGTCGGCGATGTTGTAGACCTGGATCAGCATGGGATTGTAGACATATCCCTTGACCGACGAGCGCATGGCGAAGATGTCGTTCTTCTGGAAGAGGAGAACGTATGGCGCATCCTCATTGGTGATTTTCTGCGCGTCGATATAGAGCTGCTCACGCTTCTTCTGATCGACGGTGCCTAGCGCTTGGGTAATCAGATCCGTGACCTTCGGGTTTTCATAAAAAGCGCGGTTGCCGGGCGCGCCCATCTTGGTCGGGTCGAACCAGATGTTCATGAACATGAACGGATCAGCGAAATCAGGCGTCCAGGCGCCAGTCGCAATGTCGTAGTCGCCCTTGGCGACCAGTTCGCGCTTGGTCGTGTCGGCGACGTTCTTCATGTCCAGCGTGACGCCGATTTCGGCGAGCGAAGCCTGCAGCGCAAGCCCCACCGGTTCCCAGGCGGAGTCTGCCTGCGAATAGGTGTAGCTGATGTGCAGATTGGAAACGCCCGCCTCGCCAAGCAGCTGCTTGGCCTTCTCCAGATCGTAAGTGTACTGTATGCCCTGCGGGTCATGGCCCCACATGCCATCCGGCACGGCCCCGCGCATCTGTTCGGCCTGACCCTGCATGATGCCATCGACCAACCCCTTGTAGTCGGCGGCATAGGAAATGGCCTGGCGGACCTTGGGATTGTCGAAGGGCGCTTTCTTGTTGTTCAGATAGAGGTAAATCACATAGAGGCTGGGATTGCTCTCGATGGCCACCTCCGCGCTCGCCTTCATCGACTCAGCCTGATCGACCGGAACCTGGTCTATGAGGTCGGCGTCGCCGTTCTCCAACTGCAACCGGCGCGAGGACATCTCGCGCACGATCTTGAAGATGACCTGCTTGAATGCCGGCGCCTTGCCAGAATAATGCGGATTGGGATCGAGCGTGATCTGCTGGTTGCGCTCCCAAGACGAGATCTTGAAGGCGCCGCTGCCGGCGGTGTGCTCGGCAAGCCAAGCTTTGGCGTCGTCGCTGTTGACCGCGTGCTCTTGCGCCTTCGGATTGACGATCGAGCCGGCCGACGTGGCGAGCGCCGACAGGAACGGCGCAAATGGCGCCGACAGTTCGAATTTAACTGTTTGCGGGTCGACGACGACAACATCCTTGACGGTCGGGAACATGTCGCCAGGGCCAGCTGCCAGCTTCCTGACGCGATCGAATGAATATTTGACGGCCGCGCCATCGACCGGCGAGCCATCGTCGAACATGTGTCCCGACGCCAGTTTGAACGTCCAGCTGAGATTGTCGGGCGCAGTGGTCCAGCTCTCGGCAAGCTCGGGAATGACGTCGGTCTTGGCGCCGTTGTACTTCACCAGACGCTCGTACGCCGGAAAGATCAGCGTATAGCCATTGTTAGAGACCTCCACACCTGGGTCGGCGGTGGGCGGATCCTCGGCCTTATCGATGACCAGAACATCCTTGTCGGTGGCCCAGCCCGGTGCGGTGTGGGTGAAGACGGCCAGCGCGACGAATGCCGCAACGGTCGGCAGGCGACGTAACATCATGATGCGCTCCCCTCGAGCTTGTGTTTTGCACCTCGACGGGATGGCCCGAAGGATGTCTTTCGCACAGGCTAACATTCGCCTGCCAGATGGCAAGCCGATTTTTCGGATAGGAAAGCGATTTTTCTAATTAGCCAAGACTGATTTCTGTTTCGCGGGCGTCCTGGCCGTCATCAGGCCGCATGCCTTTGACACCTTGGATCAATGTCTGCTCCGATTGGCCCGACGTCGATGTGCACACGCAAAGAATCCGGGCAGGCTTGTCGCCGACGCTGACATAGGCATGTCCCATGGTGCTTTCAAAATAGACCGATTCACCGGTCTTCAGCCGCAGCGTTTCGTAGACGTCGGTATGCAGTTCGACCTCGCCTTCGAGAACATATGTGAACTCCTGACCGGGGTGGCGGATGAGTTCGCCGAACGTGTCGATGCTCTGCTGAGTGATTGCCCCAAGCATCGGGATCATCTCCTTGCGCGACAGCTCCGTACATAGAAAACGATAGACATAGTTGGGAGTTTCGACGATCCGCCCGTCCTCGAGCCGGCTTACCGCACGCGCGCCGTGGGCTATGGGAGATGCGCTCGCTTTGCGGACGCCGAACAGCTCCGTGATGTCAACCTTCAGACCTTGGGCAAGCTGGAGCAGCTTGTCGTAAGTCAGCGACATCTGATTGTTCTCGACTTTTGACAAGGTCGAGATGGCGAGCCCCGACATCTGGCTGACCTGCGTGAGCGTCAGGCCCCGTTCCCGCCGCAGCTCCTTGAGGCATTCCCCCAGACCTGGCTTCGAATCGCTCATGGCGTACCCTTTTTGACGTTGGCCGCACTCTAGGGTTCAGACCGGCCAAAGTCGACTCACCGGCGGGAGGGCCTTTATCATAGGAAAGACGTTTGACCGATCGGAAATATTTTGCTTGGTTGCCGGCGCTTACACGAGAGAGGCTATGCAGGACGTTTTGATCATCGGCGGCGGCATGGCTGGCGCCTCGGCTGCTTTCTTTATGGCGTCCGGTCGTCGAGTGACCGCGCTTGAAGCAGAAGCCCATTGCGGCATGCATACGACGGGACGGTCCGCCGCCCTTTTCATCGAGGGGTATGGGAACGCCGCCATCCGAGCCTTCACCCGCGCCAGCCGCCAGTTCTTCCTGGATCCGCCCTCCGGCTTTTGCGAAATACCTTTGCTGACACCTCGCGGCGTGATGGTCATTGGAACGGAGGCGCAGAGGTCAAGACTGGAGGCGCTGTATGCCGAGACAGCCGCGGAATCATCTGCTCCCTTGGAATGGCTTGACGCCGGCGCTTCCCGGTCGGAGATTCCAGTCCTACGACCCGATTACATCGACGCCGCATTCCTCGATCGCTCGGCGATGGACATCGATGTCGACGCTCTTCACCTAGGTTTTCTGCGGGGCGCGCGCCGTCAGGGCGCGCAAATCGTCACCAACGCACGGGTCGACGCGATCGAGCGCGTTGGCGGCACGTGGATTGTAAGGACGCCGGTCGGCGTCTTTGAGGCGCCTATCCTGGTCAACGCCGCAGGCGCCTGGGCGGACCAGGTGGCTGCCATGGGCGGCGCAACGCCGCTTGGGCTGGTGCCGAAACGGCGAACCGCGATGCTTGTCGATGCGCCGCCCAGCATCAACGCCAAGGATTGGCCGGGCGTGATCGATGTCGAGGAGATGTTCTACTTCAAACCGTCCTCGGGAAAGCTGTTGTTGTCTCCGGCCGACGAGACGCCAAGCGAACCTGGCGATGCCCAGCCCGAAGAGATCGACATCGCCATTGCGGTCGATCGCGTTCAACAGGCGGCGGACCTTCCGGTCACGCATATTTCACGGAGCTGGGCGGGACTGCGATCGTTCTTTTCCGACAAGACGCCGGCTGTCGGCTGGGATCCCCAGGTGGACGGTTTCCTGTGGCTGGCTGGACAAGGCGGCTACGGCATCCAGACCGGTCCAGCGCTCGGTCGACTGGCGGCGGTGCTGGTAACGGGAGGCAACATACCTGACGAGTTTGTTGTCGAAGGCGCCGACCCCGACTTTTTATCACCCGCCCGCTTTCAACAACCACGATCTGAATGACCGTTCCACAACCATGTCATCGGCCACGGCATCCCGATGGCGGGTGGGATCGCAAAAGCTTGAACTGGACGGGACCCGGCTCAAATACTGTCATAGGCCGTGTCCGCCAAACAGGCAATCCGACCAGCTCAATCCGGCATCGCCAAGCCTTCCTGGTGGTGGTCGCTCGCGATAGGCTTTGTCCAATGGTTCAGGCCAGACCTGGAGAAACATATCGGGAATTATTCTCGGGGATCGGCAGTGACTATGGCTTTGCTCAGTAATTTCCTCGCGGTTGGGCCCTACCGGCCGGATCAGGCGCGGGCTACGATTGTCGGAGATTTTGTGTTCCCTGAAAGGGTTGAAAAGCATCGGCAGGAAGTCTGGAAGGAATTTCGGGAGCAAAATCCTAAGGCCTTTGACGGTTCTCTTTTGCGGCTCCTCTCGCTTGACGCGCGCGACGGACGCATCAAGCTGATGCTTCAGCGCACCACCTTCTCTTCCTATGTTGCAAGCAGGGAACCTGCGTTTGCAGACAGGTTCCCAAGTGCGAGCCGATCCGACCCGATAGGAATCACTGTCATGGCGATGGGGAGTGACAAGCATTTACTCATCACCAGGCGCTCGTTCGAAGCTGAACAAAACCCCGGAGGCGTTTATTTCATCGGGGGCTATGCGGACGCGCGTGACGACGGACCCCTGGATTTGTTCGCGGAAGCTCAACGGGAACTGAGGGAGGAGATAGGTTTCGACGCAGTCGATAAATCAGATTCACTCCTGCTTGGAATTGCCTATGATCCCGTGCACTGCCACCCAGAGGCAACCATCTTGCTTCGTGCGAAAGTCCCAGCACATGAAATGTTGAAGCATCTGGACAGAGCGATGGACGCCGCGGAGGCCGATGCGCATTATGTTGTTTCTCTCGAATCCGTTTTGGGCGGCTCGGCTGCAAGAAAGATCGGCGGCCCGGCGACTTGGAGCGTCCTCACCAGCAGCGAACTACTTAGAAAGGCTGGCTTGGCGTAATCATCTGCATGCAGGCGATGGCACCTCCGGTCGACGCCTTAATCACGCCGGCGGCAACTGCATCGGACCAGACCGTAGAACAGGAACACAGGCCGGTATTTCAATCGCTGGAATCAAGACAAACGTCTTGTGGTCGTGGTCAATGACATCCGATCGTGACCTGAGACCCTATTCTGCTCCGGTTTGAGGTTTGAGGAGAGTCCTGGGTTTTATTTCTGGCCTCATGCGGCTGCCATGATTGGGCGATCATAACGCTCGGGGCGGCCCCACTAATGCTGCCGCCCCTCGCACCTCAACTATGCAGCCTTCGCAGCGTGGATAGTATGAAGCATCTCGGGCTTTAGATGTGTGTAGCGTCGCAGCATCTTCCAATCTTTGTGTCCTGTAACCAGCGCTACCTGTTCGATTGTGAACCCAGCTTCGAATAGGCGGCTCGTGCCTTCGTGCCGCAAATCATGAAAGTGAAGGTCTTGGATGCCAAGGTCAGCGCACCCTCGACGGAATGCGGTGCCGACCGACCTATGATTAAACGGGAAAATGCGATCATCATCATTGCTTCGCTTTGCGCGCTGCTCCTCAACAATGGCCCATGCATCGTATCCAGTTGCCGCGAATAGTGGAATGCGCTGATTGTTGCCTTTCTTATTGCGTGGGTCTTTGCGGTCGCGGATGAGAAGCATCCGCGTGCGAGAATCCAGGTCGGACCAGCGTGCCTTGCAAATTTCCTCCTGACGCATCGCGGTTGCAACGGCGAAACGTATAATGCGGCCAACCGGCGCTATCTGAAGAGGGTTTGAATCGAAGTGAGCGCCTAGCCTGTCGAGTTCATCCTGAGTGGGTCGCCTGTCGCGCTCACATCCCTTGCCGACAAGGCCGAGGCGCTTAAGCGCGATGCGCGCGAGATCGACGGGTTCGACCTTCACCGGTAGACCATGGACGGCCGCAGCATGAGACAGGACAAGTTTTATAAAGCCGATGTCAATGCCTAGCGTCATCGGTCCAGCACCTTGGGCAGCCCGGTCACGGCCGAAACGAATGAGCCGTTCGCGATCGAGAGCCGCGATGCTGCACTTGCCGAGATGCCTTTGGAGCATAGCGAGGGCCGCGACCTTAGAGCGGCGAGGGGACTTGCCTACATCGCACATGTCGTCGATATGGAGGTCGATGAGTTCGCCGAAGGTCTTAAGTCGCGCTATGCGGGACTTGGTTGGCGTCTCTCCGCGATCGACTTGACGCTCGGTTTCGGTCGCCCAGCGGCGCGCGTCGTCTCGGCGCAGGAAGGTCTCGCTGACGTAGCGACCCTTGCGACGGACTTGGACACGCCAGGAGCCGGACGAGAGCTTTGTGTAGGTGGCCATTTTTTCGTGTGCGCTCCGTGTGCACTGGGGGATCGAAACGTGGCGAAAAGGGTCGTATTCTGGCGTAAGTTCGTGTGCACTCGGCAGGGTCTAACGATTTGATGTTAAAGAAAAAATGGTGAAAAATCAAGATCATAGAGTGGCCGTGGCCCCGATGATGGATTGGACGGATCGGTATTGCCGGTTCTTCCGTCGCCAGTTGACGGCCCGCGGGCGAAGAGGCGAAGTCGACGTGGCCGACCCTCAGGTCGTCAATGAACTCCTATTCTCGCCCAACCTCTCCATCAATGAAACTGGCGCTCTCGATCCTGCTGCTTCTGTTGGTCGCGGGACGGTGACCGTCTCGACACCACGTCTCGTGCAGAGACCGGCAAGGTCGAGTTCGAGGTCCCCGGCATCCGCAGCGAGGGCGTCCAGGCGGTCGACATCGAAATGGCACGCGACGGCGCCACTGCCTATGTCGCGCTCGGTTCGGTCAACCGGGTGGCCGAAGTGGATGCCAAGACGCTGGCGGTGCGCCGCCTCTATCTCGTCGGCCAGCGGCCGTGGCACGTGGCGCTGTCCGATGACCAGAAGCGCCTAGTCAGCGCTAATGGCAATTCCGGCGACATCTCGTTCATCGATCTGGAGAATGAGGAGGTGGTGAAGTCGGTGCCGGTGGGACGCGGCCCCTGGGGAGTGGTGATCGGTCCATGAAGGCGCTGTCGCTCGAGGGCCGTTCAGTTCGGCGGTCGAACTGATACGCTTCACGCTCTATCTGCGCTTCGATCCCGTTTCCGCCCTTGTCGTTCTCGCCTGCCTCGTCGTGTTTTTCCTGGCGGCAGTGGTTGGCTGCGACCCCGGCCGCGGCCTGTGGTCCCGGCGCGGCGGCGAGGACTGATCATTTCAGGGCGTAGAGGTAGGCAGCGATATCACGCGCCTGCTGCTCTGTGATCCCCGTCGATGGCATGGCCGTGTGCGGATTGATCTCCCTGGCCGCTCGTATCCAGCGGATCAGGTTCTCCGGATTGTTCGCCAGCACGCCGGCGATAAAGACCCGGTCGGCAAGGCTGGAATCGAGGCGCGGACCAACCTGGCCTTGTGCCCCCGGCACGCCGGGGATCGTATGGCATCCGGAGCAGCCGTTCGCGATCATGATCGGAATGGCGCGCGCTTCCAAGCCGCCGGTCGCCATGTCCGATTCGTGGCGAACACGATCGCGCCGGTCGGACCACAAGGTCGCTGCGGCGACTGCCGCGGTCAGCAGCAGGATCGCGGTGAGCGCGCCGCCCACCATCCTAGCCAGGCCGGAGCGCATGGCTTGCCTCCCTGATTCCGCTCTTACTTATCCAAAGGCCGGCAAGCAGCAAGGCGGCTCCGCCATAGATCAGGCCAGCCGGAACCCACATCACCAGTCCGGCGAGCTGCTGGTCCTCGATCGGGGTTAGACCCCAGAGCGCCGCGCCGGCGGCATTCTGCGGGTACCAGAGTCTGGGCGACAACAGCAGCAGCACGCCGAGCAGACCAGTGTGCAGTGACGTGAAGAAGAGATGCATGACCGCGCTGCCATAGGCCTGCTGGCGGCCGAAACGCGGCAGAATCCCCCACCAGAACAGCAGGGCTGTGCCGAGGAAGCTCGCATGCTGGGCGTAGTGCAGCACGCCCTGCTGAAGCGCTGCCTCGAACAGGACGGGAACGTGCCAGATCCAGATCGCGATACCGTGGATGACGGTTGCGTTGAGGGGGCGGCTGGCCACGGTCCAGATCGCCTGGAGAATCCTGCCGTGCGTGAGCCTTCCCGTCCCTCGGCGAAGTGCGGCCGGCAATGCCCATATCAGGACCGCGCCGGGGCAGGCGGCGACAAGGAGCGGCGCCGCTACCGCCATCAGCAGTTCATGCTCGATCATGTGGGCGGCAAACACCCGTTCGCCAAGCGCATGGATTGGGCTGACCAGCGCTCCGGTCAGCACGCCCCAGCCGGCGGTGAACAACAGAACTTGCCGCGTCCGCTCGGAGCGGCCCCGGCTGCTGCGGAGCCATAGCCGGCTCGCTCCGAGCGCATAGATGAGCGCGATTGCGGCCAAAGGGAGCGTGATGGGAAACGCAAGCGTCCATCCCGCTTCGGGCGCGCCGGCGCCATAGCAGATCGAGGTTGAGAAGAAGGCCTCGAAGCTCATCGCAGGCACTCGTCGAGAATGAGTGCGGCGCTGCCCTGCATGACGATGACGAGGGCAAAAAGCAAAGCCGCAAGAATGCCGAGATCGGCGACGAATTTCTCGGTGCCGCGCGTGCGCTCCGGCTTGAAAGCCGCGCCCCCCTGCCGCCGTGCCCGCCAAGAAAGCATGCCGCCGAGAAGTGAAAGCAAGGCCAGCAGCAATGCGATCGGAAGCACGACCGGAAACTGGCGATTGCACTGCCACGGAACAAGCGCGTAGTTCAGCTGCGTCGAGATTGCCCAAGCCAAAGGCCCCGACAGAAGACCACCCCAGGACATTCCCAACCGCAGCGCGCGCATCAGCCTAGCCTCGGTACCCAGTAGATGAGCAGGTAGATCGGGATCCAGGTGAGCACCACGAAATCCCAGTAGAAGACGTTGTCGCCCACATCGCCGAAGCGCCGGCCGCTATAGCCATGGCGTGTGAACATCAGCACCGTCAGCACGATCGTGTCGCCCACGTCGGTGATCAGATGCGTGGTGTGCAGTCCAAGCAACACCCAAAGCATCGAGCCGTAGGCGTTTGTGTCCCAATAGATATTCAATGCCGGGAACTCGAACCAGCGCACCACGAGCGGGGCGACACCGAACAGCGACATCACGACCATGCCGATCCGCACCGGTACCATTGCGCAATGCTCGGCGTAGCGATTGAGGATGTGGTTTGGCACCAGGCTGGCGATCAGCAACAGGGTGACGATCGTTCCCGGCCAATGGTTAGGTTCCGGGGCGCTCAGACGCCAGTTGGGCCATGACATCGCCAGATAGAGATAGGCGCCGGCCGCCAGCGCGAAGCCCGTCCCTTCCAATGCCATGAAGCCGAGCGTGCCCCACCAGGTTGGGCTGCGCGGACCATGGCCAAACGTAGGGAGGGCGGAAAGGTCGGTGACGGGCCGCTGGTTCATTCCTCGTCCTCCGGATCGCCCTTGGGCCAGAACCAGCCGAGCAGCGTGAGCGCGATCGGCATGGCGCCCCAGACGATCGCCCACGGCGTGAAGATCGAGTAGAGGAACGTGCCGCCCACGGCGATCGCCGCCAGCAGCGGCCAGATCGACGGCGTCGCCGATTTCTCGCGGATGTCGGGGTAGGCCTCCGCCACCGTCGAGATGAGCAACTCGCGGACATCGACGCGGAGTCCAGTTGCGACGGGAAGTGCCTCTCGTTCGGCCCACAGCGGCTCGACATTCGTCACGATCGGAATGCGCGAGAAATTGTAACTTGGAGGCGGGGACGACGTGGCCCATTCCAGGGTGCCGGCATCCCAGGGGTTATCGCCGGCCGGAGCCCCTTTCAATGCGCCATGTATCAGGTTGAAGGTGAACAGCACGAAACTCAGGAAGAACAGCACCGCGCCGGCGCTGATGAACAGGTTGATGTTGCCCCAGCCAAGCTCCGCCGGATAGGTATAGACCCTGCGCGGCATGCCCCACAGGCCCACGAGATGCATCGGGAAGAAGGCCGCGTTGAAGCCGATGAAGGCCAGCCCGAAATGCCAGCGTCCGAGACGTTCGCTCATCATGCGCCCGGTGATCTTGGGGAACCAAAAATAGGCCGCGCCCAGCAGCGGGAATACCGATCCGCCGATCAGGACATAGTGGAAGTGGGCGACGACGAAGTAGGTGTCGTGCACCTGAAGGTCGAGCGGCACCGAGGCGAGCATGACGCCGGTTAGCCCGCCGATGACGAAGATGAAGAAGAAGCCGAAGACGAACAGCAGCGGCGTGCGGATCACCGGTCTGCCATCCCACAAGGTCGCCAGCCAACAGAAGATCTGCACGCCATTGGGGATGGCGATCAGCATGCTGGACGCCGTGAAGAAGCTCGCCCCGAGCTTCGGCAATCCGGTTGCAAACATATGATGCACCCAGAGGCCGAACGACAGGAAACCCACCGCGATCAGCGACAGGACCAGCCCTAAATGGCCGAACGTCGGTCGCCGGGCAAAAGCGGGAATGATGGAGGAGACCATGCCCGTCGCCGGCAGGAAGATGATGTAGACCTCGGGATGACCGAAGAACCAGAACAGATGCTGAAACAGCAGGGCGTCGCCGCCCTCCGCGGGGTTGAAAATGTGGGTTCCGACAAGCCGGTCGAGAATGAGGAAGGTCGAGGTGATCATGACCGCCGGCATCGCGAAGACGACGACGAAGGAAGTGACCAGCAGTGCCCACACATAAAGCGGTATCTTGTCCAGCGACATGCCGGGCGCGCGTTGCTTGAACACGGTGACGATGGTGGCGACGGCGACCGCAAGCGACGACACTTCGGTATAGGTGATCATTTGCGCCCAGACGTCAGCGCGCTTGCCAGGAGAGAATTCCGGTCCGGATAAGGGCACATAGGCGAACCAGCCGACGTCCGGCGCCATGTTGAGGAGGAATGAGATCCAGGCAAAGGCCCCGCCCGAGACGTAGATCCAGTAGCCGAATGCATTGAGCCGCGGGAAGGCGATGTTACGGGTGCCGACCATCAGCGGCACCAGATAGATTCCCGTTGCCTGAACGATGGGCACAGCGAACAGGAACATCATGGTGACGCCATGCATCGTGAACAGCTGGTTGTAGAGGTCCGGCCCGATCAGCCCGCGCTCCGGCCCGGAGAGTTGGATTCGCATGGCGACCGCGTTCAGCCCGCCAAGGCACAGGAAGATGAAGGCCGTGATCAGATAGCGCCTTGCGATGACCTTGTGGTCGACGCTCGATAATGCTCCGATGATGCCGGGCGGCGTGCGCCATGCCCGCGTGAGCCAGTGGTGCAGGCTGGCATCGTCCATGCCAGTATCGCGCGGTCCGTCATGCTCGGGAGCCAGGTCGCCCTTGGTGGCGGTCTCGCGTTTCGGCGGCAGGTCGCGTTCGCTGATCAGATCCGCGCTGCTCATTTCAGACCCTCAAGGTAGGCGACGATGGCGTTGAGTTCGTCGCCGTTGAGCTCCACCACAGGCATGTGGGAACCGGGCTTCACGCCTTGGGGGTCCGCTATCCAGGCAGCGATATTGCCTCGGCTCATCGTCAACGTGCCGGCGGCGAGCGTGCGCCGGCTGGCAATATGCGTCAGATCCGGCGCGACGGTTCCTCCCGCTGGAGTGCCCCCGATCCTGTGGCACATCACGCAGGGACGCTTGAGGAACAGGTCCTCGCCAGCCTTGGCCTCGTCGCTCGCCGGAGGGCCAGACGGCTGCAACTGGTCGTTCCACCAAGCGTCGAACTTTTCCTTCGGCTCAGCGATGATGAAGGTACCCATGTTCGCATGCTGCGCACCGCAGAACTCGGCGCACTGGCCGCGATATACGCCAGGCTTGTCGGCCTTGATGTCGAGCACATTGATATGGCCGGGGATGAGGTCGAGCTTGCCGGAAAGGCTCGGCACCCAGAAGGAATGGATCACGTCCGTCGATGTCAGCAGAAGCCGTACGGGCTCCCCGGCGGGGATGTGGATCTCGTTCGCTGTGGTCAGGATGCGGCTCGGCGTGGCGTCTTCGTAGCGCACTTCCCACCACCATTGGTGGCCCGTGACGCGAATGGTGAGCGCGGCGTCGGAGCCGATCGCCGCAAGTGTCCTGTTGGCGAAGAAGCTCAGCAAGGTCAGTCCGACCACGATCACTGCGGTCAGCCCGACGGCGATCACGACAACGCGCAACTTTCGATGGTCGGCGCCGGCGTCGAGCACGAGCGGCTCGGCGCCGTCCCGCGACCGCATCATCAACGGTGTGGCAAGAGCGATCATCACCAGGACCCAGATCACCACGCAAAGCGCGGTGAAGAACCAGATGAGCCATGCCAGCTCACTGGCAGCTGGCCCTTTCGGGTCGAGCGCTGATTGCCATCCTGCGCATCCCTGCAGAAACAAGACGCAGGCCGTGCCGAACCCGGTCGACGCAAGGCGCTTCACGGTGATTTCCCCAGCGTGGCTGCATCCGGCATGCGGTTTTCCGACGGATGCGGCATCATGTCGTCATTGCGTTGCGGCGCGGCGGACGAGGGCGCGTTGCCACTCAGCGAGCGAACGAAGGCGGCAAGCTCCCAAATCTGGTCATCGGGAATCTTGTCGCGGAAGCTCGGCATGCCTTTTGGCCGCCCATCGCGGATGGTAGCGTGGATGCTCTCGATCGAACTGCCGTAAAGCCATTTCTGGTCCATCAAGGCCGGCCCCATGCCGCCGCCACCATTGGCATGACAGCCCGAACAATTGAACCAGTTGAACAGGCGCTTGCCCTCGCTGAGGTGAAAGGCATTGGCCTCGAAGCTGGCTGCCTTGTTGTCGCTGGCGGAAGGCCGCTGTCCACCGGGTTCCAATGTCGTCACAGGCGCCGGCTGCTCGCCCGATCCGAGCGAGGATTGCGGGCGCGTGTCGCGCTCCTCGCGCTGGCATGCCGTAAGCGCTAGGGCCGTAAACAAGAGCATGGCGGCACCGTGCTTCATCGCACTGGGCTCCCCGGACCATCGAGGCGCGGCACGCCATACTGCGACAGCAATGCGTCGATCTCGGCCTTGTGCCTGGCCAGCGCGCTATTCACATCGCCACGCAGCGCATCGTCCTCGCGCCGAACGCCCATCGAGATGTCGTAGATCATGGGCAATTGCGGTCCGTCGATGCGAGGCATGACGGGCGTGACGCGGAGGGGCACTTTCTGCTTGGCGGCGAAGTAGCCGGCGAGCGGGCCCCAGACGACGGCAAGATCGATGTCTCCGGTCGCCACTGCTTCGACGATGCGCGCCGGAGGGTTGGGTGCGGAGTAGTCGCCATAGACGGGATAGCCGACGAGATGCCCGACGATGCCGCGGCGGCCGAGCGCCTGGACGGGAGGCGAATTGGCCCCGTCGTCGCCGATGAGTTGCACGCCGATCCGCATGGCGCGCAGCCGCGGATCGTTGAAGGATGCCACATCCGGACCGTCCTGGCGGGTGACGAAAACATAGGACGACCGATAATAGGGGGTGGTGGTGCGCAGCATTTCGAGATTGGCCGGCGTGCCGGGCACGAGATCGCAAAGGCCGGCCTTCAGCGTGTTGCGCACGAAGCCCCGGCGCTGTGCCCACCAAGTGTAGGTCAGTTTGGCGCCGAGATCGGCGGCCACGATCTCAGCGATCCTGTTCTCGAAGCCCTGACCGGCGGCGTTGGAGAAGGGCATGTTGTTCGGGTCGGCGCAGACCCTCAGTTCACGCACATTCGCTGTCGCCGGCAAGAGCAGCAAGGCGAGGGCGGCCATGCCGGTTGCCATCCGCTGGAGCGCCTTTCGCACCTGGCGCGAGGGCCGCTCGAGTGCCTCAGGGGAGCCGGAACACATAGAGCGTGCCTCCCGCCGTTGTCGCGTCCTTGAGATCCTTCATCGCGTTGACGAAACCGAGGGCAGCGGTGGCGTCGCGCGGATCGAGATCGCCGGACACGATGGCGCCGGCCCAGCCGCCTACACCCGACAGGATCGCCACATATTGGTGTCCGTCGGGGCCGCGATATGTGATGGGCTGGCCGATGATGCCGGACGACGTCTTGAATTGCCAAAGCAGCTCGCCGGTCTTGGCGCTGACCGCCTTGAACCAACCCTCCATGGTTCCGTAGAAGACGATATCGCCGGCGGTCACGACCGCGCCGCTCCACACCGGGAAGTTCTCCTTAAGGCTCCAGGCGGGCTTCTCCGCGGCGATGTCCCAAGCGGTGAAGGCGCCCCGGTTCCCACCAGGCCCGGGGATCATGCGCACGTTCATGCCGACATAGGGCGTGCCGGCGATGTAGTTCACCTCGACGCCTTCTTCGTCCATGCACAGATTGTTATGCGGTATATAGAGCAGCCCTGTCTTCGGCGAGAAGGCGGAAGGCTGCCAATCCTTGAGCCCCGACGCGGTCGGGCAGATGTCGCGGACGACCTTGCCGGTACCGGTCTTCTTGTCCGGATTTTCGACCAGACGGCCGCTGTCGAGGTCGACACCCTTGCTGGAATTGACGGGGCCGTAGGGCTTCGCGGACAGCACTTCGCCGGTGGTCCGGTCGAGAATGTAGAGATAGCCGTTGCGCTCGGGCCGGACCAGCACCTTGCGCGGCTTGCCCTGCCAGTTCATGTCGAGCAGGACCTGCTCATTGATCCCGTCATAGTCATGGAGGTCATGCGGGCTCCACTGGTAGAACCATTTCGCCGCTCCGGTATCAGGGTCGCGGGCGAAAATCCCTGACGTCCATTTGTTGTCGCCGGGCCGCAGATCCGGGTTCCACGGTCCGGGGTTGCCGGTGCCGTGGAAGATCAGGTTGAGATCCGGGTCGTAGGAAATCCAGCCCCACATGTTGCCGCCGCCGATTTTCCAGGCTTCCGGCGGCCATGTCGTGACGCCAAGGTCCTTGCCCTTGTCCATGTCGTAATGCGGCTTGAAATCGGGGCCGATCAGCACGTCCTTGTCCGGTCCGGTGCCGTAGGCCGTCCAGACGACATGACCGTCGCCGGCGTCAAGCGCCTTGACCCAGCCGCGGACGCCCATCTCGCCGCCTGAATTGCCGACCAGCACTTTGCCTTTCACCACCAACGGCGCCATGGTGATGGTCTCGCCTATGTTGATGTTGCCGATATGGGAGTTCCAGATCGGCTGACCGGTGTTCGCATCGAGTGCGATGGTGTGACCGTCCAGTGTGTTGAAGAAGATGCGCCCGTCCGCGAAAGCCGCGCCGCGATTCACGACGTCGCAACAGGCAACCCCTTGCGCCGCGGGTTCGGGATTGGGTTCGAACTTCCATTTCATCGGCGCGCCTGGCTTGGTGAGGTCGAGCGCGTAGACCATGTTGGGGAAGGGGGTCACGATGTACATAGTGCCGCCGACGACCAGCGGCGCCGCTTCCTGGCCTTTGTTGACGCCGGTGGAGAAGGTGAAGGCCACCTGCAGGTTCTTGACGTTGCCTTCGTTGATTTCCGTGAGCTCACTGTAGCGGGTCGACGCGTAGTTCTTGGCCGGCATCGTCCATTGCCCATCGTCGCGCGGTGCGGCGGAAGCCGGCGGCGAGATCGCCGACGGTGGCGGAGCTTCGGAAGCGCCCGTCAGCAGAGGAGTGCAAGCCAGCAGCAACCCCGCAAGGAAGCTCTGGAGACGTTTTCTAGCTGCCGCCGGGCGGTTCGTGCGTACCGCGTCAACGCAGGGTGTTGCACACCGCGCTGCTTGCTTCATTTCGGTGTCGCGCCTCCGACGCCTGAACCGATTTCCGCTGCGATGTCGGCCTCGGTGCCCGAGCATAGCGGGTGACCCCAGCCGGAGGCGCTTTTTCCGCCGGGATCGAGATCATAGATGATGGCATCCTTGCGGTTGGGATTGACGCCTGCCGGGACCTTGTCGAGGCCGAGAGCCGCGCGAACGCGCCAGGCGACATTGTGGTCGGCGCAAGAGGAATCGCCACTGACGCCAAGCGCGCCGATGATCGTTTTGCCGTCGTAAAGGGCCAGGCCGCCGCCGAACACGACGACACCGCCGATAGGCTTGCCGACCAACGGATCGTTGGCGCTGCCGAAGGTTTTGGGATCGCCCGCATAAGCCGCGGCTTGGTTGACGGGGTTGGTCGCCTGCAGCCCGAACAGCGGCCCACCCGGTTGCACGCCAGCGTAGAGATTGGCCGTCGACAGGGCCATTTGAGCCAGGCTGAGACCGTTGGCGGTGTTGGCTTTCTCCGCTGCGACGAGCCGACTGCCCGGCCATTGCGAATCGACTGCGGGGCCGCTGAACGCAATCGCGCAGACAGTGCCATCGCGGGCAACGATCGCGCCCCATTCGTTGGTTTCAAAGCCGCCATTGGCTGGTCCGCCGCTTGCCTTCACATTGGCTTTGAGGACTGTAAGCAGCCTATCGTGATCGGCCGGACAAGCCTGCTGCGCCATGGCCCTGTCATCGTGGAGCAGGTCGCCCATCAGCAACAACAAACCAAAGGCAGATACGAAAAGCTGACAGCGATACATTGTCTTGGGCATTCGTTCGAACATCAAAGAGAACCCTGGCAGATCGTGGAACGCGAGCAGGCGTCCGTGCCTAACTCGCACAATGCTTCTATGTTCCTGCTTTGGAAAAATTCGTGCAGTTGGATTTGAAGGCTGGTGTTCAGCCATGCTGTCCGTGTCATCCCAAGCCTCCTTTGGCGGGCGATAAACCCGGACAACTCATCTGCTCCTAATCCGGACAACTCACGTGCTTACGACACAGATCGGAGAGGGACTTGCCTACATCGCACATGTCGTCGATATGAAGGTCGATGAATTCGCCGAAGGGCTTCAGGCGCGCATACGGGACTTTGTCAGCGTCTCACCATGATCGACTTGGCGTAAATTCGTGTGCACCCGGCAGGGTCTAGCGTTTTGAATGTTAAAGAAAATGCTGAAAAATCAACAATATAGACTGGCTATTGCACCCATGATGGACTGGACGGACCGCCATTGCCGGTTCTTCCATCGCCAGATGACGACACATGCGCTGCTTTATACCGAAATGGTTGTGGCCGACGCGGTTATCCACGGCGCGCGCGAGCGGCTGCTTGGCTTCGATGAGGTGGAACATCCCGTCGCCCTGCAACTTGGCGGCTCCGATCCGGCAAAACTTGCCGAAGCGGCGCGCGTTGGCGAAGCCTTTGGTTATGACGAGATCAATCTCAATGTCGGCTGCCCGTCCGACCGCGTCCAGTCGGGCACGTTCGGCGCTTGCCTGATGAAAGTACCCGACCTCGTCGCAACCTGCATCGCGGCGATGAAGGCGGCGGTGACGGTGCCAGTCACGGTCAAGTGCCGCATCGGCGTCGACGAACAGGATCCGGAGCCGGCGCTCGATGCGCTGGCGAATGGGGTTTTCGATGCCGGCGCCGATGCCTTGTGGGTGCATGCTCGCAAGGCCTGGCTGGAAGGGCTGAGCCCCAGGGAAAATCGCGACATCCCGCCGCTAGACTATAACAGGGTTTATCGGTTGAAGGCTGGAAAACAAAGCAAATTCATAGGTATCAATGGCGGTATTCAGTCTCTTGGCGAGGTGCGGCTGCATCTCGATCATGTCGACGGAGCCATGCTCGGCCGCGCCGCGTACCACACACCAGGCATTCTGGCCGGCGTTGACGCCGCCTTCTACGGTGCACGGTCGGAAGCGTTCGATTTCGCGGCACTGATCGATGCTATGGCGGAGTATGCGGCGCGCCATATCGAACAGGGCGGCCGGCTCGGCCATGTCACCCGCCATATGGTCGGGCTGTTTCATGGGCTGCCCGGCGCGCGCCGCTATCGTCAGATCCTGTCCACCGACGCAACCCGACCCGGGGCCGGGGCTGACGTGCTGAAGACTGCTTTCGCGGCTGTCGAACTCGGTGGAGCGACCGCCGAAGCGGCCTGAGCTCAGTCCCTGAGGATCATCCGGTCGCCGCGCACGTCGAAGCCCGACAGCGAACCGATGAAGTTCATGCCGAGCAGGCTTTGGCTCAGCATGCCGGGGGCGGCGATCATCACCGGCATATCCTTGCGCACGATGCCGCCGATCGCCAGTTCGTCGGTTTTGACCGCCGCGGCGCGCGCCATGCCATTGGCGGTCGAAACCGGTATCGTGTAGTTGAGCGCCGCGGGATTGAAGCCTGCGGCCTGGGCGTCCTCCGAAGTCAGAACCGTGCTGGTGGCGCCGGTGTCGACAACGGCGCGAACCGGGTTGCCGTTGACCAGGATGCGCGCTTCGAAATGGCCATTGTCGGCCTTGTCCAAGGTCACGGTGGCGTGGCCGTCTTCGACACCGAGCGCCAGCGGGCTGCCGGGAACAAGGCCGGCGGTCACCCGGCTGGCGACGTCCTGCAGCTCGTAGCGATATTGATAGCCGGCGATCAGCGCGAGCACGATAGCCGCCCAGGCGCCGAGATTGCGGGCCATTACTCCCAGCGGAGCGGACCGCAGCAAGCCGGCGCCGATAAGGGCGCCGAAAGCCCCAAGCCAGATCAGCCGGCCAAAATCGTAATTCTCGACGCCGAACGTGCTGCCGGCGGAATCGTTGAGCATGAGCAGGGCTGCCCCTACACCGATCACCGCCATCACAACCCAGAACAGCCGGCTGCTCACTCGTCCCTCGCTAGGGTGCGTCGCGTTCGCGTGCCATGCGGGTGCGGCGCGTTTCCCGGCGCGGCCGGCGCTCGACGGTTTCGAGCCGGGCTGGCAGTTCGGCCATCACGCTGCGGCGCGTCTCGGGCGTCATCCCTATCCAGGCGCCGATCTCCTCGCGCGTGCGGCCGCAACCGAAGCAGAAGCCGGTTTTCATATCGATCGAACAGACCAGGATGCAGGGAGATTCGATGGCCGTCATGACTTTCTCTCGAGGGACCCGTTCGGAATCCGCTCTTTCATCTCCACATGGTGCAACGGCAAAGCCAATGCAAGCCCTCCCGATCGCGCCTTCCGTGGCTGCCTTTGCGGCAAATCAGGAAGGACGATCGAGGAGGTTGTGCCGGTCACGCAAGACAGCTATTCCGCTCCTCTGCTCCAGCAACGATTGTTCGCGACATGACCAGTGCACTGCCTTTCGACGATTTCCGCGACCTGCTCGGCAATCTGCCATTGGCCGACCTCAAAGCTGAAGCGCGCGTGCGCACACTGTTTGCCAAGGCCGACAAGCCTGAGAATTCGCTTGGTCGCGTCGAGGACATCGCCGCATGGCTCGCAGCCTGGAGCGGTCGCGCTCCGCCTGCCGTGACCAGGCCCCTGATGGCTGTCTTTGCCGGCAACCATGGCGTTGCCAGGCAAGGCATTTCGCCGAGGCCCGTGGCGGCGACCGCTAACGCGGTCGAGCTTTGCGCGGCCGGCGGTGCGGCGATCAACCAGATCTGCATTGCCAACGACCTCGGTCTGAAAGTGTTCGATCTTGCCCTGCACATCCCGACCGGCGACATCACCGAGGACGCGGCGCTCGATGAGCGCGGTTGCGCCGCCACCATGGCCTTCGGCATGGAGGCGATTGCCGGCGGCACCGACCTGCTTTGCCTCGGCGATCTCGGTGTCGGCAATTCCACCGTCGCCGCCGCCCTGCTCGCCGCGCTTTTGGGGGGCAGGGGTGCCGACTGGGTTGGCCCGGGATCCGGTGCCGACGCGGCGATGCGGGCTCGCAAGGCAGAGGTGGTCGATGCGGCGCTGGCCTTTCACGGCCGCCATCTAGAAGATCCGCTTGAGGCGCTGCGCCGGGTGGGCGGCCGCGAGTTCGCGGCGATAGCCGGCGCAATCCTTGCCGCGCGGACGCAGCGAATACCGGTACTGCTCGATGGATTCGCGGCAACGGCAGCCGCGGCGGTGCTGCATGCAGCGAACCCCGCAGCCCTTGATCATTGTCTTCTCGCCAGCCTGTCGCCGGAGTTCGCGCATGCAAGGGCGGCCGAGCACCTCGGGCTGCGTCCGCTGCTCGATCTGGGGATCGGCGAAGGGGCGGGAGCCGCTCTGGCGGCTGGGCTGGTCAAGGCGGCGGCACTGACCAGTTCGGGCATGGCGGCGGCTGTGCGGGGTTGACCACGCAGCACCAGCGTTTACGGGGTCCTTACCGCCGTCGCGCGGCCACCGCCGCGGTCGGCAGCGCCGGCAGTTCTTCCATCACCCGGCTCAGCGGGAAAATAGCGATCGCCTCGGTGCCTTCGCGCAGCTTGGAATGAAGCTCGAACTCGCCGCCATGCATGGCGAGCAGCCCTTGGACGATCGGCAGGCCAAGCCCGGTGCCTTGCTCGGCGCTCTTGATGGCGATCGAACCCTGGCCGAAGGCTGAAAGCACGACCGGAATCTCGTCCTCGGGAATGCCCGGACCGTTGTCCTTGATCGAAATGTATTGTCCGCCGCCCGCCGTCCAGCCGACCCGGACGCGGATTTCGCCGCCGGTGGCGGTGAACTTGATGGCATTGGACAGAAGGTTGAGCGTGATCTGGCGCACGGCGCGCTCGTCGGCGAACAGCCGCGGCAATGTCTGTTCGAAATCCTGGATGACGCGGATGTCCTTGTTGCGCGCCTTCAACTCCATCATGTGGCAGCAATCCTCGACGATGTTGAGCAACATGACCGGCTCCTCGTTGAGCTGGTAGCGGCCGGCCTCGATGCGCGATAGGTCGAGGATCTCGTTGATCAGGTCGAGCAGATGCTGGCCTGAGTCATGCACGTCGTGGGCGTAGTCACGATAGGTGGGATTGCTCATCGGCCCGAGGACTTCGTTCGCCATCACCTCGGAAAAGCCGAGAATGGCGTTGAGCGGCGTGCGCAATTCGTGGCTCATCGAAGCGAGGAAACGCGATTTTGCCAGGTTGGCGTCCTCAGCCCGCCGCCGCGCCTCGTCCGACATCGACTTCGCCGTCTCCACTTCGGCGATCAGCGCGTCCTTTTCGGAGCGGAACGACAACAGCAGCAGGGAGAAGCGATTGAGGTGACTGGCAATATAGGCGAAGAAAGGCAGCGACAGGACAAGCAACGCGGCCATGATGGCCTCGACCGGCATCCACGACTTGGTCGCGGCATAGGCGTAGAGCGCCACTGGAACCGCGAAGGTCGCCAGCAGTGCTCCGCCCAGGGACGAGGCCATGAGCGCCGTCCCTGCCATGGCAAACAGCAGCACCACCGCCTTGACCGCCTGGAACTGGTCGACCTCGCAGGCCCCGCAGCCCAGCCAGACGAACCAGGCCCAGCCCAGACCACAAAGGAAATGGCCGACCAGGAATTCCCTTCGCGTTTGCAAGGCGTTAAGTTCGGAAGCTTCCGTGCGCTCGATGCGCCGCGCCATGAAAACGACGATCGTATAAGAGGTCAGCGTAAACAACGCCCAGAGCCCGATCTCATTGCCGACACCGGCCAGACGACCGGCCGCGGCGATCGCCAGGACGAGCATCGGGATGACGACGGCACCGCTGGTCATCGCCTGGGCATGGAGCTTCAGCAGCTCGCGGTCGAAATCGAGATTGCCGGCCTGCTGCGAAAGACGGTCGCGCGTCTTGCGCACCGCGCGCGCGACATCGCTGTTGCGATGCCGTTTCCTGCGGTCCACAATGAACTTGTCCGCCGTGTTCGAGCGTTGCAAGGGCATCAAAAGCTTCAATTTATGCGCGCAGCGATTTCAAGGTGTTAAGCTACGTTCGAATGATTAACCAACCGTTTGCCATATGAGCCGTTCGTGGTCGCCAAGGTCGCGCCCGAGGTACGCGGCGGCGCGCCCGAGAAGTCCGTGGCGAAAGCTGCTGGATTACGGGCTGACCGTCATCATTCTGGGGCTGCTGATCCTGCTTGCGGCGCGTCTCGATCGAGTGGAGACACGCAAGACGCAAGGTATAGCCATCATCAATGACGGCGATTCGATCACGCTCGGCACCGAGCGCATCCGCATGCGCGGCATCGACGCCCCGGAATACACCCAGACTTGCCACAAGAACGGCGCCGATTATGCCTGTGGCACGCTGGCGCGCCAGTCGCTGGTGCGGCTGATCGCAGGCAGGCCGGTCACCTGCAGCGGCTGGCAGCGCGACCGCTATGGCCGGTTGCTCGGCGACTGCAAGGCCGGCGGCACCGACCTAAACCGCGCCCAAGTCGAGGCCGGCTGGGCCGTTGCCTACGGCGCTTTCGAAGGCGAGGAAGCGACGGCCCGCGCGGCCAGGGTTGGCATCTGGGCGGGCACGTTCGACCTGCCACAGGACTGGCGCGACAGTCATCACGGCGAGGTCGTCGAGCGAAAACATGGCACACTGGCGTCGATCGGCGACGCGGCGCGCGAGATCTTTCGCTTCTGGTGAAGCGTGTCTGGCGGAAGGAAGAGGAGGATCGAAATGAAGCTGTTCGACGGCGGCCGGGCACCCAACCCTCGGCGGGTTCGGGTTTTTCTCGCCGAGAAGGGGATCGCGGTTCCGTTGGTGCCCGTTGACATGGGCGCGCTGGAACACAAGCAGCAGCCAATAAGCTCGCGCAACCCGCTGCGGCGCCTGCCGGTGCTGGAACTCGATGATGGCACCATCCTCACCGAATCCGTCGCCATCTGCCGCTATTTCGAGGAACTCCATCCCGAGCCGGCATTGTTCGGAAACGGCGCGCTTGGCAAGGCGCAGGTCGAGATGTGGCAGAGGCGAATGGAATTCAACCTGCTCAGCAGCGTCACGCAGGCTTTCCGCCATGTCCATCCCGCCATGAAGGAATGGGAAATTCCGCAGGTCCCCGAATGGGGTGAGGCCAACAAGCCGAAGGCGGTGGAGTTTCTCATGCTGCTCGATGCTGAACTCGGCAGCCGTGAATTCGTCGCCGGCGACAGCTATTCCATTGCCGACATCACAGGGCTGATCGCAATCGACTTCATGAAGCCGGCACGCATCAAGGTGCCAGAGGAATGCACCAATGTGTCGCGTTGGCATCAGGCAATCTCCAGCCGGCCGAGTGCCGCTGCTTGAGCGTGGAACTGGACAGCTTCGCCACGACGGTCCGCGCTTGCCGCATCTGCGCGGACAATCCCATCGGCAAGCCGCTGCCGCATGAGCCGCGTCCGGTGCTACGACCCTCTTCCAGCGCCCGCATCCTGATCGCCAGCCAAGCACCCGGAACCAAGGTGCATCTGTCGGGCATGCCCTTCACCGATGCTTCGGGCGACCGTTTGCGGACTTGGCTTGATGTGACAAGCGACGAATTCTACGACATCGAGAAATTTGCCATCGTGCCGATGGGCTTCTGCTTTCCGGGACAGGACGCCAAGGGCGGCGACCTGCCGCCGAGGCGCGAATGCGCCCCGGCCTGGCGGGCGCCCTTGATGGCGCTGATGCCGAGGATCGACCTGGTGCTGACGATCGGCATCTACGCGCAGACCTGGCATATGGGCGCGGCGCGGCGCGCCTCGCTGACGGAAACGGTGATGGACTGGCGCGCCATCTGGGAGAATTCCGTCGGCCCCAAAGTGCTGCCGCTGCCACATCCATCCTGGCGCAACACAGGCTGGTTGAAGCAGAATCCGTGGTTTGAAATGGATTTGCTGCCTTTCCTGCGCTCGGAAATCCGCTATCGCCTCGGTTAGGCATTGAGCAAGAAAACACTCGCTTTCGACGCAAGCGGCAGAATTTTTTTCTTGTGAATGGCCCAAATAAAAGGGAATATAGCGAAACTATTCCACCAGGAGCCTCCGATGGATCGCCTCGACCGAAAAATTCTCCGCCTGCTGCAGGAGGACGCGACGCTCGCGGTCGCCGACGTCGCCAAGAAAGTCGGCCTCTCGACCACGCCGTGCTGGCGACGCATCCAGAAGCTGGAGGAGGAGGGCGTCATCAAACGGCGCGTCGCCATTCTCGACCACGAGAAGGTCAATGTGCGGGTCACCGTCTTCGTGTCGATCCGCACCAATTCGCATAGTCATGAATGGCTGCGCCGGTTTTCCGAGGTTATCCAGGAATTTCCCGAGGTGGTCGAATTCTATCGCATGAGTGGCGACGTCGATTACCTATTGCGCGTCGTGGTGCCCGACATCGCCGCCTACGACGCCTTCTACAAACGGCTGATCGCCAAGATCGAGATCCGGGACGTGTCGTCGTCCTTCGCCATGGAGCAGATCAAGTACACGACGGAAATCCCGCTCGACTATATGCTGCTGGACAAGGAGTCGGGCGCGAACGCGGCCTGAGCCCGCCGTTCAATTCTTCTTCTTGTTGAGGAAGCTCCAGGGCGAGTTCACCGGCAACACAACGGAGTCCGGAACCGTGTCGACGCCCACGACATCTGCCTTGCGCACGGTGTAGCCGGACTGGATGACGCTGACGCCGTCGAGAATGAACAGTTGGCTCTTCTCCATGTCCGGCTTCAGGGTGCCGGTGACGGCAACCGGTTGGTAGGCCTCGGACATCTTGTAGGGACGGGCTGGTGTGACCAGCACGATCTGGTTGGGCGGAGGCGTCGGCATGTGGCTGCACGCGCCCGTCCATGGCACCAGCAGGAACTGATAAACGAGATCTCCGTCACGATCGACCGGCAATGCATAGCCGGCTAATTGTATGGTCTTGTCGTGCAGGGCGACTGAGAGTGTCTCGCCATGATCCGGCAGTTTCGCCGCGATCATCGGCAAGCCGGCGTCTTCGGCGATGGCCTGCGTCGCCGGGCGCAGATCCTTCCAGAAGATGTGCGTGGTCTCGGCCGAAGCGCCCGCGGTGGAGAGTGCAAGCGCGGCCGCAAGCGCCAGGATCGCTTTGAAATGGTTCATGGTCGCATCCTTTGCGGGCGAGTAAAGACGCCGCTGTCGGTGGCGTCAATGCCCGAGCCGCGTCACATGTCGGCGAGAACCGGCTGCGGCAATCCCCGCCTTGTCAGGTCTTTCTGGTGGCGAGACGTTCGTGGGTTTTGGCATGCGAGAGTTCTTTCACCGCATCCTTGCCGATCCAGCGCGCCGTCCTGTTCGCGGAGTTGGCAAGTTCCTGCGCCAGGGTAAGGGCAGGGCCATGCAAACCCACCGACCGTTTGCCGATTTGCCGCAGCGCCCAGTTGACCGCTTTCCTGACGAAATTGCGCTCGTCGCGGGAATGAGCCTCGACTAGCGGCAGGTAGGACAGAAACGTCGCGTCCGGCTCCTTTTTCAAATGCACTGACGCCCATGCCAGCATCGCGAAGGCCGTGCGGCGAACGAATTCGCGCTCGTCGGCGGCAAACTCCTCGACCAGCTGGCGCCAGAACAGCGTATCCACGAACAGATCCGAGACGGTGTCGACGATCTCCCAGGAATCGAAATCGCCGGCCCAGCGGCGGCACTCTCCGATGGTGATCTTTTTCGGCTCGCCGGTGAAGGCCGCCATCAGCCGTGCTTCGCGAACGCCGCTGTCCCACAGCGCCAGGGATCGCTCATGGTTGCGTTTCAGCTTGCGCGCCAAAGGCCGCAAATCCGCATTGGCGACAGAGCGCGGTCGCGGTGTTGATACCGAACCGCCCCATGCCGGCGCGGACTTCCTCGGTTCCGATCGAATGCAGATGAGCGACGATGTCCTGCGCGGTCCAGCCTGGAACGGGCAGGGACACTGCGCCTACTTCTCCAGCCGCGCCAGCAGCGAGGACGTGTCCCAGCGCTTGCCGCCCATCGCCTGCACGTCCTTGTAGAACTGGTCGACCAGCGCGGTCACCGGCAGCCTGGCGCCATTGCGATCGGCCTCTTCAAGGCAGATGCCGAGATCCTTGCGCATCCAGTCGACGGCGAAACCGAAGTCATATTTGCCGGCATTCATGGTCTTGTGCCGGTTTTCCATCTGCCAGGAACCGGCCGCGCCCTTGGAAATCACCTCGATGACCTTCTCAATGTCGAGACCTGCCTTCTTGCCGAAATGGATGCCTTCCGAAAGCCCCTGCACCAGCCCGGCGATACAGATCTGGTTGATCATCTTGGTGAGCTGCCCGGCGCCCGCCGATCCCATCAGTCCAACCATGCGGGCAAAAGCGTCGATAACTGGCCTGGCCCTGTCGAAGGCGGCCTCATCGCCGCCGACCATCACGGTCAGCACGCCGTTCTCGGCGCCGGCCTGGCCACCGGAGACGGGCGCGTCGAGAAATGAGAAGCCGCCCGATTGCGCGGCTTCGGCCAGTTCGCGCGCGACTTCAGCCGAAGCCGTGGTGTTGTCGATGAAGACCGAGCCTTTCTTCATCGCCTTGAAGGCGCCCGCGGGGCCTGTAGTCACCGAGCGCAAGTCGTCATCGTTGCCGACGCAGGAAAAAACGAAATCCTTGCCCTCGGCGGCCTGGGCCGGCGTCGCGGCAAAGCCGCCGCCATGTTGGGCGACCCACTGCTCAGCTTTGGCTTGGGTGCGGTTGTAGACGGTCACGTCGTGGCCACCCTTGTTCTTCAGGTGTCCGGCCATGGGATAGCCCATGACGCCAAGACCGAGAAATGCCACCGATGCCATGCCTTGTCCTTCCGACGGAAAAGAGATTTCAGCTGCGGAAGCTCTAGGCCATGCGACGAATTCGTCAAGGCGCGCGCTGCGGCATCGACTGGCACAGGCCGATCCGGAGCGGCTCAGCGATTGAGGTGGATCGTAATCCTGCGCTCGATCCATTCGACGCCATGGCGCAGGATTTCGACCATCACCAGATAGACGATGGCGACCCAGACATAGGCCTGGAAATCGAAGGATTTGGCGTAGGCAAGCTTCGCATTGCCCATCAGGTCATAGACCGTGATGATGGCGACGATGGCCGAGGCCTTGATCATCAGAACCAGTTCATTGCCGTAGGGCCGCAAGGCCACGATGAACGCCTGCGGCAGGATGACCTTGCGCAGCGTCTGCAGCTTGTGCAGGCCGAGCGAGGCAGCACCTTCCCATTGGCCCCTGGGAACACTCTCGATGGCGCCGCGGAGGATTTCGGCCTGGTAGGCCGCGGTGTTGAGCGCAAAGGCGAACACCCCGCAGTTGAAGGCCTCGCGGAAGAACCACCACAGCCCGATGGACTCGAGCTGCAGCCGGAAAGAACCCAAGCCATAGTAAACGAGGTAGACTTGGACGAGCAGCGGTGTGCCTCGAAAGAAATAGACATAGCAATAGGCAAGGCCAGACAAGAACCGGTTCTTCGACATGCGGCCATAGGTGACGGGCAGCGAAAAGATCGCGCCGGCCACCATCGAGATCGCCACGAGCGACAGCGTGGTCCACAGTCCCTGCAGATAGGCGGGTGCATATCTGGCAAAGAACTCGCCATTCCAGGCGTAGGCGAGATAGGCGAGGATACCGAGGCCGAAGAGGATCCAGAGGCCGACGAGTGCGTAACCGACGATGCGGGTGCGCGGCCAGCCGCGTGCCCGCGGCGGCGGGCGGTCGACCGAGATCGCTTCCGTGACGCTCATCGTGCCTCCCTCCGCCCCAGCGAGCGCAAGATGAACCCGGTTGCGATCGAGGACAGGATCGCCAGGACGAGGAAAACCAGTGCGGCGACGCTGTAGAACAGGAAGGAATGCTTGGTGACACGTGCCGCCACGCCGGCATTGCGCAGGGTTTCAGCGAGGTTGACGACCGAGACGAGGGCGGTGTCCTTGAGCAGGCTCAGCCAGCAATTCTCAAGGCCGGGAAAGGCGATGCGCAGCAGCTGCGGCAGGATCACCTTGCGCATGGTAAGCCATTTCGACAGGCCGATTGCATAGCCGCCTTCATACTGGCCCTTCGGAATGGCGCGAAAGGCGGAGAGGAATACCTCGCTGGCGTAGGAAGAAAAGATCAGCGACAGCACGATCATGCCGGCGATGAAGCTGTCGACATCGATCGTTGCCTCGGGCTTGAAGAGGCGGATGACGTATTGCAGCAAGATGGGCATGCCGAAGAAGAACAGGAACAGCGTCACCAATTCCGGCAGGCCGCGAAACATGGTGGTGTAGATGTTGGCGGCCAGCCGCAGCGACGGTTCTTCGGACTGCTTGGCCCAGGCTACGAAAAAGCCGATCGTCAGGCCGATCGGCAGCGTTGCAAGCGCGAGCGCGATGGTGACCAACGCACCATAGGCAATATCGTCACTCCAGCCCTCCGGTCCCCAACTGAGCAGTGTCCATATGCTTTGGACTGGCATTGACTGGCCTTACCCCACGGCTCCCGAGATGAACAAGGCGGCAGGGAAACCCCGCCGCCTTGGCAATGATGATCAGGACTCGGCGCCGTAGACGTCGAACTTGAAGTACTTGTCGTTGATCTCCTTATATTTTCCGTTGGCGCGGATGGCGTCGATGGCGGAATTCAGCTTGTTGACCAGGTCGGTATCGCCCTTTCGAACGGCGATGCCGGCGCCAGGTCCGAAAATTTCGACAGGTTGCGGCGAGGGCTGGCCGAGAATCTTGCAGCAGGCGCCTTCAGGCGAATCCAGAAACTGCTGCAGCACGACAATATCGTCCTCGATGGCGTCGAGACGGCCATTGGCGAGGTCAGCCTGTTCCTCGGGGCTGCTCGGATAGCCCTTAATGGTGCTGTCCGTGTAGGTCTTCGAGGCATAGTTGAAATGGGTGGTGGTGGTGGCGACGCCGATATTCTTTCCGGCGAGGTCTTCCTTGGTCACTCCCTTGAGCGGCGAATCTTTCGGCACGGCGATCGCCGACGGGGTGTTGTAGTATTTGTGCGAGAAGTCGACCTTCTGCTGCCTCTCCGGCGTGATCGACATCGAGGCCACGATGGCGTCGAACTTGCCGGCCTGAAGTGCGGGGATGATGCCGTCCCAATCCTGGGCGACGAAGGTGCACTTGACCTTCATCTCATCGCAAAGTGCCTTGGCGATGTCGATGTCGAAGCCGACAAGCTGGCCATCGGCGGTGAGGTTGTTGAAGGGGGGGTAGGCGCCTTCGGTGCCGATCCGCAGGGTCTTCTCCTGGGCCTGGGCTACGCCGAGCGTCAGCAGCGCAGCCGATGCGGCGAGCGCGATACGCAGTGCAATACGCATGATAGTCCTCTCTTTATGGTCCCGGCCGTCGTTCCGAAACGGCTCTGTGGGGCGGTGCTTTTTGACCGCCCGCTAGGCCGATACTCCCACTCTTTCCAAGAAAAAAGCAACCGCAAAACCGCCGAAATCGGTAATGGGCTTCTACCGTTACGTTACTTCTCAAGCAACGAGGCCGGTCGTACGCTCGATGAAGTCGGCTATGGATTTTGCGTCATCGAGGTCGAACACCGGCAGGCTCTGGTCGGCGATGGCGAAATCCGCGGCGACGGCGACAATATTGGGATCATCCACCGCAAGCGGCGTCCGGTCCTTCGCTTCCAGCCGCCTCGTTTCGATCTTACGGTGGGATTCGCGCTTGTAGCCTTCGACCAGCACGATGTCGCAGGGGGCGAGCCGCGACAGGATGGCGTCCAGCGGCGGCTCCTGCTCGCCACGCAATTCGTGCATCAGCGCCCAGCGACTGCCCGATACGATCGCAACCTCGGTAGCGCCCGCCTGCCGGTGGCGGAAGCTGTCGGCGCCGGGCTTGTCGATGTCGAAATGATGATGAGCATGTTTGACCGTCGAGACTTTCCAGCCGCGCCGCACAAGCTCCGCGACCAGCCTTTCCGTCAGTGTGGTCTTGCCGGAGTTTTTCCAGCCGGTGATGCCGAAGATGCGTCTGTTCATGGCGACATGCTCTGCAACAGCTGTTCAGCCTGGGCAAGATCGTCCGGCACATTGATGTTGAAGAAAGGATCGATTCCGGCGGATTGCGGGACAGGGAATTCCACGTCGACATGGCCGTGTTGTTCGATAAAGGTCGAAACGCGCCTGTTGTCCTCATCGACCAGGAAATGCCGCAAGGCTTCGCGGCATCCGGTTGGCCACAGCGCGAAGGTCGGATGCCGCCGGCCCGCCGAAGAGGCGACGGCGATCGAACCGGGGTGTTGATGCGCCGCCGCCGCAAGACGATCAACGAGATCCGGCGGCAGGAAAGGCGTGTCGCCGGCCGCTGTGACGATCGCCCTGCAAGGCGTGCCGGCGGCGGCCCATTCCAGGCCGGTCAGGATTCCGGCAAGCGGCCCGGCAAAGCCTTCGATGGTATCGGCAAGCACCGGCAGCCCGAACCGGGCGAACCGCGCCGGATCGCCATTGGCGCTGAGCGCCAGGGTCTCGAGCTGCGGGCCAAATCGCGACAGCACCTGGTCGAGCACGCAGCCGCCGCCCAGCGGCAACAACGCCTTGTCGCCACCGCCCATCCGCCTCGACTGGCCACCTGCCAGGATGAGCCCAGCAATATCCCGCTTCATGCTATCCAGCCTGTACGCCAGCCGCGGAAATCGCAAGCGGCTTCAAGGGGGTGCTAGAGTCCTTCCGGCGCCATGGCCGGGCCGGTGCTTTCGGCGACGATCTTTCGCCGGCCGACCATCCGCTCGCGATAAAGCGTATAGAGACCCGAGCCAACAACTATTGCCGCGCCGCCAATCATCGGCACGTCCGGTATGTCACCGAAAATAATCAAGCCAAGCAGTATCGACCAGAGGAGCGCCGTGTAGCGGAACGGGGCGATGAAGGAGATCTCACCCGATCGCATCGCCATGATGATGAATTGGTAGCCGATGAGCACCAGCACCGCGGCCAGCGCCAGCAGCGCCGTGCTTTTGCCGGTCATCGGTGTCCAGCCACCCATCGGCGTCAACAAAAACGCACCGACTACGGTCATGGCCAGCGCGGTGGCGGTCGAGACCAGCATCGTCGGGATGGCCTGGGGGATGCGCTTGGTGGCAAGGTCCCGCACCGTGCAGCAGGCGACGGATGCCAGCGCCACCAGCGAGTAAATGCTGAAGCCCTCGAAACCCGGCCGCACGATGATGATGACCCCGGCAAACCCGATGGCGATCGCCAGCCAGCGCCGCCAGCCGACCGCTTCACCGAAAAACAGCGCCGCGCCCATCGTCACCGCCAGCGGCAGCGCTTGCAGAACGGCCGAAACGCTGCCGATCGGCAAATGGGCGAGCGCGACCAGGAAGGACACCGTAGCGCCCGCCTCGCCCAGGACACGGACCGCCACCAGCGGCTGCAGCATCAGGCGCGGCTGAAAAAGTGCGCCACGTTGCCAACCCAGCAGACCGACGAACAGCGAGGCGAACGCCCCTCTGATCAACATGACCTGCGCCATATTCATCGACTCCGAAGAGTATTTGGTGATGGCGTCGTTGAGCGTGAAGCCAACCATCGCTACCACCATGAACAACGCGCCGCGAAGATTTGGGGAAAGGGGCAAGACATCTACCGGTTGCTTTGGCAAGCAAGGCTGTAACAGCCCGCCACGAGACAGCAACGGCAAAGGGCTGGGCCAGGACCCGATATCCATCTTCGCCGGCGTGAAACCATCCCGGACGAGGTATGAATTCTGTCGGAAGGCGGCAACGCCTCCCGACACGGTGCGGACGAGGGATTGCCTACTTCTTGGGTGACAGCACCTCGGTGCCGTTCCCCTCCTTGCCGGCGATGGTCCACAGACCATGCAGCGACCCGTCATCCTCGACCTTGTAGACGACGAGGCCGATATCCTTGCCCATTTCGTAGCCAGCGGAGAATGCGTTGTCGTTGCGCATGCAGATGCCGTCGGAAGAAGAACCGCCGGTCTCCCAGTGGATCGTGCAGGTGGTGCCGCTGGTCAGCGTGATGGTGGCTTCGCCGCCATAGGACGAACCATCGAAATTGGTGCCGGCAACGGTGTAAGTGCCGCCGATCGACTGGGCAGCCGCCGGCAGGGCAGCCAAGCTGAGCAAGGCGAAAGCGAGAAGAAGTTTGCGCATGATGTAATCCCCCGAAAATGCGATGAATCGCTACGGAACGGAGGGTAGGCGGGAAACCATGACCAGTAAATCAGACCGACATTTGCCGACAGAGATTTGTTTGCGGTGTGGCTAAAATACTCTTGGCTCGAACGGTTCATGGCCCCTTGAGGCTGCCAGCGATGGCGCCGACCAGCGGGTCATATTTCGATTTCAGCGCCGGCGGATAGTCGATCCAGATCGTGCGGATGACGCCATCCCCGCCAAACAGCCGCCGCTCGTAAAAAATCTTTCCGTCCTTCACGCCCGACAGGACCGCCCGATCCTTGCCGGCCTTGCCGTAGGTGACCTTGTAGCCAGGCTCCTTGCTCGCCTTTTCGCCGACGACAAAGTCTTTCGGCGTCTCATGGTCAATGTTGAGTATGCCGGAGCATGTCAGGCTGGCGCCGTCCGCGCTCAGCCATACCTGACCGTCGCCATTCTCAGGGTCGGGCTGGCGATCGGTGAAGATATCGTTGGGGAAGGTGCAAACGGTGCCGAAGCGCTCGTTCACGTAGGTTGATTGCGCTGCAAATGCGGTATTCGCCGAGACCGCGGCAAGAGACGCGGGAAGAGATATGACGATTGAGTAGAGCCGTCGCATGCCTTGCCCCGAAGCCGATGATTGCATGGCATTCTCGCACGGACAGGCGACAAGGTCAGCCGCCCGTGACACTCATATGCCGAGACACCGACGGACGGCTGGTGCGGCGGTCGATGATGAAGTCATGGCCCTTCGGCTTGCGGCCGATGGCTTCATCTATAGCGTCGGCAACCAGTTCATTGCCTTCCGACGCGCGCAACGGAGCGCGCAGGTCGGCCGCGTCTTCCTGGCCAAGGCACATATAGAGCGTGCCCGTGCAAGTCAGCCTGACCCGGTTGCAGCTTTCGCAGAAATTATGCGTCATCGGCGTGATGAAGCCGAGTTTTCCGCCGGTCTCGGCGACTTGGACATAGCGGGCCGGGCCACCGGTCTTGAAGGGGATGTCGGTCAGCGTGAACTGGCGCTCGAGTGATGCGCGCAGCAGCGACAGCGGCAAGTACTGGTCGGTGCGATCGGCGTCGATTTCGCCCATCGGCATGGTTTCGATGACGGTCAGGTCCATGCCGCGGCTATGCGCCCAGCGCATCATTTCGGGCAGTTCGGCGTCGTTGAAATCCTTCAGCGCCACCGCGTTGAGCTTGACTTTCAATCCAGCCGCCTGGGCAGCGTCGATGCCGGCCATGACCTTGCCGAGATGACCCCAGCGGGTGATGGCGTGGAACTTGTCGGCATCAAGCGTGTCGAGCGAAACATTGATGCGCTTGACGCCGCAATCGGCGAGCTCGGCGGCGAAGCGCGAAAGCTGCGAACCGTTGGTGGTCAGCGTCAGTTCTTCCAGTGCGCCGCTGTCAAGGTGCCGGGAAAGCTGGCGCACCAGATGCATGATGTTCTTGCGCACCAGCGGCTCACCGCCGGTGAGGCGCAACCGTTTGACACCCTTTTCAATGAACACGGTGCAGAGCCGGTCGAGTTCTTCCAGCGACAGCAGGTCTTTCTTGGGCAGGAAGGCCATATCCTCGGCCATGCAATAGGTGCAGCGGAAATCGCAGCGGTCGGTGACCGACACTCTAAGATAGCTGATCGTGCGACCGAAGGGGTCGATCATGTTCATGTTCGAGCGTTTCCGTGGCCGTTAACGGCGCCGTTATATACAGCTATGTGATACGATCCAGCCAGCCATTCAAGATAGCCGACCTCGATCTTTGGTAACATTCCGCGACCGACATTGCGTGTCGGCACGATCCCATACCTTTTCGCTTGGCGCGAAGCAGCGTAGGGAAGGGCAAATTCAGGCAGGATCGATCATGACGGCTCCGAAAGAACTGAGGGTCTCCAAGGACCGCAAGCTGCTCACCGTGACCTTTCCCGGCCACCAGCCGTTCGAGTTGCCGGCCGAGCTGCTGCGCGTCGCCTCACCGTCGGCGGAAGTGCAGGGCCATTCGCCCGAACAGCGGGTGACGGTTCCCGGCAAACGCGATGTGGCCATCCTGAAGATCGAGCCGGTCGGCAACTATGCGGTGCGAATCACCTTCGACGACTTCCATGACACCGGCATCTTCACCTGGAATTACCTGCACACGCTCGGCCATGAGAAGGATGCGCGCTGGAATGCCTATCTCGCGGAACTCGCCGAGAAGGGCCAGAGCCGCGATCGTTAGCCGCCATTGCGTCGTCAAAACGTCACCGATCGGGAGTAGGGCGGCGGAACGGGAGACGGAAAAAAATGTCGGTCATCACCACAGTCGAACAACTCGAAGCCCTTTACGGATTGCCGGGCGAGGCCTCGGTGGTCAAGGAACTCGACCATGTCATTCCCGAATACGCCGCCTTTATCGAAGCCTCGCCCTTTGTCGCGCTAGCCACCAATGGCCCGGAGGGGCTGGATTGTTCGCCGCGCGGCGATCTCGCGGGCTTCGTGCGCATCGTCGATGTGAAAACGCTGATGATGCCGGACCGGCGCGGCAACAACCGTGCCGATTCGCTGAAGAACATCATCAGGGATCCGTGCGTCGGCCTTTTGTTCCTGGTGCCGGGCTCCGGCACGACGCTGCGCATCAACGGCCGGGCCCATATCACCACGGACCCAGCGTTGTGCGCGTCGTTCATGGTCGACGGCAAGCCTGCGCGTTCGGTCACCGTGATCGATGTCGATTCGGTCTATTTCCAGTGCGCTCGCGCCATCGTGCGGTCGGAACTGTGGAACCCTGCCAAGCATGTCGACCCGAAGTCGCTGCCGACACCCGGAAGGATTTTGGAAATCACCAGCCGCAAGAATATCGACGGCGAAACCTACGACAGGGAGTGGCCGGAGCGGGCGAAGAAGTCGATGTGGTGATCGCCTGAAAGGGCGATCACGCCTCGTTCAGCACGTCATAGATCTTGCGCATCTGCTCGCCGATCATGTCGCATTGTTCCGGCGTCGACTGGCTCATTGCCTTCTCGATCAGCGCCATATGCACTTTCAGCGCCCGCATCAGCAGCGCCTCGCCGGTTTCGGTCAGCGTAAGCCGCAAGATGCGCTTGTCCTTCTCATCGCCTTCGCGCCGCAGCAGGCCACGCGTCTCCAACTGCGGCAACAGCATGGTGATGTTGGAGCGGCCGACGAGCAGCTTGCGGGCGAGGTCGTGCTGCGACATGCCCGGATGGCGGTAGAGGTTCATCAGCACGTCGAGCTGCGCCGGCTTCAGGTCGAGCGGCGCAAGTTTCACCGCCAGCGTGCGCTCCAGCACATGGCAGGCGCGCGCCACCGCGACCCAGTTGCGAAAACGCGGGTTGTCCCAGGGTAGCTCTTGTTTATTGTTCATCTTTGAACTATTATGTTCATGCTTGAACGTATGGATGGATTTTGACTATGGCATCATTCGGGCTGAAGGTCATCCGAGGTGTGTTTGGTGCGGCCGAACATGTCGCGCCGCGCATCACCGGGCGCGCGGCTTTCGAATTGTTCTGCCGTACGCCAAGCACCAGGACACTGACCGACGGCGAGCGGCGCGCCATCGACCGCGCCGCGGAGTTCATGGCCGAGGCGCGGCATCACCGGCTGAAGACCGCGACCGGCTGCGTCATGGTTCATGAATTCCGCCCCGAGCCGGGCCGCGAGTCCGCCGGCACCGTCCTCGTCATCCATGGCTGGCGCTCGCGTACCGAATATATGCGCGTGCTGATCGAAGGTTTTCGCGCCGCCGGCTACAAGGTCGTCTCGCTCGATCTTCCCGGTCATGGCCATTCGCAGGGCAGGCACCTGAACATGGTCAATGCCGTCGAAGCCGCAAGAGTGGCCGGCGAATGGTTTGGGCCGTTCGTGGCTGCCGTCGGCCATTCCTTCGGAGGTGCCGTTGCCGCCAATGCCATCGCCGGCTCCGTCAAGGACATCCCGCCGCTGTCGGCCGCACGTCTTGTGCTGATCGCGGCACCAAGCTCGCTGCCGGCAATCTTCGCCGACTTCAGCCGCATGCTCAATGTCGGTCCCCGCTCGCAGGTCGCCATGGCTGACCGCGTCGAATATCTCTCCGGCCGGCCGTTGCACGAATTCACCGGTGACCGGCAGCTCGCCCAGGCGCCCGTGCCGACGTTGGTCATCCACGCGCCCGACGACCGGGAGGTGCCGGCTGCACATGCACGACGCTATGCCGGCGCCGGCGACCATGTACGGCTGCACTGGGCCGACGGGCTCGGCCATCGCCGCATTCTAGCCGACAAGGGCGTGGTTGAACGCGCCGTCGGCTTCGTGACCATGCAGCAGAACCCGTCGCTGCTCCACTGAGCGGCACTCAGGCTATTTCTTCTTGTCTCCGGGCTCTACAGGCAGTCCGGCAGCCTTCCAGGCCGTGTAGCCGCCGAGGATGTGTTTGACCGGGGAAAGACCCATGTCCTGCGCCGTCTTGGTGGCCAGCGCTGAACGCCAGCCGCCGGCGCAGAAGAAGACGAAGCTTTTTCCGGAAGCGAAGAAGGGCTTGTGGTAGGGGCTTTCGGGATCGATCCAGAACTCCAGCATGCCACGCGTGACGTGCTTGGCGCCGGGAATTCTGCCGTCGCGTTCGATTTCACGAGGATCGCGCAGATCGACGAAGATGGTGTCTTCGTCCTCAAGCAGCCCTGCCGCTTCCTCGGGCGAAACCACTTCGATCTCGGCGTTGGCCTCATCCAGCAGTTCGCGATACCCTTTTTTCACGTGGTTCCCTCCGGCCGCAGGTTTGCTGGCAAGTCGGATTTCGAGCACAACGGATGGTGTTTGTCACGCCTCGACGGTGCCGGCCATGGTCTTCCAAGCGGCCATTGCCCCGGCTACCGTCGCCATCAGGGCGGCGCGGGAAGCGCCGTCACGCGCCTGAATCGACATGCCATGCTGGACCGTTGCGAAAAAGGTCGCGGCTGCAAGGCAATCGAAGTCGGCAGGCAATTCACCCTCGGCCACGCCGCGCTGCAGACGCTTCTTCAGCGCGGCTAGATTCTCGGCGCGCCGGCGCCGCAAATCCGCGCAGATCGCGCCCCGGCTCGAGTCTTCGTGCAGCGCACCCAGCGTAATCAGGCAGCCCTGCGGACGATCGCTTTGCGAATAGGCCTTCGCGGTCCGGCGCAAGAACCGCTCGATCGCAAGCCGCGCCGTTGGCGCCTCTTCCAGCGCGAGCCAGATGTCGGCGCCCTCAACGCGGGAATAGAGATCGGTCGCCTCGAGGAACAGGGCCTCCTTGCTGCCATAGGCGGCGTAGAGGCTCGGCGAATTTATGCCCATTGCCACGGCGAGATCGCTGATCGATGCGCCTTCATAGCCCTTGGCCCAAAACACGTCCATCGCGCGCCGCAAGGCCGCGGTTCGATCGAAGGTTCGTGGACGGCCTCTTTCCGACATGATGCTCTTTTCTGTGTTGATCGATACATAAATGAGTTGACGCGGCCAGGCAAGGCTGGCAGGTATTTATGTATCAATCGCTACATAAATGGAGAAACCGATGTCATCAGGAAATTTGAACGGCAAGGCAGCACTCGTCACCGGAGGCAGCCGCGGTATCGGCGCGGCCATTGCACGAAGGTTGGCGGCGGAGGGGGCCGATGTGGCGCTGACCTATGTGCATGGCGAGGAGCAGGCTCGGTCCGTCGTCGCCGAGATAGAGACCAAGGGCGGTCGCGCCATCGCCATTAAAGCCGACAACCGTGACGCCGAGGCCATAGACCAGGCGGTGGCCGATGCTGTGACTGCCTTCGGCCGGCTCGACATCCTGGTCAACAGTGCCGGCATCTGGCGCGCCGCGCCGATCGATGCGCTGTCGCTTGCCGATTTCGACGAAACCATGTCGATCAATCTGAGAGCGCCGTTCATCGCCTCGAAAGCGGCGGCAAGGCACATGGGCGAGGGCGGCAGGATCATCTCGATCGGCAGCAATCTGGCCGAGCGGGTCACCGACACCAGCCTGGGCGCCTACTCGGCCAGCAAGGCGGCGCTGGTCGGCCTGACCAAGGCATTGGCCCGCGACCTCGGGTCACGCGGCATCACCGCCAATGTCGTCCATCCCGGTTCGACCGACACCGACATGAACCCGGCCGACGGCCCGCATGCCGAGCATCAGCGCCAGAAGATGGCCACCCCGCGATTCGGCGAAGCTGACGATATCGCCGGCATGGTTGCCTGGCTCGCCGGACCGGAGGGCAGGTTCGTCACCGGAGCCGCGCTGACCATCGATGGAGGCGCAAACGCGTAAGCCACAGGGATTCCCGGGCCGGCGCGACAGTTCGGTCGCGCCGGCCGTCACGATGTTGTGAAACCGTTCTGCAACAGCCCTGCCGAAATTTATGAAAGCTTAACGAAATCGGTATGAATCGGTATAGTCGCGCCTTACATCCGCCATGCGGTGAGCGGGACGGTCTAGCGTGCGGAACGGGAACCGGTTGCGACCGGAGCGGGTGATCCATGAAATTCCTCGGTAAAAAAGCAACCGTGATGCCGCTGGTGGCGGTTACGGCGACGCTGGCTTTCGGCATGCCTCAGGCAGGGGCCCAGGGATTTTTCGACATGCTGTTCGGCGGGGGCATCAGGCATGAGCCGAAAGGCGAGTTTCCGCCTCCTCCGCCGAAGCACAAACCCAAGCCGAACGCTCCGGCCGGCGGCGGCGTGAGGATCAGCAGTCCGTCCTACTATACTTACAAGGCCGACAAGCTGGTGCGTGTCGACTTCTCGACGCTGGCTACGGCGCCGCAGCCGGCTACACCGCAAGATGCCGCTTTCGTGCCTTCGGCCACGGGTGCTGCCTTCCATGAAGCCATTGCCGGGCTCGCCGACTATGAACTCTATGCCGAGCCCGACATCGCCAAGGCGCTGATCGCCTATTACTCGGCCAACCCGGATTTCATCTGGGTGACCGGAACCACCCCGAACAACCGCGCGCAGGATGCCGTGCGGGTGCTTGGCGAGGCTGCAAGCTACGGCCTCACGCCTGCCGACTACACGGTCGATGTGCCTGCCGCCAGTTCGTCCTCGGCGGACGACGAGGTCAAGCTGAAGGAGCTCGTGCGATTCGAGATGGCGCTGTCGGCACGTGTCCTGCGCTATGCCCATGACGCCCAGAATGGCCGTGTCGAGCCCAACCGCATGACCGGCTACTACGATTTCCCGGCCAAGCCGCTCGACATGATGGGCGTGCTGAAGACTCTGGCGCATACCCAGGAGGTTCGCACCTATCTGGAATCGCGCCATCCGCAGAATGCGGAATATCAGGCGCTGCGCGTCGAACTGGAAGCGCTGCAGGCGAGCGCCGAGAACGAAATCGTCGTCGATCCCAAGCTGCTGCTGAAGCCAGGCGAAACCAGCCCCGAATTGCCGAAGCTGCTGTCGCTGATCGCGCGCAATCTCGATGACGAGATGGGCGGCACCTATGGCGAGGTCCTGTCGCGGCTGGCAACCAGCGAAGTCTACGTTCCCGAGCTGGTGCCGCTGATCAAGGCGGTGCAGCAGAAGGAAGGCATGAAGGGCGATGGCGTCATCGGTCCACGCACGGTCGCCACGCTGGCCGGGACGTCGAAGGCCGACAGGCTGCTGAAGGTGGAGGTGGCGCTGGAAGAACTGCGCTGGCTGCCTTCCGATCTCGGCAGCCCGCGTGTTTTCATTAACCAGCCTGCCTTCACCGCAAGCTATATCGACGACGGCCAGGAAAAATTGAAGACGCGTGCCGTCGTCGGCCGCGTCACCAACCAGACCGCCTTCTTCTACGACCAGATCAAGCAGGTCGATTTCCACCCCTACTGGGGCGTGCCGCAGTCGATCATCGTCAACGAAATGCTGCCGAGGTTGCGCGGCGATCCCGGCTATCTTGACCGGGCCGGCTACGAGGTGACGGATTCACGCGGCAAGCGCATCCCTTCGTCGGCGGTGAACTGGGGCGCTTATGGCGCCAACATTCCCTATAATGTGCGCCAGCAGCCGAGCGAGGCCAATGCTCTGGGCGAACTGAAGATCCTGTTCCCCAACAAGCACGCGATCTACATGCACGACACGCCGCAGAAATCGTTTTTCAAGCAGGATATGCGCGCGCTCAGCCATGGCTGCGTGCGCCTGCAGGATCCGCGCGGCATGGCGGCGGCAGTGCTCGGCACCTCGGTCGATTATATCGCGGAGAAATTGAAGCACGGACACTCGACCGAGGATGTGACACGCAAGATCCCAGTCTATGTCGCTTATTTCACCGCCTGGCCCGACATGTCCGGCAAGGTCGAGTATTTCAGCGACGTCTACGATCGCGATTCCCGGCTGAAGCAGGCCCTGGACGCAACCGAGGCGGTGCGCTCACCCTCGAGCTAGTCGTTATCGCTCCGACAGCGAGCGCCTGAAACCGGCGTCGCGCCCGGCGATCAGCCAATAGACCAGCCCAGCAACCAGACCGGCGGCGGCTATGATGCCGATGTCGACCCAGCGCTCCAGATCCACGTCCTCCGCCGCGCCCGGCCAGATCAGGAAGAAACCTCCGGCCGCAGCCGCGGCGCCGAAGACCATGTGCAGCATAGCGTTGCGAAGAGAGAAGAATTCGGCGATCAGCGCAAAAATCAGCGTCTGAGGCGCGGTCACCACGATGGTCAGGAAATAGATGAACATGCCGAGCGGCGGTACCACAAAGGCCGCGATCGGCGAGACCCCCATGAGGTCGAAATAGGCTGGCGCGTTGGGCAGGGAACTCAGCGCGGCATAGATCGCCACGACGGCGATCAGACCAACCAGTATGGCGACGAGATAGCCGGCCAGCATCATGAGGACGCGCTTCATCAAGTGCTTCGCAGCCGACATACCCACCCCCTGAAGCGCGGTCCCTCCACAATCAGCCATCAATGGCGAATTGACGCAAGGGGAGACGGAGCACTCCTGGGCTCGCTGGTGAAAATCCCGCAGCTCAGGCGCCGCCGCACATATGCTGCGAATCCGGGAGAGCCCAGGAGCCTTTCGCGACGAGGTCGACGGAATAATAAACCCGGCCACGGTCGTCGTCCTTGGGGCAGTCCCTGGGAATGGAGATCAAGCACATGACGACGGGTTCGCCGACCTTGGCGGCGGCAAGGCCAGCCTCGCGATCATAGGATACGGCGCCGCCGCCATTGGTGAATGTGGCCGCGCTGCCCGCTTCGGGAGTAGCCGTTTCCAGCGGATCGTCGCCAAGCCGCGTGGTCAGCGTCTCGATATGCGTCGACGCGCATTGGCCGATCGCCGAGGGCAGGGGCTGGTCCTTATTGCCGGGATTCCGTGCAGCAGCGTCCAGCGCCTTCTTGCCGATCAGCGCGATGGTGTAGTCCTGCACCCAGGACGGCGCATTTCCATAGGTCTGCAAGGCGTTGTCGAGCGCGCTGGCGATACAGGGGGTATCGCTCTTGCAAGCATTGCGATCGGCGATCAGCCCGCGGGCAATCTTACGCCTGTCGCCGCCGAACGCCGGCTCGAATTCCTTGTAGGCCTTCGAAACCAGCAGATCGATGGCCGACAACTGCGGGTCGGCGCAGATCGCCTTTTCCGCCGGCAGGTTTGCCTTGCCGCAGTCGAAGGACGACCCGTCCGCCAATGCCGGAGAAACGGCAAGGAAGCCGCCGGCTGGGACGATGGCGAATACAGACAGAAGATAGGGTCTAACGAAACATCGCATGATGGCCCCCAAGCCAACAGGATTGCCGAAGGCGCGGCCCCGCGCCCAGCCTAACATACGCCAGGATGGACAATTTTGACGCTCGTTTTGTCGTTGAGAACACCCAGACGCAGCGCATTCGCGACGTGATGTCCGCGAACCTTATTTTGGTTCGGCCGTCACAGGATCGAAGACGATTTCGACCTTTGCCTTGTCCGAGGTATAGTAGGTGACGGTGTAGCCGTCCTTGTCCCAGTCGACCTCCTTCACGTAGCGAAACCCGTCACGCTGCTCGACCTTGGCGATGATCTCCGACAGCTTCTTGGCATTGGGTGGCGGCAGTGCAGTTTCATCCGCGGCAAAGGCGGGTCCGGCGGCGAAAAGAACGACGACGGAGGCCGCAAGCAGAAATCTGGACATGGTTTTCCCTCAAGTTTCGACGCAAGGAAACTCGCTGTCATGCAGGTTTGTTCCGCATGTGGGTGTTCCGGCGTTCAGCGCCTGTGCGGAAAGGCAGAGCGCCAAAGGGGAAGGCGGGCTGTAGCTGCCGATGTGATGTTCAGCAAACAGATGGTGGGCGATGCAGGGATTGAACCTGCGACCCCACCCGTGTGAAGGGTGTGCTCTCCCGCTGAGCTAATCGCCCGCTCGTTGCCCGAAGGCCAAGCGAGCCGCGATATAAGGGAGGCCGACCCATTAAGTCAAGGCAGCGTCTGGTGTTGTCACACAGATCGGATTTGCGGTCTCGCCAAGGCCCGTTCCGCAGAGATTTTCATCGTGGCGCTCAGTGTGCGGCGGCGCCGATCAACCTTTGCGCCAGATCGAGCGTCAACGCATCGAAATGCGAGATCACCGCCGAGGGCTCGAACTCGCGCACATGACGGTCGGTGTAGCCGAAATCAACGGCGACGACAGGAATGCCGGCCGCCTTGGCGGTGTCGATATCGGTTTGCGAATCGCCGACCATCAAGGCGCGGTGCGGATCACCGCCGGCGAGTTTGATGGTCTCGATCAGGTGGCGCGGATCGGGCTTGCGGAACGCGAACGTGTCCTGCCCGGCAATTGCCGCGAAATGCCTGGTCAAGCCGAGTGCTTCGATCAGCGCCAGCGAATTGGCCTGGTATTTGTTCGTGCAGATGGCCAGCAGATAGCCGGCCTTCTCAAAGCGGGCAATCGCCTCGATCACGCCGGGGTAGGGGCGGGATTTGCCCGGAATGTTGTCGGTGTAGTGATCGAGGAACAGTTTCAGCAGCCGGTCGTGCTCCTCGACCTTGAGGGATCGTTGCTGCGCGGCATGCGCCCGTTCGATCATCACCCGGCCGCCATGGCCGACGAAGCGTTTGAAGCCGGCTTCGTCGACGGCCGATAGTTCGCTGGCCGCCAGGCTGTGGTTGAGGCTGTCGAGCAGGTCCGGCGCCGTGTCAATCAGCGTTCCATCGAGGTCGAACACGATGATCGGGCGAGTCATGATCCATCCTGCGCAGGTTTGTGCATGGCAGGCGATAACGGCTGCGACGCGTTAAGGCAAGCAGACCGGCGGGGCGGCTGCCAAGGGCTTTGACCCGGCCTGCAAAAATGCTAGGAGCCGAAAACGCTAAAGCGCGTCGCGTCGAAACAGACTCATGCGGCGCGCTTCAGGTCTTTCTTTCATGCATGTCGTTTTCCCAAAGCCGAGGTCATTTTGGGCGACATGCATTCGGTTTCGGGGCAGCAAAGCAGCATGGATGCGAGGCAATTGAAGGTCGAGGCCGCGCGGGCGGCCCTTGCCCATGTCAGCGACGGCATGCGGCTCGGCATCGGCACCGGCACCACTGCCGAGGAGTTCGTGCGGCTGCTTGCCGACAAGGTCGCCACCGGCATGACCATAACAGGCGTGCCGACCTCTGAACGCACTGCTGCGCTGTGCCGCGAACTCGGCGTGCCGCTGTCGACGCTGGAGGAAACGCCTGAGCTCGATCTCACCGTCGACGGTGCCGACGAGGTCGACCCGGAGCTGACATTGATCAAGGGCGGCGGCGGGGCGCTGCTGCGCGAGAAGATCGTGGCCGCGGCCTCGCAGCGCATGATCGTCATCGCAGACCGATCGAAGATGGTCGAGACACTCGGCCGGTTTCCGCTTCCAATCGAAGTCAACCAGTTCGGCCTGCGCGCGACCGAGATCGCCGTGGTCATGGCGGCTGGAAATCTCGGCCTTTCGGGTCCGGTGACATTGAGGATGACGGGACGCCAGCCTTTTGTTACAGACGGCGGCCATTTTATCCTCGATGCATCTTTTGGCCGCATTCCGGATACAAGAGCGCTTTCGAATGCTCTCCACGCCATTCCTGGCGTGGTCGAGCATGGTCTTTTCATCGGGCTGGCGTCAGCGGCCATCATCGCCGGCGGCGACGGTATCCAAACTGTCCATGCCGCCCGAAAACCAGGGAGTTCTACCGATCATGATGTTGCATAACCGGGTTCGCCGTCTTTCCGTCCTTGTGGCGGCTTCGGCCGTCTTCGCGTTCTCCTCGCCTGTCTTCGCGCAGGACGTCACGGAATCGCATCTGAAGGCCGCACGCGCCGCGGTCGCCGCGATCCACGCGACCGACCCGTTCGACAACATCCTGCCGCAGGCCGCCGCGGCGCTCGAATCGCAGCTTATCCAGAAGAACCCGGACATGCAGGAACTGATCGGCAAGACGATCAACGAGAAGGCGCTGGCGATGGCCTCACGCCGTGCGGATCTCGAGAAGGAAGCGGCTCTTGCCTATGCGAAGGTGTTTTCCGAAAAGGAACTCTCCGACATCGCGGCTTTCTACAGCTCCGAGTCCGGCAAGAAGCTGCTCGACAGCGGCCCGACCGTGACGCGTGACCTCGTCAAGGCCGCCGACATCTGGCAGAACGGCGTCGCGCGCGATCTCGCCCAGCAAGTCGGCGAGACTCTGGCAGCGGCGGCAAAAGCCAAGGCGCCGGCCGCACCCGCCGATGCAACCGCGCCCGCGGACGGTGCTGCTCCTGCGGATGGCGCGGCCCCCGCCGACGGTTCTGCGCCGTCGGACGGCACGCAGAACTGATCGTGATCTTTCCGACGGCCTTGCGGCCATCTGTGAAGCCCGGCTTGTCCGGGCTTTTCTTTTGACGGTTTGCGGCCTACCTGTCAGTCGCATTTTGGCGTTCAAGGAGCCGCTTCATGGCCGGTTATGACTACGACCTCTTCGTCATCGGCGGCGGCTCCGGAGGGGTGAGGGCGGCGCGGGTCGCGGCAGCGCTCGGCAAACGCGTTGGCATTGCCGAAGAATACCGTTTCGGTGGCACCTGCGTCATCAGGGGCTGCGTGCCGAAGAAGCTCTATGTCTATGCCTCGCAATTTCCCGAGCATTTCGCCGACGCCGCCGGCTATGGCTGGACAGTGCCGGAAGCCAGTTTCGACTGGCAGACGCTGGTCGCCAACAAGGACCGCGAGATCAGCCGGCTGGAAGCGATCTACAAGAAGAATGTCGAGGGTTCGGGTGGCGAGACGTTTCACACGCGGGCGATGATCGTCGACCCGCACGTGATCCACCTCCTGAGCGAGGACCGCACCGTCACCGCCGATCAGATCCTGATCGCCACCGGCGGCCGTCCGGCAGCGCATCCGGCGCTGCCCGGCCACGAACACTGCATCTTTTCCAACGAGGCTTTCGACCTCAAGGAACTGCCAAAGGCGATCATGATCGAGGGCGGCGGCTATATCGCGGTCGAGTTCGCCAACATCTTCCATGGCCTCGGCGTAGACACCACGCTGGTCTATCGCGGCAAGGAAATCCTCGGCCGCTTCGACATGGACCTGCGGCGCACGCTGCATGAGACGATGGAGAAGAAGGGCATAAAGATCCTTTGCCATTCCGTCTCCGAATCGGTCAGCAAGCGGCCGGACGGACGGCTCGGCGCGCAGCTCATCGGAGGGCAGGTGCTGACGGTCGATCAGGTGATGCTGGCCATCGGCCGCCTCCCCAACACCGAGAATATGGGCCTGGAAGGCATAGGCATCGAGATGACCGCCGCGACCGGTGCGATCAAGGTCGACCCGTATTCCCGCACCAACATCGACAATATCTGGGCGATCGGCGATGTCACCAACCGCGTGCAGCTGACCCCGGTGGCGATTCACGAAGCCATGTGCTTCGTCGAGACGGCATTCAAGGACAACCCGACGGCGCCCGACCACGACACGATCGCGACGGCTGTCTTCTCGCAACCGGAAATCGGCACGGTCGGCCTGTCGGAAGACGAAGCCGTCAAGCGCTTCGCCGATATCGAAATCTACCGCGCCAGCTTCCGGCCGATGCGGCACACGCTGTCGGGCCGTGACGAAAAGATGCTGATAAAGCTGGTCGTCGATGGCGCTTCGCGCAGGGTTCTCGGCGCCCACATATTGGGGCCGGATGCCGGCGAAATGGCACAGCTGCTCGGCATCCCCCTGAAGGCCGGACTGACCAAGGACGACTTCGACCGCACAATGGCCGTGCACCCGACCGCCTCCGAAGAGCTCGTCACCATGTACAAGCCGACCTATCGAGTGAAGGACGGCGAGCGCGTCTGACGTCGCCTGACGCGGCGCTGCCGCCGCCAGCCACGGCCGGCGGCGGCAGTCGAACCGCTACAGCAAGGTGCCGCGCAGGATGACGAGCGCCACCGAGAAATAGATCACCAGTCCGGTGACATCGACCAGCGTGGCGACGAACGGTGCGGATGCACTGGCGGGGTCGAAACCGATCCGTTTCAGGGCGAAAGGCAGCATCGACCCCGACAGCGAACCGAAGGTGACGATGCCGACCAGTGCGGCACCAACGGTTGCGGCAATCAGCGGCCAGTGCGGGCCATAGTCATAGAAGCCCATATATTGCCAGAGCGCGATGCGGCAGACGCCGACCACGCCCAGCATGGCGCCGAGCACGAGACCGGTAGGCAGTTCGCGCAGCGCCACCCGCCACCAGTCACGAAGGCCGATTTCGCGCAGCGCCAGCGCGCGGATGACCAGCGAGGTCACCTGCGAGCCGGAATTGCCGCCGGAGCTCATGATCAGCGGGATGAACAGCGTCAGCACGATCGCCTTCTCCAGCTCGCCCTCATAGCTTTGCATGGCATTGGCCGTCAGCATCTCGCTGATGAACAGCGCACAGAGCCAACCACCGCGCTTCTTGATCATGGCGAGAAAGCTCATCTTCATATACGGCTCGTCCAAAGCCTCCATGCCGCCAAAGCGATGCACGTCTTCGGTCGTCTCCTCAATCATCGTGTCGATGATGTCGTCGATGGTGACGATGCCGAGGATCTTGCCGTTGTCGACGACCGGGACGGCGAGCAGATCGTATTTGGAGATCGTCTGCGCCAGGTGTTCACGATCCGTCAGCGGAGTGACTGTCACCGGCAGGCGGTCCGGCGCTACCGACAGGATCGGGTCGTCCGGTTCACCGGTGATGAGCCGACGCAAGCCCGTCGACCGCACCAGGAGATTTGTCCGCGGATCGACGATGTAGATTGCATAGACGGTCTCGCGCGTCCGTTCGACCTTGCGGATGTAGTCGAGCGTGCGTCCGACGGTCCAGTCGGAGGGTACGCTGACGAACTCCGTGGTCATGATCGAGGCGGCGCTGCCTTCGGGATAGCCCAGAATGGAAAGCAGGGTGGCGCGCAGCGGCGGCGCCAGCGCACCGAGCAGCTCGGAGCGTGCCGGCTCGTCGAGCTCGCGCAGGATGTCGGCCGCGCGGTCGACGGACATGGCGGTGAGCAGCTTGCTCGCCTTGGGACGGGGCAGGGCCTCCACCAGTTCGGGCGCGCCTTCGAGCTCAGGCTGGTCGAAAATCTCGACCAGCCGTTCGAAGGGTACGGCGCAAAGCAGCTCCGTCGCGGTTTCGCGCGATTCATGGTTGAGCGCCTCGACAAGGTCGGCGACGTGATCATTGGCAAGGATGCGGGCGATGGCGACGGCCTCGTCGTCCGCTACGGGGGAAAAATCGTTCATGGCTCACTCCTTGCCGTCCGGCAGGACATGAACCATTCAGGTCACGTCTAGGCGGACAGCGGTTGCGTTCGACTGTGACTGTCGCCAGGCATGGCGCGGTGACCTTTCTGCTTGCGGGTTCGCTTTTGACTGCTGCAAGCCGGCGCAACATAGGAGCGCGCCTTGCCGAGTCAATCGCGGTGAGGAAGGAAAACAGTGCCGAACGGCCCGGATCGCGAGACTGTGATCACCGTGGACCGTTCACCGTGGCAAGCCACGGGGACATCAGCGTTATTTCTGCTTCAGCCGGCGCGAGAAACGCGTCCATTTGTCCTCGACCGGCCTTGGCTGGGCCAGGATCGTGGTGAGTTCCAGCGGCAGGCTTGGGGCAAGCGGCTTCTTCGTGGCGACGCCGTCGGCAATCAGGACCATCGAGTGGTAGAACTCGGTCCCGGCAGCAGATCTCGGTGCCACGGCTTCGTGCATGACACTGATCACCGTCACATCAGGGCAGTTGTCCTTGATGGCTTGGTGGAAGGCAATCTTGCCATCAGGGTCGAGAGCCCCGGTCGCCTCGTCGAGGAACAGCAGGCCCGGTTGCTGCAGGATGATACGAGCCACCACCAGCTTCTGCTTCTGGCCGCCCGACAGGACCTGATCCCAGCTCTTGCCCTCGCGGCTTTCATTGGCCATGTGTTCGATGAAATCGCCAAGGCCAGCCTTGTGCAGTGCCGACGCGACCTGGGTATCGCCGTGGTCGCCTTCGGAGCCTGGTAGGCAGACCAGCTGTTTCAGCGACACCTGCGGCAGCTTGACCTCCTGGGCGGCATAGAAGCTCTTGACGCCCTCGGGGAAGACGATGGTGCCGCGGCCATAAGGCCACAGGCCGTTGATCGCCTTGATCAGCGAGGTCTTGCCGCACCCGGATTCGCCTTTCAGGAAGGTCCATTCGCCGCGCCGGAAGCGCAGGTTGGCGGAACTGAGGAATGGTGTCGCATCCTCACCCTGATGCGCCAGCTCCAGCTTCTGGATGGTCAGACCGAAGACCGGATTCTGGCTGGCGTAGTGGAAGTCGGAACGGCCGCTCTGGCTGTAGAATTCCTGCGGGTGCTGGACTTTCTCGATCGCGTTGGCGAGCTCCGTCACGCGCTGGCTGTTGGCGCGCAGCGTGGCGATGGCGGGCATGACATGGATGAACCAGGAACACTGGCTGATGAGCTGGGCGACCATTTCGGAGCCGGTGATGTAGCCTTTATAGTCCAGGCGGCTGTGGATGAACGGCACAAGGCCCGGAGCATAGGCGACGATACGGGCGCCGACGAAGTTGTAGATCAGCTCGAACGACATATAGCTGGAGTTGACGACATTCAGCCGCCCCCAGGTGCGATCGATGTCGACATAGAGCCGGTCGTGCATCCTCTTCTGCACGCCCTCGCCATGCGAGGCGGCGACATGGAAGCTGCGGCGCAGGAACGTCGTCAGTTCGCTACGATAACTTCCCTCGGCCTTCTGCATGCGAATATTGAGACGTTCCAGCAGGCTGCCGAGCTTGACGGCGATCCAGGTGTTGAGGGGGACGTACGTGGCAACAGCGAGAAGGGCGAGAACAGCGCTGCCATAGCTGCCAAGGAACTCCAGGCCTTTGACCTCCACTGACGACTGCAACAGGTTCTGGCCTATGAAGTAGAGCGAAGTCGCCAACCCCAGCACGCCCATGGCGAGGCCGATCGCACCGCCGGTCATGTCCTTGATCGATTCCTGGATGCGCTGGTCGACATTGTCGGGCGCAACGATGCCGCCGTCCGGGGAGCCATGTTGAGCGTGAAAATGGGTATGGTTGCCGTCGAGCAAGGCCTGGTTGAATTGGTCGTTCAGCCAGCCGCGCCATTTGCGATGCAAGGTTGCCGAGACGAGATTGCGCACGCCGGTGAAGCCGACGTCCTTGAGCATGACGAGCAGCACCAGTATGCCGGCGTTGGTCAGGATTGTTTCCAAGGGCCTGGTGTTGGCGGCATCGTGCAGGAAGGCGATCGAATTCACCAATTCGCCCGACGCCATGGCGAACCACACGCTAGCCTTGCTGGACAGCGCGGTGAGCAGGGCTATCACCAGCGTCAGCGCCCAGGCTTCCTTCCAGCGGTCCGAGATCCAGTAGGCTCGCACGAGCCCCCAGAAATTGCGCATCGAGGATACCGGCGTCAAATGCGACCGCCCTGCGGCGTCGCTGCGTAGTCCATCCGGTACTGACTCTTGCGATCGCCTGCCGATCCGAATCACGATCCCGCCCAAACCTTTTTTGTTTTGTTACGGATGGTAACACCAATTGATCATTTTCCATTAATTTTTAAACCAGGCCTATGAGATTGCTCTGGCGGCCGTTGCGCTGAGGCAACAGATTGAAGATCGAATCGCCAGCAAAACGGTGGGCAACGATCAGAAAATTTTGATTGGTTTCAGCAACTTGGACGCGGCGAACGGGGCTTCTGTCGATCTTCCCCTGGGGAAACCTGGCACACGGTTTCGTGACTCAAAAAATCATGAGGGCCGGGGTTCTCTTCCGGAGACCTGGCCAGAATGCCTGAGAACACGCTGTCCTCAACGTCTGATTCCTTGCCGTGGCGAAGTCGCCAATTCGGATTGGAACAGCGGGAGTGCAGGACGTTCTCTTGCCCATTCGTCAACCAAAGGGGTGATCCGCACCGGCCAATGGCAAGCGGCTCTTTCATCAGCACGCCAAATGAAGGCGAAGTAGCGTCCGCTGGCCTCAGCCGGTTTTCTCCAACTCGCCACGCGCCTTGGCCGCCGCGACCTGACGGATCGCATCGGCCAACGTGTCGGCATCCTGCGCACCCATCACGGCATATTTGTCCTCGAGCAGGAAGCACGGCACGCCTGTGATGCCCATGCGCGACGCGGTGGCGATTTCCGTGCGAACCGCCTCGACATCAGCGTCACTCGGCAAGAGCGTTTCAACAACAGCGGCGTCCATGCCGGCTTCGCGGGCAGCTTCGACCAATACGGTGTGGTCGCCGATATTGGCGCCTTCCTCGAAATTCAGCTGGAATAGGCGGCGCACCAGTCGGTTCTGGACGTCCTCGCCGGCGGCACCGGCCCAGCGGATCAGCCGATGCGCGTCGAGTGTGTTCGGCGCCACCTTGATGGCGTCGAAGGCAAAGGAAATGCCTTCAGCTTCGCCAAGCGGTTCGATGCGGGCATGAATTTCGCGAATGCGCTCGTCGCTGCCGAACTTGGCCAGCATGTAGTCGTGGCGGTCCTTGCCTTGCGGCGGAATGGTTGGATCGAGCTGGAACGGCCGCCAGCGTATATGCACTTCGACGTCGCCGGCCGCGGCGATCGCCTTGTCCAGCCGCTTCTGACCGATGAAGCACCACGGGCAGACGACGTCCGACACCACGTCGACGGTTATGGCGTTCGCTTCGCTCATCTCGATCTCCGGACTTCAGTTCGGTTTGCGCCACCATGTTGGCAGCTGATAACCGAATATGGGCGTCTTGCGCGGATGTTCCAGATAATTCCAGTAAGCAAGCCACTGCTGCGTATTGTACTGCATCGGCACCATGTAATTGCCGGAGATCAGCAGCCGATCGAGAACGCGAACCGCCGCGACGTAATCCTCTTTCGAACGGGCTCGCAGCATTGCGTCGATGGCCGCATCGATCGCCGGATCGGCGACGCCGGCGAGGTTGAACGATCCCTCGGTCCTGGCCGCGGCGGACGACCAGCGCCCGATCTGCTCGATGCCAGGGGACAACGAATTGTTGAAGCCGCTGGAGCCGATCAGGACCTCGAAGTCGAAACGCTGCTTGCGCGACTGGATCTGGTCGCCGTCCAGGCTGCGGATGCTGACATTGATGCCGATCTTCTCAAGCGTGCGCTGGTAGATGCCGGCCAGACGTTCTTCATCCTGCGAGGCGGTCAGAATCTCGAAGCCGAAAGGTTTACCGTCAGGATCGATCATCGTGCCGTCCTGCACATGGTAGCCGATGCTTTTCAGAAGATCGAAAGCTGTCTTCAGCACCTTGCGGTCCTGGCCCGAACCGTCCGTCACCGGCGGTTTCCAGGTGCCGTCCATGACGTCGGCCGGCACGCGGCCGGGGTAGGGCGCCAGCAGCGCCTTTTCCCTGTCATCAGCAGGATGGCCGAGCGCGGAAAGCTCCGAGTTCTGCCAGTAGCTCATCGTGCGGGTGTACTTGCCGCCGAACAGGTTCTTGTTGGCCCATTCGAAATCATAAAGCATGCCGAGCGCGCGCCGAACCACGGGGTTGGAAAACTTCGGCAGCCTCGTGTTGAACAGAAAACCCGTCACGACGGGTGGAATGCCGGTATCGAAGGTTTCTGAGACAACGTCTCCCCTGTGAAACGCCGGAAAGTCGAGATCGCGCTCGCGTTTCACCGGATCGCTGTCGTCGTCGATGGCGCAAAGACCCTTCTTGAAGGCTTCGAGCTTGGCGTTGGCGTTGAGAAAATACTCGATGGTGATCTGGTCGTAATTGTCGAAACCGCGCTTGGCGGGAACGTCCTTGCCCCAATAGTCGGGGTTGCGCTTGAAGACGATGCGCTGGCCGGGCGTCACCTGTGCGATCCTGTAGGGACCGCTGCCGATCAACGGCTTCAGCGTCGTCCTGTCGAAAGTGCCGATGTCGAAAGCGTGTTTGGGGATGATCGGCGTCAGCGCGATGATCAGGGGAAACTCACGATCGGCCTTGTCATTGAAGGTAAAGCGCACGCTGTGGTCGCCCGTCTTTTCGAGCTTGGCGATCCTGGCCATGCGGTCGCTGTAGGGCGGACGGCCTTTCTGCGTATAGGCATCGTAGGTGAACAGCACGTCTTCCGGCGTCACTGGCTGACCATCCGACCATTTGGCATTCGGGTTGAGATGGAATTCGATGGTCTTGCGCTCGGGATCCATGTCGGCGGTGTCGGCCAGAAGCCCATAAAGGGTAAAGGCCTCGTCGGCACTGCGCTGCATCAGCGGCTCGAAGACCAGATTGCCGTAAATCGTGTCCATCATGCCGCGCGCGGTCGTGCGCAGGCTTTTCAGGATGAAAGGGTTGAGATTGTCGAAGCTGCCGACGACGCAATAGGTAATGCTGCCACCCTTCGGCGCGTCGGGATTGACGTAGCTGAAATGGGTGTAGTCCGGCGGCAGGGCCGGTTCGCCCTGCATCGCAATCGCGTGTTTCGGCTCCGACAGCGCCGGTGGCGACGACAGGCTGAAAAACGATAATGCGGTGACCAGCCAAACAAGAACGCGGCCCATGACCGTCTCCTTAACAGGTCGGCTTGATGATTCGGTCCGCACCCTAGCATGGGGCACCTGCGTGGCGGCCAATGGCGTCGTCAAGAATTACCGGTCGGCGGGCTGGATTCGACGCCGCTTGCAGTGTAACACGCCGTCCGAAGTCATTCTGTTGCCTCATTTTGGCAACAGGTAGCTGGACCACACGGCACGAAGAAGCCGGTCCCGGGATCATTGAGAGGAAGTGCACGACATGACGAGCCTGAACAGCAACGCGTACCGCCTGTCGGTCATGGCCGCAGGCGTGGTTGGCTTTCTCGGCGCAGGACTTCCCTCTGCTTCCGCGCAGCAGCAGCCGCAGATTCCGCAGGGCTGGTTCAAGGCCTGCACCAAGCAGGAAGACGTCGACATCTGCAATGTCCAGAACATCGTCACTGCTGGCAATGGCCAACTCGTCACCGGCGTCAGCCTGATCGAGCTCAAGGGCAAGGTGAACCGCAAAGTGTTCCAGGTGACGGTCCCGACCGGCCGCCTCGTGCCTCCCGGCATCGGCCTGCAGATCGACACCGGCAAGGCGCAGAAGCTCGACTATGTCATCTGCTTCCCGGATCGTTGCGTGGCGGAAGTGCCGCTGACCGATCAGCTTGTCGCTTCGTTCAAGAAGGGTCAGGGGATCACGCTGACCTCGATCAATTTCCAGAACCAGGCCAACCCGATCAAGATCGCGCTGCAGGGCTTCAGCGGCGCCTATGACGGCCCGCCGCTGCAGCAGTCGGACATCGAGGACCGGCAGAAGAAGCTTCAGGACTTCGTCGCCAAGAACAACCAGGACTTCGCCAAGAAGCTCAAGGACGAGCAGGACAAGGCGAAGACCGCCAACTGATCCGGCGTCGGGCATAGCGAGTCAAAAAAGCGGGGTCATGCCCCGCTTTTTTCATTTCTGGCCATACTCAGCATGACGGATGTCAGTGCCTGGACTGCCGTTTCGGCGCATAGCGCCCATCCGGCTTCTTGTCGAACATTTCCTTGATTTGCGGATGGCGGACCGGTTCTCCCGACTGATCCTCGAGCAAATTCTGCTCGGACACATAGGCGATGTATTCGGTTTCCGAATTCTCGGCGAGCAGGTGGTAGAATGGTTGGTCCTTGCGCGGCCGTACGTCGGCGGGGATGGCCTCGTACCATTCGTCGGTGTTGGCGAATTGCGGATCGACGTCGAAAATGATGCCTCGGAACGGGAACAGCCGGTGGCGAACCACCTGTCCGATCGCGAATTTGGCCGTTTTCATCGCACTCACCACTGAATTCCTTGGCTTTATTTGGCGCAGACTCCGCATCAATTCAATCCCGAGCGTCTGAGCCTTCAAGATACGCGGTATGCGCAACAAAGGTTTTGATGAACGTCGCGATACCGCGGCAAAGTCCGCAAAATCGCTACCGCTGCCGAGCCGGCTTCCGAAGGCCGCCCGCAAGTGCCGCAAAGCCGCTGCCCGGACGAAGCCCTTCCCGCATGAAGAAGGCGCGCAGCGGCGTAAAGCCGCCAAGTACACCCAGGCCAACGCCACGCGCCATCTGCGCCGGCAACATGTCCGAAAGCAGCGACATGTTGAGCAGATTGACTGCGCTGCTGCGCGCCAGAATATCGGGCCGGCGCTTGAAATCGTATGCAGCAAGGGCCGCAACAGCCCCCGGATCCTCACGATTTTCACGCGCGATTCCAACCAGATCGTCAATATCCCTGATGCCTAGGTTGAGGCCTTGCGCGCCGATCGGCGGGAACACGTGCGCCGCCTCACCGACAAGCGCCACCCGTCGCGCCGCGAAACGCAGGGGGGTCACCGTCGACAATGGATAGATCTGGCGACCCGGCTCGACGGATACCCGGCCCAGCATCGATTGCATCTTTTGCTCGACGCGGAGCGAGAGCGTTGCATCGTCCAAAGCGGCAAGCTCCTTGGCGGTCTCTGGCTTGACCACCCAGACAAGGCTGGAGCGATTGCCCGGCAGTGGAACCTGCGTGAACGGGCCGGTCTCTGTATGGAATTCCGTCGAGGTGAAGCCATGTTCGCGGTTGTGGCGGAAATTGAGGACAAGCGCCGCCTGAGGATAGGCGCGCGCCGCCGTCGAGATGCCCGCGGCCTCGCGGGCCGGCGACAGGCGGCCGTCGGCGGCGACCGCAAGGGACGCATCGATCTCGCTGCCATCAGCCAGCGTGGCATGCGCTTTGCCGGCGCCGAGATGCCATGCCTTCACCATGGATCTGCGCCACTCGATGCCGGAATGCGCGGCCACCTTGCTGGCAAGCGCCGGGCCAAGGACGCCGTTGGGCAGGTTCAGGCCGAACTGTTCCTCGCCGATCTCGCTGGCGCGGAAGGTGACGACGGGGCTGCGGATCAGCCGGCCGGTCGCATCGGCAATGCGCATCACCTTCAAAGGCGCGCCCTTGGACCTGATGTCCTCGAGCACGCCCAGCCCTTCGAGCACCTTCAGGGCAGGCGTCATGAGCGCCGTGGTGCGACCGTCGGGAGCCGAGGTTTCCGGCCCGGCAATCGTCACCGGAAAGCCGGCATCGGCGAAGGCAAGCGCGGCGATCAACCCCGCCGGCCCCGTGCCCGCAATCAGTATCCGCGCTGTTTCCTGATGCTCCAAGATCGGCTTCCGGTCTGCAGTTGAGAGGCGGCCACCAGACCTGCCAGTCCAAACAGGCATATAGGGCAGATCATGCGGCTTGATCAACGCGGCGATTCGGCCCATTCGGATGTCATGACCGGCCAACAGGACGACTTCAGCCATCTCGACCGCGCCGGCCGCGCCACGGCAAATGTCGCGCGCGACCCGCGTTTGACGGTCAACGTCGTCGTCTGTGCAAGCATCGCGTTGGCCTGGCTGCTGCTTGCCGCGATGGCGATACGCGGCGCCGAGGCGCGGATCAGCGCGCCGGGTGACGCTCTCCTGCGCAACCTGCCACAGCTGCCGCTGCCCGATTTCCTGGACCATTTTTTCGTTCTTTGCCTTTCGCCAGCGCCGCTGGACGCAAGCATCGGCCCGCGTGCTTTGGCACTCATCCTCATGTGGTTCCTGATGGCGATCGCCGCGATGCTGCCGTCGGCGGCACCGATGATCCGCACCTATTGCGAGATCGCCGATACGGCGCGGATCAAGCGGGCGCCGGTCGTCCATCCGCTGGTGCTGGTTGCCGGCTACCTCTTCGCCTGGCTCGCCGCATCGCTGCTGTTTGCGGCACTGACACTTGCCGTCCACGCAGTCGCCGCGTCCGCGGGGGTATTCGATCCGGTGCTTGGCGTTGCTGGTGGGCTGGCCTTGCTGGTTGCCGGCCTCTACCAGTTCAGCGGCCTCAAGGAGGCCTGCCTGACGAAATGCCGGAACCCATTCTCGACCTTGTTTTCAAACTGGAGTGCCGAGACCTTCCGCATTTTTCGGCTAGGCATCGTGCAAGGTATCTGGTGCCTGGGATGCTGCTGGGCATTGATGCTGGTGATGTTCGCCGTCGGCGTCATGAACGTCTTCTGGATGGCGCTGATCGGCGTGTTCACCCTGATTGAAAAACAAACGACGGGCAGTCTTCCAACTCGGCTGGCCGGTGCGATACTGCTTGTCTGGGCAGCCGTGCTGCTAGTAGTCTCACTGTGATTGGGGGGAATTCGATGACTGACCCTGGCTGGGCAATGAAAGGAGAGCTCGTACTCTCCTGCAATTGCACGGTTTTTTGCCCTTGCGTCTTGTCGCTCGGCAGTCACCCACCAACAGAAGGCTATTGCCAGACATGGGCGGGGTTCCGTATCGATGCGGGTCACTTCGGCGAAGTCGACCTCTCCGGCCTCAACCTTGGGCTGATCATGGAAATCCCCGGTTACATGAGCCGCGGCAATTGGACCGCGGGCCTGTTCATCGACATCAGAGCCTCGGTTTACGCGGTCAAGGCGTTGACCAGGATCTTCACCGGCAAGGCCGGCGGGACCACGTCGCTGCTCTCGATCCTCGTCGGCAAATTCCTGGGCGTAGAACAGGTGCCGATCACCTACGAGACACGGGACAAGACGCGTATCTTCCAGATTCCGAAGATCATCGACGGGGCGGTCACGCCAATCGCGGGCAAGGACCGCGACAAGGATACGGTGATCACGAACTCGGAATACTGGATCGCGCCGGAGATCATCGTGGCAAGGTCCGACAAGAGCAAGATGCGCGCCTTTGGCCGCAACTGGAATTTCGCCGGCCGCTCGGCCGAGATCTGCAAGCTTGATTGGCGGGGCCCGTGAGCAAGAACACAAAAGCCCGCAAGATCGCCGGGAAGATCACCGACCGGATTCCGCGGCCGAAGAAGAAGGTCACCTGGCCGCAGGCGCGTGCGTTTTCGGTGCATCTGCTGACCGCCTCCGGTTCGTTCCTGGCTTTCCTGTCGCTGGTGGCGGCGAGCGAGGAGCGCTGGACGGCCATGTTCTGGTGGCTAGGCCTGGCGCTGTTCGTCGATGGCATCGACGGGCCGATCGCCCGAAAGCTGGAGGTCAAGGAAATCCTGCCGACCTGGTCCGGCGAACTCCTCGACAACATCATCGACTACGTGACCTACGTGCTGATCCCGGCCTTCGCGCTCTACCAACGGGGCTTCATGGGCGAAGGCCTGTCGTTCCTTTCGGCGGCGATCATCGTCGTCTCCAGCGCGATCTACTATGCCGACACCGGCATGAAGACGAAGGAGAATTTCTTCAAGGGATTCCCGGTGGTCTGGAACATGGTGGTGTTCACGCTGTTTGTCATCGAACCGGGACAATGGGTCTCGTTCGCGGTGGTGGTGGTGGCCGGCATTCTGACCTTTGTCCCGATAAACTTCATCCATCCGGTGCGGGTGAAGCGGCTGCGGCCGATCAATCTCGGCATGACGCTGTTGTGGTGTGCTTTCGGCGCGCTCGCGCTTGCGCAGGCCGCACTCGCCGCTTTCTACGACCAGATCGGCGTGCTGGGCGAGCAAGTCGGCACTTTCACCAAGATCGGAATCACCGTTACCGGGCTCTATCTCGCAACCATTGGTGGCCTCATGCAGTTCTTTCCGAACCTCGGCGCCAAAAAGGCCTGACCAGCCGCTCTTCAAGGAATCCTCTTCATGTCCAAAGCCATCCGCATCCACGCCAATGGCGGTCCGGAAGTCCTGATCCATGAGGACACCGATCCTGGCCAGCCGGGTTCGGGGCAGATCCTGATCAGGCATACCGCGATCGGTCTCAATTTCATCGATGTCTATCATCGCTCGGGTCTCTATCCGCCGCCCGGCGGATTTCCGCTCATTCCGGGCAGCGAAGCCGCCGGCGTGGTGCTGGAAGTCGGTGGGGGCATCGACTGGCTGAAGCCGGGCGACCGGATAGCCTATGCCGTGACGACAGGCGCTTACGCGCAAGAGCGCGTCATCGATGCCAGCAAGGTCGTCAAGATACCGGACGGCATCAGCGACGAGCAGGCCGCCGCCATGATGCTGAAAGGCATGACCGCGGAATACCTCCTGCGCCGCACCTTCAAGGTGAAGGCGGGCGACACGATCCTGTTTCATGCCGCGGCCGGCGGGGTCGGCCTGATCCTCGGCCAATGGGCGAAGCATCTCGGCGCGACGGTCATCGGCACCGCCAGTTCCACCGACAAGATCGAACTCGCCAAGGCGCACGGCTTCGACCATGTCATCAACTACAAGGAGCAGGATTTCGTCGCCGGCGTAGCCGCCATCACCGGCGGCAAGAAGTGCGATGTCGTCTACGATTCGGTGGGTAACGACACATTTCCGGCCTCGCTCGACTGCCTGAAGCCGCTCGGCATGTTCGTCAGCTTCGGCCAGTCCTCGGGACCCATCCCGCCGTTCTCGATGTCGCTGCTGGCGCAGAAGGGCTCGCTGTTCGCAACCAGGCCGACGCTGTTCGTCTACAATGCCAGGCGCGAGGACCTCGATGCCTCCGCCGCCGCACTGTTCGAGGTCGTGCTCAGCGGCGCCGTCGAGATCAAGATCAATCAGCGCTATGCACTGAAGGATGCCGGCAAGGCACATGCGGACCTTGAAGGCCGCAGAACGACAGGTACGACCATCCTGGTTCCCTGAAGGCAATCTGCCTGGGTTTTCAGCGCGCTGCCGCAGCCGCGAGCATGGTTTGCCCGAAAAGCCGGCCCGCCATATGCTTGTGCGAAGGAAGGCTGATCTTTGCCCTTGAGTTTCCGCTGAAATTCTTGAAGCTCTTTCAAGTTGGGTGCTGCTTTCGCACGAGAGCCGGCCGCGCATACGATGCTTGCGGGAACACAGAACATGTCCGGTAATCCGGACGGGAGGCACTGTGAGTGCAAATCATGATGGGGCGAACCTGCTCGAGGTTCGGGGCCTGACCAAGATATTCGGCACGCTGACAGCGTGCGATCATATCGATCTCAACATCGCCAAAGGTGAAATCCACGCTTTGCTCGGTGAGAACGGCGCCGGCAAATCGACACTGGTCAAGATGCTGTTCGGCTCGCTGGAACCCAATTCCGGCGAGATTTTCTGGAACGGCCAGGCAGTGCGGATCACCAGCCCAGGCGTTGCCAAAAAGCTCGGCATCGGCATGGTTTTCCAGCATTTTTCCCTGTTCGAAGCCCTGACGGCCGCCGAGAACATCGCGCTGTCGCTGGATGACGGCTCGCCGATCGGCAGCATCGCGGCCAAGGCGAGGGCGCTTTCCTACAGCTACGGCCTGCCGCTCGATCCGGAATCGCTGGTCGGCGATCTGTCCGTCGGCGAGCGCCAGCGCATCGAGATCATCCGGTGCCTGCTGCAGACGCCGCAGCTCATCATCCTGGACGAGCCGACATCGGTGCTGACGCCGCAGGAAGCGGACAAGCTGTTCGAGACGCTGGAACGCTTGCGCGCGGAAGGCAAATCGATCCTCTACATTTCGCACCGGCTTGAAGAGGTCAAACGCATCTGCGACCGCGCCACGGTGTTGCGGCACGGCAAGGTGGTCGGTCACTGCAACCCGCGCGAGGAGACAGCCTCATCGCTCGCCCGCATGATGGTCGGCAACGAAGTGCAGGCCGTGGTGCGGGCGCCGGTCGAGGGGATCGAAACCGCGCAGCCGCTGCTCGAAATCCTCAACCTCAACCGCAAGCCGGCAACGCCGTTTTCCATTCCGCTCAAGAACATCAGCCTCAATGTCCGCGCTGGCGAGGTGATCGGCATTGCCGGTGTCGCCGGCAACGGCCAAGGCGAGTTCTTCGAATCCGTCTCCGGCGAGGTTTTGCAGCAGGATGCCGCCTCAGTGCGCATCCGCGGCAAGAACGCCGGCAGCCTCACCATTACCGGGCGGCGCCTGTTGGGGGCCGCGTTCGTGCCGGAGGAGCGTCTCGGCCATGGCGCCGCGCCGCGCATGAAGCTCTCGGAAAACCTCCTGCTGTCGCGCCATGCCACGGACGGCAAGGCTTTTGTCGGCACCGGCGGCATGGTCAAAAGCGGCACCGTTTATGCCGCCTCGCAGCGCATCATCGAGGCGATGGATGTGCGCAAGAGCGCCCCGGATCCTGAAGCGGCAGCACTTTCGGGCGGCAATCTGCAGAAATTCATCGTCGGCCGCGAACTCGACCGCCGCCCAAGCGTGATGGTGGTGAACCAGCCGACATGGGGTGTCGACGCCGGAGCCGCAGCGCACATCCGTCAGGCCCTGATCGAGCTCTCTCGCAGCGGATCAGCAGTGCTGGTGATCAGCCAGGATCTCGACGAGCTGTTCGAAATATCGGACGCGATCGCCGTCATGCACAATGGCGAATTGTCCAGGCCGATGCCGATCGCCGAAGCGACTTTCGAGAAGGTCGGCTTGCTGATGGGCGGCGCCGAGCCCGGCCACGCCGAACATACGCTGGAGACGGCATGATGCGCCTCGAACTTGTCAAACGCCCGCAGCGCTCGGCGCTGTTTTCGATGCTGTCGCCGTTCATCGCCTTCGCGCTGACCATCATTGCCGGCGCGGTTCTGTTCGCGCTGCTCGGCGTCAACCCGCTGAATGCCTTCCATATCTATTTCATCGAGCCGATCAGCCAGGTCTGGCAGTTGCACGAGTTGGCGATCAAGGCAGCGCCGCTGATCCTGATCGCTGTCGGCCTGTCGGTCTGCTACAAGGCCAACATCTGGAACATCGGCGCCGAAGGCCAGTTCATCTTCGGCGCAATCTTCGGCTCGATCATTCCCGTGCTGTTCCCGCAATTCGAAGGCCCGCTGGTGCTGCCGCTGATGCTTCTGCTCGGCATGGTCGGCGGTGCGGCCTACGCGGCGATCCCGGCCTTGCTGAAGACCCGGTTCAATACCAACGAGATCCTGACCAGCCTCATGCTGGTCTATGTCGCGCAGCTCTTCCTCGACTGGCTGGTGCGGGGTCCCTGGCGCGATCCGCAGGGCCACGGCTTTCCGCAGACGATCCAGTTCGGCGACGCGGCCGTGCTGCCGGAACTGATGCCCGATGCCGGGCGCGCCAATTGGGGGTTTGTGTTCGCCCTGGTGGCCGCGGTGCTGATCTGGATCCTGATGGGCCGCATGCTCAAGGGCTTCGAGGTCCGCGTGCTGGGCTCCAGCCCAAGGGCAGGGCGCTTCGCCGGCTTCGGCCTCAACCGGATGGTGTTCTTTGCCTTCCTGCTATCGGGAGCGCTGGCCGGCCTTGCCGGCATCTCCGAAGTTTCCGGCGCCATCGGGCAACTTCAGCCCGTGATTTCGCCCGGGTATGGCTTCACGGCCATCATCGTTGCGTTCCTCGGCCGCCTCAATCCGCTCGGCATCGTCGCCGCGGGCCTGGTGCTGGCCCTGACCTATCTCGGCGGCGAGGCCGTGCAAAGCGCACTCGGCATTTCCGACAAGGTGGCGAGGGTGTTCCAGGGCATGCTGCTGTTCTTCGTGCTCGGCTGCGACACGCTCATTCATTACCGCATCCGCTTGATCGGTCTGGCGCTGACGAAACAGGAAACGCCCGCGAAGCTCGAGGCCGCACCAAAGTTGAAGGAAGCCCGCTGATGGACATCACCGTCAACATCCTCCTGACCATAGCCACGGCGGCGACGCCGCTTTTGATCGCGGCGATAGGCGAACTGGTGGTCGAACGTTCCGGCGTGCTCAACCTCGGTGTCGAAGGCATGATGGTCATGGGCGCCGTCGGCGGCTTCGGGGCCGGCTATCTGACGGGATCGCCCTGGATCGGCCTTCTGGCGGCGATCGTCGTGGGCGCGCTGTTCTCCTTGCTTTTTGCCGTGATGACGCTGTCGCTGGCCACCAACCAGGTGGCAACAGGCCTGTCACTGACGCTGCTTGGTCTCGGCCTTTCCGGCATGATGGGAACAAGCTTCGTCGGCCAGCCCGGTGTCAGGCTGCCCAATCTCGATATTCCCGGCCTCAGTTCCATACCGGTCGTGGGCAGGCTTCTTTTTGGCCAGGATCCGATCTTCTACATTTCGATCGCGCTGACGGCCGCGGTGATGTGGTTCCTGTTCAAGACGCGTACCGGCCTCACGCTGCGCTCGATTGGTGACAGCCATGCCTCGGCGCATGCGCTCGGCATCAAGGTCATCCGTTACCGCTATCTCTCGGTCATCTTCGGCGGTGCCTGCGCCGGTCTTGCCGGTGGGCATCTGTCGCTCGTCTATACGCCACAGTGGGTCGAGAACATGTCCGCGGGCCGAGGCTGGATCGCACTCGCACTGGTGGTGTTCGCGTCCTGGCGGCCATGGCGGGTACTGGCCGGCGCCTACATCTTCGGCGCGGTGTGGATCGGCCAGCTTCATGCACAGGCTTTTGGCATTCCAGTGCCCTCGCAGATGCTTTCTTCTCTGCCCTATCTGGCAACCGTCGTGGTTCTCGTTCTAATCTCGCGCAACAAGCGTCTGACGATGATGAACACGCCGGCATCCCTGGGGCAGCCATTCGTTCCGGATCGTTGACAACAAGAACAAGACGGGAAGCTCCAAGGCTTAACTCAGAGAGGTAACACAATGAAAAAACTGCTTATTGCCCTGATGACGACGACAGCGGCTTTGTCGCTGGCCGTGTCCGCGGAGGCCGCCGACAAGTTGAAGGCCTGCTGGGTCTACACCGGCCCGATCGGCGATTTCGGCTATTCCTACCAGCACGACCAGGGCCGCCTCGAGGTCGAGAAGGCGCTCGGCGACAAGGTCGAGACTGCTTACCTGGAAAACGTCTCCGAAGGCCCCGATGCCGATCGCGCTTTCGAGCGCCTGGCGCGCGAAGGCTGCAAGATCATCTTCGGCACCTCGTTCGGCTTCATGGACGCCGAAGTGAAGGTCGCCAAGAAGTTTCCCAAGGTGATGTTCGAGCACGCCACCGGCTACAAGACCGGGGACAATCTCGGCATCTACAATGCCCGCTTCTATGAAGGCCGCTACGTGCTCGGCCAGATCGCCGCCAAGGAATCGAAGTCCGGCGTCGCCGGCTACATCGTCTCCTTCCCGATCCCGGAAGTGGTGATGGGGATCAACTCCTTCATGCTCGGCGCGCAGTCGATCAATCCGAACTTCAAGGCCAAGATCGTCTGGGTGAATTCGTGGTTCGATCCGGGCAAGGAAGCCGACGCCGCCAAGGCGCTGTTCGACCAGGGCGCCGACATCATCGTCCAGCACACCGACTCGACCGCGGCCCTGCAGGTGGCCGAGGAGCGCAAGCTGCACGGCTTCGGCCAGTCGTCCGACATGATCAAGTTCGCGCCCAACGCGCAGCTGACCTCGCTGACGGACGAATGGGGTCCGTATTATATCAGCCGCGTGCAGGCGGCCATCGACGGCACCTGGAAGCCGGACAATGTCTGGCTCGGCATCAAGGACGGCGCGGTCAAGCTCGCGCCCTACACCAACATGCCCGACGACGTGAAGGCGATGGCCGAAGCGACCGAAAAGAAGATCGCCGGAGGCTGGAACCCCTTCACCGGGCCGATCGCCAAGCAGGACGGCTCGGCATGGCTGAAGGACGGCGAGGTCGCCGACGACGGCACGCTGCTCGGCATGAATTTCTACGTCAAGGGCGTCGACGACAAGTTGCCGCAATAGGCAGCACGCCACGTCTCTATGGGAAGGGCGCCGCGAGGCGCCCTTTTTCATTTGGATGGTGAACTTGACGGAAGGCTCAGACAGCCGAGCCGTAGAGATCGTAAGCGTCCGCGCGCTCGATTTTGACGGTGACGATGTCGCCGGCGCGCATCGGGCGGCGCGACTGGATGTGGACCGAACCATCGATCTCGGGCGCATCATATTTGGTGCGACCCTTTGCCGAAGTGCCGTGCGCCTCGTCGATCAGCACCGGCAGACGCTTGCCGACCTTCCTGGCCAGCTGCGCTGCCGAGATCTTCTGCTGGCGCTGCATGAAACGATGCCAGCGCGCTTCCTTGATCTCCTGCGGCACCTGCTCAAGCCCGAGCTCGTTGGAGCGGGCGCCTCTGACCGGCTCGTATTTGAAGCAGCCGGCGCGATCGATTTTCGCTTCATCCAGCCAATCGAGCAGCATCTCGAAGTCGTCATCCGTTTCGCCGGGGAAGCCGACGATGAAGGTCGAGCGGATGGCGAGATCCGGGCACACGTCGCGCCAGCCGCGAATGCGCTCCAGCGTCTTTTCGCCATGGGCGGGCCGGCGCATGTTCTTCAGCACCTGTGGCGAGGCATGCTGGAAGGGGATGTCCAGGTAGGGAAGGATTTTTCCTTCGGCCATCAGCGGGATGACGTCGGCGACGTGCGGATAGGGGTAGACATAATGCATGCGCACCCAGATGCCGAGCTTGCCCAATTCCTCCGAGAGATCGAGGAATTTCGCCCGCACTTCGCGGTCGCCGAACATGGACGTCTGGTACTTGATGTCGATGCCGTAGGCGCTGGTATCCTGCGAGATGACGAGCAGTTCCTTGACGCCGGCCTTGGCCAGTTTCTCGGCTTCGCGCAGCACATCGGCGGCCGGCCGCGAGACGAGATCGCCGCGCAGTGCCGGAATGATGCAGAAGGTGCAACGGTTGTTGCAGCCTTCCGAAATCTTCAAATAGGCATAATGGCGCGGCGTCAGCTTGACGCCTTGCGGCGGCAGCAGGTCGATGTAGGGATCGTGTGCGGGAGGGGCGGCCTCATGGACCGCGGCCATCACGCTCTCATAGGCCTGCGGGCCGGTGATCGCCAGCACGTTGGGGTGCTTCTCGCGGATCACGTCCGGCTCGGCGCCCAGACAGCCGGTGACGATGACCCTGCCGTTTTCCGACAGTGCCGAGCCGATGGCGTTGAGCGACTCGTCGCGGGCGGAGTCGAGAAAGCCACAGGTGTTGACGACAACGAGATCGGCGCCGTCATGCTTGCGGGCGATCTCGTAGCCCTCGGCCCGCAGACGCGTGATGATGCGCTCGGAATCGACAAGGGCTTTGGGACATCCGAGACTGACGAAGCTGACGCGTGGGGCGGACATGGGCAATTTTCCAATGGACGCGAACCGGAAACACCGATCCGGCCCGCAGTCTCAACATATGATGGCTTGCATGGCTCCTGGCAGGAGCTCAATTTGGGCGGCGCAATAGCACGGCTTGCTCAATCAGGCAAACGGAGCCCTGCGGCCCGACATTTGCGTCAGTGCCCGCTTGACCCGAACCAGGGTGACAGGAAGGCGAAATGATCGGGGAATTGCTGCACGGCTCCGTCCAGCAGCATCTTGACCGCGACATAGAGGATGATGACCAGGCCGATATAGGCAATCCAGCGGTATTTGTGCAGCAAGCGCGCGACGAACGACGCCGCAAAGCCCATCAACGCGATCGACAGCGCCAGTCCGACAATCAGCACCGTCGGATGGTTCATAGCCGCTCCCGCGACGGCCAGAACATTGTCGAGCGACATCGAGACGTCGGCAATGACGATCTGCCAAGCGGCCTGCGAGAAGGTTTTGCTCGGCCCCTTGCCGCCAATGACGCCGTCCTTGTCGAAGTCGCCGTTCGACAGCGCTTCGGTGGCGTCGCGCTCGTCGTCGTGGCTGACACGCAATTCGCGCCACATCTTCCAGCAAACCCACAGCAAAAGCAGGCCGCCGCCGATAAGCAGCATGGGACCAATGGTCAGCAGCCATTGCGTGATCAGGGCGAAGAAAATGCGAAGAACGGTGGCCGCCGCGATGCCGACAAGAATGGCTCGCTGGCGCTGGCTGGCCGGCAGGCCGGCAGCGGCAAGGCCGATAACGATGGCATTGTCGCCCGCGAGCGCAAGGTCGATGGCGATGACCTGAAGGAGAGCCGAAAAGCCCGCGGCGGTAAATATTTCCATCGACCTGGAAGCCCTTCGTCGAGTGTTCGTCGTCGATCGTCCGAACGGGCCTAAAGGCATGGTCCGCTGGCGTCAAGTGCGGCAACGGGCAACGCTGGAAAACCATTTTCGTGGCGGTGGAATTGCGGGAGGTTCTCGACAGCCGCCGGCACAAGCCGGAGGCGGCGCAAGCCCGCGAGAACCTAATCGTAGAGATTGTATTTCGCCCAGTCGGCTTCCGGAATCTCGTCCCCGATCCGATAGCGGAGCTGGAGAACTTCCATATGGTCCGGTCCCGTCTGGCATTTGAATTTCAGCCGGTACCATTGCCCCTTGCTGCGGAACGCCGCACCGGGACTCCGGATTGCGTCGGCGCTCATCTCCGGCGTCGCGAAGGCGTAAGCGACGACGCGGTCGGCCTTGAACTTGCGATCATCGTGGGTGATCCGGTCCAGGATTTCGGCATCGCAACGCTGTTCGAGGCGGGTTTGCGGATCAAGTTTCATCAGCCCGGCGCGCAAAGCGTTGTCCATCGCACTGGCCGGAAAGGCCAGCGTCAGGGACGCAATGGCCATCATGCAGAGTGTCTTCATGGGCGGGACAAGCAACATGTTTTGTCTGAAAAATCAACCAATAGCGGCGGTTCATGCTCGGCAAACCCTGGCATTCAGAGGTCCGGCGCAATCAAAATCTCGTGTCGGGCTTCATCGTGCGCGACCTGCGGCCAACGAACCAGCGAAGCTCGTCCGGCATCCGTGAGATCATAGAGACCACGCTCGACCCTTGCGAACCAGCCATAGACATTGTGCTGAAGAATCTTCGGCGCGATCGACGTCAAGGCTTTCAGATCGCGCGGCCGTTTGGGGCCGTCCGCAAGCGCGGCGGCGCAGGCGAGGGCGCTCTGCCGGTAGGCGGTCATGATCGGAGTGCGCGATCCGCCGCCAGCGACAGGATCGCCGCGGCGGCGCTGATGCTCATCGACAAGGCGAGAACGCCGTCGCGCATTTTTGCGCGGTGCCTGGGCGACCGGACTGAGAAGCACTTCGACCCTGTCATTGGCGGTCACCGCGAGCAGGCCGAAGCCAAGCCGACGGCAGAGATTGCGGAACCTGGCATCGCTTTCGCGCCCCTTGCCCCGCGCCGACATGCGCGCTGCCAGCCAAACTTCATCGCAAGCAGCCGCACGGTCGACGCCCTGCAGAACCAGTTCGAGATTGAACTGCAGCTTCAGCTCGCAGATGACGACGATCGGCGGCTCTCCCTCGCGCAGCGCGACGATGTCGCAACCGCCGATTTCCCCTTTCACGACGAAGTCGAGGTTTTCGAGGAAGCGCTTCACCGGCGCGTAGAGTGAGGTCTCGTTCATGCCTCGAGGCTTAGCCGATTCGCCATGAAAGGCCTCGGCACCGTGGCCCCGAACTCATCTGTCGACATGCTCGATGCCCGGCGTGTCCGGCAACCAGCCTGCTTCGACGCTCGGCGCTGCCCGTTTCGACGGCTTCCTGTGAGGTAAGAACGGATAGCCGAGCTGGCCGAAATAGCTGGAGGGGATGGGATCATCGACGCCGTATTTCTCGGGCAGCTTGTTGCCGGTGGCATTGTAGGTGCCGAATATCACGTCGAGGAACGGCAATTGGCCGGCGAAGTTCTTGTCGTAGGCTGTGCGCTGGTTGGCATGGTGCCAGCGATGGAACTGCGGGCTGGCGATCAACCACTTGAAGGGGCCGAACGCAATCCGCAGGTTTGAATGAACAAGCATCGTGTGGCCGAAGTAGATAAGCGAAAAGACGGCGAGTGAGGCGTCGGAGAAGCCAAGGAGGTAGATCGGCGTCAACGATATTGCCTTTGTGACGATCGCGTCGACCGGGTGGGAATGGAAAGCGCCGAGCCAGTCCAGCTCCTCAATGCCATGGTGTATCGCATGGAATTTCCAGAGAGCGGGGATTTTATGGAAGGCCCGATGCGCCCAATAGACGCCGATATCGGTGATCAGGATCATTTCCGCAACCTGCAGCCAGATGGGCTGGCCGCTGACGGCCCGCGTTACCGATTGCGGGACAAGGATCGCGGCGGCTTCGAGGGTGCCGAGCGCCATCATGGCCATGGCTGCCTTTATGACGAAGGTGTTGAACAGCACATAAATCAGATCGACATCCAAGCCTTTGCGGAGGACCTTCTGCGGCTGTTCGGCAAACAGATGTTCGAACGGAATGAAGATCAGCGCACAGATCAAAAGCGCCTTGATGCCAAAGATGTCCATCCGCCCCTATCGCCCAGGCTGTCGCCGGCCGCCGCCAGCGCTTCAACTCCTCAGCAGAACACATCTCTCTTTCCAAAGGCTGAAGGGAGCTCCGATAATGCTCATGGCCGGCACGTTATCGCCACCGATGTCGCTAGACCGCGAGATGCGTATCGATCGTCCTTGCGAAGGGCGTACGCAGCCATCTGTCCTTGTGTCACATCGGCGTCGCAACCGCGCGATATCTGGACAATGCGCGCTTGTCGAACGCAGCGCAACGCGCGTCCTTCCAGGAATAACCCCTCCGGTCCCTGCCGGCGGGGTTTCTCATTTTCAGAACCATATTGTCGGTCGCGAGTTGTCCTTGCTATTGTGGCATTGCGGTCAGCAGGGACGCCCATCATGGATGCAAGCGAAATGAGTGCGATCGGCGATACCCTCATCAGAATCGTCACGCCCGACATGTCTCCCAAGCAGCTCGTCAAGGCTGCCCGGAAAGCGCACCCCAAGGCCTCCAAGAAGGATATCGCCAGAGCAGCCTTCTTTTCGATCATCGCGAACGCCGACCGGGACATCGGCAAGGCCAGGAACCTGCAGGCGTTTGCCATCGCGGAGCGCACACAGCAGTCCGACTGAGCAAGGTGGCGACCTTCGCCTTTGTGCAACATGCGGGCGGCCCGGCGAGGAGGGGTGGGACGCCGCCGGGCCTGACCAGCGGTGTTGGGTTGGGATGATTACCCGCCAGCTTGACCGTTAATACGCCAGCTTCCAGAAACGGCATCATTCAAACGGCGGGAGACGGTCGGGTTGCACCAAGCGTCGGGGCCACCAGACGAACGCGCAGCGAAAAGCGACCGAGCCAAGAAATCTGGCTGACATGTCTCCGGCTAAAAGCCAAATAGCAAACGCCGATCGTTTGCCGGGGCGGAGCGGTTGCGGCGGCTGTTGGGCTAACACGCTATCTCACGGTCCCGTCATCAGGGAACCAATCCGCTGCCGATCTGTTGTTTTGGCAGCGTGGAGATGTCCCCTCAACTCCTAGCCGAATGGCCCGCTGCGCTCCTCCCGGAGGCGGCGGGCTTTGCTTTGTTGGAACCCGAGCCCCCCGACTTTGTTTTGGTAGAGAACAGGAGGCGCATGTGGAGCCGAAGTCATCACGCGAACTGCCAGGTCCAGAACCCCGCAAGGACCGAGGAAGGGACACCCGAAAAGCGGTTGCCAAAACACCTGACAAGACCAATGACTGGGACCGTGATGCCGTGCATGGAGATGGCGACACGATCGACATTCAGCCTGAGCCGGGCGTGGAGTCGAAATAGCCGTCTACGGTTGGGTCGCCCCCGCAACCAACTTCGCCGCCCATCGTTGACCTATGCTGGTTGATCCCAGCACTCCAGAACTTGCCCGCCGGTTCCCAGCTGGCGGGCCTTTTGCTGGGTGGGTTGGAAAATATGTGCCGGTCATGAAGGTTCGGGACTGGTCCGCTTGCCCTGTTGTCGGTTCCCCATTGAATCGCAGTTGGCCGTGACATCATCACAATGACGGACGACTTACCCCGCCACATGTGAAAGCTTCACAGGGCGTATGAGGGGAATGGCCGGTGAAGGATCAAATTGTCGGATCACTTCGGTACCATCCGAAGCCTAAATGCATCGCGTGGCTCCCAGCGTCAGCAACGCTGGAAACCGAGCGAACCGAGCGAGACGCCAAGACCGCTGGCCTCAGGCGACTGAGGGCTTACTCGGAATGGCTCGTTCGCGACGATCTAGCCTCGATGCGCGATCAGGTAGACTGCTCGGCTCTTCTGTAGAGTGTCAGCCGGCTGTGGCACGGCCCACGCCTTGCGAGAGGGAGCTAGAGCAGGACTCGCTGCTATAGCGCTTCCCATTGCGGTTTGCCGTTTGCGGGCTGTCAGGGCGCTGGTGATGTCATCGAAGGCGGCGCATTCCATGCTCAGAGCATAAATCGAAACGGATTCGCTATCAGTCTCCTGTTTGTCACGCTGAGCGGACTGGCTCCGCCCGGCGGGCTTTTTTGGCTCCTATGACGTCCTGGGGTTTTTTGAACCGTGAGCGCTAGGTGGAATGGTGCGGAACGGTGGATGTCGTTCGTTCTAGTTGCAACAACTGCAGTAACGGTTGATTCAACCATTGCTGGTATTTATTCCATTGTATGGTGGCGGCTCCGACAGTGCGGCGGGGGCTGGGTTGCCGGAGCCGCCTGCGCAGTCCGGTTGGGATTTGACCGCGCTGTCTCAGAATAGGACAGCGCGGTCAATGATTCGTTAATCGTGACAGTTTCGCCGGTCGGGCGTCAGCAGTAATCTGTAGCTTTTCGACGATGGCAATGATCGCCTTGGACGCAATGGAACAATTCCGTGTGTCGGAGGCGGCCCGCCGGCTTGCGTTTCTCCAGTTTTATTGCGCTCTCGCCTCAACCCTCTCAAGGCACTGAACGGGAATATTAGGCCATGTCGCCTTGGCGCATTCCGATGGCGTAACGGCCACCACGGGCTCGCCTTGCACACTGGCCGCTTGGGTAGGCGTGGATGCAAGGAGGAATGTTTGCGTCAGGAGGGCTGACAAGGCTGCAACTTGAACAAGCACGGCGGCAAAGGCGATTTTCTTGAGCATGCCGAGAGAACGCGGTGGATAGCTACCGGTTCCCTGTGCCACCATGCCCAAAATCATCGTGAATGGTAACTACGAGACGCTTTACGGCCCTTGCAGTCACCCCTTATCGGCTCTCAAATCGGCTCTCAAATCGGTCGCCCCAAATGCCCGTCTCGAACTCGACCATGGCACCCGCGGATGATTTGGTGAAGATGTTGCGGCACCACCGCAGCCAAGCGGGCAGGGATAGCGGTGGGGTCCCTATCTGATTCATAGAGGTTGTGGCGGAGGGAGTGGGATTCGAACCCACGGTGAACTTGCGCCCACGCCGGTTTTCAAGACCGGTGCCTTAAACCGCTCGGCCATCCCTCCAGCGACTGCCGGCCACTGCTCTAGTGTGCCCGGCAAAGGCCTGTCAACCGGCTTGCATGAGCAGCTCGCTCGCCTGAGCCTAGGGCAAGGACAGGCGGCGTCACAATCTTGCCCGGTTCCGGCCACAATCGGTTAATACCGTGATAAACAATTCCTGCGCAAAAAGGATCGGGGTTCGAGGCGTCGTTGGCATTGTCGAGTGAGTGCTTTGGCTCCTCTGATGGTCGGATGCGACGTCTTCATGAGATTTAGGGGGCAATCAAGAATGCAGGCTGTGACGCACCCGCGTCTTCGTCGCGTTGCCACGGTTGCGTTGCTTGCAGCGTCGGCTGCATTGCTCGCCGCTTGCGCGGCGCAGCCCGAGCCGAAAGGGATGGTCTACAAGAAGACCCGCTCCAAGGAATATTTCGCCGAGACCGAATATGGGGTGAAGGCCAGTCCGCGCGCTGCCTTCATGCGACGCGGCGGCGGTCGCGACCAGCTTGGCAAGCCCTATCAGGTGCGCGGCAAGTGGTATTATCCCAAGGAAGACAAGAAGTACGCCAAGGTGGGTCTGGCATCATGGTATGGCGACGCCTTCCATGGCCGGCTGACCGCCAATGGCGAAGTCTACGACATGGCGCATCTGACGGCGGCGCATCCGACCATGCCGCTGCCCAGCTATGCCCGCGTCACCAACCTCGAAACCGGCAGTTCGGTCATCGTGCGCGTCAATGACCGCGGCCCCTACCATGAGGGCCGCATCATCGACGTCTCGGAGCGAGCCGCGCAGATGCTGGACTACGACAAGGTCGGTACCGCGAAGGTGAAGGTCGAATATGTCGGCCGCGCGCCGCTCGACGGCAATGACGACCAGTACCTGATGGCCTCTTACCATCCAGGCAACCGCATACCGGACCCATCGGACGGCCTGCCGACCGGCGTCATGGTGGCCATGAACGGGCCTTCGCCGAGCCTTCCGGTCAGCGCGGCCGCCGTGCCGTTTCCAGGTCAGCTGACCGATGCCGCGGCACCGATGCAGGGACGGATGGCCGCGCAACCGGCCTTCGGCGATCCGGCGCTGCCCGATTTTGGACCGATCGTGCCGGAACGGCCGCAGATCAGCCTGCCGCCGCAATCGCCGTTCGCCATGGCGTCGCTGTCCTATGCGGATGAACGCGTCCATCGCGCGGATGTCTTTGCCGCTCTGGACGACAGCGGCATGTCGCCCGCAGACATCCTGCGGTCGTGGAAAAACACCGGCCGCCAAGCGGCGCCATCCAGTGCCGACTATGTCGCCGCCGGCACGTTCGACGACGCCACCGAAGCCACACGTGTGGCCTCGGCACTAAAGCCCTTCGGCAGAATAGAAATCCAGCGCTCCGATCTCGACGGCAATGACTGGTATGCGGTCAACCTCTATCCGGACGGCCATGGCGGTCTGGACGAGTTGCTGAAGGCGGCGTGGTCTCATGGCGCGCCCGACGCGCTGGTCGTGCGCGACTGATCCAGCGTCGGTTGCGCCCGGCAGTTGATCCCTCACCGAAAAAGCCCGATAGTTTCGGGACGCCGGAGGGGCCGGCCAACGGGTCGATTTTCATGCAGTTTCGCTTGCTACAGCCTTTCGCCGTTTTTTTTCTCCTCAGCCTCCTGCTTACGCTTTCGCCGGCCCAAGCGCAGCTTTTCGAGACCAAGGCCGCGCAAGCCTTCATGATCGATGCCGATACCGGCACGGTGCTGTTTTCGAAAGATGCCGATAAACCCATTCCGCCGGCTTCGATGGCCAAGCTGATGACGATGGAAGTGGTTTTCAACGCCCTCAAATCCGGGCGCCTCAAACTCGACGATACGTTCGTGGTCAGCGAAAACGCCTGGCGCAAAGGTGGCGCGCCGTCGGGAACCTCGACGATGTTCGCCAAGCTCAAATCGGCGATCCGGCTCGAGGACCTGATCCAGGGGGTGACCGTGCAGGCCGCCAATGACGGCTGTATCGTCATCGCCGAAGGCATGGCCGGATCCGAGGACAATTTTGCCGGAGAGATGACCGAACGTGCGCGCCAGATCGGCCTCAAGACGTCGACTTTCGTGAACTCCACTGGCCTGCCGGCCGACGGCCAGCAGACAAACGTGCGCGAATTGGCGCAGCTCGCCCTGCATCTATGGCGCGAATACCCCGATTTCTACCGGTATTACGGGTTGAAGGATTTCACCTGGAACAAGATCTCGCAGAGGAACCGCAACCCGTTGCTGGCGATGGACATCGGCGCCGACGGCCTGGCTGTCGGCGCAAGCGAGACATCCGGTTTCGGCATCGTGGCTTCGGCCAGCCACAACGGCACGCGGGTGATCGCGGCGATGAGCGGGCTGGCAAATGACAAGGAGCGCGCAGAAGAGGCACGCAAACTGCTCGATTGGGGCGTTCGCTCGTTCGAGAAGACCGAAATCTTCGCCAAGGACGAGGTGGTCGGAGAGGCCCAGGTTTTTGGCGGCATGAAATCCGGCGTGACGCTCAAGGCAAAAGGTCCGATCGACATCTTCCTGCCGATCACCAACCGCGACAAGCTGACGGCCAGGATCATCTACACCGGCCCGGTCGCGGCACCGGTGGAGGAGGGGCAGCCGGTGGGCGCACTGCGCGTCTGGATCGGCGACACGCTGAGCCAGGAGACACCGTTGTTCGCCGCCGAGTCGATCAGCGTCGGCACGTTGCCGCAACGCGCTCTCGATGCCGTCAAGGAACTGGCGATCGGCTGGCTTCGATAGCGCCGACGGCATGGACGTTTTCCCGAACGCGGACTATCTACAGCCCAACAATCCACTCGAACACGAACAAAGGCCCTCGGTTGGCGCGCGGTTTTTTCATCACCTTCGAAGGCGGCGAAGGCGCAGGCAAGTCGACACAGATCGAGCGGCTGGCCACCAAGATGCGCGCCAAGAAGTATGATGTCGTACGGACACGCGAGCCGGGCGGCTCGCCGGGCGCCGAAGCGGTCAGGCATGTGCTGCTTTCGGGTGCCGCCGAACCGTTCGGGCCCAAGATGGAAGCGCTGCTCTTCGCAGCCGCGCGTTCCGACCACGTCGAGCAGGTCATCCGTCCGGCGGTCGAACGCGGCTCCATCGTGCTTTGTGACCGCTTCCTGGATTCCTCGCGTGTCTATCAGGGCGTTACGGGTGGGATCGACCCGGCATTCATGGCCATGCTGGAACAGGTCGCCATCAACGGCATGATGCCCGACATGACGCTGATCTTCGATATCGACCCGGCCGAGGGTTTGAAGCGCGCGGCATTGCGGCGTGGCAGCGATGCCACAGCCGACCGCTTCGAAAAAGAGACGCTGGCCATCCACCAGGCCCGCCGCGAAGCGTTCCTGGCGATCGCCGCGGCAGAGCCGGAACGCTGCATCATCGTCGATGCGTCCGCCGATCCGGACACGGTGGAGGATGTCGTCACGGCGACCGTGTTCGCGGCACTGGAGGCAAGGGCGTCCGAGCGCAACAGGCAGGTCGCACCCGTATGATCTTCGAACGCATCGCGCCGGAACAGCATGATACGCTGGACGGCGTGCCGGAACCCTCCGAAACACCGCGTCTGGTCGGACACGGGCAGGCCGTCACCATGCTTGCCGCCGCCTATCGTGCGGGAAAGCTGCCGCATGCGCTTATCTTCGCCGGTCCGGTCGGGATCGGCAAGGCGACGCTCGCCTTCCATCTCGCCCACCACCTTTTGAAGCATCCGGCCTTCGACCAGGCGCCTGGCAACCTAGCGGTTCCCGATCCGGCCTCGCCGCTGTTTCGCCAGATCGCAACCGGCGCGCATCCCGGCGTACTGCATCTGACCCGCCCGTTGAACGACAAGACCAAGAGTTTCAAGACCGTCGTCACCGTCGACGAAATCCGCAAGGTCAGCCGCTTTCTGTCGCTGACTTCGCATGACGGCAGCTACCGGGTGGTGATCGTCGATCCGGCCGACGACATGAATGCCAATGCGGCCAATGCCTTGCTGAAGAATCTCGAGGAACCACCGGCACGGACCCTGTTCATTCTCATCGTCCATGCACCCGGCAGTCTGCTGCCGACGATCCGCTCGCGCTGCCAGGTGGTGCGGCTGACACCGCTCGACGCCAACGAACTGATGGCGGTGCTGGAGACAGCGGAGCCGCCGCCGCCGGACGATCCGGCCGCGAGGGCTGCATTGGTCGAGCGGGCAGGGGGCAGCGCCCGCAACGCGATCCTGTTGACGCAGTATGGCGGGCTGGAGATCGCGCGGACGCTGGATGGACTGGTGGCGACGGGAAAGAGCGATATTGGCGGCGCCTATCGCCTGGCCGAGGCGGTCGCGGGCAAGGACCAGGCGATACAGTTCGACATCTTCAATCGCCGGGCGCTGGACCTTCTGTCGGATGCGGCAAGCCAGGCGGCGCGGGCTGGCGATCTCAAGCGGGCCAAAACGCTGTCGGACAGTTGGCATGAGGCGCTGGACGCTATATCTGAGACGGACACCTACAATCTCGATAAAAAGCAGCACGCCCTGACCATGATCGACCGCCTGAATTCTGCAATGCGAATGTGACGGGCTTTTTTTGGTGCATGCCGTTGCCCCTTAAACCGGGGCCACTTTTGGGCGGCATGCACTGGTCTCGGGATGGCAATCGCCATTCCGATGCGATATCCACCGCCACGGCCTCCATTCAGACATTCATGACGGTTCATTCATGTCACGCGACACATTCTACATCACGACCGCGATTTCCTATCCGAACGGCAAGCCGCATATCGGCCATGCCTACGAGCTGATCGCCACCGATGCTCTTGCCCGCTTCCAGCGGCTCGACGGCAAGCAGGTCTTCTTCCTTACCGGCACCGACGAGCACGGCATCAAGATGCTGCAGACAGCCAAGCGCGAAGGCATTTCTGCGCGCGAACTGGCCGACCGCAATTCAGCCGAGTTCAAGCGCATGGCGACCGCGCTCAACGCCTCCAACGACGATTTCATCCGCACCACGGAGGAGCGCCATTACGCTGCTTCGCAGGCGATCTGGAAGGCGATGGCCGCCAATGGCGACGTCTATAAGGGCGGCTATGCCGGCTGGTACTCGGTGCGCGACGAAGCCTATTACGGCGAGGAGGAGACCGAGGTCCGTCCCGACAATGTCCGCTACGGGCCGCAGGGAACGCCGGTCGAATGGGTCGAGGAAGAGAGCTACTTCTTCCGCCTGTCGGCCTATCAGGACAAGCTCGTCGCGCTTTATGAAGGCCAGCCCGACTTCATAGGTCCGGCCGAGCGCCGCAACGAGGTGATGAGCTTCGTCAAGTCGGGACTGAAGGACCTGTCGATCTCGCGCACCACATTTGACTGGGGCGTGCCGGTACCCGGCGACGAAAAGCATGTCATGTATGTGTGGGTCGACGCGCTGACCAACTACATCACCGGCGTCGGCTATCCCGATGAAAAAGATGAGAAATGGAAGTTCTGGCCAGCCGATGCGCACATCATCGGCAAGGACATCGTGCGCTTCCACGCGGTTTATTGGCCGGCCTTCCTGATGTCGGCCGGCATCCCGCTGCCGAAGCGCGTCTTCGGCCACGGCTTTCTGTTCAACCGCGGCGAGAAGATGTCGAAATCGGTCGGCAACGTCATCGACCCGTTCACCATGATCGAGCATTACGGCCTCGACCAGGTACGCTACTTCTTCCTGCGCGAAGTGCCGTTCGGCCAGGACGGCAGCTACAGCCATGAAGCGATCGTCAACCGCACCAACGCCGATCTGGCCAACGGTCTCGGCAATCTGGCGCAGCGCTCGCTGTCGATGATCGCCAAGAATTGCGGCGGCGTGGTACCGAAGCGCGGCGACCTGGCGGAAGCCGACAAGGTGATCCTGGATCAAGCGATCGACGCTCTCGCCACCGCGCGCAAGGCAATGGCCGAACAGGGCATCCATCTGGCACTGGCGGCGATCTTCGGCGTGGTTGCGGAAGCCGACCGGTATTTCGCCGGACAGGAACCCTGGGCGCTCAAGAAAACCAATCCCGAGCGCATGGAAACGGTGCTGTGGACTACGGCCGAAGTGGTCCGGCGCGTGGCGGTTCTATGCCAGCCCTTCATTCCGGGCTCGGCCGGCAAGCTGCTCGACCTGCTGGCGGTGCCGGCGGATTATCGCGAGTTCGTGCATGTCCACGCCGACCACGCGCTTGTTTCCGGGACGGCGCTGCCTGCGCCGGAGGGCGTGTTTCCGCGCTATGTCGAACAGACGGACGCGAACGCCTGATGCTCGTCGACAGCCATTGTCATCTGGACTTTCCGGACTTCGCCGAGGAGCGGGCGGCCATTGTCGCCCGCGCCAAGGCGGCCGGAATCGGCCGCATGGTGACGATCTCCACGCGCGTGAAGCGGTTTCAGCAAGTTCTTGAGATCGCGGAGACTTTCGACGAAGTCTATTGCTCGGTCGGCACTCACCCGCACAATGCCGCCGAGGAGCTCGACGTCACCACCGCCGACCTTGTCCGCCTGTCCACTCACCCAAAGGTGGTGGCGATCGGCGAAGCAGGTCTCGATTATTTCTACGACAAGGCACCGCGCGATGCGCAGGCGCAGGGTTTTCGCGCTCATATCGCCGCCGCCCGCGAGACCGGGCTGCCTCTCGTCATCCATTCACGCGATGCCGACGACGACATGGCCGCCATTCTCGAGGACGAGACAGGGAAGGGCGCCTTCCCGTTCATCCTGCATTGTTTTTCGTCGGGACGGCGGCTCGCCGAGGTCGGCGTGTCGTTTGGCGGCTATGTGTCGTTCTCGGGCATCCTGACCTTCAAGAACTCGATCGAATTGCGTGCCATCGCCGCCGATTTGCCGCGTGACCGGCTGCTGGTCGAGACCGACGCGCCATATCTGGCGCCGGTGCCGTTCCGCGGCAAGCGCAACGAGCCGGCTTACGTCGCGCAAACCGCCAAGGTGCTGGCCGAGACAATCGGCGTCAGCGAGGCTGAGATCGCGGCGGTGACGACCGATAATTTCTTTCGGCTGTTTGGAAAAATGCCTCGCCAGCAGGCGCTCGAGACATGAGCGACCGGCTGCGCCTGACAATTCTCGGCTGCGGGTCGTCGCCAGGCACGCCGCGCATCACCGGCGACTGGGGCAATTGCGATCCCGCCAATCCCAGGAACCGGCGCATGCGCACGGCGGCACTTGTCGAGCGCATTGCCGTCAATGGCGGCCGCACCACGGTCGTCATCGACACCGGCCCGGATTTCCGCGAGCAGATGCTGATGGCTTCAGTCCGGCGCATCGACGGGGTGATCTACACCCATCCGCATGCCGACCACATCCACGGCATCGATGACCTGCGCGGCTATGTGCTGGAACAACGGCACCGCATCGGCATCCATGCCGACGAGCCGACCATGCTGCGGCTGCGCGAGGCGTTCGGCTATTGCTTCCAGACGCCGGTAGGCAGTTCCTATCCGCCGATCGTCGACGCCCACATCATCGATCATACCCGGCCGGTCGTGATCGAAGGAGAGGGGGGCGCCCTCACCTTCGAGCCGCTGCCCCAGATCCATGGCGACATCATTTCGCTGGGTTTCCGCATCGGTGGGCTCGCCTACTGTCCCGATGTCAGCGACTTTCCCAAGACCACCGCAGAACGGCTGCGAGGTCTCGACATGCTCGTCATCGACGCTTTGCAATACAACACGCATCCAAGCCATCTTTCGCTTGGCCAGGCGCTGGCCTGGATCGAGGCGCTTTCGCCTGGGAGCGCCGTGCTGACGCACATGCACGTGCCGCTCGATTACACCGCCGTGATGGCCGAGACGCCCGACAATGTCGAACCAGCCTATGATGGCATGGTGATCGAAATCCCATACGAGTCAAACCGGTAGAGGCTGCTGCTCAGTTGGCGTTTCAAGTCGTCGTTTGAACGCTCGACCATGGGTTCGAGGTCGTGAAGTGCCGGTGGCGCCCATTCATGATGTTTGCCGACAGCGGTCGGAACCGCAGCAATTCCCCGGCCGCGCTACGTGCGTAGGTTCCATAATCTATCTTATGCGACTTTTATCACAACGTGAAAAGCATCTCGAATCCATCTCACAGCCCTGCTTCACAGCCCGGGCTTCCGAATCAGACCGGACCAAAAGCGTCTCAAACTCGCGAATGAAACTAGCGCACGCCGCTCCATGCCGCGGTATTCGATCCTGTCGCGACCGACCGCTTCGTCATTCCAGACCAATTCAAAGGCGATGCCTTTGAATCCGAGCTCGCCGATCTGACGCACGATGGTCTCTTGCAGATAGATATCGGATAGTCGCACGCCATCGGGCCGCTCCGGCAACTTGAATATCTCGGCCCCGCCGATGGCCTCCGGCCGAAGGACGAGATTTTCGATCATCATGATACCGCCATCGTCAAACCGGACGGTTCTTGAACGTTCTTCGTCCATCGCATCGACCACATTGGTGACGTTGAACAGCGATATGGGTTCGTCAGCACGAAGCGACAGGAAGTCACCATACGGTTCTAGAATCGGCCTTAGCAACTTCAACGCCGTGCTCCTCAGAATGAGCACGTGCTCGCCGAGCCAAGGAAAATCCGAATATAGCCGGGGTGTTCCGTCTTCTTGCTCGCGCAGGAATTTCATCCGCGGCGGACGCCATCGCTTCTGGCCCAGGTCGCCGAGGCTCGCGAATAGCTGGTAGTCCTCGGCTTGTTGGGGAAGAACCCATTCCTGTCCCTCCACTACACGCGGACTATAGATTTTCACCCGACCTCCTGACCCGGCGCCGCCGACACCGGCACGTCGCTCGAGACATCGCGTCCGGTTTGGCGGACGCCCGTACCGAGCATATCATGCCAGATGACGCGGCGGCGGCGCGCGACGCTTTCCATGTGTTCCTACATCGCGACCGGTCGCATCAGGGCAGCCTCCGGTGGTCGAGCAGGATGCGGTGGATCTGGATTCGCTCCGGTAATTCGATCAGGAACTCCGGGTCGCGGTCGAGATGGTGGACCTTGGTTGGCTCACCCTTGGTGAAAGCCGTCATCGATTCGTGGTCGGGCCAGTACGAGATGGTGGTGAACCAGCTTTCCCCTTCGCGATCCTCGCGAAACAGCTGGACGCCCAGGGCGGTCTTCTCAAGCGGCGGAATACCTTCGGCTCTCAAATAGACTTCGTAAGCGTCGCCTACGTCAGCCCGGGTACGGCCGCGCCAGATGCGTGCGATGGTCGGCGTTGTCGTCATCGATCTTTCTCCTTTTGCACCTCTTCAAATCCTTGTGCTGAGCCATGGACGCGCGTCAGGAAGTCCCGCACCAGCGGAAGCGCGCTATCGAAATGGGTTTCCAGAAGCCAGTGGCCGGCGCCTTTCACTGCGGCCGGCATGTAGCCATCTTCCGGTCCCCAGGCGATGAGAGTCGGCGGCTGTCTTTCGCGCAAATAGGCATAGCTGCCAGCGCAGCGCTACCTGCTGGCTGATTCCGTTGCGCGTGGCGGCAGCGAGGCGTCGTAGGCGTTCCTAAAAATAGTCGAGCACCCCGCTGAAAGCAGTTGCTATTGCAATGACGTGGACGAGGCCAAGCGCCAACCAACCGGCGCGGCCGGCTTGAGCAACAAATGCCCCATAGGCAGGAAACTGTGCCACAGCCAACCCTAGGGAAAGGCTGGTAATCGTGTTGTCGGTCAAAAGAGTTGCCAACATGGGGATTGGATAGAGAATGCGGGCTAGCACATAGTCGCCATGCCCAGCTCCGGCCGAAAAGAGTGCCAGCAGGAACGCAACGGGAGTAGCGCATAGGCCGAAAAGGAGACCTGCCTGCCATGAGAACTTTGGCAATGTCATTCCCTTCCCCATCAACCACATCTATGCGGATGCGTTCAGCCATAAGAACCGTGGCACTCGACAACAAAGATAGATCATGCGGATTTTCCTCGGTCGGTCCATTCGCTTTATCGCAGTTCCAGTAATCTGCAACGTTTGCCCACTTTAGCAAGCTCAATGTCCCCGTCTCAGGGCCGCCTCCAGCTTGGAACCGACGGAACTTCTGGACGGCGATTTCGGCAATGGAATTCGACCATCCCAGCAACTACGCTAGCTTCAATCCATCACGCCTCGGCTTGACTCAAAGGCTTATCAAGAATGACCACACGATCTTCCTTTCTCGGCTTGCCCGATCGCCTCGCCGATGGCACGGCGCCCCGCGCGGTGATCTTCGGCGCCGGGCACGGCAGCACCTATCCCGGCAAGGACAGCAGCGGTCATGCCTTGGCCGCCGATGCCATCCGCGTTGCGAGCCAGGGTGATGCCGCGCTCGTCGAGCATTGGGATTTCGATCTCGGCGGCCCGCTGTTCGACGGCAAACCCGTCTGCTGCGTCGACGTCGGCGACATCCTGACCATCATGCATGACAATGCCGGCAACCGCGCCCGGATCGAGGCGAAGACGCGCGAGATCCTGTCCTTGCCGGCCGTGCCCATCCTGCTCGGCGGCGACGATTCCGTGGTCAGTCCCTTCCTCGCCGGCTTCGCGGATCACGGGCCTGTCTGGATCCTGCAGATCGACGCCCATATCGACTGGCGTGACGAGGTGCATGGCGAACGCCACGGCTACTCCAGCCCGATGCGCCGCGCGAGCGAGATGGCGCATGTCGCCGGCATGGTGCAGGTCGGACTGCGCAGCGTCGGCAGCGCACGCCTCACGGAAATCGAAGCGGCGCGGCGCTATGGCAGCCGTTTCGTCACCGCCCGCGAGGTCCACGCCCTGGGTGTCGAAGCGGCGCTCGGCCATATTCCGGAAGGCGCGCGAGTCGTCGTTACCCTCGACTGCGACAGTCTCGACCCCGGCATCATGCCGGGCGTGGCCGCGCGTACGCCCGGCGGCCTCACCTATACGCAGGTCATCGATCTCATCGCGGGCCTGGGCAAGCGAGCGAGGATCGCCGGATTCGATCTTGTGGAGCTCTATCCGCCATACGACATTGACGGCCTGTCGGCGCTCACCGCCGCGCGCCTTCTTGTCAATGTTATCGGCGCCCTGGTCAGGCAGGTTTGAGACCCGACCTGAGGTGGAATACGGCCCCGGTCCGCCTTTGCGCCCGCTTCATGGCTTGCAGGAAAACTTTTACCGAGGCCCCTGCTCCAGGCTGATCCGGTAACTCAGCGAACGCTTCGCGCCCGGCGCGATCAGCATCAGGCCGGGCTTGTCGGTGAACTCGCCATCGAAATCCAACGGACTGGCAATGCCGTGCCAGGGCTCGATGCACAGGAACGGTGCGCCACCGGGTTTGGACCAGATGCCCACTTCCTGAAATCCCTGCCATGAGACCTCGATCGCCGGACCGTCATCGGCGCCATAGCGAACGCTGTTGCTGGCCGGCCGGTCCAGGATCACAGCGTCGTCGTCAAACAGCCGTTCGGACAGCTCGAGCACAGTGCCTTTGACCGGCGTTGGCTGCGGCGTTGCGATGAGCAGGCCATCCTTCAGCCGGCGGATCGGCGCTGGCTCTGCCTGGGCAAACGTCAGGCGATAGGCGTCCTTGGCCATATCGGGCAGAACCGGCCAGTTGAACGCCGGATGCGCCCCGATCGACGCCGGCATCGGTTCGTCGCCCGGGTTGGTAATCTCGAATTCTATGTCGAGTTGCGCCTCGCCCAGCGTATAGGTCACGGCCAGTCGAAATGCGAACGGGTAGTGCGTTCGGGTTTCCGCGTCGTCGGTGAGCACCAGCGTGCAGGATCGAGGCCCCCTCTCCGCCCACATAAAAGGCTTGTCGCGGGCGAAGCCGTGCTGCGTCATCGGATAGGTCTGGCCGCGATGGTGCAGGTGATCGCCCTTCAGCCGGCCGACGATCGGAAACAGCACCGGCGAATGGCGCCGCCAGGCCGGTCCAGCCTGCCACAGGAACTCAAATCCTCGTGCATCCCGCAGGGAAACCAACTCTGCGCCGTGGGCGATGATGGTTGCCGATATGCCATCGCCATGAAGCGTCAGACTGTCCTGTTCCATATGTCCTCGCGGTTCGTCCGGCGTGGCCGGCAGGCTAGCAAATGGCCGGGCGTGAACTCAAGGTGGCGGACGGCATTTGCATTTCACGCGATCACGATGAACCTTGATGGTGGGCCAGGCGCCCCTTTCGAAAGAAGATGGCCGGAGGTTTCCCTCCGGCCAGCCAAGACTCAAAGCTGTTGCCTGCTACGGTCCGGACTATTCCCGCTCGCCGGTAAAATTCAGCAGCAGCTGGAAGATGTTGATGAAGTTCAGATAGAGCGAGAAGGCACCGAAGACGGCGAGCTTCTGGCGCGACTCCGCATCGAAATTCTCCGCGTATTGCTCCTTGATCGTCTGCGTGTCCCAGGCCGTCAGGCCAATGAACACGGCGATGCCGATGACCGAGATGGCGAACTGCAGCGCGGTCGAGCCGAGGAAGATGTTGACGATGCTGGCGATCACCACGCCGATCAGGCCCATGATCAGGAAGGACGAGAACTGCGTCAGGTCGCGCCTTGTCGTGTAGCCATAGAGGCTGGTGGCGCCGAACATGGTGGCGGCGATGAAGAAGGTGCGCGCGATGCTGGTGCCGGTGAAGACGAGGAACACCGAAGCCAGCGACAGGCCCATGACGGCACAGAAGGCCCAAAACATCGCCTGCGCGCTTGCCGCTGACATGGTCTGCATCTTGAACGAAAACAGGAGCACGAAGGCGAGCGGCGCCAGCATCACCACCCATTTCAGCGGGCTGGAAAAGATCGGCACATAAAGCGCCGGCGTCGACGACACCAGGAAGGCGACAAGGCCGGTAACCACCAGGCCAAGACCCATATAATTGTAGACGCGCAGCATGTGCTGGCGCAGGCCCTCGTCATAGACGGCTCCAGTCCGGGCGCCTGTGCCCACGCGGTATCCAAGATTGGGCGTATTCATTCGAGGTCTCCTTTGTGGATTGGTCAGTAAAGCGTTCTGGCGAGCGTTTCGGCGGCGCGGTCGAGATCATGAACCTCGCTCTTGGCGACGACAGCGTAGGCGACATCGCCGATCTGGAAATAGGCCGAGGAGATGTCGCCCGAGGGCGCCATGGTCGGCTTGACTACATCGAAAGTGCCCGGCCGGATCGCAAACAGCGAAACCAGGCCCATCTCCTTGGTGTCGACCGCAATCTCGACACTCGGGCCGAAGCGCGACGGATAGATCTGCACGTCGCGGACCTTCCAATCCTTCGGCAGCGCCGGCATGACGATGGCGGTGACGGCGCGGATCTCGCCGGCATTGTAATTAGGCGCCTCGGTCTGCGAGGGCATGTTTTCGCGCAGCAGCGTGGTCCTGTGTGCCTGTACCGCCTCGTCGACATAGGCGGGCGGCTGCGGTGAAGCGACGACCTTGGTCACCGACATCGGCCCGACGATGCCGTTGGCCAGCCAACCGGCGGCAACGAAAGCGGCGACCGCTGCCGCGCGTTGCAGCACACCGAAGATGCGGCCCCGGCCAAGCCCCCTCTCCAGCCGCCGCGCCGCATCGGCCGTCGCCGGCCGCGCCATGCCTTCGGAGCCGGCCAGCGCCACGCGCAATTCATCGCGGGTGCGCAGATCCGACATCACACGCGCGGCACTGTCCGGACGCGCCGACAGGAAGGCTTCGACCTCGATGCGGCGGCTAACGTCGAGCTGGTCGTCGACATAGGCGTCGAGATCGACGTCCGTAACCGGGTCGACAAGAGCGGTCATGAGTCACCTCCCACGATCCTGAGATGATTTTTTCCGCGTGCCGGCGCCTCTTCCATCTGGCGCAGGGCGGCGCGCGCCCTGCCGATACGCGACATGAGCGTGCCCAGCGGCACGCCGCTGGCGTTGGCGGCCTGCTGGTAAGAGAGCCCTTCGATGGCGACCAGATGCAGTGCCGAGCGCTGCTCTTCCGGCAGGCTGAAAAAGGCTTCGCGAACCTGCGCCAGGCGCACGGAATGGTCCTGCGGCGCCGGGGTGCTGCCGTCGGCCAGATATCGGGCCTGTTCGAGGCGAGCGGCTTCCGAGCGGCGCGAGCGCAGACGGTCGATGAAGGTGTTGTGGACGATCGACAGCAGCCAGGCGCGCAGGTTTCCGCCCGAGCGGAACGAGCCGCGCCGCTCATAGGCGCGCACCAGCGCGTCGTGGACGAGATCCTCGGCCTCGACGCCGTCGCGCGTCAGCGAACGGGCGTAGCGCCGCAGCGACCCGAGCTGTCCTAGGATGTCAAAGCGTGGCATCGACCGTTTCATGCCCTGTTTACGGAGCATGTGGGGATTTTAATCCCGGCCCTGCCGATTTTTCTTCGCGCGAAATATCGGTTGCAGGTATCTCGTCTCGCCTAGGTTCCGTGAACGCCCTTAGGTCCAAGTGGTTTTGCCGGTTTGGGAACCGTGACACCGCAGGCGCGCAACACCCACCGGCGGCCGTCGCTGCGAAAATCGGTGATGCTCAGTGGCTCGACGTCGATCTTTGAGCTGGCGGCAAGCGGCGCCCCGAGAACATGCAGGATCGCGGCGCGGATGACGCTGGCATGGGTCACGGCGATGGTATGGCCACGTTCGGCGATCAATCGATCCATCAATCCAGCGGTCCGTCGGGCAACATCGGCCAGCGACTCACCACCATGCGGGGCCACATTCGGATCCGTAAGCCATGCGGCGATTTCTTCAGGCTGTCGCGCCTGCACCTCTTCAAAGCTCTTGCCTGCCCATCGTCCGTTATTCTGGTCGGCCAGCATCGGATCGACGGACGCGTTCAGCGACAGCGCCTCGGCGGTCTGACAGGCGCGAAGCGCCGGCGCTGTCCACACACGGTCGGCGCGACGCAGCGTCCCGCGCATCGCCTTTGCCAATGTCAGCGATCGTGGCTCCAGCGGTTCATCCGAGGGAAACCGCCCTTTCCGGGTCGCCGCCGTGGCACCGGCGCAGATCATGGTCAGACGGACGAGCATGGCATGCCTTCTCTGAAGTGGTTGAAAAGCAGCACCGGCAGGTGCCGCCTTTCGCGCCGGCGCGATCAAAACCGCTGGTGAAACGTGGCCAATTTGCGTATCACTCCGCCGCGCCAACGGAACCATAATGATGTTCGAAGACCTGCAGCCAGCTGCCGCCGACAAGATTCTTGCGCTGATCGGCCTCTATCGCGCCGATCCACGCCCTGGCAAGGTCGATCTCGGTGTCGGCGTCTACAAGGATCGCGACGGCAAGACGCCGGTTATGCGGGCCGTGCGCGAGGCCGAGAAGCGGCTGCTGCAGAGCCAGGATACCAAGACCTATCTCGGCCTTGCCGGCGATACCGGGTTCAACACTATGATGGCCAAGCTCGCCTTCGGTCAGGGCGCGGACCTGTCGCGCATCCGGGCGGCACAGGCGCCCGGTGGCTCCGGCGCGCTGCGGCTGGTGGCAGAACTGCTCAAGCGGACGCGTTCGGATGCCACGGTCTGGGTCTCCGACCCGACCTGGCCGAACCATATGCCGGTGATGCGTTCCGCCGGCCTGCAGATTCGCGAATATCCCTATTTCGATGCGGCCTCGGGAGCGGTTCGTTTCGACGACATGCTGGCGACGCTGCGGTCGGCCAACAGCGGCGACGTGGTACTGCTGCATGGCTGCTGCCACAATCCGACCGGCGCCAATCTGGATGCGGCCCAGTGGGAGGCCATCGCCGATCTCGTCGTCGAGCGCGGCCTGCTGCCATTTGTCGACATCGCCTATCAAGGCTTTGGCGACGGCCTGGAGGCCGATGCCCTCGGCTTGCGGCTGCTGGCCGCGAAAGTTCCGGAAATGGTTGTCGCGTCGAGCTGCTCGAAGAATTTCGCGGTGTACCGCGACCGGGTCGGCGCGGCGATGGTCCTGGCCAGGGACGGCGCGCAGGCCGACGTCGCGATGAGCCAGATGCTGTCGGCGGCGCGCGCCATGTATTCGATGCCACCCGACCATGGTGCCGCGGCAGTGCGCATCGTCCTGGAAGACGCCGCGCTGCGTGCCGACTGGGAAGCAGAACTGGAAGAGATGCGTCTTCGTATGCTGAGGCTTAGGGTCGCATTCGCCGAGGCGCTGCGCCGGCAATCCAATTCCGACCGCTTCGACTTCGTTGCCAGCCATCGTGGCATGTTCTCGCGGCTCGGCCTCACGGAAGCGCAGGTCGAAAGGCTGCGCGCCGAGCACGCCGTCTACATGGTCGGCGACAGCCGCATCAACGTCGCCGGCCTGCCCGAGGACGGCATGGATGACCTCGCCAAGGCGATCGTTTCCGTGCTGGACTGACGAGGCGGGTACGGCGCGCCTGTGGACAAGGTCCCCTCGCCGGCTGACAGCGTTGGCCGAGTGGCGGTTCGCGCGATAGCATCCGCACCATGACGCCATCGAAAGACATTTCACGCCTGATCGAGATCATGGCGGCGTTGCGCGCGCCGAAGACCGGCTGCCCGTGGGACATCGAGCAGGACTTCTCCACCATCGCGCCCTACACGATCGAGGAGGCCTACGAGGTGGCGGATGCCATCGCGCGCGGCGATCTCGACGATTTGCGCGACGAACTCGGTGACCTCCTGCTGCAGGTCGTCTACCATGCCCAAATGGCGCAGGAAGCCGGCGAATTCGCCTTCCCTGACGTTGTCCAGGCCATCACCACCAAGATGATCCGCCGCCATCCGCACGTCTTTGGCGACGAGAAGGCCCGCAGCGCCGGCATGGCCAAGGGCATGTGGGAGAAGATCAAGGCGCAGGAGAAGGCCGAGAAGCGACAAGCCCGGCTCGCGCGCGGTCTTGACCCGGAGGACAACGGCAAGGGGTTCCTGGACAGCGTTCCGGTCGCCCTGCCCGCCTTGACGCGAGCGCTGAAGCTTCAGGAAAAAGCCGCCCGCGTCGGCTTCGACTGGAGCGAGGCTGCTCCCATCCTGGACAAGATCGAGGAAGAGATCGGGGAGTTGCGCGAGGCTTTGGCCAGGGGTGAGACGGCCTCGATCAAGGACGAGTTCGGCGACATGTTGTTTGCCGTCGTCAATCTCGGCCGTCACCTGAAGCTCGATTCGGAGGCGGCGCTCAGCGGCACCAACGAGAAATTCCGCTCACGCTTCCACTATGTCGAGCAGGCCCTGGAAAAATCAGGCGGCTCGCTGGAGGAAGCTAGCCTGGAGGAGATGGAAGCGCTCTGGCAGGAAGCAAAGACTGCAAGGTAAGCCTCTATAGCTCCGGCAATTCCGGACGGAAAGCGCGATACTTATCCTGGAATTTCTGCGCGTTAGCCGTTGTTTTTGCGACGCAATCGGCTTTCAATCTCTTCGCGGGCGCTTTGCGTGGCCTTCAGCGAAACGGTGGCGCTGCCATCGTCATTGTCGGTTCGCGAAACGACATCGCCATTGCGATAAAGCCAGTCGACCAGGCCGAATTGTGCCGGCTCGATCGTCACTGTCAGGTCTTGCAGTTCGCCGGCCATCCGCGTTTCGATAACCGCTTTCAGCGCATCGATGCCTTCGCCTGACACCGCCGATACGGCAATCGGCGGCTCCTTGGAACCGTCGGTGCTATCGGCGAGCAGCCGCTGCCTGTTGCCTTCGTCCAGCAGGTCGATCTTGTTCCAGACTTCGATCACGCGCCTGGTGTCGCTGGCGTCGACGCCGAGATCGGCGAGGATGCGCTCGACATCCTCGGCCTGCGCCGCCGTGTCGGGATCGGAAATGTCGCGCAGATGGATGACGAGATCGGCCTCGACCACCTCTTCCAAGGTCGCCCGGAACGCCGCGATCAGATGCGTCGGCAGGTCCGAAATGAAGCCCACCGTGTCGGAAAGAATGATCGGCGTGCCATGCGGCAGCCGCACGCGGCGCAGTGTCGGATCCAGCGTGGCGAACAGCATGTCCTGCGCCAGCACCCCTGCTCCGGTCAGCTTGTTGAACAGCGTCGACTTGCCAGCGTTGGTGTAGCCGACGATCGCCACCACTGGAAACGGCACCTTCTTGCGCTTGGCGCGGTGCAGGTCGCGGGTGCGGCGCACGGTTTCCAGCTCGTGCTTCAGCTTTATGATCTTTTCCTGCAACTGCCGCCGATCGGATTCGATCTGCGTTTCACCGGGGCCACCGAGGAAGCCTGCACCGCCACGCTGACGCTCCAGGTGGGTCCAGCTGCGCACCAGGCGGCCCTTCTGGTAGTTGAGATGGGCAAGCTCGACCTGCAGCGTGCCTTCCTTGGTGCGCGCGCGCTCGCCGAAAATCTCCAGGATCAGCCCGGTGCGATCCAGCACCTTGGCGTTGAATTGCTTCTCGAGATTGCGCTGCTGCACCGGCGTCAGCGGATGGTCGACGATGACCACTTCCGCGTGCCCTTCCCTGACGATCCCGGCGAACTCCTCGACCTTGCCGCTGCCCAGCAACGTCGCCGGGCGCGGGTCGTTGACGGTCACGACCGCCGTATGGATCAGATCAAGGTCGATGGCGCGGGCAAGGCCGACTGCTTCGTCGTGGCGCGCCTCGGCCGAGCGCGTCAGCCGCGGACGGTTCGTGTCATCGTCGTTACGCGGTTGGCGCGTAAGCACAGGCACAATGACAACAGCCCGGGTCGGACCCTTGGCTTCCGTCCCGGGATGATGCGCTGGTTTTCCGCGAACCGTGCCGTCCGCGTCCTTCTCACGTGCCAATCAGGCGCCCTGGCTTTCCTCGCCATCGAACATCTGAACCGGCTGGCTCGGCATGATCGTGGAAATGGCGTGCTTGTAGACGAGTTGGGAGTGACCGTCGCGGCGCAGCAGGACGCAGAAATTATCGAAAGAAGTGACCACGCCGGTCAGCTTCACGCCGTTGATAAGAAAGATGGTGAGTGGGTTCTTGCTCTTGCGAACTGAATTCAGGAACAGGTCCTGAAGGTTTTGCGATCGTTCCGCCATTGTTTTTGTCTTTCGCCGATCCCCTTCGGTTTGCAGCCAATGCGCCAAATTAGCGGGCACATGTCAAGCGCGCAAACACCCTCTTGCCGTCAGTAACGACAAGCAGAACGAGATATATTGATGTTCATTCCACCTGTGCGGTTATCAGGCTGGACTTTTTTCCGCAATGTCAAAAAAGGCATGCCGCAACGAAAGTGTTATTGAGCCGGGGTGGCCATTGGCTATGGGATCGCCGTCAATGGCCACGATCGGCATGGCAATAGTCGTCGCGGAACTGATGAATGCTTCGCGGGCCGCTTTGGCCTCGGCGACGGAAAATTCCCGTTCCTCGATCTTCAGGCCGAGCCTTGCCGCGACTTCGAACATGGTGGTGCGCGTGATGCCGCGCAGAATGCCATGTTCGGCCGGCCGGGTGACCAGTACGCCATCCCTGGTAACGATCCAGGCATTCGACGAACCGCCCTCCTTGACGTTGCCGTCGGCATCCACGAACCACGCCTCCTGTGCGCCCGCTTCCTTGGCCTTCTGCTTGGCCAATACATTGGGCAGCAGCCCGACGGTCTTGATGTCGACGCGGTCCCACCGGTTCTCCGGCACGGTGATGACGGCGATACCGGTCTCGGCTCGCTTGGCTCCCGCGGCAGGGTCGGCCTTCCTGGCTGTCACCACCAGCGCGGGCTTGACGTTCGCCGATGGGAAGACAAATTCCCGGCTGGCGACACCGCGCGTCACCTGAACATAGACCAGGCCGTTGACGACATGATTGCGGTTGACCACTTCGCGCAGGATCAGCGGCAACACATTGCGTGTCACCGGCCAGGCGATCGACAGTTCGGTCAGCGAGCGGTTCAGCCGGGCAAGGTGGCGCGGCATGTCGACGATGAAGCCGCGCGCCACCTCGCAGACCTCGTAGACGCCGTCGGCGAACTGGTAGCCGCGATCCTCGATATGCACGGCGGCATCGGCATGAGTGATGTAGCGCCCGTTCACATAGGCAATGCGCGGCATGGTCACCTCGGGAGATTTGGTTCGGCCTGTTTAGGCGATTCCGCCGTGCAGGTAACGGACAATCGCGTGGGCCACCGAGGATTGGGTCAGACGCCCAGCGACTTCAGCTTGCGGTGCAAGGCGGAACGCTCCATGCCGATGAACTCGGCTGTCTTCGAAATGTTGCCGCCGAACCGGTTGATCTGGGCGATCAGATAGTCCTTTTCGAACTGTTCGCGTGCCTCGCGCAGCGGCAGCGCCATTATATGCTGGTCCGACTGGTTGGGCGTGCGCGGCATGACATCGCCGATTTCGGACGGCAGCAGATCCGCGGTGATCGGCGCGTCCACGTCCTCGCCGCGCGCCAGGATCATCAGTCGCTCGACGTTGTTGCGCAACTGGCGCACGTTGCCCGGCCAGTTGTGCGCCTGCAGCACGGCCAGCGCGTCGTCGCCGATACGGCGTGGCTTGATGCCAGCCTGGCGGGCGATCTGCTTCATGAAGTTGTCGACGAGATAGGGAATGTCCTCGCGCCGCTCGGCCAGTCCCGGCACCATGACCGGAACCACGGCGAGCCGGTGATAGAGATCCTCGCGGAAACGCCCGTCTGCGATCATCGCCTCAAGGTTCTGCGAGGTCGAGGAAATGATGCGGACGTCGACCTTGACCCGCTTAGTACCGCCCACCCGCTCGAATTGCTGTTCGACCAGCACGCGCAAAATCTTGTTCTGCGTCTCGCGCGGCATGTCGGCCACTTCGTCGATGTATAGAATGCCGCGATGGGCCTCCTCCAGCGCCCCCACCTTACGTTCGACCCCGTTCGATTCGGTGCCGAACAGTTCGATCTCCATGCGTTCAGGCGTGATATTGGCGGCACTCAGCGTCACGAACGGCCCGCCCTTGCGCGCCGACAGCGTATGAATGGCGCGGGCGGCCAGTTCCTTGCCCGATCCGGAAGGGCCAACGATCATCACCCGGCTGTTGGTCGGCGCGACACGCTCGATGGTCTGGCGCAACTGGCTCATCGCCGAGGACATGCCGATCAAATCGAAAGTCTCGCCGCTGCGCAGCTTGAGGTCGGAAACTTCGCGGCGCAGTTTCGAGGTCTCGAGTGCGCGTTCGGCAATGAGGATCAGCCTGTCGGCCTTGAACGGCTTTTCGATGAAATCATAGGCGCCGCGACGGATGGCGGAAACCGCCGTTTCGATGTTGCCGTGGCCTGAAATCATCACTACCGGCAGGTTCGGGTGCATGGTCTTGATCTCGTCGAGCAGCGCCAAGCCGTCCAGACGCGAACCCTGCAGCCAGATATCAAGGAAGATCAGCCTCGGTGCTCGGTCGGCGATGGCCGCCAGTGCGCTGTCGGCATCGAATGCCGTGCGGGTTTCGTGACCCTCGTCACTCAGGATGCCCGCGACGAGTTCGCGGATGTCTTCCTCGTCATCGACGATGAGAATATCAGACGCCATTATCGACCTTTTCAGTTTCTCTTTCGTGGTCCGCCTTGGTTTCGCCGCGCGGCGGCGCGCTGGTTGCAGGCGGCAGGATGATGCTGATCATCGCGCCGCGCCCGCCGTGGAAATCCGCAGGCGCGTCATGGAGTTCCAGCCTGCCGCCATGGTCCTCCACGATCTTCTTGACGATAGCGAGACCAAGCCCGGTGCCCTTTTCACGCGTGGTCATATAGGGCTCCAGCAACCGTTGGCGATTCTCGCGCGGCAGGCCTTTGCCATTGTCGATGACATCGATGCGAATCGCGCCATTCTGACGGCCGGCTTGAATCCGGATTATGCCGTGCGAACCGTCCTTATGTTCCAGTCCGTCGATCGCCTCGGCGGCATTCTTGATCACATTGCCGAAAGCCTGGGCCATCAGCCGGCTGTCGAACGTGCCCTTGAGCGGCTCGTTCCCGAATATCCGCTCGAAGGTGATGTCGGCGCGGCTGACTTCGACCAGGAAGGAAGCCTCGCGCAGCGATTCGCGCAGGTCGATGGCCTTCATCTCGGGCTTTGGCATGCGCGCGAAAGCCGAGAACTCGTCGACCATGCGGCCGATATCCTCCACCTGGCGGATGATGGTGTCGGTGCATTGGTCGAAAACCTCGCGGTCTTCGGTGATGACCTTGCCGTAGCGACGCTTGATGCGTTCGGCGGAAAGCTGGATCGGCGTCAGCGGATTCTTGATCTCGTGGGCAATGCGCCGCGCCACGTCGGCCCAAGCGGATGAGCGCTGGGCCTGAACCAGATCGGTGATGTCATCGACGGTCACGACATAGGATTTTTCCTCCGAGCCGTCATCGCCTGCCTCGATGGTGACCTGCACATTGAAGGTCCGCTCGGCGCCGGCGCGATAGAAGGTCACCTGTTCGCGGTAGACCGGCTTGCCGGATTTACGACCGATCTCGAAGACGCGGCCGACATGCGGCAGGATTGCGGAAAGATTCTGCCCAAGTGCCGCGCTGGCGGAAACGGCCAGCATCGATTCGGCAGAACGATTGACGATGGTGATGATGCCGTAAGGGTCGACGCCGATGACGCCGGCGGTGACGCCGGCAAGCACGGCTTCGGAAAAACGCCGCCTCTCATCGATCAGGTCCTTCGCTGACAGGATCTCGTTGCGCTGCGATTTGAGCTCCAGCAGCATCTTGTTGAACGTGTCGCCGAGCGAGGCGACATCGCCATCGGATGGCCGCACCGGCACCGCGACGTCGAGATTGCCGGTCGCGACTTCGTCGGCAGCGCCGATCAGCTGACGGATCGGCCGCACGAGCCGGTCGGCAACAGCTATGCCGGTCCAGATTGCCGACAGGATGATGATCAGGGTCAGCGACAGATAGGGCAGCGCAAACGCCACTTGCGAGGTACGCCTGTTATCCTCGAGATTGCGATACTCGTCGGTGTTGGACCTGACGATCTGCCGCGCCTTGATCACCTCGGGGTCGACCAGACGGATGGTGTAGAGATAGAGGCCATCGATCTCGCGCAGCTTGACGATGGCGCCCATGATGTTGCGCGTGCGCGGCTCGATCAGCACCGGCTTGCCGTCGGTGGCGGTGGCCACCGCTCCTTCCGGGGGTTCCGGCATGGCGAAATCGGCATCGGTCTTGGCGCTCATGACGAAGGAGCCATCGGGCTTGATCAGCGCGGCATGCGCCAGCGAGCGGCCCACGGCTTCCTTGTTCATGAGATCGAGAAAGCCGGTGCGATCGAGGCCGTAGAGCGTTCGCGACGCATCGAGATCGTAGGCCATCGACAACGTCGTACCCTGCAGGTTGCGCGCGTTCTCCTGCACATAGGCGTCGGCGATCGACAGGGACGAATTGACGATCGTCTTGGTGCGAATTTCGAACCAGCGATCAAGGCCGATATCGAGCGTGATCGAGGCGATGATCGCCACCATGATGGCGGGAATGGCGGCAACGAGAGCGAACATGGCAACGATGCGCACATGCAGCCGAGAAGCCGCTTTGCCATGCCGGCGCGCCATGACGATGCGATGCACCTCGCGTCCAACCAGCGCGATGAGGAAGAGCACGAAGGCGGCGTTGAGAGCGATCAGCGCCCAGGTCGTTTTGGCGTCAGGCGCAATCGGTGTCGCACCGACCAGGATGGCGAACGAAATAGCCGCCATGACCAAGGCACCGACGACCGCCACCACGCCGGGGAGTGCCAGCAGCCGGCGCCCGTCGCGCGCGCCAGGTTCGCTGAAGAGCGGTTTGTTGAGTACAGGTGTCTGCGGAGCCATGTCGCCGTCTAGAGCCAGTGATTGCGTCCGATCTATGCAACGCATTGTGGCGATTATGCAACAAGTGTGACAACTACAGGACTCGTTCCCCGGTCGGTCCCCTGAAAAGATCCTGTATGCAGCGCGGGCTCAGGTCTGGCGGGAGGACTTGTAAACGTTGACGCCCAATTCGCGAATCTTCTTGCGCAGGGTGTTGCGGTTGAGTCCCAGGAGCTCCGCGGCCTTGATCTGGTTGCCGCGGGTTGCCGTCATCGAAGCCAGCACCAGCGGATATTCGACTTCGGACAGGATACGCTCGTACAGACCGGCAGGCGGCAATTCGCCCGCAAAGGAGGCGAAATAGCGCTGCAGGAAGTGCTCCACCGCCTGCCCGATGGAAAGATCGTCGGGAATGAGGTTGCCGCCGCCTGGTACCACGGGGCGTTCGCCTGTCTTGAGCTCCGTCTCGATGATCTCGGCGGAAATCTCGTCCTGCGAATAAAGCGCGGCGAGCCTGCGGACCAGGTTTTCCAGCTCGCGCACATTGCCTGGCCAGGGATAGCGCTTCATCAGTTCGATGCCGCCGGAAGAGATGCGCTTGGTCTGCAGCCCCTCCATTTCGCCGAGCTTGAAGAAATGGCGCACCAGATCGGGCACATCCTCGGAGCGTTCGCGCAGGGCCGGCAACCTGAGCGGCACGACATTGAGACGGTAGAAAAGATCCTCGCGGAAGAGGCCCTGGTTGATCAGCGTACGCAGGTCCTTGTTGGTGGCGGCGACAATGCGCACATCGGTCTTGATCGGCGTGCGGCCGCCGACAGTCGTGTACTCGCCCTGCTGCAGGACGCGCAGCAAGCGCGTCTGCGCCTCCATCGGCATGTCGCCGATCTCGTCGAGGAACAGCGTGCCGCCCTCCGCCTGCTCGAAGCGACCGGTCGAGCGGCTCTGCGCGCCGGTGAAGGCGCCCTTCTCGTGACCGAACAGTTCCGATTCGATGAGGTCGCGCGGGATAGCCGCCATGTTAATGGCAACGAACGGGCCGCCACGACGGCGCCCATATTCATGCAGCGCTCGTGCCACCAGTTCCTTGCCGGTGCCCGATTCGCCCGAAATCATCACCGTCAGGTCGGTCTGCATCATGCGCGCCAGCATGCGGTAGATGTCCTGCATGGCCGCCGAACGGCCGACCAGCGGCATCGTTTCGGGCGGCTCTTCTTGCCTGGCATCGATCTTCGGCCGCCGGGGCTCGGACAAAGCGCGGTTGACGATGTTGAGGAGTTCGGTCAGATCGAAAGGCTTCGGCAGATATTCATAGGCGCCCGTTTCGGAAGCGCGGATCGCCGTCATGAAGGTATTCTGGGCGCTCATGACGATGACAGGCAGTTCCGGCCGCGCCTTCTTGATGCGCGGCAGCATGTCGAAAGCGTTCTCGTCCGGCATCACGACGTCGGTGATGACGAGATCACCCTCGCCGGCCGCGACCCAGCGCCACAGGGTCGACGCGTTGGAGGTGACGCGCACCTCGTGACCGACACGCGACAGGGCCTGATTGAGAACGGTGCGGATCGCAGCATCGTCGTCGGCGACCAGAATATTGCCGCGAACGGTCATTTGCGGTCTCCTTCACCGTCTTGATCAGCGCCAAGCGCCGTTTCCTTCCAGGCCGGCATCAGGACCCGGAATGTTGTCGCGCGCGGCGTCGAATCGCATTCGATGATGCCGCCATGTTCACCGACGATCTTGGCGACCAGCGCCAGCCCGAGCCCCGAGCCGTTCGGCTTGGTGGTGATGAAGGGATCGAACAGGATCGGCAGGATATCCTCCGACACGCCGGAACCGTTGTCGCGCACGCAGAACTCCAGCGGCAGCGACACGCGGTCCTGCGTCCCCGGAACCGAAACGCGAATACCGGGCCGGAAGGCGGTGGACAGCACGATCTCGCCCTGGGGGTCGCTACCGATTGCCTCGGCGGCGTTCTTGATCAGATTAAGGAACACCTGGATCAGCTGATCACGATTGGCAAACACCGGAGGCAATGATGGATCATAGTCCTCCAGTATCTTGATTTTCCTAGCGAAACCGTTCTTTGCGATCGCTTTCACGTGATCGAGCACCACATGGATGTTGACGGGATAGCGGTCGATCGGCCGCTCGTCGGAAAACACCTCCATGCGGTCGACCAGCGACACGATACGGTCCGTCTCATCGGTGATCAGCCGCGTCAGCGCGCGATCCTCATCGGAAGCGGACAGCTCGAGCAGCTGAGCCGCCCCCCTGATACCGGAGAGCGGGTTCTTGATCTCATGCGCCAGCATCGCCGCCAGACCGGTCACCGAGCGCGCGGCGCCGCGATGCGTCATCTGCCGGTCGATCTTGTCGGCCATCGACCGCTCCTGGAACATGACCACGACGGAGCCCGGAAACTCCGGTACCGGCGCGACATAGAGATCGACGACCTTTTCGATGCCGAGGCGCGGCGACGAAACGTCGACCCGATATTCGTTGACGGGCGCGCGGCGCTCGCGCACCTGGTCGACCAGTGTCAGCAGCGGACTGCCGAAGGGTATGAGCTTGGACAGGGTGTTGCGCGCCAGCATGGTCGCGCTGGAGCGAAAGAAGTCCTCGGCATCGGCATTGGCGAAGGTGATGAAGCCTTCCTCGCTGATCATGATCACCGGGCGGCGGATCGTGTTTAGCACGATCTGGGCAGCATCCGCCATTTCAACGCCTTGGCCAGGGGTTGCGGTCATGCGGCGCTCCGCAGGTTCAAGGTTTGCGGATCGCGCGAAAACACGTCACGCAGCAAGGCAATGACGCGGGCCGGTTCGGACGCGGTCAATATCGCTTTCCTACTCTCGCCAGCGACACCCTCGGCAAGTCGGTCGAGATACCAGCCCAGATGCTTGCGCGCCTGGCGCAGGCCGCTCTCGATGCCGTAAAGCGCCAGCATGTCCTCGTAGTGGGCGACGACATAATCGGTAAGCGCTTGCGGGGTCTGGGGAATGCCGGGCGAAAATGTCCCGGCGGCAGCCGCAGCGATGCCGCCGGCGACCCACGGCGCGCCATAATGGGCGCGGCCGACCATCAACGCATCGGCGCCGGACTGTTCGAGAACGGCGGCTGCCTCGCTTGGGGAGCAGACATCGCCATTGGCGACGACCGGAATGGAAACAGCCTCCTTGACGCGAGCGATGGCGCGCCAGTCCGCCTTGCCCTGGTAGAACTGACAGCGTGTGCGGCCATGGACCGTGACCATCCTGACGCCCGCCTGCTCGGCCCGGCGCGCCAGGATAGGAGCGTTGAGCACGCCTTCGTCCCAACCCAGCCGCATCTTGACCGTCACCGGCACCTGGACCACGCCTACCACGGCCTCGATCAGCGAGAGCGCGTGGTCTAAATCCAGCATCAATGCCGAACCGGCATAGCCACCGGTGACCTTCTTGGCCGGGCAGCCCATGTTGATGTCGATGATGTCGGCGCCCTCGCCGGCGGCGATCCGCGCGCCTTCGGCCATATGCTTGGCCTCGCGCCCGGCAAGCTGCACCATATGGACGGGCAGTCCGGAATGGCGTATCCGCAGGCCACAACCCGCCCTGCCCTTGGCGAGCTCGCCGCTGGCCACCATTTCGGACACGACCAGGCCTGCGCCATGCCCATGGGCGCGCTGCCTGAACGCCTCGTCCGTGATCCCCGACATTGGCGCGAGGAAGACGCGGTTGCGTATTCTGACGCCGCCGACGTCGAGAGGCTGGGCCAATCCGGTCAAGTTAACCATGCACAAAAACCAAGCACGTCCATTCGTTGCACATTCTCTAGCCAGATCGAGAGAAATGTGCAACGCGGAATGACGCCACATTAAGGCGCAATTGGGAAAATGCTGGCCTTCGGCCTTGGCCGCGACTAGGACCGGACTGCATGACTGGCGCAACCGAAAATCAGGCTCCGGATCCGGGTGGCAAAGTCGCGGTGGTTATCGTCGCGGCCGGCCGCGGCGCGCGCGCCGGACAAGCCGATGGTCCTAAGCAATATCAACGAATTGGCGGACGCGCCGTCATCGCTCGTGTCATAGACATTTTTCTGGCGCACCCGCTCATCGGCCGGGTCGTCGTGGCCATCCATGCCGAAGACCGCGAGCTTTTTCAGCAAGCGGTCGGAACCGATGCGGATCGGGTAACGGCAATTGCCGGAGGCGCGACCAGGCAGGATTCGGTTCGGCTCGGGCTGCAGGCGCTGAGAAGCTACGCGCCGGACAAGGTCCTCATCCACGACGCCGCGCGCCCCTTTGTAGACATGGATCTGATCGACCGCACAATCGCGGCCATCGGCGAACGTGAAGGCGCGCTTCCCGCCCTGCCGGTCGCCGACACGCTGAAACGCGAATCGGCGACCGGCATGGTCGGCGAAACGGTGCCAAGGAGCGGGCTGCACGCGGCGCAAACGCCGCAAGGCTTTCCCTTCCTCGCGATCACGACGATGCATGAGCAAGCCTATGACAGCGGCAAATCCGACTTTACCGACGACGCGTCGATCGCCGAATGGATGCAAATGCCGGTGAAGCTCGTTCCTGGATCGCCCGACAATGTCAAACTCACATGGGCACGGGATATCGCCATGGCGCACCAGCGACTTTCTAGCGAGCGGACACACTTTCCCGACATCCGCACCGGCAATGGCTACGATGTCCACGCCTTCGAGCCCGGCGACCATGTTACGCTTTGTGGCGTCGCCATCCCGCATGACAGGAAACTGTCGGGCCATTCCGACGCGGATGTCGGCCTGCACGCCCTGACCGACGCGCTGCTGGCGACCTGCGGGGCCGGCGATATCGGCACGCACTTTCCTCCATCCGATCCGCAGTGGAAAGGCGCTGCATCGCGGATATTCGTCGAACATGCGGCAAGACTGGTGCGCGAGCGCGGCGGACGCATCGCCAATGCCGATATCACGCTGATCTGCGAGGCGCCGCGCGTCGGCCCGCACCGCGAGGCGATGACATCAGTCCTTTCGCAGATGCTGGGCATTTCCGCCGACCGCATCTCGGTCAAGGCGACAACCAACGAGAAGCTCGGCTTTGTCGGCCGCGAGGAAGGTATCGCGGCGATCGCCACCGCCAGTGTGGTGTTTCCAGGCGAGGTTCCGGAATGACCAACAGCGAACTGGCAATCGCCCTGTTTGAGGCGTGCCGGGAGCGCGGCATCATGCTGGCGACCGCGGAAAGCTGTACCGGCGGGATGATCATCGCCGCGCTGACCGACATTGCCGGTTCTTCCGCCGTGGTCGATCGCGGCTTCATCACCTATTCCAATGAAGCCAAGATGGACATGCTCGGTGTTCGCGCCGCCTCGCTCGACGTGCATGGTGCGGTCTCGGGCGAGACAGCCATCGAGATGGCCGCTGGAGCGCTCGCGCGGTCGCGTGCCGGGCTGGCGCTGGCCGTCACCGGCATTGCCGGTCCGGGTGGCGGTTCCAGGGAAAAGCCGGTCGGGCTGGTCTGGTTTGGCGTTGCGGTGAACGGCCGACCCGTGACGGCTGAACGCAAGCTGTTTGCCGACAATGGCCGTGACTTCATCCGCCGGGAAACCGTCCATCATGCACTTGAGATCGGCTTGCAGGCGCTTGTCGAGAGTCAGGCCGCCGGTTTCTTGCCGTAGATGATGTCGGCGCGCTTTTCAAAAGCTTCGGCGAACATGCGGAAGGCACGATCGAACATCGTGCCCATCAGCGCACCCAGGATGCGGCTCTTGAATTCATAGTCGATGAAGAAGCGCACGGCACAGCCGGCACCATCCGGCTCGAACCGCCAGACATTGCTCAGATATTTGAACGGGCCGTCAATATACTTCACGTCGATGGCGTGTTCGTCGGGCTTGAGCAGTACCTGCGTCGTGAAAGTCTCCCGGATCGCCTTATAGCCGATGCTCATGTCGGCCACGAGGATGGTGCGGCCGTCACGCTCCTTGCGCGAGCGGACCGCCAACGCTTCGCAAAGCGGCAGGAATTGCGGGTAAGTTTCGATGTCGGCGACCAGCGCGAACATCTGCTCAGGCGTGTGGGCGACGCGTCGGGTGGCTTCGAATTTCGGCATGAAACCGGCGTTAGATCAATTTCTGGAGCTGCGCTTCGCGCGCGGCGCGCAGCCGGGCGAAATCGTCGCCGGCATGGTGCGAAGAGCGTGTCAGCGGGCTCGATGCCACCAGCAGGAAACCCTTGGTCTTGCCGATCGTCTCGAAGGACTTGAATTCCTCCGGCGTGACGAAGCGGATCACCGGGTGGTGCTTCTTCGACGGCTGCAGGTATTGGCCGATGGTCATGAAGTCGACATTGGCCGAACGCAGATCGTCCATTAATTGCAGGATTTCGTTCCGCTCCTCGCCAAGGCCGACCATGATGCCGGACTTGGTGAAAATCGACGGATCGAGTTCCTTGACCCGCTGCAGCAGCCGGATCGAGTGGAAATAGCGGGCGCCCGGCCGGACCTTGAGATAATTCGACGGCACGGTTTCGAGGTTGTGGTTGAAGACATCGGGCCGGGCCGCCACGACGATCTCCAGCGCGCCTTCCTTGCGCAGGAAATCGGGCGTCAGGATTTCGATCGTCGTCAGAGGCGTTGCCGCCCGGATCGCACGGATGACATCGGCGAAGTGCTGCGCACCGCCATCGTCGAGATCGTCGCGGTCAACGGAGGTGATGACGACGTGGCTGAGGCCCATTTGCTTGACGGCATGCGCGACACGCGCGGGCTCGTCGGAGTCGAGCGCGGTCGGGATGCCAGTGGCGACATTGCAGAAGGCGCAGGCGCGCGTGCATATCTCGCCCATGATCATGAAGGTGGCGTGCTTCTTTTCCCAGCACTCACCGATGTTCGGGCAACCGGCCTCTTCGCATACTGTCACCAGCTTGTGCGATTTCACGATCTCCCGTGTCTCGGCATATCCCTTCGACACCGGGGCCTTGACGCGGATCCAGTCCGGCTTGCGCAATACCTCCTGGTCGGGCTTGTGGGCCTTCTCGGGATGCCGCAGCCGCGGCGCGCTGGCGATCGTGTCGAGGACAGTGACCATCTGAACCCTGGCCTTTCTTGCGACCGCCCGTCGGCGATCGTCACCTTAACGTCATCTAGGACTTTTCGGGACAAAGAAAAAGGCTGCAGCGGCGCATGCCGCTACAACCGTTTTCGCATAGCCGAAAACGATATCGACTAACGGCGCACCAGGCGACCTACCCAGATCAGCAGGCAGGCACCGATGAAGCCGGTGATCAGATAGGCGGTCCAGCCGACGCCGAACACGCCGATGTTGAGCGCCTGCAAGACTGCGTTCAGCACCACCGCGCCAACGATGCCCATGATAATGTTCATGAATATGCCGGTGTTGCTCTTCATGACCATTTCGGCCAACCAGCCTGCCAGGCCGCCGATAATGATTGCTGCGATCCAGCCCACGCCGTTCAAGTGCATATGCCTTCTCCTTGCGCCAGTAAAAATGCATTCGGAAACGAACTGCCTCGCCGTCGAGATCGCACGGCTTTGACAGCTGAGTCTCCCGCGGGGAATCTATCATGCGTTCAAGGCGCGGCCATAGGCGTCGAGCACGCTTTCCTTCATCATCTCGGACAGCGTCGGATGCGGGAAGATGGTGTGCATCAGCTCTTCCTCGGTGGTTTCGAGGTTCATCGCCACGACAAAACCCTGGATCAGTTCCGTAACTTCGGCGCCGACCATGTGTGCGCCGAGCAACTGACCGGTCTTCTTGTCGAAGATGGTCTTGATGAAGCCTTGGTCTTCGCCAAGCGCGATGGCCTTGCCGTTGGCCCCGAACTGGAAGCGGCCGACGCGGATATCCTTGCCCTCGGCCTTGGCTTTTGCTTCCGTCAGTCCAACCGAGGCGACCTGCGGATTGCAGTAGGTGCAACCAGGGATCTTGAGCTTGTCCGTGGCGTGAACACCGGGGAAGTTCGCGATCTTCTCGACGCACACGACGCCCTCGTGCTCGGCCTTGTGAGCAAGCATGGGCGGACCGGCGACATCGCCGATGGCGTAGATACCAAGCACATTGGTCTTGCCATAACCGTCGATGACCACGCAACCGCGCTCGGTCTTAACACCGAGTGCTTCAAGGCCGAGGTTCTCGATATTGCCCTGGACGCCAACGGCCGAGATCATGCGATCGGCGGTGATCTTCTCGACCTTGCCGTCTTTCATCTCGACATGCGCGGTAATCGAGTTCGTCCCCTTCTCGACCTTGGTTACCTTGGCCTCGAGGATGATCTTCATGCCTTGCTTCTCGAACTGCTTTTGCGCGAATTTCGAGACCTCGGCGTCCTCGACCGGCATCACCGCCGGCAGCAGCTCGACCACCGTGACCTCGGCGCCCATTGTGCGATAGAAGGAGGCGAATTCGATGCCGATAGCGCCTGAGCCCATCACCAGCAGCGACTTCGGCATCTCCTTCGGCACCATGGCTTCGAAATAAGTCCAGATCAGCTTGCCGTCCGGCTCTATGCCGGGCAGAGCGCGCGGCCGGGCGCCGGTCGCCAGGATGATGTGCTTGGCGGTGTAGGTGCCCTCGCCCTTGACGCCTTTCGGCACCGGCGGCTGCGGCTCCATCGGCTTCTTGGCCGTCTTGGAAACCACGATCTCACCGGGCTTGGATAGTTTGGCCTCGCCCCAGATGACGTCGACCTTGTTCTTCTTCATCAGGAAGGCGACGCCGCCATTGAGCCTGAGCGACACTTTTCGCGACCGATCGACGACGGCAGCGGTATCGGCACTGATCTTGCCGCCATCGAGCTTCAGGCCGTAATCCTTCAGATGATCGGAATAATGCATGATCTCGGCCGACCGCAGCAGCGCCTTGGTCGGAATACAGCCCCAATTCAGACAGATGCCGCCTAGATGCTCGCGCTCGACGATCGCCGTCTTGAAGCCGAGCTGGGCGGAGCGCACCGCGGTGACATAGCCGCCGGGACCGGAGCCGATGATGATGACGTCGTAGTTCTCAGCCACGGGTTTTCTCCTTCAATCACAATTCCAGCATGACGCGCACGACCGGCGTCAGCGCCTCGCCAATGTTTCGCGTATTCTCGGCATCGAGGTGGACGCCATCGAGAGGTGTTGTTTGCGCCACCGTGCCAGCGTCGAAGAAGCCGCAGCCGACCTCGTCGGCGAGTGCGGCGTATTGCGGCGCAAGCTGCTTCGAGGCCTCATCGCCGCCGGCGAACATCTCCCTGAAGTCGGCATTTTCGGTGCGGCTGACAAGAGGCGGCGAAACGATCAGTATCTGCGGTGCCGGCCAGTCGAACGGATAGTCGTGGCCACGCACGATATCGATCAGCCGCTGGATGCCTTGCTTGGCGGCAACCGGGTTGCCATGGATCCATGGCTTCATGTCATTGGCGCCGAGCATGATGACGATCAGGTCGATCGGCGCATGCGTCGTCAACACTGTCGGCAGCAGCCGCGCGCCGTTGCGATCGGCTCCGGCCAGATGATCGTCGAAGGCGGTGGTGCGGCCATTGAGCCCCTCGGCGACGACTTGAACGCCTCCGCCGAGGCCTGCTTGCAGGACGCTTGGCCAGCGATCCCCGAGCCCATGACGGCCGCCCTCGGCATTGTAGCCCCAGGTCAGCGAGTCGCCGTAACAAAGCACCGTCTTCATCCGTTCAACCTGCCTTTGTGTCGGCCACGCCGCGCTTCACGCGCCAGCGTACGAACAACCAATGGATGACGATCGTCACCAGGCCCGGCAGACCGAGACCGGCAACCATCGGTATGTCTTTCCTGACCACAGCGGCACTGCTGTCGCTGTAGAGGATCAGCGCGACCAGCAGGACGAGAAGCGCCACAAAGGCAATCAGCGTCCACTTGCCCGCCCTGGCAACGGCCGCGACCGGATCGTTCGTCAATTGCGCAACGAAGAAGATGAAGGTGGCGACAAAAGTCACCAGCACCGAGAACATGAAGACGATGATGTATTCTTCCTCGGCGCCGGTGGCGACAGCCAACCATTGCGCGATAAGGCCGCCGGTCAAGCCGGAAATCAAAAAGGCGAAAAGGCTGGTGAAGAATATCCGCACAGCCTTTCCCTTTCCTAGACCAGCATGCCCATCGGATTCTCGATCAGCTTCTTGAAGGCGACCAGCAGTTCGGCCCCCAGCGCGCCATCAACCGCACGATGGTCAGTCGACAGCGTCACCGACATCACGGTGGCGATCTTGATCTCGCCGTTCCTGACCACCGCCCGCTCCTCGCCGGCGCCGACCGCCAGGATCGTCGCATGCGGCGGGTTGATGACGGCGGCAAAGTCCTTGATGCCGAACATGCCGAGATTGGAAACGGCCGTCGTGCCGCCTTGATATTCTTCCGGCTTCAGCTTGCGGCTGCGGGCGCGGCTGGCCAGGTCCTTCATCTCGTTGGAGATGACCGACAGCGTCTTTTCGTCGGCATGCCGGATGATCGGCGTGATCAGGCCACCGGGGATCGAAACGGCGACGCCGACATCGGCATGCTTGTGCTTGACCATGGCGCTCTCGGTCCATGAGGCATTGGCATCCGGCACCGCCTTCAGCGCCATCGCCATCGCCTTGATCACCATGTCGTTGACCGACAGCTTGTAGGCGGGAGCCTCGCCCTTGTCGGTCTTCTTCACCGGTGCCGCGGCATTGAGCTGAGTGCGTAAAGCCAGCAGCGCGTCGAGTTCGCAGTCGAGCGTCAGATAGAAATGCGGGATGGTGGTTTTTGCTTCGACCAGGCGCCGCGCGATGGTCTTGCGCATATTGTCGTGCGGGACGAGTTCGTAGGAGCCTTCCTCGAACAGTTTCAGCACCTGCTCGTCCGACATCGCCTTTACCGCCGGGGCGGAGGCAGGCGCGCCGGCCGGAGCCTTGGCAGCCGGTGCCGCCTTGGCGCCACCACCTGCAATCGCGGCATCTACGTCAGCCTTGACCACGCGGCCGTGCGGGCCGGTGCCGGTGACCGCAGAGACGTCGACGCCGGCGTCCTTGGCGATACGGCGGGCAAGCGGCGATGCAAAGGTGCGTTCGCCAGCCGCGTTGCCGTCGGCGGCCGGAGCCGCCTGCGCCTTGGGGGCCTCGGCCTTTGGCGCTTCAGCCTTCGGCGCTTCGGCTTTGGGCGCATCCGCTTTCGGAGCTTCGGCTTTCGCCGGTGTGGCGCCGCCGCTTTTCGTCGCCGCGCCGGCATCTTCGCCTTCCGCCGCAAGCACCGCGATCAGCGCGTTGACCTTGACGCCCTCGGTGCCGGCCGGGACGACCAGCTTGGCAACCGTGCCCTCATCGACGGCCTCGACCTCCATCGTCGCCTTGTCGGTCTCGATCTCGGCGATCACGTCGCCCGGCGAAACCTTGTCGCCTTCCTTGACCAGCCACTTGGAAAGATTGCCCTCTTCCATCGTGGGCGAGAGCGCCGGCATGGTGATGTTGATTGGCATATTGTCCTCCCAGCCGGTTCAGCGATATGCGACGGCTTTGACGGCCTCGATGACTTCGCCGACATTCGGCAAAGCCAGTTTTTCGAGGTTCGCCGCATAAGGCATCGGCACGTCCTTGCCGGCAATGGTGATGACCGGTGCGTCGAGGAAATCGAAGGCGCGCTGCGAGACCTGGTTGGCGATGTGGTCGCCAACCGAATTCTGCGGGTAGCCTTCTTCGACCACGACCAGCCGGTTGGTCTTCTTGACCGAGGCGATGACGGTGTCGAGATCGAGCGGACGGATAGTCCTGAGGTCGATGATCTCGGCGTCGATCCCCATGCCGCGCAGCTCCGCTTCAGCCTTCACCGCATAGGTCATGCCAATGCCGAAGGAGACGATGGTGACATCCTTGCCTGCCTTGTGGATGCGCGCCTTGCCGATCGGCAGCACGAAGTCGTCCAGCTTCGGAACGTCGAAGGACTGGCCGTAGAGGATTTCATTCTCGAGGAAGATGACCGGGTTCGGATCGCGGATCGCTGCCTTGAGCAGGCCCTTGGCGTCGGCGGCCGTATACGGCATAACGACCTTCAGGCCTGGAATGTGGCTGTACCAGGCGGCATAGCACTGCGAGTGCTGCGCCGCGACGCGGGCCGCCGCGCCATTTGGCCCGCGGAACACGATCGGCGCGCCCATCTGGCCGCCCGACATATAAAGCGTCTTGGCGGCGGAGTTGATGATCTGGTCAATCGCCTGCATGGCGAAGTTGAAGGTCATGAACTCGACGATCGGCTTCAGCCCAGCCATCGCCGCGCCGACACCAACGCCGGCAAAACCATGCTCGGTAATCGGCGTGTCAACGACGCGCCGCGGCCCAAATTCCTGCAGCAAGCCCTGTGTGATCTTGTAGGCGCCCTGGTATTCGGCGACTTCCTCACCCATGACGAAGACATCGCCGTCGCGGCGCATTTCCTCGGCCATGGCATCACGCAGCGCCTCGCGCACCGTGGTCGAGACCATTTCGGTGCCGGCAGGAATGTCCGGATCGGCAGCGAGGTTGACCACCGGGGCGGCGGGGACGGAGGCTTTCGGCGCCTCTCCAGCATCCTGCGGCGCCCGTTGCGAGCCTTCCTCGGCCGCGTCGGCGCGCTGCCCACCAGTTGACACCGCGTCTTGCGTCGAGGCGGGAGCCGCCTTGGAGGCCTTGTCGATGTCGCCAGAACTTTCGCCATCCTGCAGCAGAACGGCGATCGGCGTGTTGACCTTGACGCCTTCGGTGCCGGCGGCGATCAGGATCTTGCCCAGCGTACCTTCGTCGACGGCTTCGACTTCCATCGTCGCCTTGTCGGTTTCGATCTCGGCAATGACGTCGCCGGCGACGACCTTGTCGCCCTCGTTCTTCAACCACTTGGAAAGATTGCCCTCTTCCATGGTCGGCGAGAGGGCGGGCATGAGAATTTCGATCGGCATGTCCTGGCCCTCCCTTACAATACGATATCGGTCCAGAGCTCGGACGGATCCGGCTCCGCGTCGTGCTGGGCAAATTCGGCGGCGTCGGCGACGATGTCGCGAACCTCCTTGTCGACGGTTTTGAGTTCGTCCTCGGTCGCCCACTTCTTCTCGATGAGCCGCGCCTTGACCTGCTCGATCGGATCATGATCGGAGCGCATCTTCTGGACTTCTTCCTTGGAGCGATATTTCGCCGGGTCGGACATCGAGTGGCCGCGATAGCGATAAGTCTGCATTTCGAGAATGATCGGCCCGTTGCCGGCACGGCACCACTCGGTAGCCAGATCGCCAGCCGCCTTCACCGCACGCACATCCATGCCGTCGACCTGGATGCCCGGAATCTTGAACGACGCGCCACGATGCGAAAAATTGGTTTCCGCCGAAGAGCGCGACACCGAGGTGCCCATGGCGTAGCGGTTGTTCTCGATGATGTAGATCACCGGCAGCTTCCACAGCGAGGCCATGTTGAAGCTTTCGTAGACCTGGCCCTGGTTGGCGGCGCCGTCGCCGAAATAGGTCAGCGAGACATTGTTGTTGTCGCGGTAGCGGTTGGCAAAGGCCAGACCTGTTCCAAGCGACACCTGCGCACCGACAATGCCGTGACCGCCATAGAAATGCTTCTCCTTGGAGAACATGTGCATGGAACCGCCCTTGCCTCTGGACAAGCCGCCGCGGCGTCCGGTCAGCTCGGCCATCACGCCACGCGGCGACAGCTCCATCGCCAGCATGTGGCCGTGATCGCGATAGGCCGTGATCATCTGATCGCCGTCGATCAGCGCCATCTTCATGCCGGTGACGACCGCTTCCTGGCCGATATAGAGGTGACAGAAACCGCCAATGAAGCCCATGCCGTAGAGCTGGCCGGCCTTCTCCTCGAAACGGCGGATGAGCAGCATGTGCCGGTAGGCGGCAAGCTCTTCGTCCTTGGTGAAGTCAACAGGCTTGGGTGCTGATAGACCGGGTTTGCCGTCGGATTTCGATTTGGCAGGCGCTTTTCTGGCTGCGGTGGCCATGCATCACTCCCTGTTGGCGTCTCTTTGCGGACACTGGAGCAAGATCAAACTGCTCCGGGGAGATCGCCCTCCCCTTCGATTTATGGGAGGCTAACACGTAGAAAGGCGTTCCGCCATGTCGAAATTGCATAGCTGGCATGCGCCTAAGCAATTAAAATCATTGAAAATATTGCTGATTAACCTGAAATTGGTTACTTCGCCGGAGCCGGCAGCATGATGGTGATCTCGTCGGCCTGCGACAGATTGAGTGCCTTGCGCGCCTGCTCGTCCAGCATGTCCTTCTCCAGCGTGCCGTCGTGCATGAGCTTGACGCGCCGCTCGAGTTCCATCCTGCGTGCCTTGATCGCATCGAGCTGACCCTGCAACGCAACCGTCTCGGCCTCAAGCTTGTATTTCGAATTGATGCCGAATTCACCGTGATAGGCATGGAAGCCGAAATAAGCCAGGAACAGCACGCACAGCGAGGGAATGATCAGCCGGCCGGTGTTTCTCTGCTTGTGCTGACGCGTCCACATAACCGATTCCCCGTGCCGCGAACTCAAACGGCTCGAAGTCTTTTTCGCCTGATTGTGCTTAACGGACGGTTACGGGAGACCGCCATGCCGGCCTGAAATGAAAAAGGGCGGGATGTCCCGCCCTCTCCGTATCAACGATGTGCGGCCGGATCAGCCCTTGATCACCGACTTGCCGGCGTAATGCGCCTGCTTGCCGAGTTCTTCCTCGATGCGGATCAGCTGGTTGTATTTGGCCATGCGGTCGGAGCGCGACAGCGAGCCGGTCTTGATCTGCCCGCAATTGGTGGCGACGGCGAGATCGGCAATGGTCGAATCCTCGGTTTCGCCCGAACGGTGCGACATGACGGCGGTGTAGGCAGCCTTGTGCGCGGTCTCGACCGCATCCAGCGTCTCGGTCAGCGAGCCGATCTGGTTGACCTTGACCAGGATCGAGTTGGCGACGCCCATGCGGATGCCGTCGCGCAGGCGCGCCGTGTTGGTGACGAAGAGATCGTCACCAACGAGCTGCGTCTTCTTGCCGATCAGGTCGGTCAGGTACTTCCAGCCTTCCCAATCGTCCTCGGCAAGGCCATCCTCGATCGAGATGATCGGATAGTCGGCCGCGAGCTTGGCGAGGTACTTGGCTTGCGCCTTGGGATCGCGCGTCTTCTTCTCGCCCTCATAGACATAGTTGCCGTCCTTGAAGAACTCGGTCGCGGCGCAATCGAGGCCGAGCGCGATCTCTTCACCTGGTTTGAATCCGGCCTTCTCGATCGATTCCATGATGAAGTCGAGCGCCACCGGCGCGCTCTTCAGGTTCGGGGCGAAGCCGCCCTCGTCGCCGACATTGGTGTTGTGGCCGGCATCCTTCAGCTTCTTGCGCAGCGTGTGGAAGATTTCCGAGCCCCAGCGCACGCCTTCGCGCAGCGTCGGCGCACCGACCGGCAGGATCATGAATTCCTGGAAGTCGATCGGATTGTCGGCATGCGCGCCACCATTGATGATGTTCATCATCGGCACAGGCAGGACATGCGCCTTGGTGCCGCCGACATAGCGGTAGAGCGGCAGCCCGGCTGCATCGGCCGCGGCCTTCGCGACCGCCAGCGAAACGCCCAAGATGGCGTTGGCGCCGAGCCGGCTCTTGTTGGGCGTGCCATCAAGCTCAATCATGGTCTGATCGATATGGATCTGGTTTTCGGCTTCCATGCCGCCGATCGCCTCGAACAATTCGCCATTGACCGCCTCGACGGCCCTGAGCACGCCCTTGCCAAGGTAGCGGGCGCCGCCGTCGCGAAGCTCGACGGCTTCGTGGGCGCCGGTGGAGGCACCCGACGGCACCGCGGCGCGGCCCATCGAACCGTCTTCGAGAACAACATCGACCTCGACGGTCGGGTTTCCACGGCTGTCCAGGATTTCACGCCCGACAATGTCGATGATGGCGGTCATTGCGATGTCCTCGATTGATCTGGAGAAAACGTCGCGCCCGTCTTAGCCAAAGCGACGCAAAAGGCAATCGGGGCCTGATCGAATAGTGCCGCCCGCCCGATTCACGAAGCGCAATTTCCTGTCATCATAAGTCATGCCACCGGACGCGCATTTCGGGTTAGGAATGTTATCGCGGGGCGAAACAGGAGGGGTTCGCCATGTCTGAGTTGAGCGGTATTGTCAGTCTGTTCCTGATCGCCGCGGCGTTCCTGACGTCATGCGACAACCAGCAGTCGCCGCCAAAGGCTATTGCGTCTTTGCCGGCTTTGCACATCAGCGAGTAGCGTTGCGTTTGAATCAAAAAGGGGGCCGTGGAAACGACCCCCTTTTTTCGATTGTGGCGTCAATGCCAGTAGGGCGCGACCTTGTAATATTCGTATGACTCGTCGCGCGCGCTCTCGCCATCCGCGCCGGCCAGTTCGTTGATCGAATGGGCAGGCGCTGCCTTCAGCTGTTCCTTGGAGAAGGGTATGACATAGCCGCCCCTTGCCTCATCATAGTCGAGGCTTGCCCAGGGGATGGCGTGGTACTTCTCGCCTATGCCGAGAAAGCCGCCAAATCCAATCACCGCGAACATGATGCCGTTCGACGTCTTGTCGAGCATGACGTCCTCGATGCTGCCGATGCTGTCGCCTTGGGTGTTGTAGACGGTCGTGCCGATGACTCGCGAAGCGGCAATGGCTTCGGTGTGGCCTGTTTGCGTCGTCATTGTTTGCTCCTCGTTGTCGTTAATCCGCACTTTGACAATGAGGGGCGCGGGCGAAAGTTCCCGACTTTTTTGGCGGCTGCCCAATCACTCCGCGAGGATGAAAGTCACCTTCATATTGACGCGATAGGCCGCGATCTTGCCATCCTCGACGACGATCTTCTGGTCCTGGATCCAGGCGCCTTCGACGTTCTTCAGGGTCTTCGCGGCGCGCGCAATTCCCTTCTCGATGGCATCTTGAAAGCTTTTCCTGGACGACGAGGTGATTTCGGTGACGCGGGCGACGGACATTGGCTTCCTCCTGCCAAAGCGCTCATTTGCCGGACGAGCCTACAACCGGGGCTTATCCGCTACAAGACATTGGCTTTTCAGCCCTTTGCAATCCTGTCGAAGGCCATCAGCCTTTCCAGCAGTGCCGGCATATCCTTTAGCGGCAGCATGTTGGGACCGTCGGAGGAAGTCGAATTGTCGGGGTCCTGGTGGGTCTCGATGAAGACGCCGGCAACGCCGACTGCAACGGCCGCGCGGGCCAGCGTCTCGACAAAGCGGCGCTCCCCGCCAGACGATCCGCCCTGCCCGCCCGGCTGCTGCACCGAATGGGTGGCGTCGAAGATCACCGGGGCGCCGATCTCGGCCATGACAGGCAGCGCCCGCATATCCGACACCAGCGTGTTGTAGCCGAAAGAAGCGCCGCGCTCGGTGGTCAGCACATTGGCATTGCCTGAGCCGGTGATCTTGGCGACGACGTTCTGCATGTCCCAGGGCGCGAGGAACTGCCCCTTCTTCACATTGATGACCTTGCCCGTCCTCGCGGCGGCGACCAGCATATCGGTCTGGCGCGACAGGAAGGCCGGAATCTGCAGCACGTCGACATGCGGCGCCACGATCGCGCACTGTTCCTCGGTGTGGACATCGGTCAACACGGGAAGCGAGAATTCCTTGCGCAACTCGTCGAAGACGGGAAGCGCGGCATCCATGCCGGCACCCCGCGTTGCCGATAACGAGGTGCGATTGGCCTTGTCGTAACTCGTCTTGTAGACGAGGCCGATGCCGAGCCTGCCGGTCAGCTCCTTCAGCGTGCCGGCCATGTCGAAGGCATGCTGGCGCGATTCGAACTGGCAAGGGCCGGCGATCAGCGCCAGGGGTCCCGCATTGTCGAAGACGACGTTGCCGACGGTTACCGACGAATTGGGGGCCAGGGGGTTGCTCATGGGATCTCCCGAAAGATGAAAGCCGCGCCCTGCCCGGATGCCGGCCGCACGATGATGTCATTGCCCGACATATCGTGCTGGACGGCATTGGTCGCAAGCAGGCCTGCGGTGGCGCCAATGTCGCGGATCGAAAAAACCACGGCGGCGAAGTGCAATTCTGATGGCGTACCGGCCGGTATGCCGAAGCGCGCCGTGAAAGCGGCGGCCTCCAGCACGGTCAAGGCCGCGTTCGGCAGATGAAAAACGCACTCGTGCGCATCGGCGGCCTGATCATTGACCGCCACTGAAATCAGCCGATGCTGCTCGGCGGAAGCGCTGCTGATTGCAACCACCTCGACAATTCCGTCGACCCCATTGAGGTGAGCCTGCAAGGCTCCTCGGTCTACTCTCGGCGCGTTGATGCGCTGACAGGCAAAAAGAAATGCGTCCGTTTGGCCGGGAGCCGCGGCAAAGGCGAGCTTGAATGACGCCGTATCGCTTTTGCCCGCCGTGTCGGTGAAGGCTCGGGAGAAGCTCAGCTTGTCTCCCGCCGACAGACCCGCTTCGACATAGCGTTCATGGTCGTCATCGGCATTGTCCGTGCCAAGCACCACCGCGGAAAATCCCTCGTTGCCACGACTTTCGCGATAGAGGCGATCGCGCGCAACGAAGACATTGCCCTCGGCAGCCGCCTCTGTCGCAGCCTGTTCACGGCCGATCGCAAGCGGCTCCAGATAGGTGCCGTCGGCGAGGAAAACGCAGCAGTTTTCCGTGCCAAACGGATGGATTCCGGCCGGAGCGACGACGAAGCCAAGGGCGTTGAGCCGGGCACGCGCCACATCGAGGCTCTGCGTCGGCAGAACCAGATGATCGAGCGGATGAATGCCTGACGAGGTCATGGAAGCGCGATGTGCATCATTCGGAAGATCGGTTCAAGACTTGATCGCAATGCCGCCGGCGGCGGCCCCGCAACAACCACCTGAAACAGTCGTGGACTTTCCCTTCCGCCGCAACTGGACTTGACATGAGGCTATCCCGGCACGGGATCAGCTTCCAGCGACGACATCAGCGGAATAGCGCAGCTCGCGCAATGGTTTGACCTTGCTGGTGGTCTGCGCATAGAGCGGATGCGACTTGTAGGCTGCCAGCGCCGCGTCATCGGCAAATTCCGCGTAGACGACGACATCGACTTCATCCGACAGCGGGTCGACCTTGGTGTTCAACGTGACCTCGAAGAGACTGGAATGAGGAATGTCCCCAAGCGCCAGCAGTCCGGTGCGAACTGCTTCCACATCTTCCTTGCGGCGCGCGCTGAAGAAAACGATATGCCGGATCAATCCCGCCTCCTCGATCTGAAATGTCGGGGTCTTTTGTGACGGCGGTCTCTTTGCGTCAACCGGTCATGGCGCCACGCGTCCTTGCGACGCGCCTCGATCGGGCTGGACCTCGTCTCACACCGGTGAGCACCTCAAATGAGGCGCCAGGCTGCTATCTCAAGAGGGGATATCAGGCTTTTCCGGTGACGTAGCGCACGACATGGGAGAGTTCCCTGACCGTGACGTCGAGATACCGGCCCTGATTGTAGAGACCGTCCCAGATCAGGAAGAACGCGATGGCGGCAATGACAATCACATAACGCATGGCTAAAGCTATCGCACTAGCGCCGCGGCTGCCATAGACGTTTTCGATTTCGGGCAGCAGCCTGCCGCAAGGCGGCGGATGCCAGCCGCCCGCGTGGCACAGTCCAGCTCTTGGTATGCCTCTTGAAGTTCCGCCTCATGGCGTGGAAGATTGGCGCAGGCATTCATCGGGAAGCGCTTCGTTCGAGCCCGCCTGTCGCCGGATCCGCAAGCTACCGGGACCAGGCAACGGCGTTCGAACCCGGCGAATGAACCAAGAGAACCGCGGCTCGGCGATTGCGCCGGCACCACGGAGATCCAGGGGCTTGGAATGGCACACGGGGAACATCATGGCATAGCGCCGGGCGACGCGGTCAGGCTCGACGAGTTCAATTTCGCCGAGATCGTCAAGGGCCTGCCGGCCAAGGCGCGCATGGTGCTGTCGGCGGCGATGAACCTGCCGCGCGGTTCGCTGAAAGTCTGGATGCCGGACGGCCGCGCCGTTCTCGTCGGCGGCAAGGCGCCGGGGCCCGATGCCGAACTGGTGCTCAAGAACTGGCGCCTGCCGGGCCGCGCCTTTTCCGGCGGCACAATTGGTGTTGCCGAATCCTACATGGATGGCGATTGGGAAAGCCCGGACGTCACCAGCTTCCTGGAATTATTCGTGGTCAACTCCGCCTTCGGTGAGAGGGTTGCCGGCGGCGCCAGCTGGCTCATCAACACAGTCCAGCGCATCCGTCACTGGTTCAACGAGAACACACGCGCGGGATCGAAGCGCAATATCTCCGCGCACTACGATCTCGGCAACGCCTTCTACAAGGAATGGCTTGACCCGAGCATGACCTATTCCTCGGCGCTTTACGCGAATGGCGTCAACGATCTCGAGAGCGCCCAGGCCGCCAAATACCGGGCGCTGGCCAGGGATACCGGCATAGGCGGGAAGGATCATGTGCTGGAGATAGGCTGCGGCTGGGGCGGCTTTGCCGAATTCGCGGCACGCGAAATCGGTTGCCGGGTTACTGGATTGACCATCAGCCGCGAGCAGCACGACTTCGCCAAGGCGCGCATCGCCAGGGCCGGCCTTGCCGAAAAGGTCGACATCAAGTTGCAGGATTACCGCGACGAAACGGGCACCTACGATCGCATCGCCTCGATCGAGATGTTCGAGGCGGTCGGCGAGAAATACTGGCCGGTGTTCTTCTCCAAGATGAAGGACTGCCTGAAGCCTGGCGGCCTCGCTGGGCTGCAGATCATCACCATCAACGAAGCCGCCTACGACACCTATCGCGCAAGGCCGGATTTCATCCAGCGCTACGTCTTCCCGGGCGGCATGCTGCCGACGCCGTCCATCTTGAAATCACTTGGCGCCGCGCACGGCCTTGCCCATCTGCGCGAACGCGTTTTCCCCGAGGACTATGCCCGTACGCTTGCCGAATGGCGCCAGCGTTTCCGAGGGTCGTGGGAGAAAATCGTGCCGCTCGGTTTCGACGATCGTTTCAAGAAACTCTGGGAGTTCTATCTGCACTATTGCGAAGCCGGCTTCCGAGCCAGCTACATCGATGTGCGCCAGGTGGTCTACAAGGCGTAGCTGGGTACGCACGTCGACTTCCTTTTGCGGCGGCATTTCCATCGATGCGCTGGATCTTGTCATGTCGGGCGATTCGTGCCGCCGGCCCCTCCAAGGCTGACCGCATCCAGCTTTGACGGCTGATCAGAGAAGGATGCGATATCGGGCAAAGCCAGCTTCGCCCTCGCCGGCAGGTTCGATCTTCAGCGACTTCACATCGGCGATGACGTCCTTTGCCTTGACGCCGGTGTCGAAGACGACGCTGGTTCCCGGCAACGGCGCGAACGACCAGTTGTCGTCGGCCGACGGGTTGATGGTGCCCTGGCTGACGATGTAGCGGACGATGACGTCGCGGTTGGTGTCCGGCGCCTCGTAAATGATCTTCGCGGCATTGATGTCGGGGAAATTGCCACCGCCGCCAGCCCGGTAATTGTTGGTCGCGACGACGAATTTCGCTGCCGGATCAATCGGTTTTCCGTCGAACATAAGCTCAACAATGCGATTGGAACCGGCATTGGCGACGCCGCCCTTGGCATCGTATTTCGGCGGCTGCGACAGATCTATCCTGTAGGTGACGCCGTCGATGACGTCGAAATTGTAGGACGGAAAATCAGTGTTGATCAGGACCTGGTCAGCCTTCCCCGCCTCGATCTTGTTGAAGATGCCGGCCGACATTTCCAGCCATTCCTTGACCTGAGCCCCGGTGATTTCCACGGCGCGCACCGTGTTGGGATAGAGGTAGAGGTCGGCGACGTTCTTGATGGCGATGTCGCCCGCCGGCACATCGGTATAGTAATCGGCGCCGTTGCGTCCACCGGCTTTGAACGGGGCCGCCGCCGACAGCAACGGCACGTCCTTCCACTGTGTGCTTTTCAAGATGTCCTTCAGGTACCAGGTTTGCGCCTGGCTGACGACCTGCACCGACGGGTCGTCAGCGACCAGCGCGAAATAGGAATAGAGCGGCGCGGACGTCTTGCCGACAGGGCGGCGCACATAGGCGAGCGTCGCCTGGTGGTCCTGCTCGAGAGCGGCGATGATGCGCTTGTCGTCCGGGACGGTCGGCTTGTTCTTGTTGTCGACACGCTCGAAGATCGGCCGTGCCTCCGATGTCGCCGAGACCACTTTCCACTTCGACCCGTCGCGCTCCAGCATCAGGTCGATCAGGCCCATATGTGAGCCCCAGAACCCGCCCATGACGGCGGGCTTGCCTTGCAGCGTCCCCTTCTGTGCGTCGACGCCCTCGAGCGCCTGGAAATCTTTCTTGCCGGGGAAGACCAGATGCTGGTGGCCGGTGAAGACCGCGTCGATGCCTTCGACGCCGGCGACAAAGAACGAGGCATTCTCCATCATGTCACCCTGCTTGACGTCGATGCCGGAATGCGAGAGCGCGATGACGATGTCGGCGCCCTCCTCCTTCATCCGCGGCACCCACGCCCTCGCCGCTTCGACAATGTCGCGTGTCTTGACGTTGCCTTCGAGGTTCTTGAGGTCCCAGACCATGATCTGCGGCGGCACGAAACCGATGATGCCGACCCTGATCGGCTGCTCCGAGCCTGACCCGTCCTTGATCTTCTTGTCCAGGATTACGTAAGGCTTGAGGTAGAGCTTGTCGTCGCGCGGGTTGGCGGCAAGCTCGGTACCCCGGATCAGGTTGGCGCAGACGAACGGGAAATTGGCGCCGGCCAGCACCTTGTCCAGAAAGGACAGGCCATAGTTGAATTCGTGATTGCCCAGTGTCGAACACTCGTAGCCGAGCAGGTTCATGCCTTTCATGATCGGATGGAGATCGCCCTCCTTCAGGCCCTTCTCATAGGCGATGTAGTCGCCCATCGGGTTGCCCTGCAAAAGGTCGCCATTGTCGATCAGCATCGAATTGGCGGCTTCCTTGCGCACCGCGTCGATGAGGGAGGCCGTGCGCGACAGGCCCATCGTGTCATTGGCTTTGTCGGCGTAGTAGTCATAAGGCAGCACGTTCACATGGATATCGGTGGTTTCCATGATCCTTAGATGCGCCTGGTTGGCCTGCGCCCGGGCGGAGAAGGGATGAAGCGCGATCAGCGCCCCTGTGGCGGCGGCCCCGGCTAGGAGACCACGGCGAGAGACGGGATGGAGCAGTTGCGACATGTTTTCTCCTTCTTCGACGACCTGACGAGTCCTGCCCCGAAGCGAACTTCGCGCTGAAATCAGCTCAAGTCCACTCAAGAAGTCGCGCGCATCGGCACGCCAATCCATCAGCAACAGATGACGGCCGGATGAAAGGCGCGGTGAAGAAAGTCAGGTCTTGTCGTCGTCGCCCTGGGTGATCAGCCGGGCGCTGCGCTGGCCTGTGACGTAGATCCATAGCCAGCTCAGCGAAACCGCAAGCCGGTTGCGAAAACCGATCAGGAAATAGATATGTGCAATGCCCCAAAGCCACCACGCAAGCCAACCGGTGAGCTTGATCCAGCCGAAATCAATGGCGGCGGCGCGCTTGCCGATCGTCGCCAGATCGCCGGCGTGCTTGTAGTGGAAAGGCCGCGGGCTGGTGTCGCCGGCAAGCCTGGCCTTGACGGTCGCGGCAACATGCCGTCCCTCCTGCTTGGCGGAAGGCGCGACGCCGGGCACGGGCCGCCCGTCGGGCCGGAGCACGTGGGCGGCGTCGCCGATGACAAAAATCTCCGGGCTGCCGGGCACGCTGAGATCAGGCTCGACCAACACCCTGCCCGCCCGATCCGCCTTCACTTCCAGCCATTCGGCGGCTGGCGAAGCGGCAACGCCGGCTGCCCACAGGATCGTGCGGGCCGGCAGAACCGTGCCGCCAAAAACCACGCCGTCGGCATCGCAGCGCGTAACGGCCTGGCCGAGCTCGACCGAAACGCCAAGCCGTTCCAGCGCACTCCCGGCGTAGTCGGAGAGCTTTGGCGCGAAATTGGCCAGAATGCGGTCGCCGGCCTCGATCAGCACCACCCGCGTCTGGCGCGTATCGATGTTGCGGAATTCGCCGCGCAGCGTGTCATGTGCCAGTTCGGCGATGGTTCCGGCGAGTTCGACCCCGGTCGGCCCGCCGCCGACGATGACAATGGTCAGCAGCGCTTGGCGCCTGGCAGGGTCAGATTCCCGCTCCGCCTGCTCGAAGGCCAGAAGAATGCGGCGCCGAATGGTGGTGGCATCCTCCAAAGTCTTCAGGCCCGGCGCGAAAGGCTCCCATTCGTCATGGCCGAAATAGGCATGCCGCGCGCCGGTGGCGAGCACCAGCGTGTCGTAGGCGACGGCGCTGCCGTCGTCGAGCAGAACGCGTTTGCCGGACCGGTCGACACCCGTGACATTGGCGAGCAGTGTCGTCACATCCTTGCGCTTGCGCAGGAGATGGCGGATCGGCCAGGCAACCTCCGAGGTTGCCAGCGCCGTGGTTGCCACCTGATAGAGCAGCGGCTGGAACAGATGATGGTTGCGCTTGTCGATCATCGTGATGCGCACCGGTGCCCCGGCCAGTGCGCGGGTGAATTCGAGACCGCCGAACCCGGCACCGACGACGACGACATGATGTCTGGCATCGCTCATTTGATTCACCCCTGATGGGCAAGATTGCCTGCCCTAGATGTAGGTATCTTGTGCAATGCAACAATGGCAGGATAGTGCGTGAGACTCGTCGTTCCATGTCGTGAATGCACATGTTCTATCGTATCGCGAGGTGTAGCGTCATCGAACATGAGATGAGGTGAGGCATGGCTAACGATCATGACAACCAGGGCCCGGCGCAATACTCTTCGCCGCCCTGCTTCATGCACGAGCTCGACCCTGCGTTCCAGGCACCACTCAGCGACTGGACCGACGTGCGGCGTTGGCGCAAAGCCGAGCGCGAAAGGCTAATCGCCGCCCGGCTTGAAGTTTCCGCCGACGCCCGAACAGCAATGTCGCAACGCATCGCCGGCGGGCTGGATGCACTTGTCGGCGAGATCGCGGGCCGCATGGTCAGCCTTTACTGGCCGTTTCGCGGCGAGCCGGATCTGCGGCCCTGGATGGCGTCCGTCAATGAGCGTGGCGGCCGCACCGCGCTGCCCATCGTTGTCGAGAAAGGGCAACCGCTGATCTTCCGCGCCTACAAACCGGGCGACCGGTTGGAAAAGGGCGTCTGGAACATCCCGATTCCGGCAGAGGGTGATCCGGTGCTGCCGGACATCGTCATCTCGCCCATTGTCGGCATTGATCCGGCAAGCTATCGCCTGGGCTATGGCGGCGGCTTCTTCGACCGTACGCTGGCCGCCATGCCGTTCAAGCCACTGGTCATCGGTGTCGGCTACGAGTTGCAGCGTATCGCCACCATCTATCCGCAGCCGCACGACATCCCGATGGATCGGATCGTGACGGAGACGGCCACAGTATAGGGCTCTAGGCCATCTCCGGCTTCAGACCCATTGCCGTCCGGTCGACGATTTCGCGCAGGGCGAAGGACGAATTGATCTTCGTCACATGCGGCATCGCCGACAGCCATTCCTTGTGGATGCGCTCGTAGTCGACGAGATCCTTGGCCGCGATCCTCAGGATATAGTCGTACTCGCCCGACATCAGGTGGCACGACAGCACGTTGGGGCAGCGTTTGATCGCCGCCTCGAAATCCGACAGCGTCTTTTCGAACTGGCCGGAGAGCGATATGTGGACGATCGCCGTCATCTGGTGGCCAAGGGCCGCGTTGGACAGCCGGGCGTGATAGCCGCGGATGGTTCCGGACTTCTCCAAATTGTCGAGCCGCCGCGAGCAGGCCGACTGCGACAGGCCAACCTTCTCGGCAAGGGCCGCGTTCGGCATCCGCCCGTCCTTCTGCAAAGTCTCAAGAATGGCGATATCAATCCTGTCGAGCGGCATTTCTCGTGATTCCTGCGAAAATCCGTCTATTTTTTGCAACGAATATCGAAACTGGCCCGTCCACGCAAGCGCATTCGCAAACACCTGCACGCCGATTCATGGTTCACTCCAGCACTACAGGGAGTGAGCCCAAAAGGGCCCGGATCAGGAGAAGAAAATGCGCATCGGCTGCCCCAAGGAAATCAAGAACCACGAATACCGTGTCGGCCTGACGCCGGGCTCGGTTCGCGAATATGTCGCCCATGGCCATGAAGTGCTGGTCGAGACCGGCGCGGGAGCCGGCATCGGCGCCGATGACAATGCCTACCGCGCTGCCGGCGCCGTCATCGCCAAGACGGCCGCCGACGTGTTCGCCAAGTCGGACATGATCGTCAAGGTCAAGGAGCCGCAGCCCAATGAATGGGCACAGCTGCGCGAAGGCCAGATCCTGTACACCTATCTCCATTTGGCTCCGGATCCGGAGCAGACCAAGGGCCTGCTCGCCTCGGGCGTGACGGCGATCGCCTACGAAACCGTGACCGACGATCGTGGCGGCCTGCCGCTGCTGGCCCCGATGTCGGAAGTCGCCGGCCGCTTGTCGATCCAGGCCGGCGCCACGGCGCTGCAGAAGGCCAATGGCGGCCGCGGCGTGCTGCTCGGCGGCGTACCCGGCGTGCTGCCGGGCAAGGTCACCGTGCTTGGCGGCGGCGTCGTTGGCCTGCACGCGGCCCGTATGGCCGCCGGCCTTGGCGCCGATGTCACCATCATCGACCGCTCGATCCCGCGCCTGCGCCAGCTTGACGACCTCTTCGCCGGCCGGGTCCACACCCGTTACTCGACCGTCGAGGCGCTGGAGGAAGAATGCTTCTCGGCCGACATCGTCGTCGGCGCCGTGCTCATCCCGGGCGCCGCCGCACCGAAGCTCGTCAGCCGCGAAATGCTGTCCGGCATGAAGAAGGGCTCGGTACTGGTCGATGTCGCCATCGACCAGGGCGGCTGCTTCGAGACCTCGCACGCCACCACCCATGCCGAGCCCACCTACGAGGTCGACGGCGTGATCCACTACTGCGTTGCCAACATGCCAGGTGCCGTGCCGGTCACCTCGGCCCACGCGCTCAACAACGCGACGCTGCACTATGGTCTGCAACTCGCGGACAAGGGCCTGAAGGCTCTGGTCGATGACCATCACCTGCGCAACGGCCTCAATGTCCACAAGGGCAAGATCACCAACCGCGCGGTCGCCGAAGCGCTCGGCTACGAACTGGTCGAGCCGAAAGCAGTGCTGGCGGCTTAATATACCCGGAAAAAGTCAACTCACACTCTTGCCCGCCGGTTCACTCCGGCGGGCTTTTTGCTTTGGGCAATGATGCGCCAAACCCGCTTCCCAGAGGACCGTCGAAGCGTGTGCCGTAAGGGCACTTTACCCCCTATTGTTGCATTTTTGCCATACCCTTCTTGGCCGACTCCCTGCTAGGAACATCTTGGGCTTATTGATTAGGGGTACGGGCTATGTTTCTTCGCGTTTCAGCGAAATCTATTCTTCTTGGTGCTGTTTCTGCTGTGGCCTTGATTTCGGCGGCCCATGCCGCCGACGTCGTGCAGCCGGTGGAAGCGTCCGGTTTTAACTGGAGCGGAGCTTATGTCGGCATCGGTGGCGGCTTCGGCGCCAGCGTGCACAAGTTCAGCGTGCCGGGCTTTGACTTGAACGGCGTCGGCGGTAATGGCGGATTCGGCGAACTGACCGCGGGCTACGACTATATGGTTTCAGAGCGCTTCCTATTGGGCGGCTTTATCGATGCCAATTTCGGGAATATCGGCCCGTCGATCAGCTTCCCAGGCGCCGACATCGACCTGACTGACTCCTACGGTTTCGACGTCGGTCTGCGTGCCGGCTATCTCCTCAACCCGAGCACACTCGGCTACGTGCTCGGCGGATACAGCTGGCAGCATTTCAAGCTTGATGGATCGGGCGGTGCTGAAGGATTGGAGTTCACTGAAAACCGCAGCGGCTATGTGCTGGGTGTCGGCATGGAAACCGTGCTGCGCGGCAACTGGACGCTGAAGACCGAATATCGTTACGCAAACTTTGGCGACAAATCGCTGATCGATTTTGGTGGCGTTTCGTTGAACGGGGAACCGTCCACCCACACCTTCCATATCGCAGCCAACTATCGCTTCGGCGCGCAGAACGGCGGCGGGGCTTCATTCGCTGCTCCGACGTACAGTTGGACCGGCTTCTATGTTGGTGGCGCGCTTGGCGCCGGAACGGCTGTTCACAAGCTGGGCGTCGACTTTGGTGGCGGCTCTGTCGATGCCAATGGCTTAGGCAGCGAAGGCGTGTTCGGCGAGTTGAGCGGCGGCTACGACTACGATTTCGGCACCTGGGTTGCTGGCGTGCAGATCGATGGCCGCTATTCCGGAATACGATCGAAACTCGACTTTTTCGGCGCATCCGTCAAACTCGACTCCGATTATGGCTTTGACGCATTGGGCCGTGTCGGTGCCAAGGTCAACGAATCGACCCTGGCCTATGTGATCGGTGGCTACAGCTACCAACATTTCGACCTGCACGGTTCGGATCCGATCGGCGACATCATCGATTGGAACAAGAGCGGTTTCACCGTGGGTGGCGGCCTCGAAACGGCAGTCTCCAGCAACATGACCGTCGGTCTCGAATATCGCTATTCGCAATTCGCCAAGAAGGATTTCTCGTCTGAATTTGGTGCACCGGATGGTACGCTGACCGACAAGGCTTCTTTCCAGACCGTCCGCATCGGCGCGAAGTACAAGTTCAACTAGGCCCTCCAGGCAAATAGTCTAAGCCCGTCGGCTTGGCCGGCGGGCTTTTTTGTTGCGGGAAGGATTTGCGCGAAGCGCGGACAACAAAAAAGCGGAGCCAAAGCCCCGCTTCCTCGATATCGAGATTGCCGCCGGTTCATCCGCGGTCGGCCAATCGATCGACACTGGCTTTCTAGCGCGTCTATGCGACAGCAGTGCGACAGAGACTTTCTGCCGCCAATCCCTTGATCTTATGCGCGCTCGATGCGGCACTGATAGCAATTGTTGCGCGCCGAGCGGACATGCACATAGGCGATGTCCTCACGCTCCAACAAAGTCTCGGCTCGTGCGGCAATTGCTCCGGTCGGGATGATGCCACCGCTGCCGTAGACGATGCGATCATCGCCGCCATAGCCGCGCACGATATAGTCCGGGCTGTCGAGGATCTCCGGCGGCTCCCTTGTCCCGACGGCACGCTCGCATTCCTGGGCATGCAGGAAGATCGGCCCGGTTTCTGCATAGGGCTGAGGGTCTGGAAATGGCCGGTAGGCGAGGATGAGATAGACATCGCCGGCGGCGATATTCCTGAGACAATGACGGCAAGGCATCCCGTCGCCGTCAGAGATTTTCCGCTCGGGCGTACGGCCATAGGCATCGGGGCCGCCGCGCTGCAGCGCCCTGACATTTTCGGTCGGCAGAGCTGTGAATTGGATGGTCATCGTAAGATCTCCGGTACTGGCGACCGGAAACTATGCGCTCGCCGCCGTGCTTCCCACCCGATTCCTGCCAAGCGTGCATGAGCCGATCCGATGTCGGATCCTCCCTTCGAGCTCCGGGAGGGCTACCGAAATCGTTAATCGGCTAATCAGTTCGACAATCCGTTGACGAATCGTCGAAGCGGCGGCGGATTCCGGCTGAACTTACGGCCGCATGACGCTGGCCGAGCGCTCGGCGAAAGGCAGGGGATGCACGACTTCCTTCTTCTGCGCCACCGGCGTGAAACCGAGCTTCTGGTAGAGCGGTAGCGCGGCCGGGTGGTCGAGCGTGCAGGTCTGCACCGTCACCCTTTTCGGCCCATACGACCATGCCGCGGCAATCGCCGAACCAAGGAACCAGCGACCGATGCCTTGACCGGTGGCATGTTCCATCATGCCGAAATAGGCGAGTTCGACTTCCTCGGGCAGATGCGGCTTGAGATCGAAGAAGCCGGCCGGCGCACCGTCGAGATAGAGCACCCTGATGTCGCGATCCTCGCGGTGGATTCCGGCTGACAGCTCATCGTCATTCAGCCTCAGAACATTCACCCAGTGCCATTTGCGTCCCACCCGGTCCATCAGGTAGCGATAGAAATGCAAGGGAATGTCCCTGGTTTTCAGCAGCGCGACCTGGCGGTTGTAGGGTACCGGTGGCGAGACGGGCGGTGGGGCATGCATTTCGAGAAAAGTCACCGTGACCTCAATGTCCTGCAGCACGCCGTTTTCCATCAATTCATTCCTTGCCGGTCGTTGCTGGGCCAGTCGTTGCTGGGCCGGTCGTTGTAGGGCCGGTGGTCGCTGGGCCGGTCACGACTGGTGTATCGGACAATCCGCCCCACTCGGTCCATGAGCCGTCATAAAGCCTGTTGTCGGTATGGCCAAGCGTCTCCAGCGCCAGCGTGACCACCGCGGCGGTGACGCCGGAGCCGCAGGATGTGACCACGGGCTTGGATAGGTCGATACCGGCGTCCTCTATCACCTTGCGCAAACGGTCCTTCGGCAGCAGCCTGCCGTTTTCCGACAATGCGGAGTACGGCACATTGCGCGCGCCCGGCATGTGGCCGGAGCGGATGCCAGCGCGGGGCTCGGGTTCGCTGCCGGTGAAGCGGCCCGGCCCACGGGCATCGGCAATCTGGCCTGCCTTTGTATCGACAATCCGGCGCATATCGGCCAGACCGACGACGCGACCGGCGTCGAAATCGGCATGAAAGACGCTTGGCGCGATCTTCGTCGGCTCGGTCGTTACCGGCCGGCCGGTCGCCTTCCAGCCATCAAAGCCGCCGTCCAGAATATAGGTCTGGAAGACACCCATGATCCGGAACATCCACCATGCCCGCGGTGTGGAGAAAAAGCCCGGGCCATCATAGACGACGATGGTGTCATCGGCCGAAACGCCCATCGCGCCGACATATTGGGCGAAATGCTGCGGGGATGGCAGTGTATGCGGCAAGGCAGCGTCAGGATCCGAAACCGCGTCCTGGTCCAGGAAACGGGCGCCAGGAATGTGAGCCGCATCATACTCGGCGCGCGCGTCGCGCCTTTGTGCAGGCAGATACCAGGAGGCGTCAATGATCGTCAGGCCCGGCTGGCCGAGGCGTTCCTGCAGCCAGTCCGCATCGACGGTAAAAGGACTGTCTTCGGCCATTCTTTTCTCCTGCCGCCTTTTGATGGTGTCTGTCTGTTCAGTTCGCCGCCATCGGGCCGAAGCGGATGCGGAAGCGCCTGTTCTCCCGGCCCTTCTTTTCGATCTTGCCGATGTGGATTTCGCCGATTTCGCCGGTGCTCCTCACATGGGTGCCGCCGCAGGGCTGGCTGTCCACCGAGGCATTGTCACCGATGCAGACCAGACGGATCTTGCCGGTGCCAACAGGCGGTCGGACGTTCTTGGACTTCACCAAGCCAGGATTCGCGGCCAATTCCTCGTCGCTGATCAGCCTGGTGAAGATGGGATGATCGGCCCGCACCAGATCCATCATGCCGGCGGTCACCTCTTCCTTGGTGAAGCTGGCGTCTGGAATGTCAAAATCGACACGGCTGTCGTCCTCGGAAACCGCCGCCCCGGTGATCGGGAACGGGCAGACAACGGTGAGCAGGTGGCAAGCCGCGTGCATGCGCATCAGCAGATGCCGGCGCTCCCAGTCGATGGCGAGCTTCACCGTCTCGCCCACCTCCGGCAAGGCCTGCTCCGGTGACGGCACATGGATGATCTCGTCCTTGGTCTCGCCAGTGATCGTGGCGGCAATTGCGACGCGGCTGCCGTCGGCACGCTCCAACGTGCCGCTATCGCCCGGCTGGCCGCCGGAAGTGGCATAGAAGATCGTCCGGTCGAGGATGATGCCGCCGCGCTCATTGATGGCGACGACCGTGGCATCCGCCGTGCGGAGATAGGCGTCGTCGCGAAACAGCGCTTCGGTCCGGTGCGCCATCAGGTGACCTTCTCGAAGGGCACTGAAATCTTGCTCTGCAATTCCATCCAGCCTGGTACCGGCAGTTGCTTTTCGCGCAGGAATTCGGGGTTGAATAGCTTCGACTGGTAGCGCGTCCCGTAGTCGCAAAGGATCGTCACGATGGTGTGGCCCGGACCCAATTCCGCAGCCAGCCGCATCGCGCCGGCGATGTTGATGCCGGTCGAGCCGCCGACGCACAGGCCTTCCTCCTGGATCAGGTCAAAGACGATCGGCAGCGCGTCCTCATCCCTGATCTGGTAGGAGAAGTCAGGCGTGAAGCCTTCGAGGTTGGCGGTGATGCGCCCCTGCCCGATGCCCTCGGTAATCGAACTGCCTTCTGACTTCAGCTCGCCGCTGGTGTAGAAACTGTAGAGCGCGGCGCCGAGAGGGTCGGCGAGCGCGATCTTGACGTTCTTGCTCTTGGCCTTCAATCCGAGCCCGACACCGGCCAGCGTTCCGCCCGACCCCACCGCCGAGACAAAACCGTCGACCTTGCCGCCGGTCTGGGCCCAGATTTCCTCGGCCGTGGTGCGGATATGGCCATCGCGGTTGGCGACATTGTCGAACTGGTTGGCCCAGATCGCGCCGTTCGGTTCGCTCCTGGCCATCTGCTCCGCCAGCCGTCCCGACAGTTTTACGTAGTTGTTGGGATTCCTGTAAGGCACGGCCGGCACTTCGATCAGCTCGGCGCCGAGCAGCCTGATCGTGTCCTTCTTTTCCTGGCTCTGCGTATCCGGAATGACGATGACAGTGCGATAGCCCAGCGCCTTGGCGACGAGCGTCAGCCCGATGCCGGTGTTGCCGGCGGTTCCCTCGACGATGACACCGCCCGGCAGCAACAGGCCGCGTTGTTCGGCATCACGGATGATGAACAGGCCGGCGCGATCCTTAACCGACTGCCCCGGATTCATGAACTCGGCCTTGCCCAGGATCTCGCAGCCGGTTTCGTCGGAAGCCTTGTTGAGGCGGATCAGGGGCGTGTTGCCGATCGCGTCGATCACTGAACGGGGCATTCGGGATTCCTTGTATGCGTGCGCCGAAACCCTAGAAACCCAACGCTTCGGTTTCAAGGCAAGAATTCGTCTGGTCCAGTCGCATTTCCGGCGCTGCGGTGTATGGATGTCGCCGGGGACCGGTGGACACCGGACAGTTCATTTGCACCCGGCGTCGAGAAGCACTCTTTTCATTCGATTTCTCCACCGCTAGAGCAAGACATAACAACTCGGCAGGGCGCAGCATGACACTCTATCGGGCCGATCCGAAACACGGCGTAGCCTGGGTCACCGGCGGCAGCAGCGGCATTGGCCGCTCGCTGGCCAGGGATCTGGCGTCACAAGGCTATGCGGTGGCTGTGACAGCGCTGGACGACGATCCGATCGACACGCTCATCGTCGAGACCGCGCAGATGCCGGGCAAGGTCGTGTCCTTTCCCTGCGACGTCACTGACGAGCCGCGCATGGCAAGAACGGTGGCGGCGATCGAGAACGACCTCGGGCCGATCGTGCTCGCTATCTTCAATGCCGGAAATTACATCTCGACACCCGGAGAGTCCCTCGTCGTCAAGGATTTCCGCCGCTCCTTCGATGTCAACTATTTCGGCATCATCAATGGGCTGGTGCCTGTCGTCGAGCATATGCGGGTGCGCGCGCGTGGGCATGTCGTTCTGGTCGGCTCGGTGACTGCCTATTTCGGCTGGCCGACCACGGCGGCCTATGGCGGTACCAAGGCGGCTATCAACATCCTGGCCGAGTCGCTGAAATATGATTTCGACAAGATGAACATCCGCGTCCAGGTGATTAACCCCGGTTTTGTCGACACGCCATTGACCGAAAAGAACATGCTGCCGATGCCTGGCCTGATGCCGGTCGGCCGCGCGACGCGCCGCATGGTGCGGGGAATCAAATCCGGCGGCTTCGAAGTGACGTTCCCGTACAGAACGAGCTGGCCGTTGAAAATTCTCGGCATGCTGCCAAGGCCGCTATGCCGATGGGTGATCAGCCTGACGACCAGCTGGAAAGCGCGCCCGCTGCATTATGAGCGCAAACCGCCCAACAAATAATGCCCACAGGATTGGTGGCTTGGCCGCCTGAACGGCCGTTGCCTGTTCATGGCCACCACCATAGTTTGAATGTTGTTGCGTGGAGTCTGCGATGGGGCGACGGATCGTGCTTGCTGTGCTGGGCCTGATCGCCGTCCTTGCACTGACCTTCCTACTGGGTCCACGCTTACCCGTCGACACCACGATCCATTTCGATCCTTCCGCCATCGGCGACGACCCACAGGCCTATGTGGCAAAAGTGGAGGCTGCCGTACCCGGTATCCGCGACGGGCTGGAGAAGGAGATCGTCTGGGCCAACCCAATGGTGCACGCAAAGACACCGCTGTCGATCGTCTACATCCACGGCTTTTCCGCATCGAAGGGCGAGATCCGACCCTTGCCCGACGACGTGGCCGACCAGCTCGACGCCAACCTGTTCTACACCCGCCTCACCGGCCACGGGCAGGACGGCGCGGCGATGACGCAAGGCAGCGTCAACGCCTGGATCAACGACTATGAGGAGGCGCTCGCCATCGGCCGGGCAATCGGCGACAAGGTGATCGTCATCTCGACGTCGACCGGCGGCGCGCTGGCGGCCTGGGCAGCGACGCAGCCCGGGGCATCCGAGGGTGTGGCGGCCATTGCATTCATCTCGCCCAATTTCGGCGTGAAAGCATCCGGCGCCGAGATCCTGACCATGCCCTGGGGCAAGCAGATCGCCGAACTCGTCGCAGGCAAGGAACGCAGCTTCGCGCCGCGCAACGCGCTGCATGAGAAATTCTGGACCACCAGATATCCAATCGCCGCGACGATGCCGATGCAGGCGCTGACCGACCTTGCCTATGGCGCGCCGGTGGAGAAGGCGACCATTCCCGCCCTGTTCATCTTCTCGGATATAGACAAGGTCGTGCGACCCGACCGCACGCGTGAGATCGCCGCGCGCTGGGGTGCCGCGCATGAGCTGGTGCCCATCGAAAGCACTGGCGATCCAGACAACCATGTCATTGCCGGCGACGCGCTATCGCCATCCACCACCGCATTCCTGGCGCAACGGATTGCCGTCTGGATCGAAGCGGTGGCGAAGTGAGGTTCGAAGACAAAACGGCGGCTGAAGCAATGTTCAGCCGCCGTTTCATTCGTAGTCGGCACCAGGCAACCGTTAAGAACTGGCCGGTTGCCGCGAGGTTTCGTTAGGCAGCCCGTGCGGCCGGACGCTTGCCGCCGAAGCGGCGCTTGTTGTTGCCCTTGAAGGGTTTTGCACCTTCCGGCTTGCGCTCACCGGCAAAGGCCGGCTTGTCGCCGAAACGCTTCTTGCCGAAGCCGTTGTTCGGCTTCTTCTCGCCGCCCGGCCGCCTGCCGTCGCGACGGCCATTGCGGTCGCGATCGTTGGCAGGTTCGAAGCGCTCGTTCTTTTCCGCAGGATTGCGTGCGGGATCGGGGCTGCCGAGATGGTCGGCAACGATTGGCAGCTTCGTGCGGATGATGCGCTCGACCTGACGCAGCTTGCTGTTCTCCGAAGGATCGCAGAGCGTGATCGCGATGCCATCCATACCGTTGCGGCCGGTGCGGCCGATACGGTGGACATAGCTTTCGGCTTCGTCCGGCAGGTCGAAATTCACAACATGGCTGATGCCGGGCACGTCGATGCCGCGCGCGGCGATGTCGGTCGCGACCAGAATGCGCACCGATCCATCACGGAAATCATTCAGTGCCTTCTGACGGGCATTCTGCGACTTGTTGCCATGAATGACGGCGGCCTTGAAGCCGTCGCGTTCCAGGTCCTTGGTCACCCGGTCCGCGCCATGCTTGGTGCGCGAGAAGATGATGACGGACTTCATCGCTTCGTCGGCGAGCATCGTCGACAGCACCTGGCGCTTCTGCTTGGTGCGGGCGAAGACGACGCCCTGGACGATCTCTGCCGCCGCGGTGCTTTGCGGCGAGACCTCGATGCGGACCGGGTTCTTCAGGAGGCCCTTGGCGAGTTCGGCGATCTCGTCCGGCATGGTGGCCGAGAACAGCGCCGTCTGACGATCGGGCGCGGTCGCCTTGGCGATGCGCTTGACGTCGTTGATGAAGCCCATGTCGAGCATGCGGTCGCCCTCGTCCAGCACCAGCCATTTGGTGTCGGAGAGGATGAGGTCGCCCTCGCGCACCAGGTCGGTCAACCGGCCGGGCGTGGCGATGAGGATATCGACGCCGGGAGCAACCTTCTTCACCTGGCTGAAGCGCGAGACACCGCCCAGCACGAGTGCCGTCGAGACATGCGCGCCCTTGGCGAGGATCTTGATGGTGTCCTCGATCTGCACCGCGAGTTCGCGGGTCGGCGCCAGGATGAGCGCGCGGGTCGTCTTGGCGCGCCGCTTGGTGCCGAGTGCGATGATCTTCGACAGGATCGGCAGCGCGAAGGCAGCGGTCTTGCCGGAGCCGGTCTGGGCGATGCCGAAAATATCACGGCCTTCCAGCTGCGGCGGGATAGCCTGCATCTGGATCGGCTTCGGTTCGGCGAAGCCGGCATTGTGGGTGGCCTTGAGCAGCGCACCGGTAATTCCCAGCGCCGCGAAACCGGAGAGTTCCGCGGTGTCGTTGCCGGGCAATGTGTTTTCGTTGGTCAAAATAATCTTCTTTCACGCGGCCTCTGGCCGCAAACGTCAATGGCGGCAGGGCGCAACCTGCCGTCGAAAATTTGAATGAAACGACAAGGCGGGCGGACGCGTGCGTCCACTCGGCTGCGCTGTCGTGCCCGCAGGCATCATGCCACGGGGCTTTTTCGCCACTTTGTGATGTATCGGAAGAGGGCCGATATACCGGAAAGAGGGAAAACAGACGCAACCAGTCTCATTTGTCGAGAAGGCCGGAATCTCCCGGCCCAAGCGCCTATGGGCTGCATATGGCTGAGTTCGGCCTGGAATGCAAGGGGCGCAATGTTGCGGTGCAGCAAAAACCAGCCAAAAAGCCGACGCTTGCACTCCCCGACCGGCATCATTACCACAAACGCAGCTTCCGATTTTGGGGATCGAACGATGAAGGACGTGCTGAAGGAACTCGAGCGGCGGCGCGACATCGCCCGCATGGGTGGTGGCCAGGCCCGTATCGATGCGCAGCACAAGAAGGGCAAGCTCACCGCGCGCGAACGCATCGAAGTGTTTCTCGACGAAGGCTCGTTCGAGGAATTCGACATGTATGTCGAGCACCGCTCGACCGATTTCGGCATGGAGAAGACAAAGATCGCCGGCGATGGCGTCGTCACCGGCTGGGGCACGGTCAATGGCCGTCCCGTTTACCTCTTCGCCAAGGATTTCACCGTGTTCGGCGGTTCGCTGTCGGAAGCCCATGCCGAGAAGGTCATCAAGGTGCAGGAGATGGCGTTGCGCAACCGTGCGCCAATCATCGGCCTCTACGATGCCGGCGGGGCGCGTATCCAGGAGGGCGTGGCAGCCCTCGGCGGCTATGCCGAGATCTTTCAGCGCAACGTGCTTGCGTCCGGCGTCATTCCGCAGATTTCGGTCATCATGGGCCCATGCGCCGGCGGTGACGTCTATTCGCCCGCCATGACCGACTTCATCTTCATGGTGCGCGACACCTCCTACATGTTCGTCACCGGACCGGACGTGGTGAAGACCGTAACCAATGAGACGGTGACCGCCGAGAGCCTCGGCGGCGCGTCGGTGCACACGACGAAGTCCTCGATCGCCGACGGCGCCTATGACAATGACGTCGAGGCGCTCTTGCAGATGCGGCGGCTGATCGACCTGTTGCCAGCTTCCAACACGTCGGAGATCCCCGAGATCGAATGCTATCAGTCGGTCACCGACCATGACATGTCGCTCGACCGGCTGATCCCCGACAACGCCAACAAGCCTTACGACATCAAGGAATTGATCCTGAAAGTCGCCGACGAAGGTGACTTCTTCGAGATCCAGCAGAGTTTTGCCAAGAACATCGTCACCGGTTTCGGCCGGGTCGAAGGCCGTACCGTTGGCTTTGTCGCCAACCAGCCGATGGTGCTGGCCGGCGTGCTCGATTCCGACGCCAGCCGCAAGGCGGCGCGCTTCGTGCGCTTCTGCGACTGTTTTTCTATTCCCATCGTCACCTTTGTCGATGTTCCAGGCTTTTTGCCGGGCACGGCGCAGGAATATGGCGGGCTGATCAAGCACGGCGCCAAGCTGCTTTTCGCCTATGCCGAGGCGACCGTGCCGAAGATCACCGTCATCACCCGCAAGGCCTATGGCGGCGCCTATGATGTGATGGCGTCAAAACATCTGCGCGGCGACATGAACTATGCCTGGCCGACGGCGCAGATCGCCGTCATGGGGGCGAGAGGCGCGGTCGAGATCATCTACCGCAAGGACATCGGCGATGCCGAAAAGATCGCGGCCCATACAAAGGCTTACGAGGACCGCTTCCTGTCGCCTTTCGTGGCCGCCGAGCGCGGCTATGTCGACGAGGTGATCATGCCGCATTCGACCCGCCGCCGCATGGCCCGGGCGCTTCGCATGCTGCGCAACAAGGATATCCAGAACCCCTGGAAGAAGCACGACAACATCCCGCTGTGAACGCATCGAGGTCATCGCTCAAGTGCGGTTGAACAGCGCCCTCCTCCGGCAGCCACCAATTCGCGCAGCACCGGCACCGTCGCCAACGGCAAATCCTCGGCGATCAATCCTGGTCCGAACCTGCTGCCGGCCTCGGCATGGATCCAGACCGCCGCGCAGGCCGCTTCGAAAGCCGGCATGCCTTGGGCAAGCAATCCGGCCGTGACGCCGGACAACACATCGCCCGATCCTGCGGTGGCAAGCCAGGCCGCGCCGTTGGCATTGATCGCTGCCCGGCCGTCGGGAGCGGCGATCACCGTGTCGGCGCCCTTGTAGACGATGACGGCATTGGCGCGCGCTGCCGCCGCGCGTGCCTTGTCCAGCTTGGACGAGACGTCGTCATCGGCGATGTCCGCGAACAGCCTGGCGAATTCGCCTTCGTGCGGTGTCATCACCAGCGCGGGCGCGTCCGGCCTGCGGGCGGCTTCGAACAAGACATCCGGCGCCTCACGAAACGAGGTGATCGCGTCGGCGTCGAAGACAAGGCCGTCAATTCCGGCGGACGCGGCCGCCGGCTTGCCCGACGCGAGTAGCGCAAGTGCGAACGCCCGGGTTTTCTCACCGATGCCAAAGCCGGGTCCGAGCACAAACGCCGATAGCCGGCGCTCCCTGACGAATGCTTCAATGTCGGCAGCTTCGTCGGCCTTGCGCAGCATGATCGAGGTCAGGTGCGCGGCATTGACCTGCATGGCGTTGCCCGGCGACAGCACCGTCACCGCCCCTGCCCCGCTTCGGGCAGCGGCAAGGGCTGAGAGCCGCGCGGCGCCTGTGGCGCTCGGCCCGCCGGAAAAGACGCCGACATGACCGCGCTTGTATTTGTGGGCATCGATGGCCGGCACCGGCAACTCGCGCTGCCAAAGCGCTGGTCCGTTCTCGAACGTGCGGGGCTGCAGCCTTGCGATGATCTCCGCCACTATGCCGATATCGGCAAGCACGATCTCGCCGCATCTTTCCCGGCCCGGCAGCAGCAGATGGCCGGGTTTCTTGCGCGCGAAGGTCACTGTGAGGTCTGCTGAAAACGACGTTCCGAGCACTTTGCCGCTGTCACCGGAAATGCCGGAAGGCAGGTCGACGGCGACAACCCGCAAATGCAGCTTGGCGGCCAGATTGACCGCCCTGGCGGCTTCGCCGGACAGCGGCTTGGACAGCCCTGCCCCATAAAGCGCATCGACCACGATCGAGCGGGGACCGGGATCAAAGTCCGATAGCGGTCGGGGCTTGATGGGGCATTCCGCGGCGGCGACTGCCGCGTCGCTACCCGGCCTCGGCGGGCCAGACGTCCAGACCGTGGTGGCGACACCGCTGCCGGCCAGAATGCGAGCGACGACATAACCGTCGCCGCCATTGTTGCCCGGGCCGCATAACACATGGACATGCGCTGCCGAGGGATAGCGGCTGAGCACTTCGGTCGCGACGGCCTGCCCGGCACGGCGCATCAATCCAACGCCGTCGGTTGGACCTGCTGCAATTGTCAGCCGATCCGCCTCGCCCATCTCGGCGGAGGTAAGAAGTTCGTGGCTCATGGATTGCCGATCCGCATTCGATCAAGCATTGTCCAGTTTTCGGCTCGACGCAAACGGGGAGGAGTTGGCGCTGTCATGAGCACGTCGATCGGCGCGAGGATTGCAGGCACCGATCTGCCCGCAAGATGAGCAATTTGCCCGAATATTGGGCAGACATGCACAGTCGTGCCGGGTAGGCTGCAGCCATCTATGCCGCTTCCGATGCAGCGAATGACGCGAATTTGCATATGGGGGTGACATGACTTTGAAATCGTATGACACCGCTTCTGTTCCCTTCGACTGGCACAGTTCGTGCTTGATTGAGGCGCAAGCGGGGGCTCACAACCCGTTTTTTTGGCAGTGGAGGCCACTTTTTACATGAAAAAGATCGAAGCGATCATCAAGCCATTCAAGCTGGACGAAGTGAAGGAAGCGCTTCAGGAGGCCGGACTGCAAGGCATTACCGTGACCGAGGCCAAAGGCTTCGGCCGCCAGAAGGGTCATACCGAACTCTACCGCGGCGCCGAATATGTCGTCGACTTCCTGCCCAAGGTGAAAATCGAGGTCGTGCTCGGCGACGATGCCGTGGAAGGCGCGATCGAGGCTATCCGCAAGGCGGCCCAGACCGGCCGCATCGGCGACGGCAAGATCTTCGTCTCCAACATCGAGGAAGTGGTGCGCATCCGCACCGGCGAAACCGGAATGGACGCGGTTTGATCCGAGCCGGCCATCCTCTAAGAAACGTCATCCATCAAAAAACGTCAGCACACAGGGATTACATGACATGACGACAGCCAAAGACATCATGAAGCAGATCAAGGACAACGACGTGAAATTCGTCGACCTGCGCTTCACCGACCCGAAGGGCAAGCTGCAGCACGTCACCATGGATGTCGTCGAGGTCGAGGAAGACATGTTCGCCGACGGTGTCATGTTCGACGGCTCCTCGATCGCCGGCTGGAAGGCCATCAACGAGTCCGACATGGTGCTGATGCCCGATCCGGACACCGTCCACATGGATCCGTTCTTCGCGCAGTCGACCATGGTCATCCTGTGCGACATTCTCGATCCGGTCTCGGGCGAATCCTACAACCGCGACCCGCGCGGCACCGCCAAGAAGGCCGAGGCCTACATGAAGTCGGAAGGCATCGGCGACACCATCTATGTCGGCCCGGAAGCCGAGTTCTTCGTGTTCGACGACGTGAAATACAAGGCCGATCCGTATAACACCGGCTTCAAGCTCGATTCGACGGAACTGCCGTCGAACGACGACACCGATTACGAGACCGGCAACCTCGGCCACCGCCCGCGCATCAAGGGCGGCTATTTCCCGGTGCCGCCGATCGATTCGGCGCAGGACATGCGCTCCGAAATGCTGACCGTACTCGCCGAAATGGGCGTGCGCGTCGAAAAGCACCACCACGAGGTGGCAGCCGCCCAGCACGAGCTCGGCATCAAGTTCGACACGCTTGTCCGCAACGCCGACAAGATGCTGATCTACAAGTACGTCGTGCACCAGGTCGCCAATGCCTATGGCAAGACGGCCACCTTCATGCCGAAGCCGATCTTCGGCGATAACGGCTCGGGCATGCACGTTCACCAGTCGATCTGGAAAGGCGGCAAGCCGACTTTCGCCGGCAATGAATATGCCGGTCTTTCGGAGAGCTGCCTGTTCTACATCGGCGGCATCATCAAGCATGCCAAGGCGATCAACGCCTTCACCAACCCGCTGACCAACTCCTACAAGCGCCTGGTGCCGGGCTACGAGGCGCCGGTGCTGCTTGCCTATTCGGCGCGCAACCGTTCGGCTTCCTGCCGCATCCCGTTCGGCAGCTCACCAAAGGCCAAGCGCGTCGAAGTCCGCTTCCCCGATCCGGGCGCGAACCCCTACCTCGCTTTCGCCGCCATGCTGATGGCAGGTCTCGACGGCATCAAGAACAAGATCCATCCGGGACAGCCGATGGACAAGGATCTCTACGACCTGCCGCCGAAGGAACTGAAGAAGATCCCGACCGTCTGCGGTTCGCTGCGCGAAGCGCTCCAGAGCCTCGACAAGGACCGCGGCTTCCTGAAGGCCGGCGGCGTCTTCGACGACGACCAGATCGACAGCTATATCGAGCTCAAGATGGCCGAAGTGATGCGCTTCGAAATGACCCCGCATCCGGTCGAGTACGACATGTACTATTCGGTCTAGGATTCCGCTCGAATAATGTTTTAAGGCCCTTGAAGGTTTTCCCCCTTCAAGGGCTTTTTGCTGATCCAAAGGCTCATCGATGGATTGCGTGCGGCCAGCCACACAACGATGGTCAACTTGCTTTTTTGGGGGACGCAATCAATCGCCAGGAGCGAGCGGCACACTGCCTCAGGCTGCAATGCCCGCTCGTCCGGCGCCCCCGCCAATGCCGTCGTTCACGAAACCCCCGCCCCGTTCGAACAGCATCGCTTGGCGTAACCCCAAGGCCACGAATACGCATGCCGCGGCGTAGCCTGTCAACGCCGCCACACGGAGGCATAAATCGCCGATTTCAATGTATGAACAGTGGCTTATATAAAGGACCGCCGCGTACGAACCGAGCTGAAACAGGCTGTTTTCCGGGCTTTTTCAATGAAAACTTGGAACCGCACGAGACGAGTAGCGGCAAGGAGCGTCAGCCAAAGCCGCTCGTTTCGGTGAAACCGCTCGTTGTTTTTCAACCTGACTTTTTTTGGGGGAATTCGCCGCTCCGGGGCAGTCGGTGACGACGCTGACCGCGCGTGGCGTCATGTCGGGTCGGTAAAAAGAAAGGCCCGGGCGCTTCCGCCCGGGCCTTTATTGCAAGAACATCCATCTGCCGCGCATTGAAGCGCCCGCAAAACGGATCAGGCGGCGGCCGAAATCTCTGCGCTCGCCGGCACCGAAGCGATCGTCTTCAGGATCTGCGAGGCGATCTGGTAGGGGTCGCCCTGCGAGTTCGGACGGCGGTCTTCCAGATAGCCCTTGTAATCGTTCTTGACGAACGAATGCGGGACGCGGATCGAGGCGCCGCGATCGGCGATGCCGTAGCTGAACCTGTTCCACGGCGCGGTCTCGTGCTTGCCGGTCAGACGTTTGTCGTTGTCCGGGCCGTAGACGGCGATGTGGTCCATCAGGTTCTTGTCGAAAGCCGCCATCAGCGCTTCGAAATAGGCCTTGCCGCCGACTTCACGCATATAGGTGGTCGAGAAATTGGCATGCATGCCCGAGCCGTTCCAGTCGGTGTCGCCGAGGGGCTTGCAGTGGTATTCGATGTCGATGCCGTACTTTTCGGTCAAGCGCTGCATCAGATAGCGGGCCATCCACATCTGGTCGGCGGCCTTTTTGGAACCCTTGCCGAATATCTGGAATTCCCACTGCCCCTTCGCCACTTCGGCGTTGATGCCTTCATGGTTGATGCCGGCCGCGAGGCAGAGATCAAGATGTTCCTCGACGATCTGGCGCGCAACGGAGCCGACATTCGAGTAGCCGACGCCGGTATAGTACGGCCCCTGTGGTGCGGGATAGCCGCTCTCGGGGAAGCCGAGCGGACGGCCGTCCTTGTAGAAGAAATATTCCTGCTCGAAGCCGAACCAGGCGCCTTCGTCGTCGAGGATGGTGGCGCGCTTGTTGGATGCATGCGGCGTAACACCGTCGGGCATCATGACTTCGCACATGACGAGCACGCCGTTGGTGCGGGCCGGATCGGGATAGACCGCGACCGGCTTCAGCACGCAATCGGAGCTGTGGCCCTCGGCCTGCTGCGTCGAGGATCCGTCGAAACCCCACAGCGGCAGTTGCTCGAGCGTCGGGAACTCAGCGAATTCCTTGATCTGCGTCTTGCCGCGAAGATTCGGGACCGGGGTGTATCCATCGAGCCAGATATACTCGAGCTTGTATTTGGTCATTCTAGAGCCTCTCGTTGCTTGGACACCGCAAGCAGGCGGATGTCGATGCATGGCCGAAACAGGCCGGCCTGCCGATGGATAAAAAGCAATTCGTGTGCCACTCGGCTCTCGCAGGGTGCGGCAAAATGATCGTGCCCAGGCGATTATTTTAATGAGCCGCCTCAGCAATGCTTGCGGATGATCCAGGCAGCAATATTGCTTAAATCATAGGCAAATCATGATCTTTTCGTAGGCATATTGCCTAAATGAATCGCAGGACCTATTTTGGTGCAAGCTGAATCAACGAGCGCCTGAAAAAGCGGGGACACCGGCAATGCAAGTCACGCAATCGCGTCCGTCGGCGAAAATCCTGATGTTCCCGCTGGCAGCGCGCAGGACTGCCTTAAATTTAGGCGCCAAGGCCAAATTCGCGGCAGAGCTTGCCGCGCTTCGCGGCGAGCACGCCGATTTCGATGGCTGGTATCACGAGGCCGCCGTCGAGGAAGAAGACCCGCGGCGGAAGGGCTGAACCCTTCCACGTCGATCTTGAATAAAAAAGCCCGGCGCGATCGCTCGCGCCGGGCTTTTCGTTCTGGCCTACCGACTATTCCTTGGCGTGCAGGTCGGTGCCGAGCGTGTCCTTGACGAAGATCATGCCGATGATCAGGGTCATCGCCGCGATGACCACCGGATACCAAAGGCCGTAGTAGATGTCGCCCTTGTAGGCGCTGAGCGCGAACACCGTCGCCGGCAGCAGGCCGCCGAACCAGCCATTGCCGATGTGGTAGGGCAATGACATGCCCGTGTACCGAATGCGAGTCGGGAACATCTCGACAAGGATCGCCGCGATCGGCCCATAGACCATGGTCACGAACAGGACCAGGATGAACAGGATGCCGATCGTCATCGGCCAGTTAACCGCCGCCGGATCGGCGAACATGGCAAAGGCACCGCCGCCCGGTATGTTGTAGACGGTGACCTCGGGGGCGCCCGCTGCCTCATCGGCGGTCAAGAGCTTGTCCTTAACCGCCTGGTCGGTCGGCACCGCTGCCTTTTCACCGCCGCGGATGGCGGCCGCGTCGAGCTTAAGTTCAGGATTGGCTGCGATGAAGGCATCGAGTTTCTGGTCCGCGACCTTGATCGGCGCTCGCTTCAGCGGATAGCCGCCGTCCTGCAAGGACATGTTGACTGCCTTGACGAAGGCGGCGTCCTTAGCCTTGGCCTGATCGCCGGCGGCGACCGCATCGTAGGACGCCACTGTCTCTGTACCGATCTTGACTGACGCAGGCGTCCCGGCCGCAGCCGTCGACACCACTTCATAGGGAACCGAGTTCTTGGTCAGGAACGAAGTCGCGATGTCGCAGGACGTCGTGAACTTCGCCGTGCCGACCGGATTGAACTGGAACTTGCAGTCGCCGGGAGCTGCCGTCACCGTTGCCCGAGTGCTCTGCTGAGCCTTGGCGAGCGCCGGATTAGCGGCCCAGGTCAACGCCTTGAACAGCGGGAATGTACAGACGATGGCCAGCGCAAGGCCAGCCATGATGATCGGCTTGCGGCCGATCCTGTCGGAGAGCCAGCCGAAGACGACGAAGAAGATCGAGCCGATAGCCAGCGCGATGGCGATCATGATGTTGACCGACTGCGCGTCGACCTTCAGCACGTTCTGCAGGAAGAACAGCGCGTAGAACTGGCCATTGTACCAAACCACGGCCTGACCGGCGGTGAGGCCGAGCAGCGCCAGGAGCGCGATCTTGGCGTTCTTCCACTGACCAAAGGCTTCCGAGAGCGGCGCCTTTGAGCCCTTGCCTTCGTCCTTCATCTTCTGGAAGGTCGGAGACTCCGAGAGTGACAACCGGATCCAGATCGAAACGGCGAGCAGCAGGAAAGAGACGATGAACGGAATGCGCCAGCCCCAGGCGGCGTAGGTCTCCTTGCTCAGCGATCCCTGTACGATCAGGATGACGATCAGCGACAGGAACAGGCCGAGCGTCGCTGTTGTCTGGATCCATGAGGTGTAGAAGCCACGGCGGTCATCGGGTGCATGTTCGGCGACATAGGTCGCAGCGCCGCCATATTCGCCGCCCAGCGCCAAACCCTGCAGCATGCGCAGGACGATAAGGATCACCGGAGCCGCGATGCCCAAGGTTGCATAGCCGGGCAGCAGACCGACCAGGAAGGTCGACAGGCCCATGATCGTCATTGTGACCAGGAACGTGTATTTGCGGCCGACGAGGTCGCCGATGCGACCGAACAGCAGCGCGCCGAACGGGCGAACCAGGAAGCCTGCGGCAAAGGCCAGCAGCGCGAAGATGTTGCGCGTTGCCTCGGGAATGGTCGGACTGAAAAAGGTCGAGCCGATGAAAGCCGCCAGTGAGCCGTAGAGATAGAAATCGTACCATTCGAAAACAGTGCCGAGCGAGGAAGCGAAGATGACTTTCTTCTCCTCCCGCGTCATGCCGCGGCTCGTTCCGCCGGCGGTCGATGCCATTGCCATAGAGCTATCCTCCCGTGAGACCTCGATGCTGCGCGCCGACGTCCGCGTTCTCCTCCGAACGCGGACTCAAAGACGCAGCCAACACAGGAAAAATGGCAGAAAGGGCGGGGAAAGGGCACCGCGACGATGGGATTATGACTTTCGTATTAGGTGCAGTGCGAAGGCGGAGCGAAGCCCTCAGGCCCGCAGCGCTTCGAGCAAGCTGACGGCGGCCATCATGTCCCGTTTGCGAGCGGCGCGGCGCGCGACGGCTTCGGCGTCCTGTCCCCACTGTGCGATCTGCCAGTCCTCATCGACATGGCCGGCGGCCCAGGCCTCCTCGCCGTCGAGCTCGCCGAAATCGACCGCCAACGCCAGCAATGCCGAGCCGGTCAACGATGTCATGACATGGATGGCGGCAAGGCGCAGCGGTTCGGCGCGTTGCGCCAGATGGCTGCCCAGCACGGCAATGGTTTCGCGTGGCTGCTCGACATGGATGATGCCCTCGGCAAGGTTGAAACGGGCCCCAAGTGCTGCGCGAGCCCAGTCGATGACGGGATCCCACCGCTCGTTCTGCCGCTCGACCAGCCCTTGCGGGGCATCGGCGCGATAACAGAGCAGATCCGACGAGGCAAAACGCAGAATGTCTTCCAGCACCGCCTGCGGATCGCTGGCCACGCCATCGATTGCGGTGTTGACCAGCCGCATCACCGGCATCGTCATCGGATTGATCGTCTCGCCCTGTTCCGCGAACTCGCCGGCAACCAGCGTCGCGGCCGCCTCGGTCGGCAGCGCCAGCATTGCCTTGCCCGGCGTGCGCACCGGCTTGCCGTCGAGATGGACGGCAAAGCCACCTTCCGCCGACGCGACCGAGACCTCCTTATAGAAGCGCTTGGGCAGCGGCATCTTCATCTGGATCTGGGCGCGACGCACCGGATCCGGATCGGAAAGATACTTGCCCGCTTCAAGGTCGTTGAGGATATCACGCATGAAGTGCCTTTCTTACACCGGTATCAGCTTGCGTGCCGGCCGGTTGACGATGATCAGGCCGGCCGCAATCAAGCCAAGTGCAAGAAAAATGCGAATGGTCAGCGGCTCGTTCAAGATGATCGCACCGCACAGGACACCGAAGACCGGCGACAGGAAGGTGAAGCTGGACAAGCCTGAAGCCGGATAGCGGCGCAGCAGCCAGAACCAGAGCACATAGGTGAAAGCGACGATATAGACCGCCTGGAAAAGCAGCGCCAATGTCGGCAACAGGGAGGGATCGCGCACCGGTGGGCCGGCAAGAGGCAGCACCATCATGCCAACGATCGCCGCGCCGGCGAGTTGATAGAGCAGCAGTTTTTCCGCACTCGCCTCGACCAGTTTTGATCGTTTGATAAGGATATTGGTCAGGGCCCAGAAAAACCCCGAACCGAGGCTCAGGAGATCACCGAACAGCATGTCTCCGCTACCGCCGAGCTTGTCGGAAAAGACCGTGGCAAGACCGGCGAAGGCCAACAGCAGGCCGAGGAACTTGCGCATGGTGATCTGTTCGCCGAGCAGGAAGTGGCCGCCGATCAGCATCCAGAACGGCATTGAGTTGACCAGCAGCGTATTGCGCGCCACGGTCGTATGCTCCAGGCCAACGTAGAGACAAAGGAACTCAACGCCGAAAAGCACGCCGACCGCAATGCCCGCCGGCAATGTCCCATCCCTGCTGAACAGCGCAATGCCGCGCCAGCGGCACCAGAGAAAGACGCAGAAACCACCGATGACCGAACGCGCGATCGATAGGAAGACGGGATCATAGCCTGCATAGGAGATCTTGGCGGCGACGTAGTTCAGCCCCCAGGAAAAGGTCAGGCCGACCATGATGGCGGCTGCGGCCATGTCGACCGCGTCGCGCCGATCGAGCGCATCGGTGGCGCCGCTCACGGTTAGTCCTCCGCGCTGGCGTCGTCGAAGCCGATCAGGTTCCAGCTCTGGCGCATATGCGGCGGCATCGGAGCGGTGACGTCGATGACGCCCTTGTCCGGGTGCGGGATAATGATGCGCCGCGCGTGCAGATGCAGGCGGTTTTGAATGCCGCCAGGAAAATCCCAGTTGGTGTCGGCCTCGAAGTATTTCGGGTCGCCGATGATCGGGCAGCCGATATGGGCGGCATGGACGCGAAGCTGGTGTGTGCGGCCGGTATAAGGTTCCATCTCCAGCCAGGTCATGGTCTGCGCCGCCTGCTCGATAATGCGATAATAGGACACGGCATGGTCGGCGCCTTTTTCGCCGTGCGCGGCAATGCGCACCCGGTCGCCGTCCGGCGTAGCCTCCTTGATCAGCCAGGTCGAGATCTTGTCCTCGCGCTTGGGCGGCACGCCCTTGACCAGCGCCCAGTAGGTCTTCTTGGTTTCCCGCGCCCGGAACGCCTCTGAAAGCTTCATCGCGGCCAGCCTGGTGCGGGCCACCACCAGCACGCCCGACGTGTCGCGGTCGAGCCGGTGCACCAGCCGCGGCTTCTCGCCTTTCTGGCTGCGCCAGGCTTCCAGCATGTCGTCGACATTGCGGGTAACGCCGGAGCCGCCCTGAACGGCGAGGCCCGCCGGCTTGTTGAAGACGAAGACCTTGGGATCCTCGTGGATCAGCATCTTGGCGAGCACATCGGCGTCGCCCTGGTTCCGGATCGAGTGGCCGGTGAGCGCGCTCTCGCCCTTCTTGTCCACCTCGAGCGGCGGAACGCGGACCATCTGCCCCGGCTCGACGCGGGTGTCGGCCTTGACCCGGCCGCCATCGACGCGGATCTGGCCGGAGCGCAGCAGCTTCTGTAGATGGCCGAAGCCAAGGCCCGGGAAATGCGTCTTGAACCAGCGATCGAGCCGCATGCCCGCCTCGCCGGCCTCCACAGTGATCTGTTCAACGCCTGCCATGTCTTCTTCGCTTATCCGTTTCCCGAGCAGGGCTCTTGGCCTGCGCTTGGCGCGGCAATAACATTATGAAACGGTTCTTGCGAGCCAAAGTCCCAGAAACAGGGCAATGATCGCGCCAACGACGCTGGCAAGCGCATATCCGAATGCCGGCAGTGTCGAGCCTCGTTCCCACAGGGCGGCGAAGTCGAGCGAAAAGGCGGAGAAGGTGGTGAAGCCTCCGAGAATGCCGGTGGCAACGAACAGCCTGACCTCATTGGACCCGCCGCGACGCGCAAGGATGGCGATGAACAGCCCCATCGCAAACGAGCCGAAGATGTTGATCGCCATCGTGCCCCAGGGATAGTTGGGACCGACGAGGCGCAGCGCGCCCATGCTGGTCAGATGGCGGATGCCGGCGCCGATGCCGCCGCCGACGGCTACGAGAAGCAGATTGAACATAGAACTTTACTGCCCCCGCGAGGACGCCGGCGTCAATCCCTTGAGCGGGGTGACGCAGCTTCGGGGAATGGCAGAGATAGTCGACCGATAAAGAACCGCGCTTCCAACTCACGAAGCGCAATCACCGGCCGTCGCCATTCCAGGCAGGCGCTGTCCAGTCCGGATATTTCTTCCTGAATTCGCCGTAGAGCGCATCGACTTCCTGCTGCGTGAGCGGACGCGTCCGCTCATAGAGATAGCCGGTAACGCCGCCCGACAACTGGTATTGCGCAACGCGTTTGTACGCGGCACCGATGCCTTGCCCGTTAAAAATCTCCTGGTTCGGAATAGTGACGCAAATCTGCGCACCGGCTTGCAGATGAGTAACCGGCGGGTCGGTGACAACGACAAATCTGGACTTCAATGCGTCAAGCCGAAACCGATCGCGACTGTCCACCTGGCAAATCCAGCCGACATAAGGAACGAGGCCGCTGTCCATGCCGAATAGCAGCGCATCACTCATGACAGGCCCCGAAGCAAGAACCGAAAAGCGGTCCTCTGGTCCCAGTCTGTCGATCAGATCATCGATCAAACGTCTGTATTCGGGAAGATTGTCGAGATGGAGGGGGAGCGTGGCCTCCCTGGCAAAAAACGAAATCGATCGGAGACAGGAGCTGCCGAGCAGTTGGAAAAAATGTGCCTGCAAAAGCAAGTCCAGCGGCAACCGCGATGCCGGCGGTCGACCATCGAAATTTCAGCGCCGGCAGGGAAACGATCGCGACGATGGCCTGAGCGTATGCGGGAAAAAGCCACAGGAACATTGGCAGCGAATGATGGCGATCAGGATCCTGCGTCCGGGTGAAAATCAAGAATGTGAGCACCGAGGCGATGCCGCAGAACAGGGAGAACCTGTTGCGGCGGACAATGGAAATGTAAAGCCCGGCAATGATCAGCAGCCAATTCACATAGCCCAGCCGGCCCGCCATCTCACCGAGTTGGGTGGCAAAGGTTGTCCTGTATCCGCTGTAAAGATCGTCGTAGCTCGTTCCCAGAATTCTGGCGATCAGCGGCAGCTGGAAGTTCAATGCGGTGGCGGCGACAACGAAGATCGCACACAGGCCACCTCCTACCGCCGCGCGGAATGCCGGAAGGTCTCGGTCCCCTGCGATCCGCAGCAAACCAAGGGATGCCGCTGACATGGCAATCCCAATACCGGCATAGGCGTACCAGCGACGCAGCATGAACGCCAACCACAAGCTCGCGCCGACGGATATTCCGCTCGCCACTGGTTCGCGGGTCAGGAATTTTGACTTCCACAGGAACCAGGTTGCCGCGGCGAGAGCGAGACAACCCGCAACGTCGGGCAATCCGCGAAGTGTCGGCGCCCAGAACGGGGTGTAGAGAAAGGCCGCGATCCAGACGGCTGGCCAGCTTCGCGAAGATGTCTCGGAGACCGCCTCGACATGACTTATCCTGGCTATGAAAAGAACCGCTGGAACCAGGTAGACCGAGACTATTCCAGCGACGAAGGAAAGCCTAGAACCACCAAAGACGATGTGAAAGGGCATCAACGGCACAAGGATCGCCACACCATAGTCTTCCGTGGCGATGGACTTCCCCAATTGGCTCAGCCAGTCAAATGGGCTCGCGACAAGGAGCGCTCCCTGCTGGTTGAACATATTGAAATAAGCAGCGAAATCCCAATAGTAGACGGACTCTTCAAGACTTATGTAGGCGGCGCTGATGGCAATGCCCAGCATAACGGTCCACAGGTACGTTCCCGTCCAGAATCCGAGGATTTTGTTTTTTGACACTTGGGTCCGCCGACGAAAGAAGAAACAGAACTGCCGAGGGCAGAATCTGACGCAGCCAGAAGCGTTCAGGCAAATGCGAATCCTGCGACACAGTTCATATAATGAATTGGTGAGAGCCCAAAGAGGCCGAAGTTCTGAACCGTTGTGGCGCTAAGGCTGCCTGTCTTGGAGGAGCATAGCTTGGCGGTCCTAGAACCAATCCACGAGCGCCGGCAGCGGCTCTTGTTTTGACGCAATTCCCGGCGGAAAGTCGTCTGCATTTCCTGGAATTGCCCCAAATTCCATGACACATTCAGGATACTGCCGGCTCCGCCGGCAGTATCGACAGATCTTCAACTTAGGTGGTTTCGACCTTCTTTGGCTTTGTGGAGCCGATCATCTTCCAGTTCTTGTAGAACATCGAGTTGATGCGCTCGACGCTCACCGAGACGACCGCAAGCATGCCAGCGATCAGGCGGGGCACCGGGGATGGCCTGATAATATCCATGAACACGCAGTAGCGGCGGCCATCATACTCGTTGACCGAGCGATGCAGCAGCGTGTCGTCGAAAATGAACTGCGGATTGTCGTACCAGTAGTTCTTGACGTTGCCGCATTCGACGAAAATCTCCGCTTTCACCGGGATCAGATTGTAGAGGATACGCAGGCTGAGCCGCAGCGGTCCGAAATGCCAGGAGGTCGATTCGCGCTTGCTGAAGACGGAAACGGCAATCGTTTTGATGTATTTGAAGTCCTTGTTGAATTCCTCGACGTTGTCGATCCTGTGCTTGCCGTACCACTGGTAGACATACATGCCGCGCCGGCCGGCGCCGAAATTGGCGTCGATGTCGGCGATGATCTCATCTTTGCGCGCCTTGAAGATATCAAGGACCTCATTGACCTCACGCTGGTAGTCGGCGGGAAACTGCTCCAGCTTCCACACGCCCGGATTTCTGTAGCACAGGAGATCGACCAGCAGGTTGAAGGGCGACAGCAACCAGGTGAAGAGCCCGTTGCCAAGGAAGTAGCCACTGAACAGCGCCAAATCCTTCCTGTCGTTGCGCAACACGTCGATCAGACCACAGACGATGAAGATCGTCGTCAGGATGGGGATGAAATAGAAGCCAAGGGCGAGAAGCGGGATGGCAATGGCGAATTTGCGAAGGGATTTGCGAAGGGTTTTTGTCATTTTTCCACGCGCGAAGCGCGATCCTGTTGCGAATGAGGTGCCCAATCATGGCAACGGCCACCGCCCGACCGTGCGCCTTGATAAGGTTTTTTGGGTCACCGCACAACGGCCATGGTGTCTGGCCGGGCTGGTTGCCTGGTGGAGTTTGCCGGGCCGTCAATGCACTGCCGGCAAGCCAAGCTCGTCCCATTTGTCCCTGGCCACGGGATCGCCGACCAGAAATTCAAAGCCAATGACGCTTTCGCCGTCCTTGGCGAGCTGGCATTTGAACTTCAGACTGTACCAGTTTTTACGACTGCGAAAGGCCGCACCATTAGCGGCGATCGTCGTGCCGGTGATCTTCTCCTCCGCGGTCGCGTAGGGCACCACCCGCTCCGGCTGGAAATCCGCATGCCATTGGCGGATTTGGTCCATGGCCTCCAGATTGCAAAGCTGCACCATGCGCTCATCGGATGCGAAGGTCCTGAGATCGGCGCGGGCCTGCTTGCTGCGCGGATCGGCGAGGGTCTTGGCCGACAGCATCCGCGTTGGGCGGATCATGGCGGGCGTGGCGGGAAATCGAGGAGCGCTTGGAGCAGGCGCCGGTGCCTCGGGCATGGGTGCGCGGGGTGCCTCCTCGATGGGAGGTGCGGGCGGCCTTGTCGAAACCTCGAATTGCTGTGGCGTCAGGATGGCGACCGACACGCGCTCCTCCTCTGGCCGGCTCGGGCGTTTCGGCGATGGTATCAACATGACGCTGGCGGCGAGCAGCCCATGCAGGAGAACCGAAGTGGAAATCCCCCAGGGCGAGGCCTCGTTTCGCGCCGACAAGACCACCGCGCTCCGCAAGTCGGCTATTCCCGCTCTTTGCGCAGCTTTGCCCAGTAGTCGAGCCGCTTCCTGATGTCGCGCTCGAAACCACGCTCGGGCGGATCGTAGAAGGTCTGGCGGCCCATCTTTTCCGGAAAATAATCCTGGCCTGAAAAGGCATCTGGCTCATCATGGTCGTAGCGGTAGCCGGCGCCGTAATCCTCTTCCTTCATCAGCTTGGTCGGCGCGTTGAGAATGTGCTTCGGCGGCAGCAGCGAGCCATGTTCCTTGGCGGCCCGCGTGGCAGCCTTGAAGGCAGTGTAAACGGCATTGGATTTGGGCGCGGTGGCGAGATAGACGGTGGCCTCGGCAAAGGCGAGTTCGCCCTCCGGAGAGCCGAGATAGTCATAGGCATCCTTGGCCGCGTTGGCGACGACCAGGGCCTGCGGATCGGCCAGACCAATGTCCTCCATCGCCATGCGAACCAGCCGGCGGCCGAGATAGAGCGGATCCTCCCCGGCATCGAACATGCGCGCGAGATAGTAGAGGGCGGCATCGGGATCCGAGCCGCGCACCGACTTGTGCAGGGCCGAGATCAGGTTGTAATGGCCGTCCTGGCCCTTGTCGTAGATCGGCGCACGGCGCTGGACGATGCGCTGAAGCCCTTCGGGATCGAATATCTCGCCCGGCTTGGCCGCGCGCCAGACCTCTTCTGCCAGGGTCAGCGATGCGCGTCCGTCGCCATCGCTCATACGAATGAGCATCGTGCGTGCTTCATCATCAAGCGGCAGCGCCCTGCCCTCCGCCTCCTCCGCCCGCGTCATCAGCTTGGCGATGCTGTCCTCACCCAGCGAATGAAAGACCATGACCCGCGCGCGCGACAACAAGGCCGCGTTGAGTTCGAAGGACGGGTTTTCGGTGGTGGCGCCCACCAGCACGACCGTCCCATCCTCCATGACGGGGAGGAATGAATCCTGCTGGGCGCGGTTGAAACGATGAATCTCGTCGACGAAGAGCAAAGTCTGGCGGCCGTTGGCACGGCGCAGCTTGGCCGCCTCGAACACTTTCTTCAGGTCGGCGACGCCGGAAAAGACCGCCGATATCTGCTCGAATGCAAGGCTGGTCTCGCCGGCAAGCAGCCTCGCCACCGTGGTCTTGCCGGTGCCTGGCGGCCCCCAGAAGATCATCGATCCCAGCGAACCGGAGCCGATCAGCCGAGTCAGCGCGCCATCGGGTCCCGTCAGATGTTCCTGGCCAACGACCTCCCCAAGATTCCTCGGACGCAGCCTGTCGGCCAGCGGCCGTCCGGGCGGCACCTTTTCCGGTTCGTCAACGCTGAACAGATCGGCCATGCACTCCCTCAGAGCAATTCCAGGAAAAATGTGAAGCATTTTCCGTCCGGGATTGCGTCAAAACAAGGATATAGGGCAGGTCGGCGTTTTGGTGAAACGCCGACCTGCTCCAAGTTTGGAGCGCGATCCCTTCAGGGTCGAACTCAGTAACGCAAAACCTGGCGCAGTATCTGCCCGCCGCGCTCGACGGTAAAGCGCCACCAGCGCGTATCCTGCTGGGCTACCTGCGCCAGCACTGCGGCGGTGTCGATGGTGGTGCCGTTGACCTCGCGCACGATGTCGCCTGGCTGAAAGCCGAAATCGGCGGCCGGCGAATCGCGATTGATATCGATCACCGTCACACCCTTGAGGTCGGTACGCAAGCCAAGCTTCTGGGCAAGCCGCGGCGACAGTTCCGAGACCTTCGCGCCCGAGAACGGGCTGCGGCCATGCAGCGTCACTTCCGAGGCTTTTGCCCCCTCCGGCGCGCGCTCCAGCGCAATGTCCATCGCCGCTTGCTGGCCCTTGGTCAGGATCGCGAAATTCGCCTTGGTGCCGATCGACAGCGTCGCCATGCGGTAGTCGAGCGCCTCAATGCTCTCGACCGGCTTGCCATTGATCTGCAGCACGACATCGCCCGGCTTCAGCCCTGCCTTGCCGGCGGGACCCGTCGCGTCGACCGAGGAGACCAGCGCCCCGGTCGGCTTTTCCATGCCCAGCGATTCGGCGATCTGCGGCGTCACCGCTTCGAATTCGGCGCCGATATAGGGCCGCTCGAAGAAATCGAGACCGGCCTTGGCGGCATCGGCGAAAGCCCGCACCATATTGGCGGGGATGGCGAACCCGATGCCGATCGAGCCGCCGCTGCGGCTGTAGATGGCGGTGTTGATGCCGACCAGCTGGCCGCCCATGTTGATCAGCGCGCCGCCGGAATTGCCGGGGTTGATGGCGGCGTCTGTCTGGATGAAATAACCCGAATCCGAAACGCCGATATGGCTGCGGGCAAGCGCGGAAACGATGCCGCTGGTGGTGGTCTGGCCAACACCGAACGGGTTGCCGATGGCCAGCACCAGGTCGCCGACCTCGAGCGCGTCGGAATCCCCGATGGCGATGACCGGGAACGGCTTGTCGGACTCGATCTTGAGCACGGCAAGATCGAGCGTTTCGTCCTTCAGCATCACCTTGCTGGTGAATTCGCGGCCGTCGGCGGTCGCTACCTTGACCTCGTCGGCATCCTTGATGACGTGGAAATTGGTGACGATGACACCGCTCGGATCGACGAGCACGCCCGAGCCGAGCGAAGACTGCGCACGCGGCTGGGCACGGCCGAAGAATTCCTCGAAGAACGGATCGCCTTCGAAAGGCGATGTCACCTTGGCGGTCTGCGAGGCATAGACGTTGACCACCGCGGGTGCCGTTTGCTTGACCAGCGGCGCGAATGAAAGCTGGACCTCCTCGCGGCCGAAAGGCACGCGCTTGTCCGGACCTGAAGTGGCATTCTCGCCTTCGACGCCATGCAGCAAGTCCGTCAACACATCGGAGAGGCCTGGATCGGCGGGCTTGGCGGCGTCTTCGGCCAGCGCCTGCCGAACTGCCGGTGCAGCTGCGAACACCATGAAGGCGCAGAGCAGAACAAGGGACAGTCTTTTGGCGCGCATTACGAATCCTCCAAGCAAGTTCGGGCGCATTGTCCCCACGAATGTGCAAAATGAAAGGCTAAGCCGCTGAAATCCGATTATTTTCGCGGCAGTCAATCGTTTTTGGCACGCCTTGGCGCACGCAGTTATGAAAAAGGGGCCCGCAGGCCCCTCTAATTCACTCCGAAAAGGCGAAGCCTTATGCGGCCGCGGCTTCGTCCGCGCCTTCGGCTTCGATGCGGGCGCGATCGCCGGCGCCCTTGGCCGAGGTGTCGCGATCGACGAACTCGATGACCGCCATCGCGGCATTGTCGCCGTGACGGAAGCCGGCCTTCATGATGCGCAGATAGCCGCCGTTGCGGGTGGCATAGCGCGGGGCGATGGTGTCGAACAGGCGCTTGACGACGCCCTCATTGCCGATCTGCGCGATCACCTGGCGGCGCGCGTGCAGGTCGCCGCGCTTGCCGAGCGTCACCAGCTTCTCGACGATCGGACGCAGGTCCTTCGCCTTCGGCAAGGTGGTGACGATCTGCTCGTGCTCGAGCAGCGACACCGCCAGATTGGCGAACATCGACTTGCGGTGGCTTATGCTGCGGGCGAAGCGGCGGCCTTTGAAACCGTGGCGCATGGCTCTTTTCCTTCTTCAGTTGTTCAAGAGGCCACGGCCTCCGAGGGTTTTCCGCATGACCGTCGGATCGAGCGGCTCACGCCGCCGATCCTTGGAATTCATGCTCAATATTGGTCTTCGTAACGCTTGGCGAGGTCTTCGATGTTTTCCGGCGGCCAGTCCGGCACTTCCATGCCGAGGTGCAGGCCCATCGCCGCCAACACTTCCTTGATCTCGTTGAGCGACTTGCGGCCGAAGTTCGGGGTGCGCAGCATCTCGGCTTCGGTCTTCTGGATGAGATCGCCGATATAGACGATGTTGTCGTTCTTCAGGCAGTTGGCCGATCGCACCGAAAGCTCGAGTTCGTCGACCTTCTTGAGCAGCGCCGGGTTGAAGGCGAGCTCGGTAACGGCTTCGGCGGCGACTTCCTTCTGCGGCTCGTCGAAGTTGACGAACAGGCCAAGCTGGTCCTGCAGGATGCGGGCGGCGAAAGCCACCGCGTCCTCGCCCGAGATCGAACCGTCGGTCTCGATGGTCATGGTCAGCTTGTCATAGTCGAGAACCTGGCCCTCGCGGGTGTTCTCGACCTTGTAGGAGACCTTCTTCACCGGCGAATAGAGGCTGTCGACCGGGATCAGGCCGATCGGCGCGTCCTCGGCGCGGTTGCGCTCGGCAGGCACGTAGCCCTTGCCGGTGTCGACGGTGAATTCCATGCGGATTTCAGCGCCTTCGTCCAGCGTGCAGATGACGTGGTCGGGGTTGAGGATCTCGACGTCGCCAACCGTCTGGATGTCGCCGGCGAGAACCGCACCCGGACCCTGCTTGCGAACGACCATACGCTTGGGGCCGTCGCCTTCCATACGGATGGCGATTTCCTTGATGTTCAGGACGATGTCGGTCACGTCCTCGCGCACGCCGGCGATGGACGAGAATTCATGCAGAACACCGTCGATCTGCACGGCGGTGACGGCCGCCCCGCGCAGCGAAGACAGAAGCACGCGGCGGAGCGCGTTGCCAAGCGTCAGGCCAAAGCCACGCTCGAGCGGCTCGGCGACCAGCGTGGTCAGCGTCTTCTTCTTCGACGAGAACTCGATCTTGTTCGGCTTGATCAGTTCCTGCCAATTTTTCTGGATCATGATGCTTTCCTTCCGTTGACCCGCCACCATCCAATCGTGGCGGGCGACCTGGAATACCGTGGAGGAACGCCCTTGGGCGCTCACGCGGCGTTCGATAAATTGCTTAGACGCGGCGCTTCTTGCGCGGGCGGCAGCCATTGTGCGGGATTGGCGTCACATCACGGATCGAGGTGATGGTGAAGCCGGCCGCCTGCAGGGCGCGCAGCGCCGATTCACGACCGGAGCCCGGTCCGCAGACCTCGACTTCGAGCATGCGCATGCCGTGTTCCTGGGCCTTCTTGGCAACGTCCTCGGCAGCCATCTGGGCGGCGAACGGGGTCGACTTGCGCGAACCCTTGAAGCCCTGGGCACCGGCCGACGACCAGGCAATCGAATTGCCCTGCGCGTCGGTGATGGTGATCATCGTGTTGTTGAAGGTCGAATTGACGTGGGCAACGCCCGACGAAATGTTCTTGCGTTCGCGACGGCGAACACGAGCGGCTTCCTTGGCCATGACAGTCCTTTCAGTTGATCTCTACACCGCCGTAACGCCAGCGGCTCCACCTGGAAAAGTGAATAGTGAATTAGTGAGTAGCGATGACGTCCTTACCACCCACTACCAACACTCACTCTTATTACTTCTTCTTGCCGGCGATCGACTTGGCCGGGCCCTTGCGGGTACGTGCATTGGTGTGCGTGCGCTGGCCGCGAACCGGCAGCGAGCGGCGGTGACGCAGGCCGCGGTAGCAGCCAAGGTCCATGAGCCGCTTGATGTTCATCGACACTTCGCGGCGCAGGTCGCCTTCGACCTGATAGTCGCGGTCGATGGTCTCGCGGATCTGCAGCACCTCCGCATCGGTCAGCTGGTTGACGCGGCGCTCGGCCGGGATGCCGACCTTGTCGACGATCTCCTGGGCGAACTTCTTGCCAATGCCGTGAATGTACTGAAGCGCGATGACGACGCGCTTGTTGGTCGGAATGTTGACGCCGGCTATACGAGCCATATCTTCTCTTCTCCATGTGGGCCGGACAAGCCGGCATTATTCAGATTGCCCCGCGTCCGGTGGAGGCCGGCCCTTGCGGGAGTTTCCAGTTCAAAGCGACTGCCCTGCCCTTGCGGACAGGCAAAGCGCGCATCTGATAGGAAGACGGGCCGCCATACCGCAGCAAGTCGTCTCCGTCAAGCTTAATCTTTAAATTCCCTTACCGCGCCTTCTCGGCCGCGGCGAGCACGGCTTCAATCTCGGCCGTTACCGCGTCGATACTGGCCATGCCGTCCACAGTCTTGAGCTTGCCCTTGGCGTAATAGTAGCCGGTCAGCGGAGCGGTCTTCTTGTAGTACTCCCGCAGCCGCTCTTCGAACACGGCGGGATTGTCGTCCTTGCGCACCGGCTGGCCGGCGGCCTTTGCATCATCGGCGCGCTTGACGATTCGACCAACCAGGGCCCTGTCGTCGACAACCAGTTCGATGACGGTGTCGAGACCAATGCCACGCTCTGAAAGCATCGATTCAACCGCATCCGCCTGCACCAGCGTGCGCGGATAGCCGTCGAGGATAAAACCCTTGGCGCAGTCAGCCTGATCGATACGCTCGGCGACGATGGCGTTGACGATGGCGTCGGACACCAGCTCGCCGGCATCCATCACCGCCTTGGCACGCTTGCCGACCTCGGTACCGGCCTGAACGGCGGCACGCAGCATATCACCCGTCGAGAGCTGGGGTATGCCGTGTTTTTCTACCAGTCTTTGTGCTTGTGTCCCCTTGCCCGCTCCTGGCGGCCCAAGCAAAATCAACCTCATCTGGCTTTCTTCCCCCCGCGCAGCTTCGACTTCTTGATCAGGCCTTCATACTGGTGCGCGATCAGGTGACCCTGAATCTGCGCAACCGTATCGAGCGTGACACTGACCACGATCAGAAGCGATGTGCCACCGAGGTAGAATGGTACGCCAGTCGCCGAGATCAGGAACTCCGGCAGCAGGCACACCAGCACCAGGTAGATGGCGCCGACGACGGTGATGCGGGTGAGAACGTAGTCGATGTAATCGGCGGTGCGCTCGCCCGGACGATAGCCAGGGATGAACCCCGAATGCTTCTTGAGCTGGTCGGCGGTATCCTTCGGGTTGAACACGATCGCTGTGTAGAAGAAGGCGAAGAACACGATCATCGCCGCATAGAATGCCATGTAGAGCGGCTGGCCGTGGCCAAGCGAGGCCAGGATGGTGCTGGCCCAGGCCGGCATGTTGGTGGTCTGCGAGAAGCCGGCGACGGTGGCCGGCAGTAGAAGCAGCGACGACGCGAAGATCGGCGGGATGACCCCCGAGGTGTTGAGCTTAAGCGGCAGATGCGAGGTATCGCCCTGGAACATGCGGTTGCCGACCTGGCGCTTCGGATACTGGATCAGCAGGCGGCGCTGGGCGCGCTCGAAGAACACGATAAGCGCTATGACGACGATGGCCAGCACGATGATCGCCAGGATCAGGCCGGTCGACAGGGCGCCGGTACGGCCGAGTTCCAGTGTGCCGGAAATGGCATGCGGCAAGCCGGCGACGATGCCGGAGAAGATGATCAGCGAAATGCCGTTGCCGATGCCGCGCGCGGTGATCTGCTCGCCCAGCCACATCAGGAACATGGTGCCGCCGACCAGCGTGACGACGGTGGAGATGCGGAAGAACATGCCGGGATCGCTGACGATGCCGTTGCCGTTCTCCAGTCCCACCGAAATGCCATAGGCCTGCACCAGCGCCAGGAGCACGGTGCCGTAGCGCGTGTACTGGTTGATGACCTTGCGGCCCTGCTCGCCTTCCTTCTTCAGCGCTTCCAGCGAGGGAATGACCGAGGTCATCAGCTGCATGATGATGGAAGCGGAGATGTAGGGCATGATGCCGAGTGCAAAGATCGCCATGCGCTGCACGGCACCGCCGGCGAACATGTTGAACATGCCGAGCACGCCCTTGCTCTGCGAGGAGAAGGCCTGGGCGAAAGCGTCGGGATTGATGCCGGGAAGCGGGATGTAGGTGCCGAGGCGATAGACGAGCAACGCGCCGATGGTGAACCAGATGCGTTTCTTAAGGTCCTCCGCCTTGGCGAAGGCCGAGAAATTCAGATTCGAGGCTAGTTGTTCAGCAGCCGAAGCCATGCCTGATTCTCCGCTTGGTAACGCTTGATGGCCCGTGAGGTCAGGCGGTGCGTTTCACCGAAGCTCACGAGATAAGCTCCGGGCTGTAAACATGCAAGCGGCCGCGTCGACGCGGCCGCTAAATTGAGTAGGTCAAAGCGCGATCGGAAGCAAAAACGGATACCACTCTTGCCGACCGCTCTTCAAATTGCCGTTACTCGGCGGCTGCCTTTTCCGGCAGCTTGACCGAACCGCCGGCCTTTTCGATCTTCTCGATCGCGGCCTTGGAGGCGCCGGCGACGTCGAAGGCGAGCTTGGCCTTGAGTTCGCCATCGGACAGCACGCGCACGCCATCCTTGACGCGACGGATGACGCCGGCGGCGACAAGCGCCTCGGCCGTCACGGTCGCCTTGACGTCAAGCTTCTTGGCATCGACGGCTTCCTGGATACGGGCCAGCGAGACGACGGTGAAGCTCTTGGCGAAGATGTTGTTGAAGCCACGCTTCGGCAGACGCCTGTAGAGCGGCATCTGGCCACCCTCGAAGCCGTTGACGGCGACGCCGGAGCGCGCCTTCTGGCCCTTGACGCCGCGACCGGCGGTTTTGCCCGAGCCGGAGCCGATGCCGCGGCCGAGGCGCTTCTTGGAGTGCGTCGCGCCGTCCTTGTCACGCAGATCATTGAGTTTCATCTGGGTTCTCCTGCGCTCTTGCTCAGCCCTCGTCCACGACGCGGACGAGATGCTGGACGGCAGCGATCATGCCGCGCACGGAAGGCGTATCTTCCAGCGTGCGCTGCTTGTGCATCTTGTTGAGGCCGAGGCCGACCAGCGTTGCGCGCTGTTCCTTCGGGCGGCGGATCGGCGAACCGATCTGCTCAACGATGATGGTCTTGGTTGCTTTCTTGGCCATGGTCAAAATCCCTGGTCAGATCGACTATTCTTCAGCCGCCACGGCGGTGCCGCGGCGGGCCTGAAGGGTCGAATACTTGATGCCACGCGCGGCAGCCACATCCTTGGGATGCATCTGGCTCTTCAGCGCGTCGAAGGTGGCGCGAACCATGTTGTACGGGTTCGACGAACCCATCGACTTGGCAACCACGTCGTGCATGCCGAGCGTCTCGAAGACGGCGCGCATCGGGCCGCCGGCGATGATGCCGGTACCCTGCTTGGCAGCGCGCAGCAGAACACGGCCAGCGCCCCAACGTCCCTCGACGTCATGGTGCAGCGTGCGGCCCGAGCGCAACGGCACGAAGATCATGTCGCGCTTTGCGGATTCAGTTGCCTTGCGGATAGCTTCCGGCACTTCGCGCGCCTTGCCGTGACCAAAGCCAACGCGGCCCTTCTGGTCCCCGACGACGACGAGCGCGGCAAAACCAAAGCGACGGCCGCCCTTGACGACCTTGGCGACGCGGTTGATGTGGACAAGCTTGTCCACCATGCCGTCATCGCGTTCTTCACGATCGCGGCCGCGGCCGCCATCCCTACGTTCCTGTGCCATATCCTGTTCCTTGTTCTTTTCCGGAAGCACGGGTTGCTGATTGCCGGCGCCGCTTTGGGTCGCCGACGGTGAAAATCATTTCTTCCTTTGCATGATCTTATCCGAAAAGTCTGCAACTTTTCGGGGTCATGCTTAGAAGCTGAGACCGCCTTCGCGGGCCGCTTCAGCCAGCGCCTTGACGCGGCCGTGATAGATATAGGCGCCGCGATCGAAGACGACTTCCTTGACGCCAGCCTTGGTGGCGCGCTCGGCGATCAGCTTGCCGATCGCAGCGGCGGCAGCGGTGTCGGCGCCGGTCTTGAGCGAACCCTTGAGATCCTTCTCGAGCGTCGAGGCGGCGGCAATGGTGTGGCCCTTGGCGTCGTCGATGACCTGAACGTAGATGTTCTTAGACGTGCGATGAACCGACAGACGCGGACGCTCGCCGGCGACTTTCTTGATCTGACGGCGCACGCGCTGCGCGCGGCGCTGGATGGATTCCTTGATAGCCATGATAGTTCCTTGCCTTCAAAAAACGGGGGCCGCCATATGCGGTAGGCGAAGCGCCTCCCGCGACCGCTCCCCGCGGCGTTAACTTCCGTGGCTTGGTCCCTGTCCGAAAAGTCTGCAACTTTTCAGGACCAAGCCGATTACTTCTTCTTGCCTTCCTTGCGGACGATCTTCTCGCCAGCGTAGCGGACGCCCTTGCCCTTGTAGGGCTCGGGACCGCGGTATTCGCGGATCTCCGCTGCGACCTGGCCGACCTGCTGCTTGTCGATGCCGGCCACGGTGATTTCGGTCGGCTTCGGCACGGTGATCGTGATGCCGGCCGGCGTCTCGTAGACGACATCATGGCTGAAGCCAAGGGCCAGTTGCAGGTTCTTGCCCTGCAAGGCGGCGCGATAGCCGACGCCGGTGATCTCGAGCTTCTTCTCGAAACCGTCCTTCACGCCCTGCAGGATGTTGACGATCTGCGTGCGCGACATGCCCCACTTGGAGCGGGCGGTCTTGGTCTGGTCGCGCGGCTGGACAGCGATTTCGCTGCCCTCCATCTTGACCAGGACTTCGTCGTTCACCACGAACTTCAGCTCGCCCTTGGGGCCCTTCGCCGTCACGGTCTGGCCATTGACGGTCGCGGTCACGCCCTGCGGCAGCGAAACGGGTTTCTTTCCAATACGAGACATCAGGTTGTCCTCGTCACTTCTCTTGTTTCAGGTCTCTGTCTTCGGGAACGATCCGAAGACCGAATTCCACGTGCGGTAAGCTGCCGGATCAGAAGATCTGGCAGAGGATCTCGCCGCCGACGTTCTGTTCGCGTGCTTCATGGTCGGCCATCACGCCCTTCGGTGTCGAAAGGATGGCAATGCCGAGGCCATTGGCAACGTGCGGGATCGACTTGGCCGAGACGTAAACGCGGCGGCCGGGCTTCGAAACGCGGGCGATTTCGCGCACGACCGGGGCACCGTCGAAATACTTCAGCTCGATTTCGATCTCGGACTTGCCGTTGTCGAAATCGGTCTGGCTGTAATCGCGGATATAGCCTTCAGCCTTCAGCACGTCGAGGACGCGGGTGCGCAGACGCGAGGCCGGCGTCGAGACGCTCGACTTCTTGCGGCCATAGGCGTTGCGGATGCGGGTCAGCATATCGCCGAGAGGATCGCTCAATGACATGTTATGTCCTCCTTACCAGCTCGACTTGACCAGGCCCGGGATCTGGCCGTTATTGCCGAGGTCCCGAAGCGCGATGCGCGATACTTTGAGCTTGCGATAGTAGGCGCGCGGGCGGCCGGTGACTTCGCAGCGGTTGCGGATGCGGATTTTGGCCGAGTTGCGCGGCATGGCGGCAAGCTTGAGCTGAGCGCGGAAGCGCTCTTCCATCGGCTTGGATTGATCCATGATGATCGCCTTGAGCGCAGCGCGCTTGGGACCGTACTGGTCGGCAAGCTTGCGGCGCCTGTTGTTCTTCTCGACTGAGCTGGTCTTTGCCATTTCAGATTTTTCCTTTTCTCGCTGCCGTTACTGGCGGAAGGGGAAGTTGAAAGCCTTGAGCAAAGCCCTGGCTTCGTCGTCCGTCTTCGCAGTCGTACAAACGATGACGTCCATGCCCCAGATCTGATCAACCTTGTCGTAGTTGATCTCCGGGAACACGATGTGCTCCTTGATGCCCATGGCATAGTTGCCACGGCCATCGAAGCTCTTGGGGTTCAGTCCGCGGAAGTCGCGGACGCGCGGCAGCGCGATGTTCACGAGGCGGTCGAGGAACTCGTACATGCGTTCCTTGCGCAGCGTGACCTTGGCGCCGATCGGCATCTTCTCGCGAACCTTGAAGCCCGCGATCGAATTGCGGGCGCGGGTGACGACGGCCTTCTGGCCGGCGATCATCGCCAGGTCCTCGGCCGCGACCGAAGGCTTCTTCGAATCGGCGGTCGCTTCGCCCACACCCATGTTCAGCACGATCTTGTCGAGGCGCGGAACCTGCATCTCGTTGTCGTAGCCGAACTGCTCCTGCAGCGCCTTGCGGATGGTCTCGTTGTAGACCTGCTTGAGACGCGGCGTGTTGTTGGCAGTCGCCTGCTTGGTTTGAGCCTTAGCCATTGATGACTTCTCCCGAGCGCTTGGCGACGCGCACCTTCTTGCCGTCCTTCTGGAAGACGAAACCGACGCGGGTCGGCTTGCCATCCTTCGGGTCGGCCAGCGCGATGTTCGACAGCTGGATCGGCGCTTCCTTGGTGATGATCCCGCCCTCTTGGGACTGGGACTGCTTCTGGTGACGACGGATCATGTTGACGCCGCGCACCAGCGCGGTGTCATCCTTCGGCTGAACCGAGAGGACTTCGCCCGAACGGCCCTTGTCCTTGCCGGCCAGCACGACGACCTTGTCGCCTTTTCTAATCTTTTGCATTGGTCCGGCTCCTTACAGCACTTCAGGCGCGAGCGAGATGATCTTCATGTGGTTCTTGGCGCGAAGTTCGCGCGGAACCGGTCCGAAGATACGCGTGCCGATCGGCTCTTTCTTGTTGTCGACAAGAACGGCCGCGTTCTTGTCGAAACGGATCACGCTGCCGTCCGGGCGGCGGATGTCCTTGGCCGTGCGAACCACGACCGCCTTCATCACATCGCCCTTCTTAACGCGGCCGCGCGGAATGGCTTCCTTGATCGACACCACGATGATGTCGCCCACGGAAGCGTATTTCCGCTTCGAGCCGCCCAGCACCTTGATGCACATGACACGACGCGCGCCGGAATTATCCGCCACGTCGAGGTTTGTTTGCATCTGAATCATGACTGGCCGCCTTCTTCTTTTCTAACGGGATGGGCTCGAAGCCCCTCCCCGGTCTGTCCAAAATTCGTTTGTTTACGCCTGATCCGAGGATACGACGATCCAGCGCTTATCCTTGGAAATCGGCTTCGATTCCTGGATGAACACCTGATCGCCGACCTTGTGGGCGTTGTTCTCGTCGTGCGCCTTGTACTTCTTGGTCATGCGCACGGTCTTCTTCATCACGGGATGCGTGAAGCGCCGTTCGACCTTGACGACAACCGTCTTCTCGTTCTTGTCGCTGACGACGGTGCCCTGCAGAATGCGCTTTGGCATGGTTTTCGTCCTTAAGCCTTCTTGGCCGCGGACTTTTCCGCAGCGATGGTCTTGATACGCGCAATGTCCTTGCGGACCTGCCTCACGCGCGCGGTCTTCTCGAGCTGGCCGGTGGCCTTCTGGAAGCGCAGGTTGAACTGCTCCTTCTTCAGGCTGGCCAGGTCGTCGGTCAGCTGGTCCTGGGTCTTGGTCCGGATGTCTTCGGCTTTCATGATCAGCCCGTCCTTATTCTGCGATGCGCTGTACGAAGCGCGTCCTGACCGAGAGCTTGGCCGCGCCGAGACGCAGCGCCTCACGGGCGGTTTCTTCATTGACGCCGTCGATCTCGAACATGATGCGGCCCGGCTTGACGCGCGCCGCCCAGTAATCGACCGCGCCCTTGCCCTTGCCCATGCGGACTTCGGTCGGCTTCGACGTGACCGGCACGTCCGGGAAAATGCGGATCCAGACGCGGCCGGCACGCTTCATTTCGCGAGTGATCGCGCGGCGGGCCGCCTCGATCTCACGCGCGGTGACGCGGTTCGGCTCAAGCGCCTTCAGCCCGAAACCACCGAAATCCAGGTTGGTGCCGCCCTTTGCGGTACCATGGATACGGCCCTTGAACTGCTTGCGGAACTTTGTGCGCTTTGGCTGCAGCATCGTTCTAACTCCAAATTCCTAAATGTCTCAGGCGTTTTCGCGACGACGACCGCGTTCGCGATCACCACCACCGCCATGCGCGGCATCACCCTCGGTCGCGCGGCGTTCCGAAGCCATCGGATCGTGCTCGAGGATCTCGCCCTTGAATACCCAGACCTTGACGCCGCAGATGCCATACGCCGTATTCGCCTCGGCCGTGCCGTAGTCGACATCGGCGCGCAGCGTATGCAGCGGCACGCGACCTTCACGGTACCATTCCATGCGCGCGATCTCGGCGCCGCCAAGACGGCCGGCGCAGTTGATGCGGATGCCTTCGGCACCGAGGCGCATGGCCGACTGCACGGCACGCTTCATGGCGCGGCGGAACGCGATACGGCGCTCGAGCTGCTGGGCGATCGACTGGGCGACCAGGGTCGCGTCGATTTCCGGCTTGCGCACTTCAACGATGTTGAGGTGCGTCTCGGACTTCGTCATCTCCATCAGCTTCTTGCGAAGCTTCTCGATGTCGGCGCCCTTCTTGCCGATGATCAGACCCGGGCGCGCGGCATGGATAGTGACGCGGCACTTCTTGTGCGGCCGCTCGATCACGACCTTCGAGATCGCGGCCTGCTTGAGTTCCTTCTCAAGATACTTGCGGATCTTGATGTCCTCATGCAGCAGCTTGCCGTACTCGCCGGTGTTCGCGAACCAGCGCGAATCCCAGGTGCGGTTGATGCCGAGGCGAAGACCGATCGGATTGACTTTCTGGCCCATTATGCGGCCTCCCCTTTTTCTTCGACTTCACGAACGACGATCGTGAGGTGCGAGAACGGCTTCTCGATACGGCTGGCGCGACCACGGCCACGAGCGTGGAACCGCTTCATGACGATCGACTTGCCGACATAGGCTTCCGCCACCACCAGCGCATCGACATCGAGGTCGTGGTTGTTTTCCGCGTTGGCGATTGCCGATTCCAGCGTCTTCTTGACCGTGCCGGAAATCCGCTTGGCCGAGAATTCGAGATCGGAAAGCGCTGTCGCGACCTTCTTGCCGCGGATCAGCGCGGCAACCAGGTTCAGCTTCTGCGGGCTGATACGGATCGTGCGCAACACGGCGCGCGCTTCGTTGTCAGCAAGCCTGCGCGGAGCTTTGGCCTTGCCCATGATTATTTCCTCTTCGCCTTCTTATCCGCGCCGTGACCGTAATAGGTCCGGGTCGGAGCGAATTCACCGAACTTGTGACCGACCATGTCCTCGTTCACCGAAACGGGAACATGCTTCTGGCCGTTGTAGACACCGAAGGTGAGGCCGACGAACTGCGGCAGGATGGTGGAGCGACGGCTCCACATCTTGATCACCTCATTGCGACCGCCTTCACGAACCTTGTCCACCTTCTTGAGAAGGTAGCCGTCGATGAAGGGGCCTTTCCAAATAGAACGAGTCACTTGGCGTTACCTCTTCTTAGCTCTTGCGCTGATGGCGCGAGCGCAGGATGAACTTGTCGGTCGCCTTGTTGGACCGCGTCTTCTTGCCCTTGGTCGGCTTGCCCCACGGGCTGACCGGATGACGGCCACCGGAGGTGCGGCCTTCACCACCGCCATGCGGGTGGTCGACCGGGTTCATGGTCACGCCGCGATTGTGCGGACGCTTGCCACGCCAAACCGTGCGGCCGGCCTTGCCGTCGTTGATGTTGCCGTGGTCCGGATTGGACACGGCACCGACGGTGGCCATGCAGGAGCCGTGAACGACACGCTGCTCGCCCGAGTTGAGGCGCAGGATCGCCATGCCCTGGTCACGGCCGACCAACTGGCCGTAACCACCTGCCGACCGGGCGACCTGGGCGCCCTTGCCCGGCTTCAGCTCGATGTTGTGGACGATGGTGCCGACCGGCATCGAGGCCAGCGGCATCGCATTGCCCGGCTTAACGTCGACCGCTTCGCCAGCCACGATCTTGTCGCCGGGAGCCAGACGCTGCGGAGCGATGATGTAGGACAGCTCACCATCATCATACTTGATCAGTGCGATGAAGGCCGTGCGGTTCGGATCGTATTCAATGCGCTCGACCGTGCCGACAACGTCGAACTTGCGACGCTTGAAGTCGATGATGCGGTACGAACGCTTGTGGCCACCACCGATGAAGCGGGCGGTGATACGGCCGTGGTTGTTGCGGCCGCCCGACTTGGTCAGACCCTCGGTCAGGCCCTTCACGGGCTTGCCCTTGTAGAGGCCCGAGCGGTCGACGATGACCAGCTGGCGGGTGCTCGGCGTTACCGGGTTGAATTTTTTCAGTGCCATTGTTGTTGTCCTCGCGGCCTTGCTCAGAGACCCGTCGCGACGTCGATCGACTGGCCGTCGGCCAGCGTCACGATCGCCTTCTTGACGTCGCTCTGGCGGCCGATCGTGCCGCGGAAGCGCTTGATCTTGCCCTTGCGGACAAGCGTGTTCACGGCCATCACCTTGACGCCGAACAGCGCTTCGACGGCGGCCTTGATTTCGGGCTTCGACGCCTTCTTGGCGACGTTGAAGACGACCTGGTTCTGCTCGGAGGCCATGGTCGACTTTTCAGTGATCGCCGGCGAGACGATCACGTCGTAGTGACGAAGGTCGGTCATTTAAAGCGCTCCTCGAGAGCCTCGACGGCGGCCTTCGAAAGGACCAGCGTGCCGCGGCGCAGAATGTCGTAGACGTTGATGCCCTGGATGGGCAGCACGTCGATGTTGGGGATGTTGGTGGCTGCCAGCTTGAAGTTCTTGTCAAGCTCGGCGCCGCCAATCACCAGGGCGTTGGTCAGGCCCAGCGTCGCGAAATTCGCGATCAGCGCCTTGGTCTTGGCCTCGGTCAGCTTCAGCTCGTCGATGATGATGATCGACGCGCTCTTGGCCTTGGCCGAAAGGGCATGCTTGAGGCCGAGCGCACGAACCTTCTTGGGCAGTTCATGCTCATGGCTGCGAACGACCGGGCCGTGGGCCTTGCCGCCGCCGCGGAACTGCGGAGCGCGTGCGGAGTGGTGACGGGCGCGGCCCGTACCCTTCTGCTTGTACATCTTGGCACCGGTGCGCGCGATTTCGGCGCGGCCCTTGGCCTTGTGCGTGCCCTGCTGCTTCTTGGCAAGCTGCCAGCGCACGACGCGCTGCAGGATGTCCTCGCGCGGATCAAGGCCGAAAATTCCGTCGGAAAGTTCCACCTTGCCGGCGTCTTTGCCGCCGAGCGTTGTGATCTTGAGATCCATTATTCCGCTCCCTCTGTGGCCGGAGCCTCGTTCTTAGCAGCTGCCGCAACGGCGCGGATCGCGGCGGGCTTCGGCGCATTGGCCGGCAGTGCCACCTTGGCCGCGTCGCGGACCAAGATCCAGGCGCCCTTCGATCCGGGAACCGCACCGCGGATCAGGATCAGGCCGCGGTCGGCATCGGTCGAAACGACCTCGACATTCTGTGTCGTCACGCGGGTGTCGCCCATGTGACCAGCCATATGCTTGCCCTTGAACACCTTGCCCGGGTCCTGGCGCTGACCGGTCGAGCCGTGTGTACGGTGCGAGACCGAGTTACCGTGGGTCGCGCGGCCACCACCCATGTGGTGGCGCTTGATGACGCCCTGGAAACCCTTGCCGATCGTCGTGCCCGTCACATCGACCTTCTGGCCGGCGACAAAATGGTCGACGGTGATCTCGGCGCCGACGTCGATCATATTGTCGGCGGAGACGCGGAACTCGGCGACCTTCGCCTTCGGCTCGACGGAGGCGGTCGCGAAATGGCCGCGCATCGCCTTCGACGTGTTCTTCACCTTGGCGAGGCCAACGCCGAGCTGAACGGCGGTGTAGCCATTCTTCTCCTGCGTGCGCTGTGCCACGACCTGGCAGTTCTCCATCTGGAGAACGGTGACGGGAACATGTTCCCCGGCATCATTATAGATGCGGGTCATTCCCACCTTCTTTGCAATCACACCTGAACGCATCGGTTCAATTCCTTTAGAGTTCCGGGCCAGGGGCACCGCCCCTTACCGCGCTCTCATTCCCTTAGAGCTTGATCTCGACGTCGACGCCGGCGGCCAGATCGAGCTTCATCAAAGCATCGACCGTCTGCGGGGTCGGATCGACGATGTCGAGCAGACGCTTGTGCGTGCGCATCTCGAACTGCTCGCGGCTCTTCTTGTCGACGTGGGGCGACCGGTTGACCGTGAACTTTTCGATCCGCGTCGGCAGCGGAATGGGGCCGCGGACGTTTGCCCCGGTGCGCTTGGCCGTCGACACGATTTCCTTCGTCGAGGCGTCAAGCACGCGGTGATCAAACGCCTTCAGGCGGATGCGGATATTCTGTCCGTTCATGCGTCACTTCCTTGTTCTGGCGCGGCGCGGGCAACTCCGGCGCCCGCGACAGATCGGTTTAAGTCCAAATTACTCTTTGATGGTGACGACGATGCCGGCACCGACGGTGCGGCCGCCTTCACGGATGGCGAAGCGCAGCTTCTCT